>VSPG01000003.1:0-45347 GCA_009775265.1 Muribaculaceae bacterium
CCCGAGCAATGGCCGCATAGCGGTCGCGGCTCGGGGACAACAGGCGGTCTCGCACACAGGATGGAGCCGCGTAGCGGCGGCTCTGCTGACACATCACACCTCGTCAAACAAATAGCGTTCGTCGAAATCCATGCCGAAACATTCCAGAATATGCACAAGCTCATCCTTGAAGCTAATCTGCTTATGGTGTTCGGTCTGATTCCGGATATAACGCTTGACAGCTTCTATATGCGAATGCGAATAGGAAAACGCGCCGTAACCGCGTTGCCATTCGAATTTATAGGCAATAAGGTTGTTGTCGTTGACGAACCGCGACACGTTGGATTTCAATTCTCGAATCACATCGGGGATTCTCGTATTTATGTTGTATGCGAAAAGGATATGCACGTGGTCGTCCGTGCCGCCGATGGCGAGAGGAATGTTGCCGGCATCGTGCAGAAAAGTGGATATATACGCGTACACACGCGACCGGATTGTGGCAGGAAGCAACGCTTCGCGGTTCTTTACAGCGAAAACGACATGCAGATAAATTTGTGAAAATGTATTGGCCATGTGCAAATTTAGCATATGCCACGGCGGGGTGCAAATATTGGCATATGTTTGATGGCAGGCAGACGCATTATGTGTTAGAGCCGCCGCTATGCGGCTTGACGCGGGGGATGACGCGCGCGGAGACCTTAGGCTGCGACCGCTACGCGGCCTTTGCCTAAGGCTAACATTAAGACTTGCCGCTACGCGGCTGCTCGGCGCTACGCGCCTACACACTCCACAAGCAGGAGGATGACGCGCCATCACGAATGCATGAGAGAATGGCGAGGCGAGCATGACTGGCAGATGGTAATGGCGCGTAGCGCATACATCCCCTACGGATGGTACAACACGCCACCACAAATGCATGATAAAATGGGGAGGCGAGCATGACAGGCATGCGGAAATGGCGCGTAGCGCCGGGCAGCCGCGTAGCGGCAAGTCTGAATGTTAGCCCCGAGCAATGGCCGCATAGCGGTCGCTGCTCGGGGACAACAGGCGGTCTCGCACACAGGATGGAGCCGCGTAGCGGTGGCTCTATGACGCAGCGGCACAAAAAAGCACGGCGGCGAGTCGGGCTCGCCGCCGTGCGGAGTCGGGATAGTATGATGCTATTCTATTGCTTTAGAGAGTGGCTTTGTGGATTCGCAAAGTAGCTTTGCGAAGGTCGGCTTTAACAGTCTGACTGACACCGGCCGCATTAAGAGCGGCAGCGAGACTCGGAATCCGGGCTGAAGGCACTTTGGCAGGAGCAGCTGCTGCACTCTGCGACGTCCATTGCACACCACCAGTGTCGTTCTTCAGCGTGTGATAGCTGCCTTCTTTGTCAGTAGCGAAAACTATTGCCGTGGCGTTTGCAGGCTGCGTAACCGAAACCAGTTTGTCACCCGAGAATGCAGGAATGCTGAAGCAGTTTTGGCCAAGCTGGGGATGACTGAGAATTTCCTCAAACGACCAGTCAGGATAGTATATGCCGGCCAGATTGCCTGCGGACAATACGCCCTGGTCTTCTAACAAATTCACACCTGTGGACTGAACGGGCACTGCAACGAGATTATCCTTCACTATAAAGTTCAGGTACATCACATTGGATGAATCGTACATGTCGGGGCCGAGTTTATCAGAGAAATTCTGCTCGAACACTTCCTTGAAGGCAGTGCCGTAGGGATGCACATAGCGGAAGAGAGTGGGATCTTCGGTGTTTTGCTGCACTTGCAGTTCCCAGGAGCAATCGCGCTTTCCAAAGAGAGGAAGTATGTACATGTCGGTGTACACGCCGGTTCCGATCGTTTTCCACTCTTTGGGCGCGCTGTTGTCGATGATGTCGATAGCAGCTGCCTGAGTGGCCACTTCCTCGCCGTCTTCATTGTAGGCGATTACGGCAATTGCATATTTGCCGCTGCCTTCGAAGGCAAAGAGAACCTCGGGATTCTTTTTCTCCTCAAGTTCCTTGCCGGGGACAGCGCCGCTGCGCACTGCCTGGATGGCAGCTTCGAGCTCGGTACCCTCCTCAAGGTCGGCCACGTAGAGCATGCCTGCAGTTGCTTTTGCAATGTCCTCGCCGATGTTTATCGAAGCATGCGCATATGTGACTTCAGTGGGAGCGGTGAGCACGCCGTCGTATTTGATGGATATGTCGTAATCTTTGATTTCAACGCCTTCTCTCCACCACAGGTAGCCACCAGGGTCGCTATTGAGGGTATAGTAAGACGAAGGATTCGGCTCGAAAGCAAGACATATAAGCTCCGGCCCCTGAAATATGGTAATTGCTGTTTCAATTTCCTTACCGGTCTCATTGCCGTTCTCATCCACTTCAGGCACCATGCCTGTGGCGAGTTCGCCGAAAAGGCTGGGGTCGGCAGACAAAATTTCATCAAAGGTGTATCCACCCAACGAGTAGTTCATACCGGCTTTGTTGCCCACATAAAGGGGACCGTCATTTTCGCTTATTCGGGTTCCTGTAGCCTGATAGGGTATGAGTACTTTACCTTCTTTGCAGATGAACTCAAAATTGTACTGGTTCTTGGAATCATACTCCTCGGGGGCCAATTCGCCGAGACCTGAACTTGCGCAGAACTTGGCAAACACTTCACCATAGGGGTGCAACCAGCGATAACGAGTGGGGTCTATCTCATGCTGCTGCAATTCGCATTCCCACTGGAAAGGCTTTTCGGGATCGACATCAGCATAGACAGGAAGCACATACAGGTCGTGATATGTACCTTTGCCGATGGTTTTCCAGGGGGCGGGATATGTCACGGCCATTTCGAGGCTTTCGTAGCCGTAGGTGCTGATGAGCGTGCCGGGGGCGAAAGCGAGCTTCACGGGATAGGCCTTGTCCATGGCCATGTTGGCGCCGGTATAGCCGACTTTGACCTTGGTGGAGTTTTCACCTTCGGCAAAGGTCACGCTTGTGGGAAGCGTGAACACTTCCGGGTCGGCGTCGCCTGTGAGCTGATAGGTGGCGGCAGCCGTCTGGCCAAGGCGCGACACGATGACTTCGAAATAGTCGAGGTTGCGGTCGAGATTCACCTCAAGGGCATCGTCGGTGGGGAAGTAGACGCCGTCCGAGGCCTCGCCGGGCGCATAGGAGTCGTCGTCGTTGCAGGAGGTGAAACCTGCAAGGAGGGCGAGCACAAGCGCGGTGTATTTAAAAAGTTTCATTGTTGTCGGTTAATAAGGTGAGATTTCGTTGATTAATCCGCTACGGGCGAGGGCGTCGGAACAGTCTTGTTGTTGTCGGCCTCGGATATGCCACGGTTGGCAGAAATTTCATCGTAAGGTATCACAAAGAGCATCACGTCGTTGGGATAAGTGATGTTGAACACCCATGCGGTGGGGAATTTGCAGCCGCGGCGGTCGATGTTCTTGCGCAGACGCATGATGTCGAAATAGCTCAGGCCTTCGCCCCAGAGTTCGACGCGACGCTGCATCCAAATCTCGTCCTGAATGCCTTTGGCATCGGTTGCGAGAGAAGCGTAGGCGGGGTCGCGGTAGGTGCGCACGAAGTTGTTGAGGGTCTGCTTGGCAGCGGCGGTGGCTCCGCTCATGGCTTCGCCTTCGGCCTTGATGAGGTACATTTCCTCGACACGCATCAGGGGTATGTCGCTGGCATTGATGCTCTGGCCGAGAACGCCCTGATAGGAGTTGAACTTAACGTTGGTATAGGGCATGAGGTTGGTGGACTGGTCGTCGCCGTAGGTGGCGGGGCCGCTCGCGAAACCGTCAAGATACTTCTGCTGCTCCTCGCTGAGGTTGGCGCTCTTGCGGTTGGCATCGAGGAACCAGCCTTTGCGGACGTCGGTGGAAGGAATCCAGTCGTAGAGCACTTTCGAGCACCAGCGCCATGCGCCGCCCTGGTCGGTGTAGCCGTGAACGAAAGAGCACGACATGGCGGGGAAGTTGACGATAGAACCGCCGGAAACGTTTTCATCCTGTTCGCTGACAGCCATACCCCACATCCATGCATCGTCGTTGATGCTGGTGAATCCGGGCTTGCTGACATCCTTTATGGAATAGGGAGCGCCCTTGTGGGCTGCTATTGCCTTTGTTGCGTCCTCGGCGGCGGCGGCCCAGTTCTCCATCGTGAGGTGGTAGCGAGCGCGGAGGCCGTAGGCCACGGCGAGGCTAACCATACGCTTGGGCTTGTCGCCAATCACCGAAGCGGGGTCGATCCCGCTGTTTTCGAGCAGGGTGACGGCTTCGTTGATGTCCTTCATTATCTGTGCGTACACTTCTTCGACTGTGGCACGCGGCGCGCCGTTTTCGGCTGCCTCGAGTTCGTTTTCGTCGGTGAGGATGGGCACGCAAGGCTTGTTCTTGTTGTCGGTGTAGTTGAACTGGTAGGTCTGGGCCAGTGTCCAGTAGTCGAACGAACGGGTGGCGAGACCCTGGGCGCGGAAGAACTGCAGTTCCTTGCTGTCGGTGTCGGCGGGGATAGAACCTATGAGTGTGTTGCAGGTCTTGATCTGGGCGAACTGGTACATCCACAGCATGGCTGCGCGCCAACCGTCGGGGCCGTTGCCCTGAAATCCGTTGTAGCTTGCGAACCAGTTGTAGCCGGAGTTCTTCGATATGTAGTCCATGCCCTGCGAGTCCATGCCCATCATGGTGGCAGGATAGCCGAAGTCGAGGTGCTGCGTCGAGATGGTGAAGATGCCGGTGAACTGCGAGTAGATGCCCATGACGGAGGCCGAGGCCATGTCGGGGTTGAGTTCGAGCACCTCCTGCTTCTGGTCGGTCGTCACGTAGCTGTCGAGAATCTCCGTGTCGAGGTCGGCGCATGACGCCAGAGCCGTGGTGGCCATGGCGCCGAGAAGTATGTTGGTGAATTTCATCATTATGTCGTGTTAAGTCGTAATGAAACGAAGTGGAGAGATTAGAAGCTTACGCGCAGACCGCCTGTGAGGGTGCGGATGGGCGAGTATGTGGCGTTGTCGGAGCTTACGCCGCCCTGGCGCGGGTCGAGACCCTGGCGTGCGGAAAGCAGAGCTATGTTTTCGGCCGAGAAGTAGAAACGGAGAGCGGAGAGACCGAGCTTCCGGTACATCTTTTCGGGCACGTTGTAGCCGAGGGTGATGTTGTTGAGCGAGAGGTAGTCGCTGCTGATGAGGAAGCGTGTGCTGGTCTGCGAGGCGTATTCCACGAGTTCTCCGGCCGTGCCCATGCGGGGGACGTCGGTGTTGGTGTTGTCAGGACGCCATGCGTTGAGCATGTCTTTGTGCCATGTCTTGCCGAGGCTTGCTGTGAGACCCGGATCCATATAGTTCTGATAGCCGTAGTCGATGATGCGGCCGCCGAGCTGGTAGCTCAGACCCACGGAGAGGTCGAAGCCGTAGGCTTCCATGTTGATGCCGAAACCGCCGTATACGTCGGGCGAAACGTCGCCTGTGAGCTTGCGGTTGGTGCTGCGTGCCACGGTGTAGTCGGTGGTGAGGTATTCCTCGGTCTGGTAGACGGGATTGTCGGTAGTACCGCCGATGACGATGGGCTCGCCGGCGTTGTCGAGGACGTTGCGTTTTGCCCAGTACTGCGCAGTGCCGCGTTCGTCAAGACCTGCGTATTCCACGAGCCACAGCTGGTAGAAACTTTCGCCGGGGATTACGAGGCGTGTGCTTGCTGCTTCCCATGCTCCGTCCGCGTTGAGGATGGAGGGGTCGAGGCTTACGATGCGGTTTTTGCCGAAGGTGGCGTTGGCAAACACTTCGAGTTTGATGTCCTTGGTGTTCACGGCGCGGTAGTTGAGCGAGAGCTCGAAGCCGCTGTTGCGCATGGAGCCTACGTTCTTGGGGATGCTGGTGTAGCCGAGCGAAGGAGCCACGGGCAGATTGAAGAGCATGTCGGATGTCTGACGCAGGTAGTACTCGGCGGCACCGCTGAGTTTGCCCTGCCAGAAGCTGAAGTCGACACCTACGTTGAAGTTGTTGCTCTTTTCCCAGGTGATGTCGGGATTGCCTTTGTAGAGGAGTTCGGAGTCGGACCACACGCCGTTGGCGCCACCGATGGTGTAGAGGTCGGTATAGTTGATGTAGTAGGTGCTGGAGATGTTGTCGTTACCGTTCTGGCCGAAAGAAGCCTTGAACTTGATGATGTCAATCCAGGTCTTGTCCTTCAGGAAGGCTTCCTTGTTGACGTCCCATCCGAAGGATGCGCTCCAGAATGTGCCCCAGCGGTGGTCGGGATGGAAGCGCGACGATGCGTCGGCGCGGACGGAAGCGGTGGCGTAGTAGCGGTCGGAGAAGTTGTACTTCACGCGGCCGAAGACGCTTCGGTGCGAGAGCTGCTCGCGGCCGCCGCCCACTGTCCAGTTGTCGATGGTGTTGCTGAGTGTCCAGTTGCCGGGCATGTAGAGGTTGGAGCCGCGGCCATAGAGCGATTCAGCCTGGTAGGCCTGGCTTTCGACGCCGACCATCACGTCGAAGTTGTGCACTTCGTTGAAGGTGCGGTTGTAGCTTGCGAGACCCTGGAGGTTGAGAGTGCTGTAGCGCACATACTGCTGGGTGGCCATACCGCCGGTGGCGGCGCTCTGTCCGTAGAGGTTGTTGTCGAGGTTGTGGTAGCGCTGGTTGTTGAGGTAGAGACCTGCCGTACCGCTGACGGTGAGACCCTCGACGGGTGTCAGGATGGCGTACCACTTGCTGTCGAGCACGTCGCCGATGTACTCGCGGGTATTGTATATAAGGTCGCCGGTGGGGTTGGCTGTGCCCCATGCGCCGGAAGGACGCGAGGCCATCTTGCCGAAACCGAAGTCCTGGCCCATGCCGTAGTCGTAGATGCGGTTGCCGGAAGCCTTGTCGTAAAGGAACTCGCCGTTGGCGCCGCGCACATACATGGGATAGATGGGAGCCATCTGATAGGCCACGGCGAAGGCATTGCCTGTACTGTTAGAAGAAGAAGCAGTCTGGCCGGCGGGGTAACCGCTGTTGGAGTACACATAGTTGCTGGTAGTGCCTATCTTCAGCCAGGGCTTTGCCTGGTAGTCGACATTGACACGCGAGCTGAAACGCTGGAAGTGCGAGCCTTCGAGGATACCTTCATCGTCGAGGTAGCTGCCGCTCACGTAGTAGTTGAGTTTCTCTGTGCCGCCGGTGATGGTGAGGTTGTATTCCTGACGCAGGCCGCCGCGGAACGTGCCGTCAATCCAGTTGTCGGGCGTGTAGTAGTAGTTGCCGTCGGAGTAGCCTCGGGTGGCGTTGGGGTTGAGCTTGCCGTTCATGCCGATGAAGCTCTGGCCGGCAGGCACGCTGAATGTCTGCATGGCGCCGAGCCACAGGTTGTTGTTGGCATAGGCGTTGGCTGCCGCGGGGCTCTGTCCGAGTCCGAGCTGCTGCATATAGAGCGCCTGGTACATCGTTTCGAGGTAAAGCTCGGGGCTTTTGATGATGTCGTAGGTGGGCAGAGCGCGTCCGTTGGCACCCCACGAAGCGTCGAGCGTCACTTTGGCATTGCCTTCGGAGCCGCGCTTGGTGGTGATGAGGATTACGCCGTTGGCACCGCGCGCACCGTAAAGCGCCGTGGAAGCGGCGTCTTTCATGACAGTGAGCTGCTCGATGTCGCTGGCTGCTATATTGCTGATTTCGCCGTCGTAGGGCATGCCGTCGACAACGTAGAGGGGCGCCGTGGAAGCGTTGATGGAGCCTGTGCCGCGCACGTGGATGGTGGCGCTGGTGCCAGGCTGGCCGTTGGAGCTGAACGTCTGCACGCCGGCCATTTTGCCGCTGAGCGCCTTGGTCACGTTGCTGACCTGTGCGTTCTCAAGCTGGTCGGCGGCCACAACGCCTGCCGAACCCGTGTACTCCGAACGCTTCACCGTGCCGTACGACACGACGATGAGTTCGTCGAGCGAGGTGGTGGAGGGGTGGAGCTTGACGTGGAGCGCACCGGAGCCGACATCGACGGTCTGCGCGGTGTATCCCACGTAGGAAATTGTAAGTTTTGTAGTGTTAGCTGCCACCTGAATGGTAAAATTGCCATCCACATCGGTAACAACTCCTACACCGTGGCCAGCCGAAACGGAAGCGCCGATGATGGGCTCGTCGTTCACAGCGTCCACGACAGTACCCGTGACCGTGCGCGTCTGCGCCGACGCACCGACGGCCATCGCTAATACTGCGAGAAGTAATAGAAACAGCTTTTTCATACTTAATTAGAAATTAGACATATATGTTATTGATACTTAAATACTTAACGAACCTGCGGCAGTTGCCGCGCCTTATAAGGGCACTCTTTGAACTATACATTAGTTCGCAAAGGTAACAATTATTTTTAATAAAGTTTACATTTTCATAGGAAATTTTCTTTCAGATTAGCACTTTGCCACGTCGTATTAGTGGCGATTTATCATCTTAAAATCAATTTTAAATTGAAAATCAAAACTTTAAACCGCGCACCTCCGCATAGACCACGAGATACAAAAGGATAGTTTTTCGAAAGATACGGATTTTTGTGTAAATTTGCAGCGCCGCAGCCCACAGGTTGCGGCACATTACACATTAAATAATATAATATACGCTACAAGATATGGCAAACTGGTTTGAATGCAAGGTGCGCTACGACAAAATGATGGAAAACGGCGCAGTGAAGAAAGTGAACGAACCCTACCTCGTGGATGCCCTCAGCTTCACTGAAGCCGAAGCGCGCATAATCGAGGAGCGCACGCCCTACATAAGCGGCGACTTCAGCGTGAGCGCCGTGAAACGCACAAAAATAGCCGAGATATTCTGGAACGACGACGAGGCCGCCGACCGCTTCTACACCGTGAAAGTGGCTTTCATCACCATCGACGAGAAAACCGGCGTGGAAAAGAAAGCATCCACCCTGATGCTCGTGCAGGCCGGCAACTTCAAGGAAGCCCTCGACCACTTCCTCGACGGAATGAAAGGCACCATGGCCGACTTCGAGATACAGAGCATAGCCGAGACCCCGCTGCTCGACGTGTACAAAGTGAGCGCCATGGGCGGAGAAAAGGCCGCCGACAAGCAGTGAGCGTGGCCGGACGCCTCGCGGCAGTGCGCTCCACGCTGCCCGAAGGCGTGACGCTGGTGGCGGTGTCGAAATTCCACCCCGTGGAAGCTCTGCGCGAGGCGTACGACGCCGGCCAGCGCATATTCGCCGAAAGCCGCGTGCAGGAACTGCTGCCTAAGACACAGGCCATGCCGGCCGACGTGTGCTGGCACTTCATCGGCCACCTGCAGCGCAACAAGGCTAAGATGGTGGTGGGATGCGCCGACCTTATAGAAAGCGTGGACTCCCTCGCCCTGCTGGCGCTTATCGACCGCCTCGCCGCCGAACGCGGCATAGTGCAGCGGGTGCTGCTTGAAGCACACGTGGCCGCCGAGGAGGCCAAAAGCGGCTTCGACCCTGCGGAACTGCTCGGATGGTTTGCCGGCGGAGGCTACCGCGAGCTGCGCGCCACACACATCTGCGGCATAATGGGCATGGCCACCAACACCGACGACGCGGCACGCATCGACGCCGATTTCGCGGCGCTCGCCACCCTTCTGCGCGACATACACGCGGCCGCGCCCGACCTGCGTGGCTGCGACATCCTCTCGATGGGCATGAGCCACGACTACCCCGCGGCCATCGCACACGGCGCCACCCACGTGCGCGTGGGCACGGCGATATTCGGCGAACGCCAATAGCGAACAGAAACAGCACGGAATACACGCAGACGGAAACGGAGCGGCGGCAGCGCCTTCATTTTCCGTCTGCGCTGTTCTTCCGTTCTTTTTTTAGGCACTTTCGCCAAAAATAGTTAACTTTGCGGCATAGAGGGCGAAATGCGCCCTGACGACAACAGCAATTCTTTAACCCAAACCCTATACCATACACCTTACAAATGGAACGCAATCAAAAACAGAAGGGTAAAGTCATCGCTATCGTGGCGATGTTTTTCCTTTTCGCGATGATTTCTTTCGTCACCAACCTCGCCGCGCCCATCGGCACCATATGGAAAAACAACTACGAGTGGAGCGGCATGCTCGGCAACCTCATGAACTTCCTCGCCTATCTGTTCATGGGTATCCCCGCCGGCAACCTGCTCGTGAAAATCGGATATAAGAAAACAGCACTGTGGGCAATGGTAATCGGTATTGCCGGCCTCGCCCTCCAATACCTGTCGAGCGTGGCAGGCACCGAGACCGTCGTGTTCTCCGCAGGCGCCGACGCCGTGACCCTCAACTTCATCATCTACCTGCTCGGCGCATTCGTGTGCGGCTTCTGCGTGTGCATGCTCAACACCGTCGTGAACCCGATGCTCAACCTGCTCGGCGGCGGCGGCAACAAAGGCAACCAGCTCATACAGACCGGCGGCGCGCTCAACTCGCTCAGCGGCACGATGACCCCGCTGTTCGTGGGCTCGCTCATCGGCATGGTGACCGCGCAGACATCCATGAGCGACGTGGCACCCCTGCTGTGGATAGCCATGGGCGTATTCGCCTTCGCATTCATCGTGCTCAGTTTCGTGGCCATCCCCGAGCCCCACATGAACAAGGGCGGCAAAAAAGTGAAATTCGCCCACAGCCCGTGGCACTTCCGCCACACGGTGTTCGGCGTGGTAGGCATATTCTTCTACGTCGGCATCGAAATCGGCATCCCCGGCGTGCTCAACTTCTACCTCTCCGACAGCTCGGCCAGCGGCATACTCGTGAACGCATCGGCCATAGCCGGCGCAGTGGTGGCCATCTACTGGCTGCTCATGCTCGTAGGACGCCTGCTGTCAAGCGCCATATCGGGCGCCGTGAGCAGCCGCGCGCAGCTCATCTTCGTGAGCACACTCGCCATCGTGCTCATCATCGCCGCCATCTTCCTGCCCGACAGCATACGCGTGTCGATGCCCGGCTACAGCGTGGCCGACGGCTTCACCATGGCCGAAGTGCCCATGAAAGCCCTGCTGTTCGTGCTCTGCGGCCTGTGCACATCGGTGATGTGGGGCGGCATCTTCAACCTCGCCGTGGAAGGCCTCGGCAAATACACCGCCCAGGCCAGCGGCATCTTCATGATGATGGTGGTGGGCGGCGGCGTCATGCCCGTGATTCAGAACGCCATCGCCAACAGCCTCGGCTACATGACAAGCTACTGGCTGGTGGTGGCCATGCTCGCCTACCTGCTGTTCTACGGCCTCATCGGATGCAAGAATGTCAACAAAGACATTCCCGTGGACGACGAAGCCCCCGACGCGCGCAACCTCTAAGAATCTCAACAACACACCTATCATTTTTATACTATAATGGATCAGAAACTTCTTACCCGCGCGGCCGACAACGTCCGCATCCTCGCAGCCTCCATGGTGGAGAAAGCAAAGTCGGGACACCCCGGCGGCGCCATGGGCGGCGCAGATTTTGCAGCCGTGCTATATGCCAAGCATCTCGTCACTGACCCCGACAACCCGAAATGGCCGTTCCGCGACCGTTTCTTCCTCGACCCCGGCCACATGTCGCCGATGCTCTATGCGGTGCTCGCCCTGACGGGCAAATTCTCGCTCGACGAACTGAAGCAGTTCCGCCAGTGGGGCAGCCCCACCCCCGGCCACCCCGAAGTGGACGTGGAGCGCGGCATCGAGAACACCTCCGGACCTCTGGGCCAGGGCCACACCATGGCCGTGGGCGCAGCCATAGCCGAACGCTTCCTTGAAGCACGCTTCGGCGACGTGGTGGCGCACAAGACCTACGCGTTCATCAGCGACGGCGGCATCCAGGAAGAAATCTCGCAGGGCGCCGGACGCATAGCCGGCTACCTCGGCCTCGCCAACCTCATCATGTTCTACGACAGCAACGGCGTGCAGCTCAGCACCATGGTAGACGCCGTAAACCGCGAGGACGTAGCAGCGAAATACCGCGCATGGGGATGGAACGTGCTCGAAGTGGACGGTAACAACCCCGTAGCCATAAGCGAAGCCCTCGACAGCGCCTACGGCGAAACACAGCGCCCCACCCTCATCATCGGCCACACGGCCATGGGCAAAGGCGCCGTGAAGGCCGACGGCACATGCTTCGAAGGACAGTGCAGCACACACGGCCAGCCCCTCAGCAGCAGCGGAGCCGACTACGCAGCCACTATCGCCAACCTCGGCGGCAACCCCGAAGAACCCTTTGAAATCTTCGCCGACGTGGCAGCCCTCTACGCCGAACGCGCCGACGAACTGCGCCGCCTTGTGGCCATCCGCCGCCAGGACTACCAGGCATGGAGCGAAGCCAACCCCATCCTCGCCGCCGAACTCGAAGGCTACCTCGCAGGACGCCTGCCCGAGATAGACTACAAAGCCATAGCTCACAAGCCCGGCACATCGACGCGCCAGGCATCGGCCGACGTGCTCGGCGTGCTCGCACAGCAGGTGCGCAACATGATCGTAGGCTCGGCCGACCTCGCCAACAGCGACAAGACCGACGGATTCCTGAAAAAGACACGCGCCCTGACACGCGGCGACTTCGGCGGAGCATTCCTGCAGGCAGGCGTGGCCGAACTCACCCTCGCATGCATCATGAACGGCATAGCACTGCACGGCGGCCTCGAAGAAGCCTGCGGCACGTTCTTCGTGTTCAGCGACTACATGAAGCCCGCAGTGCGCCTCGCAGCCCTCATGGAACTGCCCGTGAAGTACATATGGACACACGACGCATTCCGCGTGGGCGAAGACGGCCCCACCCACGAGCCCGTGGAACAGGAAGCCCAGATACGCCTCATGGAGCAGATACGCAACTTCAGCGGCCGCCCGTCGCTGCTTGCGCTGCGTCCCGCCGACGCCGCAGAAACCAGCGTGGCATGGAAGATGGCCATGGACAACCACGACACACCCACCGCCCTCATCCTCTCCCGCCAGGACATCCCCGACCTGCCCGCGCCCGAAGGCACCGACCGCTACACGGCAGCTCTCGGCGCGCTCAAAGGCGGCTACACCGTGGTTGAGGCCGCCAAGCCAGACGTGGTGCTCGTGGCCAACGGTTCGGAAGTGAGCCTGCTCTGCGAAGTGGCTGTGCTGCTCGAGGCCGAAGGCATACACGCCTCCGTGGTGTCGATGCCAAGCATAGGCCTGTTCAACGTGCAGCCCGCCGACTACCGCGCATCCGTGCTCCCCGCCGGAGTGCCCCAGTTCGGCCTCACCGCCGGCCTGCCCGCCTCGCTGCGCATGATTGAGGGATTCACCGGCAAAGTGTTCGGCCTCGAACGTTTCGGAGCCTCCGCCCCCTACAAGGTGCTCGACGAGAAGTTCGGCTTCACCGCCTCGAACATCCTCGCCTGCGTGGCCCAGTACCTCGGCCGCACGTTGCCTGACATGCCCCGATAACAACCTATACATCCGCCGCCGGACACATGCCCGGCGGCGGATTCATTTTAGCCTGAAAGATGGAAAAATAGATCCGGAATTAGTTTTTTTTCACACAGACAGCATTCGTTTAAAAAAAAATTGCTAATTTTGAACCCGATTACCGACCTATTATACGCACATTCAACTATAACACACTAATATTAGTTTATTTATTTATGAAAAAAGCTACTTTCTTTGCTTGCGCCTGCGCCCTGCTCATGGGACAGTCGCTTATGGCCCAGAACAATGCTCAGGAGGTCACCTACGTGGAGGATCCCACCCAGGGCGTTCTGGTGAACAAGTTCAGCAACAACTGGTTTATCACGGTTGACGGCGGTGCCGGCGTTTACTTCTCCAGCTTCGACGATCACCGTAAGTTCACCGACCGTTTCGCTCCCGCTGCCGACATCTACGTAGGCAAGTGGTTCTCGCCCATCATCGGCCTGCGCCTCGGTGCAAGCTGGATGCAGAACAAGGGTCTGTCCAACGGTCCCGTAGCAGGTTCGCTTCTCGACGAATACCGTCCTGACGGCTACTATAAGACCCTCTACAACCAGGTAGGCCCGGCTGCTGACGTGATGATCAACCTCACCAACTGGTGGTGCGGCTACAAGCCCAACCGCATGTACAACGCCATCGTTTACGCCGGTGCAGGTGGTTACTTCACCCTCAACAACGACTGGCACACCCTCCGCGACACCAACCTCTTCGGCCGCGTAGGTTTCATCAACAGCTTCAACGTGAGCAAGCGTGTAGCTCTGTCGCTTGATATCCGCGCCACCCTCATGGACGGCCACGCCGACAACGCCTACAACCACGTAGACAAAATGTTCGGCAGCCTCAACGCTTACCTCGGTGTGACCTTCAACCTCGGCAAGACCAACTGGAGCGCTCCCGTTGTTCCCGTTTGCCCCCCCGCAGAGAACTGCGACGCACTGCGCGCACGCCTCTCCGCTGCCGAAGCTCGCGTAGCCGACCTCGAGCGTCAGCTCCAGGACTGCCTCAACCGCAAGCCGGAAGTTGTGGAAGCCGAGCCCGAAGCTCTCGCCACCATCTACTTCCCCATCGGTGTCAGCCGTCTGACCCGCGAAGACAAGAACATCGTCAACGCCGTTGCCGACGTCCTCAAAGCCGACGCTTCCAAGAAGTATGACGTGAAGGGCTACGCCGACACCTACACCGGTTCTGACGCCATCAACAACCGTCTCCGCAACCAGCGTGCAGGCAACGTTGTGAAACAGCTCGTAAGCCGCGGCGTAAGCGCCGACCAGGTTCAGGCAGTTCCCGTCCAGGGCAACCTCCACGGCGACAACGAAGCTCTCGTAAGCCTCGACCGCTGCGCTGTGATCATCGAGCGCTAAACCGCTCCTATCAGCCACAACTTTTATCGGGCTCGCCAAAAGGCGGGCCCGATTTTTATGCTGTATCCGCAGCGCCCGATTCAGGCGCGAAGCCTCAGCACGGAAAACAAGACTGCAACAGGCGACACGCCTGTGAGCGCAGCGACGAACGGACATAAAGCTGCAAGAATAATCCATTCACTCAACATGCTCTAAGCCTGCACATACAAAGAAACAGCAGCCCCCGGGGCTACGGCCGCACAGCGGACACAACCCGGGGGCACATGCCAATAGCGGAAAGCAATGGGCTTTTTACTCGGCTACGGGCACAGGCTTCCTGCGCGACACAGGCAGCGTGTAAGTGACGAAGAAAGCGCCTGTGAGCGCTCCGCTACGCGCGCCATAGCCCGGCACATAGTACGGACTTCCATAAGGCGTCTCGGTGCAGTGGAGCATCGTGTGGTATTTGAGCATCCACCCGGCCGACACCGGCCCGCAGAGCTTGACACGAAGGCCGAAACACAATTCGAGCCATCCGGCGGCAGCATTCTGGCGAGGGATGCCGAACGTGGCCGTCTCGTCCCAATACGGAGAATCGACGATTACGTCGCGCACCTCCCAGCGGAACGTGGAAAATCCGTACCGCAGACCGGCAAGCAGCAGATAATCGGGATTGCTGTTGTACAGAAAATTATAGTTTGCTCCTATCCGGAAATACGGAGCCATCGGCGAGCGATAGTAGTAGCCACCGCCCGAGGGTTTATGCGAGGCGGTGCCTAATCCGGCCTCTAACACAGGGATGTAGCGGTTGTGCAGATTCACCTCGGCTGCGAAGCCCGCCAGACCATAGTCCTGGCCGAACAGACGCATTGCAGCGTCCCATATGTCCACCGAGACAGACACAGAATGCAGCAAAGGGTACTGCATGCGCGGCAACGACGCCGTCAGGGCAAGAGAATCAACCCATTTGTCGCCTGTCACGGTGTCGACCCACACCACTTTGCCGTTGTCGTCGACATAGCTCACGGATGAGGCGCGGCGTTCGGCATTGATGCGTGCGGTGTCGTTGCGCAGTTCGTTGCGGCTCTGCGTGGCCGTGGCCGCAGTGTTCACTGGTGTGATGCGGCGCTGCGCTTCGGCGCCGGATGCCACGGCGAGCATCGCCGCAAGGAGAAGGACACGTGCAAGATTCATTGCCCTGCCCCCTCCCCTTCGGGCTCCGCCGTGCGGAAATAGATGAGGATGCTCACCTTATCCACATTGGTGATGAGCGAATCGGCCATCACCACCCGGTCGATAACATTGTCGGTATAGTCTACGGATGTCACCCGGTAGCGGTACGTGGCGCCGCATTCCTCCGACGCAAAATAGGGTATGCTCTCGTAATCGAACGTGATGACATCCTCCACACCGGCCGCCTCGAGCGCTTTCTGTCGGTAAACGAAACGCCACGAGGTGCTGTTGCGGGTAGAACGCATCGGCAGATACAACTGGCTTTTGGCCGGCTTCGCCTCGCTCAGCACCGCACCGTCCGGAGCGTCCACGCCCACCACCTCGAGCGAATCCACGCTTATGGCCTTGTCGGTGGACGACGAGCGGAATTCGGCCAACGGCAGCGAACTGCGGTTGTCAAGGCAGCCGGAAGTGTTGCACGAAGCCAAAGCCGCCACAGCGCCCGCCATTGCCGCTATCGCTATTCCACGCCCCATTGCAGGATGTCGTCAAGCTCTTTACGCTTGCGTGCGGGAGCCTTTTCGTCGTAGCCGGGATAGCCGATGGGTATTATCACGATAGGTTCCACTCCTTCCGGCAGGCGCAGGTCGGCACGGAGCGGTTCGGGGTCGAAGTTGCACACCCAGCACGTGCCGAGGCCGAGAGTGGTGGCCGTCAGGCATATGTGTTCGGTGGCTATGGCGATGTCCACATCGGTGTGGTCTTTGCCGTCGAAAGAGCGGCGCCAGGCTTCGCCGTGGTGGCCGCACACGACGATGAAAGCCGGTGCCTCCTTTATCCACTCGCGGTCGTAGGCACGGCCGCATATCTCGCGTCCCTGCTCGCCTTCGAGCACAATAAAGCTCCACGGCTGGCGGTTGCAGGCCGAGGGAGCGAGGCGTGCGGTGTCAAGAACGGTGCGGATGAGTCCGCGGTCGACAGGAGTGTCTTTATATTTGCGGCAGCTGTGGCGAGAGTCCACAAGCTTGGCGAATTGTGCGAATGAGTTCAGTTCCATAATAGTTCTTTATGCGGTATCAGGAGTGGGGATGTCCTGTGTTCTTTAAAGCTTGTTTGATTTCGCTGTCTATTTCATAGTGGTTGCGCCCCGGCGCATTGCGGGCCACGAGTTCGCCCACGAATCCGGCGAGGAACATCTGTGCCCCCAGCAGCATGAGCGTGAGCGCGAGGTAGAAGTAAGGCGAATCGGTCACGAGCGTGTAGGGGTGGCCCGAGTGCATGTGGTAGAGCTTAGTGAAGCCGACTATGGCCGTGGACACGAGGCCGAGCAGGAACATAAGCGAGCCTACGAGGCCGAAAAAGTGCATGGGTTTTCCGCCGAACTTGCCGGTAAACCAGAGTGTGATGAGGTCGAGATAGCCGTTGACAAAGCGGTCGAGGCCGAATTTGGTCTTGCCGTATTTACGGGCCTGATGCTGCACCACTTTCTCGCCGATGCGGCTGAAGCCGGCGAGTTTGGCAAGATAGGGGATGTAGCGGTGCATGTCGCCGTACACCTCGATGTGTTTCACCACCTTGCTGCGGTAGGCCTTCAGCCCGCAGTTGAAGTCGTGCAGGTTGTGTATGCCGCTCACACGGCGCGCCGTGGCGTTGAAAAGCTTGGTGGGTATGGTCTTCGACAGCGGGTCGTAGCGCTTTTGCTTATAGCCGCTCACGATGTCGTAGCCTTCCTCGCGTATCATGCGGTAGAGTTCAGGAATCTCGTCCGGCGAATCTTGCAGGTCGGCGTCCATGGTGATAACCACGTCGCCTTCGGAGCGGGCGAAGCCCACGTTCAATGCCGGGCTTTTTCCATAATTGCGTCGGAAACACACTCCGCGCACGGCCGGGTTGGCCTCGGCCAGACGCTCTATCACCTCCCAGGAACCGTCGGTACTGCCGTCGTTCACGAATATTATCTCATAGCTGAAGCCGTTGTCGCGCATCACACGGGCTATCCACTGCTCCAGTTCCGGAAGCGATTCGGCTTCGTTGTACAAAGGCACTACTACTGAAATGTCCATATCTCTATCGTTTGTTGTGCGGGCGCAAGCCCACGGCGCGGATTACGACCGCGAATATCATCGAAAGTATGGAGCCGCTGAACACACCGCCCCACAACAGCGCCAGTCCCACATCGACAGGACGCGGCACAAGGCCGCGGTCGATGACGGCGCGCACATCGTCGGCCATCGCCCTGGCCTCCGGCGAGCCCAGCGACGCATATACGTCGGCCGCCTGGGACAGCGATTCGCCCACCAGCCCGGGTTCCCACCACCGCAGCCACACTATGGCAAGCGCGGCCATCAGCAGCGACCCGAAAAAGAAAATGCAGATGCCGTGCATCCACAGCATGGGGAATGTGCTCATGCCGCCGTCGGCCCTATAGGCACGGCGCAGCTGCACATAGGCCAGCACAGGCACCGCCACACACAGCAGCGGAAAGGCCAGCGAGGCCGCCGACACACGCATCGACAGCGCCCATGAGGCGAAGATGCCGCACAGCACGACACCCATCACGGCGCCGTCCGAAGCACCGCGGCGGTAGACATTGTTGGTTGCCGAATTCTTATTCATATTTCTAACACGCAAAGTTAGCACATTTTTTACTAACTTTGTAGCCTGAATCAACATTTTCACAAAACAAGCAATACACAATGGCTCTAAAATGCGGCATAGTGGGGCTGCCCAATGTGGGCAAAAGCACACTTTTCAACTGTCTGTCCAACGCCAAGGCCCAGTCGGCCAACTTTCCTTTCTGCACCATCGAACCCAACGTGGGCGTAATCAGCGTGCCCGACGATCGCCTCACCCGCCTCGTCGAGATGTGCTCGCCGCGCTCGGTAGTGCCCGCCACGGTTGAAATTGTCGACATTGCCGGCCTTGTGAAAGGCGCATCGCGCGGCGAGGGCCTCGGCAACAAGTTCCTGGCCAACATACGCGAGACCGACGCCATACTGCACGTGCTGCGCTGCTTCGACGACGACAACATAACGCATGTCGACGGCTCGGTCGACCCCGTGCGCGACAAGGAGATAATCGAATACGAGCTTCTGCTCAAAGACATGGAAACCGTGGACTCACGCCTTGCACGCACAATCAAGCAGGCGCAGACCGGCGGCGACAAAACGGCACGCATGCAGGCCGATGTGCTCCAGAGCATCAAGGAAGCCCTCGAGCAAGGCAAGCCGGCCCGTAGCGTAAGCTTCGACACCCCCGACGAGCAGAAATTCGTGCGTGAGCTGTTCCTGCTCACATCCAAGCCTGTGCTGTATGTGTGCAACGTGGACGACGCTTCCGCCGCCACCGGCAACGCCTACGTCGACGCTGTGCGCGAAGCCATCGCGTCGGAGGGAGCTTCGCTCATGGTGATAGCCGCACAGACCGAGAGCGAGATTTCCGAACTCGACACCTACGAGGAGCGCGCCGAATTTCTTGAATCGATAGGCCTCGCCGAAAGCGGCGTGTCGCGCCTCATACGCGCCGCCTACGCCCTGCTCGACCTGCAGACCTACTTCACAGCCGGACCCGACGAGGTGCGTGCCTGGACTTTTATCCGCGGCAGCAAGGCTCCGCGATGCGCCGGCATCATCCACACCGACTTCGAAAAAGGCTTCATCCGCGCCGAGGTCATCAAATACGACGATTATGTGCAGCTCGGCGGCGAAACAGCCGTGCGCGAGGCCGGACGCCTCGGGGTGGAAGGCAAGGAATATGTGGTTCAGGACGGCGACATAATGCACTTCCGGTTCAACGTGTAAGGCACACGCCAGTTGCATTTGCATAAAACAAGAATTATCAATATCTTTGCGTTCTGTAAAAACACCTACATCCGAGACTTATGCGATTTAAGACTACACTCCGCACACTCATAGCTGCGACGGCACTTTTCGCCGCGTGCGCTACTGCTTATGCCGAAATGACAGACGAACAGGTAATCCAGTACGTCCAGCAACAGAAAAAAAACGGCAAAACGGAGCGACAGATAGGAAAAGAACTCATTTCAAAAGGCGTCACGCCCGCACAGCTTGAACGCCTGCGCGACGCACACTCCGGATCCGGAGCCCAGGAAACAGAATCCGGCGCTGCCGACAAGTCGGTGATGCGCGGACGCGCCGTAGAGGACAAGGAAGCCGAAGGCGAAACAGGCCTTGCTACGACCACACGCCAGGAAGTGCAAAAGGGTTCGGCCAATATATTCGGCCACAACGTGTTCTCCACGCAGTCTCTCACTTTCGAGCCCAACGAAAACCAGGCAACGCCCAAAGACTACCGTCTCGGACCCGGCGACGAGGTGATAATCGACATATGGGGCGAAAGCGAGGACCGTCTCCAGCAGACAATCTCGCCTGAAGGCAGCATCATCGTGGAACAGCTCGGCCCCATCTATCTGAACGGGCTGACAATAGACCAGGCCAACGCCCACCTGCGCAAGCTGTTTGCCAGCAAATATGCAGGCGTGGGCGACTCAGCCACCGAAATAAGCCTCAATCTCGGCAAAGTGCGCACGATACAGGTGAACATCATGGGCGAGGTAGTCACCCCCGGCACCTACCGCCTCTCGCCGTTCTCGACTATATTCCACGCCCTCTACCGCTCGGGAGGCATCACCGACATAGGCTCGATGCGAAACATAGAGGTGGTGCGCAACGGTCGCCGGCTCGCCGTGGCAGACGTATACGACTTCCTTTTCAACGGCAAGAACAGCAAGAACATACACCTGCAGGAGGGCGACGTAATAATAGTGCCGCCATATGAGACTATGGTACGCATCGACGGCAACGTAAAGCGCCCCATGTACTATGAGACAAAGGACGGCGAAACCCTTGCCGACGTGCTGGCCTTTGCCGGCGGATTCTCGGGCAACGCCTATACCGAGGCCGTGCGCGTGTCGCGTCTGGCCGGCCAGGAGAACGAACTGTACAACGTGCACGCCGACGAGTTCGGTGGCTACAGCATGCAGAACGGCGACGTAGTGACCGTCGGACGCGCCCTTGACCGCTACACCAACCGCGTACAGGTGCGCGGACAGGTGATGCGCCCCGGATTCTATGCCCTCGGCGCCGAAATGCTCACTCTGCGCGGACTCATCGAAAAAGCACAGGGACTCGTCGAAGACGCTTACACCGAACGTGCGCTCATCTACCGCGAAGGAGCCGACCTGACACTTCAAGTCATCCCCGTCGACCTCGGAGCCGTACTCGAAGGCTCTGCGCCCGACATCGAGCTGCAACGGAACGACATCGTGGAAATCGCGAGCCTGCAGGAACTGAACAACCGCGGAGGTTTCACTATCCAAGGACTCGTGGCCGACCCCGGCACTTATCCTTATGCCAGAAACACCACTATCGACGACCTCATCCTCCAGGCCGGAGGACTCCTCGAAGGAGCGTCCGAGGCCCGTATCGAGGTGGCACGGCGCATCGTCGACCCGACATCTCTGCATTCCAGCAACGAAATAGCCAAAGTATTCAACTTCGAGTACAAAGGCGGTAAAGTGGGCACCCCGGGTTTCCTGCTCGAGTCCAACGACATAGTGACCGTGCGCAAGAGTCCGGTCTACATGGCACAGCAACGCGTGGCCATAGGCGGAGAAGTGACATTTGAAGGCCCCTACACCCTCTCGCAGCGCAACGAACGCCTGAGCGACCTCGTAAACCGCGCCGGCGGCCTCACCGATGCCGCTTACGTGCGCGGAGCACACCTCAGCCGTAAGATGACGGAAGACGAAATAGCCGCACGCACCGAAACCATCCGTATCGCACGCACGATGCAGAACGGCGAGTCCAACGACTCCATCTCCATGGAAAAGCTCGTCATCTCCGACAGGTACACCGTGGGCATCGACCTTGAAAAAGCACTTGCCGCACCCGGCGGCGACTACGACCTCGTGCTTCAGGAAGGCGATGTGCTTTTCATCCCGCAGCTCATAAGCACAGTGCGCGTGCACGGCGATGTGATGGTGCCCAACACCGTGTCCTACAAAGACGGCGCCAAACTCAAATACTACATAAACCAGGCCGGCGGCTACGGAGAACGAGCCAAAAAAGGCAAAGCCTACGTGGTGTACATGAACGGTATGGTGGCAAAAGCCAGCCGCAACGTAAAAATCGAACCCGGATGCCAGATCATAGTGCCCTCGAAAGCCCCGAGCACGGGTCCCAACTGGCAGGCCATCATGTCCGTGACCTCCGTAGGCGGAACACTCGGCACCATGGCCGCAGCCATAGCCACGCTCCTGAAATAAACCCCGCACCACACTACACATATGACAGACGAGAAGAACAACTTGAATCCGCACGACGACGAAGTGCAGGAAATAGACCTCATGGACCTCGCGAAAAAGCTGTGGTCGGCACGCAGATTCATCCTAAAAGCAGCTGCATACGGCATTGTGGTCGGACTCGTGGTGGCGTTTTCAATTCCGCGCGAATACACCACCACCATAAAACTCGCCCCGGAACTGGGCGACAACAAGCAGGCCGCCGGTGGCCTCGGAGCCTTGGCGTCCATGGCAGGCCTAAACGCTGGCGGCGCAAGCAAAGAAGCGGTGACTCCACAGCTTTATCCCGACATCGTATCGTCCATACCCTTTGCGGTAGGACTTTTCGATGTGCCCGTCACTGACATCTCCGGTAAAAACCACACCACCATACGCCGCTTCATAGAAGAAGACACATCGGAGCCATGGTGGAGCACACTGAAAGCTATACCCGGAATGGCCATAGGCGGCGTGAAATCCCTGTTCACCGACGAAGACGACGAAGCCGCATCCGACACAATCAACGCATTCAGGCTGTCCCGCAGAGAAGCAGCAGTGGCAGGAGCAATCATCGAACGCATAGGAATCGATGTCGACAACAAGACTTTTGTAGTCACTCTTTCCACGACTATGCAGGACCCGATGGTGTCGGCTCTGCTCGCCGACACTGTCGTGGAACGGCTGAAAACCTATGTGACGGAATACCGCACTTCCAAAGCGAAAGAAGACCTCAAATACGCAGAAAAGCTCAACGAAGAAGCCAAGGCCGACTACCATAAGGCACAGCAGACCTATGCCGACTATATGGACAAGAACCAAGGCATCGTGTTGCGCTCGGCGCGTACCGAACAGGAACGCCTACAGAACGAAGCCGCTCTCGCTTTCAATCTCTACAACGCCACAGCCCAGCGCCTGCAGTCGGCCAAGGCAAAAGTGCAGGAAATCACTCCTGTCTACGCTGTCGTCCAGCCTGCGAGCGTGCCGCTCACCCCATCCAAGCCATCCAAGCCGATGATTATAGTGGTATTCGTGTTCCTTGCGGCCGCAGGGGCATCTGCATGGGTGCTTTTCGGCAAAAACATCGTGGCCGATTTAAAAAAGCAAAAGAACTGATAATCCTCCCATAAGTCCGCGCCCCAAAAGTTGTCATCCGACTTTTGGGGCGCAGTTTATTGTAGGGATACTGTCGCCAATCCTCATCATGCGGCTCTGCCATTTTAGTAGCAGGACGCAAAACCATGGGCTGCGCCGGAAATGCACAATACGTAAAGTCATCTTACGTCATCTGCGACATGCGCAATGCATAACGCCTAAGAGGTTGTTTAATAATGCTTGTTAACGACAGGGTGGTGTATTTTATGTTAAGGTGCAGTTTATGAGGAGGAAGCAATGGGGTGCCATTGTGACCGACGAGTAAATGTGCGTTAACATAAAAGACGCCATGCAGAAGTAATTTTAAATTTTTGTTAAGGTTGTCGACAATGGAATTGGCAACCCCCCTGTCATTAACAAGTATTATTAAACAACCTCTGAATTGTATCGCATCGCTAATGCGCCAGTGCAGTAGCGCCGGCGGCAACTCCGATTTTAAGGTGTCTCATAAATATAACGAAACCGGTGCGTCTCGCATGAGACGCACCGGCCATATTGTATGATAGCGTGGCGCTACGGGTTATTTGAAGATGTACTTGACGCCTACCTGCATCTGCCAGCACTGGCTGTTGTTGAAGGAGTAGTCATAGGTCTGCGAGTAGTATTCGCCGTTGGCGTTCTTCTGCATGGAGAACTGGGGCTTGTTGTCGGCGGTGCGGCCTTCATACTTGAGGACACGGCATCCGTTGCTGGCCTGTGTGGCGATTTTCTGCACACCCCAGCTGCTGTTGAGCAGGTTGCCGAAGTTCATGATGTCGAAGCTGAGCTGGATGGCGTGTTTGGTCTTACCCACCTTGAACTCGAATTCTTCCATGAGACGGAGGTCGAACTGGTGAATCCAGGGTGCACGGGCTGCATATGCCTCGGCATACTGGCCGCGGTGGCTGTTGAGGTACTTGTCCTGGTTGACGAATGCCTCGAAGGCCACGGCATCGTCCTGACTCTTGAAGTAGCCGGGAGTTTCAGCTGCTGTGGGGATGTAGATAAGGTCGTTGGCAATTCCGTCGCCGTTCATGTCGTTGGTATAGCAGAAGCTGTTGCCCGTGGCGCTGTAGCCGGTGTAGAAGATGCTGATGTTGGTGTTGCGCGCCAGGCCTTTATATTCGAAAGGAATTGTCCATGTGGCGCTGCCGATAAGGCGGTCGGGAATCACGTAGCGCGAGCGCTGCACGGTTCCGAAGTTGGGACCGTCTACAGTGATGAGGCCCTGCCATGTGCTCACGGGGTCGTTGCCGGGCATGCCGCTCACTTCCTTGCTTTCCGTGTGGGTGTAGGCGAGCATGAGGTTGAGCATGTCCACGGGCTGCATGTTGGCTGTGAGGTTGAAGGTGTAGCCGTAGCCCTTGCTGGTGTTGTCGAGCAATACGGCGTTTTTGCCTTTCACGTAAGTGTAGTCCGGGGCGTATATCATGCGATTGTCGGCACCGGCAAAATATTCAGCACCTTTGCCGCCGTTCCACTGGTCGATGGGCTTGATGTTGATGTTGTTGATGGTGACGGCGTTGATGTTCTTGGTGTACATGAACTCGCCGGTGAGGGTGAAGGGGAATTTCACGGGCACCTGCCAGTCGAGAGCGAGGCTTGATTTCCACACCTGGGGCATCTTGAAGTCGTCGGCCACACCGCTGATTTTGCTGCCGGCCACGTGGTTCTCGTCGCTGAGCTGGGTGGGCATGCCGAATTTCTGAATCATATCGTCGACATTAGTGATCATGCCGCCTGCGAGTTTGGCGAGGTTGGGGTCCGCGCCGACAGGTACGCCGTTCTCATATGTCGTCTTGTACGTCACGGAGTTCTGCACCATGCCGGCGTTGGTGGGCATGTTGGTGAAGAACACGAGGGGCAGACGGCCGGTGAAGATGCCTGTGCCGCCGCGCACGCGCAGGCTCTTGTTGCCGAGCACGTCCCAGTTGAAGCCCACGCGGGGCGACACCTGCATGCGGTTTGCGGGCCATTTGCCTGTGTCGATATGCTGGCCGCCGAAGTTGAGGGCGTAGATGGCTTTGTTGCGGGCGAGGTCGCTGTTGTCGAACATCAGTTCGTCGAGGCGCACGCCGTAGGTGAGTTTGAACTTCTTGCTGATGTTCCACTCGTCCTGGAGATAGATGCCGAGCTGGTTGAAGGTGACCTGTGCGTTAGGTTCCTTTTCACCGTTGAAGCCGTAGGTGAGAGCGAAGCTTTCGGGAGCTGCGCCGTTGAGGAAGTCCTCCACGGAATAGTAGCGGTAGTAGCCTGTGCCGTTACGCATGTAGGCGTTGTTGGCGTACTGGTGCTCGAAACTGATGCCACCCATGAGACGGTGGTTGCCAATGTTCCACGTCACGTTGTCGGTGACATTATAGATTTTGTTCTTGACGCCGTTGTTCCACGTGAAAAGTTCGTAGCCGGCGCTCATGTAGGGCTCGAGGATGGGGTTGCCGGCATCGTCGAATCCGGCCATGATGTCAATGAAGGGGAAAGGGCTGGAGTTGCTGCCGCGCATGTCCTCGATGTTGGTGTAGGTGAACAGGAGCTGGTTGCTCAGATTGTCAGTGAAGCGGCTGTTGAAGTCGAGCGCCCACGATGTCACCTTGTTGTCCATGGAGTACATAGAGTTGGCGAACGCCATCGACATGGGTCCTACACGGCTTGTGCCGTTGAGACGGTAGCCCGTGTCGGACGAGTTGCCGTTGGGAGCGTTCCAGGTGGAGTTCTTGGTATGGTTGAAGCGGAGGCTGAGTTTGTGGAAATCGTTGATGTTCCAGTCGAGTCGGCCGAGGAACTTGTTGTTCGAGGCGTCGCCGGGGAAGTTGCTGTAGCTTCCGGGATCGTAGCCGTACTTGTTGCGGAGATGGTCGCCCACGCGCTGCATGTCGCTGGCGAGAGTGCGCGACACCATGCCGTCTACGGCTTCTCCGTCCTCACGGGCGCGGTATTTGATTACCTGGAAAGGCGTGGTTTCGTGTTCGTAGTTGGCGAAGAAGAAAAGTTTGTTCTTCACGATGGGGCCGCCGAGAGTGAAGCCGTAGATGGTCTTGCTTTCGTCGGCGCGTCCGCCGAGGTCCTCACCGTTGATGCGGTTGCCGCGGAGGTCCTGGTTGGTATAATATACGTAGGCCGTGCCTTTGAAGTCGTTGGTACCCGACTTCGTGATGGCGTTCACGCCACCGCCGATGAAGTTGGTCTGACGCACGTCGAACGGAGCCACAACCACCTGCATTTCCTCGATAGCGTCCATCGAGATGGGGTTGCCGCCGCCGGGAAGCGATTCGGAAAGACCGAAGTTGTTGTTGAAGTTGGCTCCGTCGATGGTGAAGTTGGTCGAGCGTCCGTCGCCGCCGGCGAAGCTCATGCCGTTGGCATAAGGCGACATGCGGGCGAGGTCGGAGATGCTGCGGTTCACAGTGGGAGTGGAGAGAATCTGAGCTTGCGAGATGTTGGTGGTGGCGCCGGTTTTCTCTGCCGAGAACTTGCTGGCACGGCCTCTGACAACAAGTTCGCCGAGCTCTGTCGAACCCGGCGTCAAATATACGTTCAATTCCTCGATTTCACCCAGCTGAAGCATGATGTTCTCAAATGCCACGGGCTGCATGCCTACATACGACACTCGCACCGTGTAAGGGCCGCCGACGCGCATACCTTGTATGCTGTAACGGCCGTCGACGTTGCTCACCGCCGTGTAGCGGGTGCCCGAAGGCTCGTGCGTGGCCACAATCGAAGCGCCGATTATAGGCTCTGCGTTGTTTTCGGTGATAAGACCGGCCATGGAAGCCGTGGTCACCTGTGCTATCGCGGAAAAACTAAAAAAGACGAGCATAAGAGCCGCGAAAACTCTCATAGTCGTCTGCCTAAAACGTAGTAACATAGCGTTTAGAATAGAAAATTGGATAATTATTGGACGCTGCAAAGGTATGACAATAATTGTTAACGATACTGAATATATGTGTTACAATTATGCTACAAATGCCAAAAAGCATAATTAATCAACATAGTTCACACTGCTACACATTTATTATATTATAGCGACGTATTTGGATAAAAATGCTTAAGCCGGCGTAACAGGAGTCATATTTTTTTTGCCGAGCACGCCAATTGTCGAAAAATTTCCGTAAATTTGCTGCGCCGAAAGGCGCCACCCCCGCAAAGGGCGGTCTGAGAACGTAAACATTCATAACCCAATAGTTTATATCAACAACAATTATGACTAAAATCGGTATTAACGGCTTCGGCCGTATCGGTCGCTTCGTTTTCCGCGCATCCACCAAGCGCGAAGACATCGAAGTAGTTGCAATCAACGACCTTCTTCCCGTCGACTACATGGCTTACATGCTCAAGTACGACACCATGCACGGCCAGTTCGACGGCACTGTTGACTTCGACCTCGAAAAGAGCGAACTCATCGTCAACGGCAAGCACATCCGCGTGACTGCATGCCGCGACCCCAAAGAAATCAACTGGGGCGCTGTAGAAGCCGAATACGTGGTTGAATCCACCGGCCTCTTCCTCACCGAAGAAAAAGCACAGGCCCACATCGAAGCCGGTGCCAAATACGTGGTTATGTCCGCTCCCTCCAAGGACGCTACCCCCATGTTCGTAGTAGGCGTGAACGACAACACCTATGCAGGCCAGAAGTTCGTTTCCAACGCTTCCTGCACCACCAACTGCCTTGCTCCCATCGCTAAGGTCCTCAACGACAAATGGGGCATCACCGACGGTCTCATGACCACCGTTCACTCCACCACCGCTACCCAGAAGACCGTCGACGGCCCCTCCATGAAGGACTGGCGCGGCGGCCGTGCAGCAAGCGGCAACATCATCCCCTCCAGCACCGGCGCTGCCAAGGCTGTAGGTAAAGTCATCCCCGAACTCAACGGCAAGCTCACCGGCATGTCGATGCGTGTCCCCACTCTCGACGTAAGCGTTGTCGACCTCACCGTCAACCTCGCCAAGCCCGCCACCTACGCTGAAATCTGCGCTGCCATGAAGGAAGCCAGCGAAGGCGAACTCAAAGGCATCCTCGGCTACACCGAAGACGCAGTGGTAAGCAGCGACTTCCTCGGCGACGTGCGCACTTCTATCTTCGACGCCAAAGCCGGTATCGCCCTCACCGACACCTTCGTGAAAGTTGTAAGCTGGTACGACAACGAAATCGGCTACTCCAACAAGGTGCTCGACCTCATCGCAGTGATGAAGAAATACAACGGCTAACAGACAGCATCCAAAAGCACAAAAGCCCTGCAGCAAACTGCTGCGGGGCTTTTGTGTGCATCATACCTCCTGCACAATACAAGCGCCATATCGGTCGACTGTGGCCTTGTGATACATCCTTCTGAATTCGGAAGGAGAACAGGATTTCTTAAGCCTGAAACAACGGCAGAAATGGCTGACATTGTTAAATCCACATTCATAACATATTTCAGAGACAGTCATTTGGGTGTGAACCAGCTTTCGGGCGGCGGCGCCGATACGCAAGTTTATTATGTAATCCGACACCGATGTCCCTGTACGAAGCTTGAAGTTACTTAACTGCCACTTATCTCAAAAGCAGCCTCCGTGCCGTACACGGAGGCTGTTTTTTTCACTACCCGTGTCACCTTTCGGATTCGCTTTGCGTCATATATACGGAAGACAATCCGAAAACAACTTTCAAAACAATATACATATGACACCAGCACTTATAGCACTCGGCATCGCCAACCAATTTTTAACCCCGGTAGCCATCTGCGTTGTCCTGCCAGTCCTCATCGTGACAATCGTGACGAACGCAAGAAGCAGAGCCGACAACAACCGCAAAGAAATAATCATCAAAGCCATTGAAAGCAATCCCGGAATCGAGACCGCACAGCTTATCGAAGCATTCGGAAAACCGTCCACTCCGTCCCGCCCCAATCTTCTGAACCGCCTGCTGCTCGGATGCATGTTCACTCTGCTCGGCATAGTATTCGCCGTATCCTCCGCCTATTTCCACTTCCACATGGAATACATGAACGGCGGCGCGGTGATAGGCCATCTTATTTCAAGCGGCGTATGCTTCGCCATCGGCATCAGTTACCTGATAGTCTATTTCGTGGGACGGCGCACCAACGGCGTAAACAAGGAAAACAACGAACACCGCGACTGAGCACCGCCGATGGACCGCAGTACATTCGAGAATCTCGTACTCGGCACGCAGGAAGCGCTCCGGCGCTTCCTGACGGCGCTATGCTGCGGAGACGCCTCCCTCGCCGACGACATAGCGCAGGAAAGCTACATCAGCGCCTATCTGATGCTCGACGACCTGCGCGACCCGTCGCGCTTCGCTGCATGGCTGCACCGCATAGCCTACAACAACTATATCTCCCACCGCCGCTCGGCGCGACCCTCTGCCGCCCTCGACGGCGCCGCCGACATGATAGCGCCCGGCAAAGCCGACGACGCATTCCGCTACGAGCCGCTCTACAGCGCGCTCGCACAGCTAAGCGACAAAGAGCGCAACCGCCATACTGCTGCATTACCTTGAGGGCTACTCTGTGCGGGAAACCGCCGACATCACCGGCGACTCGGCCGACGCCGTGAAACAACAGCTCTCGCGCGGACGCCACCACCTCAAACACCTTCTCTCATGAGCACACAGGAAGAAACACAAGACATACAGCTGCGCCGGCTATTCGCCGGATTCCGCCCGGAAGCGCCCACAGGCCAAGGCCTGTTCATGGCATCGCTGCAACGGCGCCTCGACGCCGTGGAGACCGTGCGCAAAAGCAACGCCGCCCTGCTGCGCCGCAGGCGTCTCGCTGCGGCGATGGCATTCGCCGCAGGCGCCGTGGCGGGCACAGCCATGGGGCTTCTGCTGCCACGCATCGGCACAAAAACAATATCCGGCATGCTCGACGCCATAGCACCCGGCGCAGAATCCATGATGATGCTCGCCATCGAGACGGCAAGCACGGCCATAATAGCGATAAACGCCTATGAAATAGCGCTTTCATTCCTCTCGCAGCGACAGATTAAAAAATAACATTTGCACAGTTCGGAAAAAAGCATTAACTTTGCAGCCCACAGAGGAAAAATTTGGCTGCTTGCAACCTCTTGAAAAAATGCTAAAACTGCAATCCGTGTCCGCGCCCGTCGCGGCCGTCAGCATATATACCGCACAGCAGCCCCCCGCAAGGGCCGCTGTTTTTTTATGCACATAAACCAACTTACCGAAATGAACTATCTCTTCACATCAGAAAGCGTGTCGGAAGGCCATCCCGACAAAGTGGCCGACCAAATCAGCGACGCCGTGCTCGACGAATTCCTCGCCCGCGACCCGCAGTCGAAAGTAGCGTGCGAAACCCTCGTCACAACCGGCCAGGTGGTGCTCGCCGGCGAAATCAAGAGCAGCGCCTATGTAGACCTGCACGAAGTGGTGCGTCGCGTAATCGGCGAAATAGGCTATAATGACAGCCGCATAGGATTCGACGCACAGAGCTGCGGCATTCTCTCCGCCATCCACGAGCAGAGCGGCGACATCAACCGCGGCGTAGAGCGCTCCGCCCCCGAGGAGCAGGGCGCCGGCGACCAGGGCATGATGTTCGGCTACGCCACAGACGAGACTCCGCTCTACATACCTGTGACCATAGCCCTCGCCCACGCCATACTCAAAGAACTGTCGGCCATACGCCGCGAAGGCCGCGAAATGACCTATCTGCGTCCCGACAGCAAAAGTCAGGTGACTGTGGAATACGACGACCGGCACCGCCCTGTGGGCGTGCACACGATAGTGGTGAGCACGCAGCACGACGAATTCATCCACCCCGACGCCTCCACCTCGCAACAGCAGGCCGATGCAGCCATGCAGCAGCGCATCGAGGCCGACGTGCGCGCCATCCTGCTCCCGCGCGTGCGTGCCGTGCTGCCCGAACAGATGCGCCACCTGCTCGACACAGACTTCCGCCTGCTCGTCAACCCCACAGGCAAATTCGTGGTGGGCGGCCCCCACGGAGACACCGGTCTTACGGGACGCAAAATCATCGTCGACACATACGGCGGACGCGGGGCACACGGCGGCGGAGCCTTCTCCGGCAAAGACCCCTCGAAGGTGGACCGCTCGGCAGCCTACGCCGCACGCCACATAGCCAAGAACCTCGTGGCCGCAGGCATCGCCTCGCGCGCGCTCGTGCAGGTGGCCTACGCCATCGGCTGCGCCCAGCCCGTTAGCCTGCTTGTCGACACCCAGGGCACCGCACGCGTCGATGCCTCCGACGCCGAAATCTCCGCCCGGGTGGCCGAAATCTTCGACATGCGTCCGCACGCCATCGAGCAGCGCTTCGGCCTGCGCAAGCCCATCTACCGCGCCACCGCCACATGGGGACACGTGGGCCGCACCCCGCGCCGCGTGCAGCTGCAGTTCGCCTCGCGCTACGATGCCCAGCCCATCACCATCGACGCCGAGCTGTTCGCATGGGAGAAGCTCGACTATGTGGAGCCCCTGCGTGCCGCATTCGGCCTTGCCTGAACCATACAACTGTCCGACACGCATACGTGGCTGCGCCTACCCGGCGCAGCCACGATTTTTACATATACGCCCGAGGGGCACGTTAAGCAAATTGCAATAAATATCTATCACACATAAACAATTTATTTGTACGCCTTGTTAAATATTTACATAATTATTTACAAACAAATGAAAAAGCTTTACTATTTAATCTTTGCTCTATTTGTCGCTAATGTGACAGTTTACGCAACACCCCAAAACATATGGGATGAGAATTCATGGGATGACCCCAATGAATACCAGGAAGATGACGAAATTGAGATTCAATCTAACATATTCAGTCCTTGCATTTCTGGAGGGCCTGGTTCTACCTCGTGCTCTTTAGATGGTGATGCAGATGGATTTGGCGGGAAATGCTCAGTTACATGCACAGGACTCACTTACGCATGCTGTGGTGTCGGGTGTCATTGTGTAGACATATCCCATATACATGAGCATCAATAAACATATCACCCTGTGCTTGTTATCCTTGATGAACAGACACAGGGATTAAGAGGTTGTTTAATAACATTCGCACAACATAAGTATGAAACGGGTAATGCTCCTCCTCGCACTATCAAACGCCGTGCTTTTCGCCGTAATATCGTGCAAAAACGAACAGACAGCTATAGCTGACAAAGAAACTGCGACCACAGAATGCTACAGTGGCGGCAACGGCACGCGCCATTGCGACATCCCCGCCGGCATCGACATCAACGGCGAGACAAGTGTGGGCTGCTCCGTCACCTGCGACGAGGGCTACTATGCCTGCTGCGGCCTGACATGCAAATGTCTGCCGGAAACATAAACACATCCACCACATTATGCATAAATATTTTGCCTTAGCCGCACTGGCAGTATTAGCGGCGTGCAACGGCAAGAACAATTATGACGCGCCGAAAGAACTGCGCGTGGACGCCGACCGATGCGTCGCCGTAGACGTCGATACCACAAGAATGGTAAGGCTCGAAGCGTCTGATAGCTCAAGGCTATTCGGCATCGACCGGCTTTTGCCAATAGGCGGCGCATACGTGGTAAGTTCGCGCAGCAAGCTGCGCGCTTTCGACAAAGCCACGGGCCGATACCTATGCGACGTGGCGAAATACGGCACAGCCGAACAGGATTTTTCCGACATTTCAAACGCATGGAGCTGCGGCGACACGATTATGCTGTTCGATGCCAACACAAAATCAGTTGGCAAATATTTGGCGGACGGCACATTCGTGGGCAAAGACCATCCTTTCAGAAACACACAATTCCGCAAAAACCAGCCGCCGAGAATGCTTTTCAAATTGGCCGACGGGAGCGTCATCACCATAAACGGCTCCACTGGAGGGAGCACCCAACGCAATCCGCTCGTATCGCTCTACGGCAACGATTATTCCTACCGCAAAGCTCTGCCAGGCAGACAGGTTAAAGAAAGTTCATATCTGATGGACGGCGCATGCCCCGACTCAATCAGGCAACGCATGCTCATATGGGAGCCGCTACGCGACACGGTGTTTGCCGCCAATAGCACCGGCATAAGGCCAGCCTACGTACTGAACACTGGCAAAAACAGCTTACCGGCCTACATTCAGAACCTCCCCCATATGCGAGAGCGCCTTTCGGCATTTTTCTCGAAAGAAAATGGCAACGGCACGGCATATGTGTCGCTGATACGCTATCTTCAACCCGACGGCGACAACTTGTATTTCTGCCTCACGGGCAGCGACCGGCGCAACTATCTCGTACGTTACGACACCACCTCCGACAGTTGCAATGTTCGCACTTATGCGTCAGCCGACGGTCGCTATTCGCAGACCACCTTTTTCCTGCTCGACTGCGACAGCCTACGCATGGAGCTGCGCGACAACGCCAACATCGAGTCAAATCCCATCATCTACTCCATTCATAAACACGAATTGCAATGAAACGCACCATTATGCTCATACTCGCCGGAACAATGATGTTTTGCCTCGGCTTCCAGTTGTCGGAACTGAGAAAATCGACAGCAGAGCCTGTGCCGACGGCGGCCGCCGCACGTATGAACGAAGCTACTCCCGTAGACGACGAAGTCGAAATCAGCGCCGAATGCAACGGCATGGCGATAAGCAACAACGAGAGAATACTCGACTACAAAGGCGAAAGCATCAGCCCTGCGTCAATTTCGGGCGAAAACACTCTTGTGGCACGTTTCTCCACATCGGCCTGCCGCCCTTGTGTCAATGCCCTCACGGCATCTTTGAATAAATTCGCCGCAGCGCATCCCGACTGGCACATAGTCCTGATGCTAAAGAACATACAACTTCGCGACCTTTACGTCATGGCGCCCGATTTCGGGCCACAGTTCTCGCTCTACGCCTGCGACAGCCTGGCCGCAGATTTCGACAACGCCGACACGCCCGTGCTTTTCCAACTCTCACCCGAGGGCCGCATACAAAACCATTTCACCTGCAAATACGGCAATTACGACCGCACCGACCGCTATCTCGACACATTGCAGACTAAAAAATAAAGCATATTTTGAGTTTTATTTATTAAAAGGCGTGTCCATTTAACTATATCTACGGCAAAGGCAGCATACAATACGACACTTTCGGGATGAAACTGCTTGACGCATTCTGGCCAACCCCGCTCGCTTTCAACGCCCTGAAAGCCGACAGCACGGCGACGACTCCCGAAAGCACGACACTGATATTCGACATGGGCGCGCGGATAGACAAAGACGACGCAAAGATAATGCGATGGATAGGCGCATCGTCCGAAATAAAGAAATGGAAAATACGATGCACATATGCGGCAACATGAACATGATGTTCGGCTACGTCCCCAGCGATACTCCGCTCTACATACACGTGACCATAGCCTTTGCCTGAACCAACCGCCCACATACGCTCTGTCGAACGTATATGTGATGTAAAAAACGGAAGGAGGAGCCGCCGCAATGCGGCTCGGCAGGCCTAAGGCTAAGAACAGAATTGCCGCTATGCGGCTGCCCGGCGCTATGCGCCTGCCCCCCCTTCTTGGCAGAGTAGTACGCACAGCATATGCGGCAAAGAGACAAAAACGAACGTGAGAACGAGAATGGCGCATGGCGCCGGGCAGCCGCATAGCGGCAAGACTCAATATTAGCCCCGGGCCAAGGCCGCGTAGCGGTCACGGCCCGGGGTTTAATCCAGCCTCCAAAATGGCGGAGCCGCGTAGCGGCGATTCTTTCCATACGTCCTGTTCAATACGGCGGAAATAAATTACGAAGCGCACTCCAAGTGTCATAAGCTGTTGAGGAAGTCGTCGGTGCGGTCGTAGCTGCCATATCGACAGGTGAAGTGGTCGCGGATGCGTCCGTCGCAACCTGCGCCTCAGAAATACAAGTCGCCGTGAAAATGTTTTATGATTTTGCGCGAATATTTCGCATGCAAAACCGGCGCTGCTGCCCCTCTTGCTCCTGATTGCACTTTGCTTTCAAAACGGCACTCTTTCAAGCCATGAGATAAATTTTACTTTAATAGTTTGTGAATTTGATACTTTATTTGTAGTTTTGCACAAACCTTTAAACATACCACAATGAAAAATTCCGTATTACGCCTTACCAAATCCGCAACCTTTATTTCTTTATTAATGGCCATTATGCTTAGCACTTGTTTCCCGGAAAAATCAACACATTAGGCCGGCACAAAATCCAAGATGACCGCCAACAGCCAACTTTCCTATTATTAATTCCTTATAATGCATAAGCTTTTCATTTTATTCATTTTCTGTGCCGCACTCCTCACTGCCCGCGCCGAAGGCTCCGTGACACGCATAGAAGGCACATTCGACGCCTGCTACGAATGCTTCAACGCCACATCAAACTTACGGGTCGCCAAAAAAGGCGTGGCCGTTTACTATATCGACGGTAAAGGCCACATACAATACGACACTTACGCCGATTCAATTTGCGGTGAGCAAAACGGCGACGCTATACACAGCGACACTTTCGGGATGAAACTGCTTGACGCATTCTGGCCAACACCGCTCGCTTTCAACGCTCTGAAAGCCGACAGCACGGCGACGACTCCCGAAAGCACGACACTGATATTCGACATGGGCGCGCGGATAGACAAAGACGACGCAAAGATAATGCGATGGATAGGCGCATCGCCCGAAATAAAGAAATGGAAAATACGATGCACGTATGCAGGCGACGACACATCCGACATATGCGCCGACTCTCTGCGCACCATAACGCAGACCCTGGACATGACGGCCACAGGCGCCATTTTCAGCCGCGCGTTTGACGCCCCTTCCACCCGATGTGAGATGCGCGTCGATATTGAAGTCAGAGATGTAAGACACCTCACGACAAAACAGGCAAAAGAAGCCCGCAAAAACGACAAAAAGCAGTTGGCCGACCGCCGCCGCTGACACATATAATTTCCAAAAAAGCGCGCCACGGCGCGCTTTTCTTGTGTAATTGTCGGAATTTAGTTATCTTTGTGCGCTTGTATCAAAAAATCAATAAAAAACCACTCATATTATCAAATGGCAACCTTAGAAAAAATCCGAAGCAAGTCGGTGCTGCTATTCGTCATCATCATCGTGGCGCTGCTTGCATTCATCCTCGGCGACTTCCTGACCTCCGGCCGCACATACTTCGGCTCGGGCACAACAGTGGCTGAAGCCGCCGGCGCACAAGTGGACTACACAGCCTATCAGAACCGCCTGTCGCAGCTCAGCGAGCAGTATCAGGCACAAGGCCGTCAGTTCGACAACGACCGCATGAGTCAGAACGTAATCCAGGAACTCCTTGTGGAGCAGCTCCTTGAAAAAGAATACGACCGTCTCGGCATCACCGTCACCGACGCCGAACTCACCACAGCCATGACCGGCGACATGCCCCACCCGGCCGCCGCACGCTTCATCTCCGCCCTCTCCCAGCAGCTCGGCCTGCCCGCACCCTCCGGCACCGCCGTGTACGACGCCATGGCCAATCCCGCCAAATACGGCCTCACCCCCGAAATCGGGAACCAGATAAAGAGCGCGTGGGCAGCTACGGAAGCCGACGTTGAAGCCGCCCTCAAAAACGAGAAATTCAACCGCCTCGTGGCCGGCCTGTTCACAGCCAACAAGCTCGACGCACGCTCCATCTACGACGACGGTGCCAACTCCCGCAGCATCGCCTACACCACCAAGAGCCTCAGTGCGGCAAGCGACGTAGACGTAACCGACGACGACATCCGCGCAGCATGGCAGCAGGCCAAGGAAAGCTACCGCCTCGGCGAAGAAAACCGCGCCGTGGAATATGTGCTCGTAAGCATCGAGCCTTCGCAGGCCGACCGCCTCGCCGGACAGAAAGAGGTAGAAGACGCCCTTCTGGCTCTCAATTCACAGCCCGGCACCGACGGCGTGAGCGCATCGACCCGCTTCCTCGTCAACCGCGTGGAAGTTCCCGCATCGCAGATAACCGACCGCAGCCTCAAGGCATTCGCCGACACGGCAGCCGCCGGCACCGCCGCCATACTGAGCCACGTCAACGACAAATACACCATAGCCAAGCTCATCGACAAGCACAACGACATCGACTCCATCCAGGTGTCGTACCTCATGGCGCAGACGCCCGAAATGCTCGACAGCGCCCTTGCCGCAGTGCGCGGCGGAGCTTCCATGGCATCGCTCAGCGACGGCAGCACCCTTCAGGGCATCGACAGCACATGGACATCGCTCGGCGGCGGTTTCCCTGAAAGCCTCGCAGCCCGCCTCACCAATGCCACCGTGGGCGAAGCATTCATCTTCACCGACTCCATCCAGGGTCAGAGCGCCGCCGGCATCTACCGCGTAGAGCGCCGCCACGCCCCCGTGCCTTTCTACGACCTCGCCGTCATAGAATACACCATCGACCCCTCCAACGAGACCATCGCCCAACTCTCCGGCGACCTCAACACCTTCCTTGCCGCCAATTCTTCGGCCGACGACTTCAGCGCCCACGCCGCTGAGAACGGCTACACCGCCGTGCCCGCCATGGTGAGCGCGTCCACTCCCCTCGTGGGCAATGTAGCCGACAGCCGCGGTGCCGTGAAGTGGGCCATGGATGCCCGCAAAGGACAGGTTTCGCCCTCGTTCCAGGACAACAAGCAGACCTACCTCATGGCCGTGGCCGTAAAAGACATCTACGACGGCGACTACCTGCCCCACACCGCAGCGCCCGTCAACCCCGCCCTGCGCCAGCAGGCTCTGGCCAAGAAGCGCGGCGAAGCCCTCGTTGAGCGCTACGCAGGCAAGGCAAGCGACATCGCCGGCTACGCGGCAGCCATGGAGTCGAAAGTCGACACTGTGAGCGTAGTGTTCAGCCAGGCCATGATTCCCGGCATCGGCTTCAACGAAAGCGCCATCCAGGGCGCCGTGGCCGGAGCAGAAAAAGGCGCGGTAGTAGGCCCTGTGGCCGGCAACAACGCCGTAATCGTGTTCCAGGTGCTCGACGCCAAGACCGAAGGCCGCCCCTACAACTTCGAGGAATACGCCGCACGTTTCAACCAGGCTCTCGGCATCAACCACTTCACCCCCATGAGCCTGCTCCTCGGCAAAGAAAAGATAGAAAACCACTCGCTCAACTTCGTGCAGAGCGCAGTGCAGCAGTAAACTGACAGCATACAGAACGAGGGGCGCGCCGGCCGGCGCGCCCCTCGTCGCATAAAAACCACACAAAAAAAACGACCGCACATGACAACAAAACCGCTACCGCCGCCGTTTTTATAGAAAAGATTCACATTATGCGCCAGGCACTCTACAACAGCCATTACAACCTCACCGCAGGCGAGACCGACGCCCATTCGCTCATGCCGGCCACACTGCTCGTGCAGCGGATTATCGAAATTGCCACCCGCCACGCCAACTGCCTCGAAGTGGGCTACGAACAGCTGCGCACGGCTGGCATCGGCTGGGTGCTGAGCCGCATCAGCCTCGAAGTGATGCGTTTTCCACGCATCAACGAAGACTATGCACTCAACACCTGGATAGAATCCTACAACCGCCATTTCTCCGAACGAGCGTTCGACATGGTGGAGCCAGGAGGCGCAGCCATTGCCGCCGGACGCTCAACATGGGTGGCCATCGACATGAACCGCCGCACCATGGCCGACCTCTCGGCCTTCGAGCGCGATGCCATCCCCTGCCACGACCGTCCGTGCCCTGTGGCACACCCGCGGCGGTTAGCCCCGTTAGGCGCCGAAGCCACGTCCGAGCCCATTCGCTTCGGCTACACCGACATCGACTTCAACCGTCATGTCAACACCGTGCGCTACCTCGCACGCGTGCTCGACCACTGGCCGCTCGCCCACCACGACCGCTACGCCGTGCGGCGGCTCGACATAGCGTTCAACCACGAGCTGCGCTACGGCGATCAGGCCACGCTGCGCATAGCCGACCGCCCGGACGGCTGTTCCGAATGCGAAATCCTGCATGCCGACGGCCGCCGTGCCGCCGCAATACGCATCCATTGGCAGCTGCGCCGCGACATGGAATAAGAGGGTGTTTAACAACACCCTCCAAAAGCCTACACTTTTTTCAGGTACGCACATTGCATATATCGCCGCCGTTTGCTACCTTTGCCAAAGCTCTAAAACCATCCCACGCCATGGACAACAATTTCGCCATCACCATAGGCCGCTCATTCGGCAGCGGCGGGCGCGTGCTCGGACGCCTCGTGGCCGAACGTCTCGGAATACCGTTCTACGACAAACGCCTTCTGCTCGAAGCCGCCCGCCATTCGGGCGTCGCACCGGAGTATTTCGAGAGAAACGACGAGCGCATGCCGCGCTTCATATCTGGAGTGTTCTCCTTTGCCCACGGCTACAACCCCATGTCGTGGTACTCCGATCCCACCAGCATCAGCGCCGACAGCATATACAAGGCCCAATGCGACTGCATACGCCGCATAGCCGAGCGCGAAAGTTGCGTAATCGTGGGCCGCACCGCCGACTATGTGCTGCGCCATGCGACAAACACCGTCAACATCTTCGTCCATGCCCCCGAAAGCGACTGCATTCGACGCATAATCGAGCGCAACGACGCAGCCGACCCCGAACAGGCGCGTGCGCTCGCACGCCGGGCCAACAAGCTGCGTGCATCGTTCTACAACTTCTACACTGACAAGACCTGGGGCGACGCCCGAAGCTACGACCTCACCGTCGACTCCTCCTCTATGCCCATGGAACGTCTCGCCGACTTCCTCATAGGCTACGTGCGCATGCGCCTCGGCAACAATTGATTTCCTGCTGAATAGCAGCGCTTGAGCAACGATATTTGCCTTTAGAGGGTGTTTCATAATATCCGTTAAGGCGCAGGCCAAAAAGTTTGAGATGGATTTATCCCCGAGAGGATGGATGCATAGCGGTGGCTATGTGACTGAGACGAAGGGATAAAGACACTAAAATTTTTTGGAGGCGAAGCCTTTGACGCCACTTTGACAGATATTATTTGATGATTCGATTGATGGCAAGTTTAACAATGGCGCTGTCTTGGCGTCTTTTTGTCAACCTGCGCTTTAACAGATATCACGAAACACCCTCTTAGTGTTTTTTAACATTAGAGGCATTGGTTTTGTGAATAAAAAACGTAAATTTGCAAAAACCTATATTTCCGCCATGAAAACAAGAAGTCTTGCATCGCTATTAGCTTTTTCCGTGTCATTTTGCGCATTAGCACAACTTGAAATCAACCATCACGACCAATTATTGCTCGGAACAAAGACCATTGATATATCATCGGTTCCGGACGCTCAGCTTGACACAATTACAAAAATTAAAATCAGAGGGCCCTACGGAGAATACGCAGCAGGGGCACGCATAGCGTTCGGCGATGCCGCTTCATTGTACACGCTCAACGTAATGGCAGGCGAGGCCGGTGATACAGACACCGACCGCCTATGGCTTCACGGAAAGCACGGCACGTGTCTTACGACAGGGCCGGAAGCCATGGACACAATATTCACATACGACGACCACAAGAGCCTTAACCTAAACTTCAACCATAAAATAATAGCTCCGGCCTACCTGACAAAGGCCGTCAACATAATCACGCGACCGAAAAAAGCCGACGCACAACAAGATGAAATGCCGGATGTGGTGGCACTCCTAAACACACTACAGGCATTCAGGCACACGCAGCCCGCCACCGCAAGCCACGCGCCGGCAAAAGCCGCAGAAAAAGGCTTCCTGCAGAAAGACGCCGAGGATGCCGCGTTTTACGCCGCGCTGCGCGACGAAGCCGCCACGACAAACGAAGTGTATGCCCTGAGGCTCGACGGGCTGAAAGAGGCTTTTCCGGCCTTGGTGTCCACCGACAAAGCGGGAGAATCGTACATAGACTACGTGGGCATGATTCCGCTGCTCGTAGAAGCCATAAACACCCTGTCGGCAGAGATAGCAGAACTACGTGCCGACGCCGGTCTCGAGCCCTCCCGGACGCGGGCTGCGCAGGCAGGCATAGACAACGCCGAAGCAGAAAACCCATACCTCGGACAAAACACTCCCAATCCGTGCACCGGCGTAAGCAGAATTGACTATCGTCTGCCCGAGGGCGCATCCGAAGCATGCATATATGTGTACGACCTGCAGGGACTTCAGATAAAATCCTACCGACTTGACACCCGTCTCCTCGACGGCACAATAAGCGTTTCAGCCGACGAATACAACGCAGGCATGTACATCTACACTCTTATTGCCGACGGCTGCGAACTCGGCACACGACGAATGATTATAACCCGCTAACACTCTCGGTAAATGAAACGTCTGCTCTCCTTGTCATATATCTGCATTCTTTCCGCGTGCATGGCACACGCATCGGATGCCACGTCGGCACACGTGCAATTTGACAAAAACTCGCTGTGCATAGAATCCGCAATACTCGGCAATGCCCATTACAGCAAAATTTCCACCGAGGGTCTTTTTAGCGGTGGAGAAAGCGGCGCTCCGATGCTGCCTGTGAAAATAATACACTTTTCTGTGCCCTACAACTCCGAGAAATTCAACATCGAAACCCGCGTGACGGGGCAAAGCCGACACGAACTGCCGCATCTGCCATTCCCCAATCAGGAACCGGGCAGCACCGACGGCCGCGGCGAAAGCATCACGCATGCCAACCCGGCATTGTACACCCGCTCCACCCCCGCACCCATCGCCGAGATAGTTGGCGAAAGCTACAGCGCGGGCATAAACAAGACAGTGGCGGTGGCGATACACCCTGTGCAGTACGACGCCATGAACAATGCCGTCACATTCGCCTACGACATGGACATAGCCCTGTCATGGTCGATTCAGGACGACGTCTCGCAGCTGACTCCTCGACCCGTATTCCCTGCCGACATGTCCATAGCCGAGGAATCCGCCGAGGAGCTTAAACGAAAGGTCGTAAATCCCGCTGAAGTGGAACGCAATGTTGCCAAGCAATCGCCGCAGAAAGTTCGCAGAAAACTTCCGTTCATTGGCGATGGCCCTTACGAATATATTATTGTGACGACGCGCAATTTCAAGCGGGCGTTCGAACGCCTTGCCGCCTACCGAAAATCGGCAGGCTACACCGCCAATGTAGTCTGCATCGAGGACATACTATCTCACTCGCAGTTCGCCGACGGCGATGTGGTGTCCGACCTTAACGACGATGCCGGAAAATTGCGTAGCTTCCTATCTTATGCCTATTCCAATTTTGCCACCCGACATGTGCTACTCGGCGGGCAACTGCCTATAAGATACGGAACTGCCGAGCCTTTCGAGTCCGGGAAGAAAGTCAGAACCCCATCCGACCTGTATTTTGGCGAATTGAACAATTCGTGGCGGCCAAAGGGTGGCTCTATTATTGTAGGGCAGGATATTCCTTTCTATTTGGGGACAACCGATATAATAACCGATTATGACTATGAAATCAATATCGGCCGCTTGACCTGTAAATCAGTGGATGACGTAAATGCTTTCATCGACAAACTGCTTTTATATGAAATGAATCCAGGCTTGGGCGATGCTTCGTATCTCAACAAAGCGTATATCGCGGTTAATAATAATTTTAAACAAGAGTTTGACCGAGCCACAAAAAACAAGATTAAAGAATTATATGACGCAATCATTGTATATCAGAATAATGAATACCCAAAAGGAACCGACATAATAAACCATCTGAACAATCAAAATTTCGGATATGTAGATTTTCAGGGACATGGTACACCGGAAAGTGTGTCAATGACCCAAAACAATGATAACCAATCATTGGGCACTTACGGCATTCAGGCATTAGCTGACGAATCTGCCTTCGACGAACTTGAAGATGATGGAGAACATGCGCTCGACAATCTCAAAAACAAAGCATATCCACATTGGACATATTCCACTGCATGCACGGCTATGCCTTTCGACACTCAGGAATATGATTCAGGAACATATGAACAACTTTCGAAGAATTTCGGAGAGTCATACGTCATGGGTAAAGATTATGGAGGTATAGCTTTCCTCGGATATACAAGAAACAGCATCATATCCCATGCAAATAGCATGTATTCATATTTCTTAGAACACTTAAAAGCCGACGATATACACCCTCCTCTATTAGGTATGGCTGAAACAAAGTCAAAAACTATTGATATATATGCAGGGAGTCGACCAATTGAGTTAAACCATCATACCAAATTAGCCCACAATCTGCTCGGCGACCCATTGACAAGACCCTGGGTAAAAGTGCCCAAGAAAATAGAGTGCCTAAGCCGCAACAATTCGCACACACTTGCAAATATACCGGAAGACGGATGCATTATTACAACCCGAAATTTAAATAATGAGACAATCACCTCAAATTGTATTGCCGGAAAAACAAGCCATACCATCGACACCATTCCGCCAAATGTAGCAATGTCGGTATATGGACGTTCCATCCTACCAATGTTCATGCCTCTCACACTCCAAAATATAAAATTTAACAAATCCCGACATTATATTTTTGCCGGAGATGTTTATTGCGGAGAATATTCTACAAGACCCATCAGTCATGAGGGTATGGCAATCATTGAAGATGGAGCGCATGTTACAATAGAATCAACCGGAAATGTTAAATTATATGACGGCACGACCATAAAACCAGGAGGGAAACTTACGATTATATGCAAAGGCAAAGTTGAAATTATCGGGCTTAAATTAGAGAAATCCGCTATACTTGAAATCCATTCTACCTCATTAATAATAAAATCAGGCTTTATGACAAGAGAGAGAGGGTCGATATTCAGACACGACAACAAAATACCATTATACTTGACGAAATGAAAAAAGCAATTATCATACTTATAATTTCATTATTCACATGCGCCGCTCTTTTCGCGCAAGAACAGGCATATGAATACAAACCGCTTGTGGAGCCGGGCAAGACGTGGTGGTATGAGGCACATCGATATATACGTGAAGAAAAGCGCTACGCCCAAGTGGCCTTCGGCATAAGACTCTCCGAGATTGTAAATATCGACGGCGTTGAATGGCATGCATGCCGAATTGTCGAACCCGAACGACGCAATGAAACGCTCGACCCCATTATAGCATATCTGCGCCAAAACGGGACAAGAGTGCTTTATAGACCGGAGCAGATGTCGGGCTTCGAAAACAACACTTACAATGAGATATTGGGATATGCCTATCAATATTACGTCGATCCGGAACACTTGCCGGCGGAAGGCATACTCGTATGTGATTTTGCAGCCGAAAAAGGCTCAATTATGGAGCTTCTCGGTTGCTCACAGAATATGCGGGATGAGAACGGAAATCTGGTTTACGGATTATATTATTCCAAGTCGATGGTATATGATGTAAATTATATTACAAACACAGGTATAAAACGAAAACACATATTGTGCGATGAAGTACTTTGGAATTTTGTTGATGGCATAGGTGAAACGGGCAGTGGATGCTCCTCTCTATTCTTTGCACCTCGTTCCGCTACCCCCGGGGGAGAGGATGCCCGGACATGGTGGTTTATGACTCTGCAAGGCGTAGTCGACGCCGACGAGAACCTGCTGTGGGCGGCCGACGAGTCTATTGTGCATCCGTGGGAGCTGGCAGGGGCGGACGATGCCGTGACAGACAGGACGACATGGAGCTACGCCGACGGCGAGATAAGATGCGCAGCGGACGCCACTATACGCGTGCTCGACACAACGGGACGCGAAGTGGTAGCACCCACACACATAGCCGCCGGAGCAACGATGAGCCTGAACCTCGAAGCAGGCATCTACATAGTGGAGGCCAAGAGCGAAAGCGGACGAGATGTCAAGAAAATAGCACTCTAACAACACCCATACCACGAAATGAAAAAAGCAATTATCATACTTATAATTTCATTATTCACATGCGCCGCGCTTTTCGCGCAGGAACAGGCATATGAATACAAACCGCTTGTGGAGCCGGGCAAGACGTGGTGGTATGAGGCGCATCGATATATACGTGAGGAAAAGCGCTACGCCCAGGTGGCCTTCGGCATAAGACTCTCCGAGATTGTAAATATCGACGGCGTCGAATGGCATGCATGCCGAATTGTCGAACCCGAACGACGCAATGAAACGCTCGACCCCATTATAGCATATCTGCGCCA
>VSPG01000003.1:45447-131532 GCA_009775265.1 Muribaculaceae bacterium
GCCGCGCTTTTCGCGCAGGAACAGGCATATGAATACAAACCGCTTGTGGAGCCGGGCAAGACGTGGTGGTATGAGGCTCGACAGATGGGGGAAAGACCCATGGCGATAGGCCTGCGGATAGGCACCGCCGAAACAATAGGTGGGACACAATGGCATGGCTGCTACATCGTGGACAGCGGCGACCGCGACAACGACCTCACCCCCGCCATAGCCTATGTGCGACAGGATGGCCCACGCTTCTATTATATGCCCGCAACGGAGCCGGACGTATGGATTTCGGTGGGGAGTTCCTTGCACGATGAAATAGTGAACGACGTATACCAGACCTGCGTACACACCGAACACATGCCTGCCGGAGGTGTGCTTGTGTGCGATTTCTCTGCCGGAAAAGACGATGAACTCGACATACTCGGCTTTACAGCCGCCGAACAGGAGAGCGACGGAACATGGAAGCATTTCCACAACTATTACAAAGCTCACATCGACAATATCGGCTACATAACCTCCTGCGACATTGAACGGAAAATATTGTCGGGTAAATGCGACAACACCGACATCAACTTCATCGACGGCATCGGAGAAACAGGAAGCGACTGGTCGGGGTTCTTTTTCTCCCCGGTGCACATGCGCCCCACCGGATTCAGCTACTGGGACATATTCCTACGCGGCGTAGTCGACGCCGACGAGAACCTGCTGTGGGCGGCCGATGAGTCTATTGTGCATCCGTGGGAGCTGGCAGGAGCGGACGATGCCGTGGCTGACAAGACGGCATGGAGCTACGCCGACGGCGAGATAAGATGCGCAGCGGACGCCACTATACGCGTGCTCGACACAACGGGACGCGAAACGCTCGCCCCCGTAAGGGTAGCCGCAGGCGGCACGCTGAAACCGGCTCTTGACAGCGGCATCTACATCTTAGAGGTAACGACGGACGCAGGACGAGATGTCAGGAAAATAGCGCGCTGACAACTCTGCCCGGAGCAATAAACGCATGCTTTTTGGAGCGGTAAAATAAAAATTGTATCTTTGCGATACAATACCTACTGCATCATGACAGAACAGGACATCAAACTGCTCCGGCAGGACCCCGACGGCCTGGCCACTTACGAGTACCTCGCCAACAACATCGATAACTGCAGCGACGAAGACCTCGACGCCATCGTAGACAACATGACCACTGTGGACCGCAGCGGCCAGTTCACAGCCAGCGCCGCACGCTATCTTCACGCCATAGACACGGAGCGTTATGCCGCAGCCGTGGAACGCCTCGTGGCCGCCACTATAGACAAAGACCGCGAGCACAGCTACCTGCCGTCGCTCATGCGCGGCATCTATGGCGACAACTACGAAGACGACGCAGAACAGCGGTGTGCGGCCGACCGCAACTTCCGCCGCATGTACCAGCGCCTGTACCCGCGCACCGACAGCCTGTAGGCCAAACACACCCGCTTATGAAAAAATATTTCTTGCCCCTCGCCGTGGCCATGGGTCTCGCCGGCTGCGGCACGCAGGCCGCAGCCGACAATTCCGACGGCGGCGACAGCACGCAAGGGCAGCAAACCGACACAGCAATGACACAGACAACCGACAGTTCCGACGTAAAGGTGGAAGTGGAAACCACCATGGGTAATTTCACCGTGATGCTATACGGCGACACACCCCGGCACCGCGACAATTTCGTGAAACTTGTTAAAGAAGGATATTACGACGGCACGCTTTTCCACCGCGTAATCAATGAATTCATGGTACAGGCCGGCGATCCCGACTCGCGCAACGCCCGCCCCGGACAGCAGCTCGGCGCCGGCGGCCCCGATTATAAAATAGATGCTGAGATAGTGTATCCGCGCCACTTCCACAAGCGCGGCGCGCTTGCCGCAGCACGTCAGGGCGACCAGGTGAACCCGGCCAGGCAGAGCAGCGGCTCGCAGTTCTACGTCGTGACCGGAAAAAAACTCTCCGAAGGCGAACTTGCCCAAATGGAGCAATACATGCAGCAGAGCGCACGCCAGCAGATTTTCAACAGCAAAGTGCAGCAGCACCGTGCCGAAATCATGCAGATGCAGCAGACCGGCGACCACGCCGGTCTGGACAGCCTTCAGAAGCGTCTCGTGGCCGAGACCGAGAGCGAAGCCGCTGCCAAACCCGCATCGCTCACTTCCGAGCAGCGCACGGCCTACAGCACCGTGGGCGGCACACCGCACCTCGACGGCCAGTACACCGTGTTCGGCGAAGTGGTGAGTGGAATGAACGTGGTGGACAGCATCGAAAAAGTGCCCACCGGACCGCAGGACCGCCCACGCCAGGACGTGCGCATCCTTAAAATGAAAATCGTAGAATAACCGCAGGCCTGAAACCGCCTGCCTGCAGAATGAGCAAAACCGTCCGCTTCACGCTTGACAACGGCCTGCGTGTCGTACACAGCTACGACACACGCACTGCCATGGCTGCCGTAGATGTGATGTACGATGTGGGTTCGCGCGACGAATCGCGCGAACTCACCGGCATGGCGCACCTGTTCGAGCACCTGATGTTCGGCGGCTCGGCACACGAACCCGACTTCAACGGCGCGCTCGAGCGCGCCGGCGGTGTGAACAACGCATGGACGAGCCCCGACTACACCAACTTCTACGAACTGATGCCGGCGCAGAACATCGAGACCGCGCTGCGCGCCGAGAGCGACCGCATGCTCGCCCTGTCGTTCAACCCGCAGGTGCTCGAAGTGCAGCGCTCGGTCGTGGTAGAGGAATTCAAGGAAACGGTGCTCAACCGCCCCTACGGCCGAGTGATGCACGAACTGCGCGACATGCTCTACTCTCCCGCCCACCCCTATTCGTGGCCTGTCATAGGCCTTGAACCGGCACATATCGAACGTGTCACCGACGCCGACGTGCGCTCGTGGTTCTATTCGCACTATGCGCCGAACAATGCCGTGCTATCATGCGCCGGCAATGTAGAGCCGGAGCGCCTGCGCAGCCTCGTGGAAAAATGGTTCGGCGACATTCCGCGCCGCGACGTGGCCCCACGGCGCATGCCCGCAGAGGTGTTCCGCCGACACGACAGCGCCGACAGTCTCACCCGCACCGTGCACGACGCCGTGCCCCAGCCGCTGCTGCTCATGGCGTGGCCCATGGCCGGCTATGCTCAGCCCGGCTACACCGAAGCCGACATAATCACCGACCTGCTCTCGGCCGGCCGCGCGGCGCGCCTGCACCGCAACGTAATGGCCCGCTACCCCGACCTGCTGTGCGACGCCGAAGCCTCGATAATGGGCTCGGAACACGAAGGCATGCTGATGATGGACTGCCGCATAATCCCCTACGACGACGAAAGCATCATGCGGGCGCGCGACTGCCTTCTGGCCGAAGCCCTCGCGCTCACCGACCCTGCATCTATCTCGTCCCGCGAGCTCGAACGCGCCGTACGCCGTTTCGAAGCCCGTTACGCCGCCGAGGAAATGTCGCCGCTTAGCATGGCGCGCCGTCTCGCTGCTGCGGAAATGCACTGCGAGAGCCCCGAAAGCGAACTCGCACGGCGCCGCGCCGTCACTGCCGACGATGTTGCACGCACGGCACGCAGCATCTTCACCGGCTCGGAAATGGCCACACTCATCGTAAAACCGCGCGACTGATGGCACGCCACAACGACACCGGCCGCGCGGGCGAAGACGCTGCCGTGGAAATGCTCACCGCCAAAGGCTATGCCATAGTCGACCGCAACTGGCGCTGCGGACGCATGGAGATAGACATCGTGGCACAGCGCGGGCCGCGTCTGGCCATCGTAGAGGTGAAGACACGCAGCGATGCCGATATGGACGATCCCATAGCGGCCGTCGACCGCCGGAAACAACTCGCAATGGTGCGCGCCGCCACAGCCTACGTCGAAGCCTTCGACCTGCCGCACGAACTCCAGTTCGACATCGTGGGAGTCAGCGGCACGCCCGGCAATTTCACAATAGAACACATCGAGGACGCATTCGCGCCCCCTCTCACCACTTACTGAACCCTTGTCATGAACGAAACTGCAACACGCCTCGCGGCACTGCGCGCCGAAATGAAACGCGCCGGAATACAAGCCGCCATAATACCCCAGGCCGACCCGCACATGAGCGAATACATAGCCTCCCACTGGCAAGCCCGCCGCTGGCTCAGCGGATTCAGCGGCTCGGCAGGCACCCTCGTAGTGCCCGCAGAAGGCCACGCACGCCTCTGGACCGACTCACGCTACTTCCTTCAGGCCGCGGAACAGCTCGAGGGCACGGAAACCGAACTGATGAAGGAAGGCCTGCCCGGCACACCCTCGATAGAAGCCTGGCTGGCCGAAGAACTGCCCGCAGGCGCTGCAGTGGGCGTAGACGCGATGCTCATGAGCGTAGGCGCGTTGCGCGGCCTGCGCACAGCCCTCAAAGCCCGCGGAATACGCCTCGACACCATGTTCGACGCCCTGCCCGCCATATGGACCGACCGCCCCGCGTTGCCCAAATGCGCCGTGTTCGTCCACGACGAACAGTACGCCGGCCTGTCGGCCGCATCAAAAATAGCCGACGCGCTCGACGGAGCACGCGCACACGGCGCCGACGCCCTGTTCGTGTCGGCCCTCGACCAGGTGGCGTGGCTACTCAACATCCGCAGCCGCGACGTGCGCTACAACCCCGTCGCCACTGCCTATGTCTACCTCGGCCCGGAAGGCAATATCCTGTTTATAGACGCCGACAAACTCGACGCCGACGTGCAGGCATATCTTAAGGGTCAAGGCGTGGAGACACGTCCCTACACCGCAGTCAAAACATTCATCATAGGGCTCTCCACACAGCGGCGCGTATTGCTCGACCCGGCTTCGACAGCCTACGGCGTGCTCGAGGCATTCGGAGAACGCGCCGTAGAGGCCATGTCGCCGATAGCAATGCCCAAAGCATGCAAGAACGAAGTGCAGATAGCAGGCATCCGCGAAGCCATGAAGCGCGACGGAGTGGCATTGGTGCACTCGCTGATGGAACTTGAAAGCCGCATGGCGGCAGGCGAGGCCGTCACAGAAATGGACGTGGCCGAAATCCTCCGTCGCAAACGCGCAGAGCAGCCCCTGTTCTTCGACGAGAGCTTCGGCACCATAGCAGGCTACGGACCCCACGGCGCCATCGTGCACTACGAGGCCGATGAAAAGAGCAACGCGACCCTGCGCCCTGAAGGCCTGCTGCTCATAGACAGCGGAGCGCAGTATCTCGACGGCACGACGGACATCACCCGCACCATCGCGCTCGGCACCCCCACCCAGCAGGAACGCGCCGACTTCACGCTGGTGATGAAAGGGCACATAGCCCTTGCACAGGCCGTATTCCCGGAAGGCACATGCGGAACACAACTCGACGCGCTCGCACGCCAGTACCTGTGGCAGCACGGCCTGAGCTACCTGCACGGCACCGGCCACGGCGTGGGCCACTTCCTCAACGTGCACGAAGGCCCGCAGAGCGTGCGCCTCAACTATGTGCCCGCCCCGCTCACACCCGGCATGGTCACGAGTAATGAGCCGGGCCTATACCGCGCCGGAGTGCACGGCATACGCTGCGAGAACCTCGTGCTCACGGTGCCGGCGCTCGACACCGAATTCGGACGCTTCTACCGCTTCGAGACCCTGACGCTATTCCCGTTCGACACAAGGCTGTTCGCCACCGAGATGATGACCGAAGCCGAACTGGCATGGGTGAACGCCTACAACTCCCGCGTTTACGACGCACTCGCGCCTATGCTCGGCAAGCAAGCCCGCGAATGGCTCGAATCCAAGACTCAATCAATCTGACAACACACTACATTACGTATATGGCTCTAATCATCCCCCTGCGCGGCACCGAGCCGCAAATGGGCCGGGACTGCTTCCTGGCCGAAAACGCCACCGTAGTGGGCGACGTCGTGATGGGCGACGGCTGCAGCGTGTGGTTCAACGCCGTGCTGCGAGGCGACGTGAACAGCATCCGCATCGGCAACCGCGTCAACATCCAGGACGGCTCCGTGCTCCACACCCTTTATAAAAAATCCACCATAGAGATAGGCGACGACGTGAGCATCGGGCACAACGTCACCATACACGGCGCCAAAATCCACGACCTCGCGCTCATAGGCATGGGCGCCGTGGTGATGGACGACGCCGAAGTAGGCGAAGGCGCCATCGTGGCTGCCGGCTCCGTTGTGCTGTCACGCACTAAGATAGGCCCCAACGAGCTGTGGGCCGGCGCTCCGGCCAAGTTCGTAAAGCCCGTCGACCCGGAACAGAGCCGCGAAATAAACCAGCGCATAGCCCGCAACTATCTCTCCTACTCGCGGTGGTACACCCATCCCGACGAAGAAGTGGTTATAGAATGACCTGACACGCCGCTGCCGCCGTGACTCTCTCGCGACTGACCGACCTGCGCCTGCTCGGCCGCACTGCCTTCCTGGTGACGGCAGCCGCCGTCGTGGCCATGTTTCTGTGGGTGAGCGACAGCCTTGTGCGGGATCTCGCCCGCCAGGAGCGCGAGCGCATGCAGCTATGGGCCGATGCCACACGGGAGATGGTGCGCGTGCTTTCGGCCGACGACGGCGCCCCGCGCGTCGACGTCGATTTCCTGCTCGGCATCATCGAGGCGAACACCACCATTCCGGTGCTGCTCACCGACGGAGACGGCAACATCCTCCAGCACCGCAACTTCACACTCCCCGAACCTGTCGACTCCATGGCGCCCATGACCCTCAGCGCGGCCAACGAACAGTTCCTCAAAGACAAACTCGCCGGCATGGCCGGAGGCACCAACGTCATCGACTTCGAGATAGCCCCCGGCATACAGCAGCACCTGTTCTACGAGGACTCCACTCTGCTGCGGCGGCTCACACGCTACCCGTATATCCAGGTGGTGGTGATGCTCGTGTTCATAGCCGTGGTGTACTTTGCCGTACTATCCACCAAAAAAGCCGAGCAGAACAAGGTGTGGGTAGGCCTCAGCAAAGAGACAGCCCATCAGCTCGGCACACCCATATCCTCGCTCATGGCATGGATGGAACTGCTGCCAGACATGGGTGTGGATTCCGCCACCATGGCCGAACTGAACAAGGACGTACAGCGCCTCAGCTCCATAGCGTCGCGTTTCTCAAAAATCGGTTCGCGGCCACAGATGGAGGAGTGCGACATGCGCCGCGTGATAGACAACGCCGCAGGCTATATGTCCACACGCGTGTCGGGGCGCATATCACTGACATCCGACACCGGCGCGGAGCCGTTGCCGACGCTTGCCTGCACCCCGCTTTTCGAATGGGTGATGGAAAACCTTATAAAAAACGCCGTCGACGCCATGAGCGGCACCGGAAGCATCGCCGTGACCGCCGGCCGCACACAGAACCGCGCCTACATCGAGGTGAGCGACACCGGCAAAGGCATCGCCCGAAAACACTTCAAAGCCGTGTTCTCCCCCGGTTTCACAACAAAGAAACGCGGATGGGGACTCGGACTCACTCTCGCACGCCGAATCGTCGAGCAATACCACGACGGCCGCATATTCGTGAAATGTTCCACGCCCGGAGCAGGCACCACATTCCGCATCGAACTGCCGCTGGCTCACAACCGCCATGCCGCACCATGAAAACACCATAACACATCCCCCCTATGCAACCAATCCTCAATTTCGACAGCCTGACAGCACACCTGCTTTCAATCCCCTCACGCCGCAAGCGCGTGGCGGTGGCCTGCCCGCACGACAGCCACACGGCTGAAGCCGTAGAAGCTGCCATCAATGAAGGTTTCGCGGATTTCATCCTCGTAGGACGCGGCGACATCATCGACGCCCTGCCGGTGGTGAAACAGCATCCGGAACGCATCTCCACCATAGCAATAGACGACACGGACGAAGCCGCGCGCAAAGCCGTGGCACTGGTGCGCGCGGGCGAAGCCGACGTGCTGATGAAAGGGCTGCTCAACACCGACAACCTGCTGCGCGCCGTTCTCGACAAGGAAAACGGACTGCTGCCACGCGGACGCGTGCTGTCGCACATCACCGCCTCGCAGATTCCGGGGCACGACAGGCTGCTGTTCTTCTCCGACGCAGCCGTCATACCCTTCCCCACTCCCGAACAGCGTGCCGCACAGGTGGGCTACATGGCGGAAGTGGTACGCGCCTTCGGAATCGAATGCCCGCGCATAGCCCTCATACACTGCTCAGAGAAATCCAGCCCCAAATTCCCCGTCACGGCCGACTACGCCGCCCTAAAGGAACAGGCAGCCGCAGAAGCCTTCGGCTGCGCCACAATCGACGGCCCCATGGATGTGAAAACCGCATGCGACCCACATTCCGGAGCGGTAAAAGGCATAGTGTCGCCCATCAACGGCCAAGCCGACGCCATGCTCATGCCCGACATTGAATCCGGCAACGTATTCTACAAAACCCTCACATGCTTTGCCGGAGCGACAAACGCCGGCATGCTCGTCGGCACTTCCGCCCCGGTGGTTCTGCCGTCGCGCAGCGACTCCACCCGTTCCAAACTCTACAGCCTCGCCATGGCATGCCTTACAGCCGGGTGAGCCGTACATCTTCCGAGAGTGCTTTTCTAAACTTTTCTTTCCCTCATTACAACTTATGCGCCTTCTGACCATAAATCCTGGCTCTACGTCGACAAAAATAGCTGTGTTCGACGACACCACCCCTGTGTTTACACAAAACATACGCCACTCGGTAGAAGACCTCGCCCCTTTCGAATTGGTGTCCGACCAGTTCGAATACCGTCGCGACCTCATCGTAAGCGAACTTGAGAAAAACGGCATTCCGTTCTGCTTCGACGCCATCGTGGCGCGTGGCGGACTACTGAAACCCATCGAAGGCGGAGTCTACGAAGTCAACCGGCAGATGCTCAGTGAAATCGAACACCCGATGCGCAACCACGCCTGCAACCTCGGATGCCGCATAGCCTACGACTTCGCCAGGCGTATCCCCGGCTGCCGCGCACTCACCGCCGACCCCGGCGTGGTGGACGAACTCGAAGACGTGGCGCGCATATCCGGTTCTCCCATCATGCCGCGCATCACCACATGGCATGCGCTCAACCAGCGCTCCATAGCACGGCGCTACGCCGCCGAACACGGCACTCGCTACGAAAATCTCAACCTGATAATAGCCCATCTCGGAGGAGGCATTTCCGTGGGCACGCACCGCCACGGCCGTTGTATCGACGTGAACAACGCCTTCGACGGCGAAGGCCCGTTCTCGCCCGAACGCGCAGGCTCGCTGCCTCCCGGAGCGCTCATCGACCTGTGCTACTCGCAGAAATACACCCGCGAGCAGCTCAAGCGCCGCATAAGCGGCAACGCAGGGCTGGCCGCACATCTCGGCACTACCGATGTGGCCGCCATCGTAGAGTCCATAAAGGCAGGCGACAAAAAAGCCGAACTCGTGCTGAACGGAATGATTTACTCCATAGCCAAATGGATAGGAGGCTCGGCGGTGGTGCTCAAAGGGCAGGTCGACGCCATCCTGCTCACCGGAGGCGTGGCCTACTCCGACTATGTAATAGAACGCCTGTCGGAATACATCGGCTTCATAGCCCCCATATCCGTGTACCCCGGCGAAAACGAGATGCTCGCGCTTGCCGCAAACGGCCTCGGCGCATTGCAAGGCACCATAGAGGTCAAGGAATACAAATAGCATAAAGAGCTGCCAGCGGCTCAGCATTTCACGAGACACAAAAGCCACGGGCTGCGACCGCTTCAGCGGCCTTTGCCCGTGGCTTTTATTTATCTTTTTATTGATTACTTACGCTTGCTTGCGAAAAATTCCTCGAAGAAATCCATCTGAGGCTGGTTGGGCATCTTGTCGAGACAGAAACCCTCGCGAATGGTCATGACGGTGTTTTCTCCCTGCTTGTATTCAGTCCAGTAAGGCAGATACTCGGCATTGGGATTGCCCGTCTTTGTGAAGTTGATCCAGTAGCGCGACATTATGGCCAGCATGTGGTCTTCCGTAGGCGTCATCTTGCCGCCGAAGTTATAGCCGTAGATGAAAGGCATTTCGGCCACATGGCTCGCACCGCCGCGGCGGGAGCGCAGGATGGTGTTTTCGGAATCCTGGTCGAAATAGTACATATACACCTTGCCCTTGCCTGTGCGGGTCTGCAGGTTGCCCCAAGCGTATGTGCCCCAAGCGAACGAGCCGTCGCGGAAAATATCGGACAACGCATAGCACACTTCCTCAGGATTAGTGGCGGGATAAAGACTCATCACGCGGTCGGCCCATTCGCCATAGACAGAGCGCACACGGTGCTGATAAGCCTCGACAGGCATCGGGAACGCGAACAGCGAGCCTTCGTCGGAATTGAAGCCCATAATCACGTTCACATCGTTGTATTTGCCGGCCTCATAGAGTTTGTACTGGTCGTCGACGATGGCGTATCCGTCCACAACAGGCCAGAAATTGTCCATCCGTGTGCTGTCGACAAACGTCATCGGGTCTACCTTCCTCATCTGTTTGATGTTCTTTTTGCCGAGACGCTTCTGGAAAGCCTCACCGGCCTTCGACGCTCCTGCCACGGTGCACATGGCCGTGTTGCCGCTGCGGTCTTCTGCCACAGGCCAGAACGAACTTCCGCTCTCGCATATCGCGCCGCGGAACAGACCCTTGCACAAAGGCGATGCGCAAAGGATGCTTACGGAGCATCCTCCGGCCGATTCGCCGGCGATGGTCACCTTCTCCGGGTCGCCTCCGAAAGCGGCGATGTTGTCGTGAATCCACTGAAGCGCCGTTATCTGGTCAAGTATGCCGTAGTTGCCGGAAATGCCGCGTTCCGACTCCTTGTTCAGCTCCGGATGGCACATGAAGCCAAGGGCGCCGAGGCGGTACTCGATGCTCACATATATGATGCCTTCCTTGACGAAGCTCTCCTGAGTGCCCACATATGAGCCGGTCATGAAGCCGCCGCCGTGGATCATGACGAACACTGGCAGTTTGTCGGACGCGCTCGTGGCGGGAGTCGTCACGCTCAGATACAGGCAGTCCTCGCTCATAGGCAGTCCCTTGCCGCCCTGGTTGGGGTCAATAGGCTGCGGCGGACGGTTACCCCACTCGTCGGCATAGTACACTCCTGTCCATGCTTTTTTAGGCACGGGAGCCTTCCAGCGCAGCTCACCCACGGGAGCCTCCGCATAAGGTATTTTTTTGTAAAGGGCGGCGCCTTCGTGTTCCACGCCCTCAATTTCGCCCTGCTGCACAGTGGTGCGCGTAATCAGAGCCTGGGCATTGAATGCCATGGCTGCGGCCATGGCTGCGATAATCAGTTTTTTCATAGGATTTCAGGTTAGAATTTACGGCAAAGGTACGCTTTTTCCATTTAGCATATGTTATATGTTACGTATGCATATGTTAAGGGCTTCCGGATGTGAGAATCTGGAAGCCCTTGATTTCCAAAACCGCTGTGCTCAGACGGCGTACATCGCCTCTATCTGGTCGGCGTACAGCGCATTGATAATGGCACGGCGAAGCTTGAGCGTGTTGGTGAGCTCGCCCGTCTCTATGCTGAACTCGCGTGGCAGCAGGGTGAACTTCTTTATTTTCTCGAATCCGGCCAGTCCTTTCTGCAGACGCTCGATGCGCTCGGCTATGAGATTGCGGATTTCTCCGTTCTGCACAAGTTCCTCAAGGTTGTTGAACTTGATTTTATGCTTGCGGGCATATTCCTTTAGGGCTTCGAACGCCGGCACGATAATGGCGCTGACATATTTGCGGCGGTCGCCTATCACGGCCACCTGCTCGATGTAGCGGTCCTCGCCGAGGCGGGTTTCTATGGCCTGCGGGGCTATATATTTGCCGTTTGAGGTCTTGAAAAGGTCTTTTATGCGCTCTGTGAGCACAATTGCGCCGCTTTCGTCGATGCGGCCGGCATCGCCCGTGCGGAACCATCCGTCAGGTGTAAACGCCTTGGCTGTATCTTCGGGGCGGTTATAGTATCCCCGCATCACGGTAGGCCCTTTCACGAGAATTTCGTCCTGCTCGCCGATGCGCACCTGCACATCGGGCATCACGGTGCCCACCGTGCCCACTTCCCATCCGGTAGCCGGATAGCAGCTCACGGTGGCCGTAGTCTCGCTCAAGCCATAGCCCACTACAATGTTTATGCCGCATGTGTGCAGAAATTCCACGATATTGTCGCTGAGCGGCGCTCCTGCTGTCGGAAATATGTTGCCATTGTCTATTCCGATGACACGGCGCATGGGCGCGAACACTTTTTTGTCGAAAAATCGGTACTGGCTTTCGAGCATCCACGGCGCTTTGCGTCCGAGGCGCGCATAGTGAAGATTCCGGCGGGCGCCCACGCGCAAGGCGCGATCCACCATCCAGCGTGTGATTCCGGTCATGGCACCGATTTTATCCTGCACTCCCGCATACACCTTCTCCCAGAAACGCGGCACGGAACACATGCACGTGGGGCGCACCTGGCGCAACGAATGCTGTACTTCGCGCGGGTCGCGGTTGATGGCCACGCGTATGCCCATGAACAGGCAGAAATATGTCCATGCCTTTTCAAAAATGTGGCTGAGCGGCAGGAAGCAGAGCGACGTGTCGGAGTCGCTTAGCATCGTCAGGCGTTCAGTGTGTATGCGCATGGCGGCATTCATGCAGCTGTGGGGCAGCACTGCGCCTTTGGGTTCTCCGGTGGTGCCGGATGTGTAGATGAGCGTGAAGATGTCGTCGGGCGTGGCTGCCTCGCGGCGTGCGGCCACGGCCTCGCGGCACATCTGCGACGCGGCTTCTCCCAACGCTATGAAATCGGCCCACCGCATCGTCGTCGCATCGTCGGCATCTATTGACACCTCGGGGTCAAAGCACACTATACGTTCCAGCGTAGGACATTCGGCGGCTATAGAGCGCGCGGCATCATAATGGCGCTGCTCGCCTACGAAAATAATTCTCGCTCCGGCATCGCGCACTATATAGCTGACCTGCTCGGGGCTGCTCGTGGAGTATATCGACACCGGCACCGCGCGGTTGGCATAGGCGCCGAAATCAGTGACCAGTATTTCAGGACAGTTGGAAGCGAATATGGCAAGCATTTCCTGCGGCTCGACACCGAGCGTTTCGAGGGCGCATGCCGCTGCTTCGCTTTGTCTGCGGAGCTCATTCCACGATGTGGGCACCCATTCGTCGCTGCCGGGATACTGGCAACTGAATGCCTCGCGCTCGCCGTAGCGTGCGGCGTTGGTGGCCACAAGTTTTGTGAGTATGTTAAGCATAAAATGTACTCTTGGGGTAGAGATTGTTACAAAAACAGCGGCAAAGGTACGCCCTTTGCTTCTAATTTGAACAATTTGAAGCTGTCAATTCTCCGATTCGTTAATATTCGTTTGCAGATTAAAGATTACATTTAACCTACATTAACTCAAAATGGATATATCAACGGCAAAACGAGCACCATTATCACCCCGATGGCAAGTTGCAGAGGCAGTCCCACGCGTATGTAATCCATGAAACTGTATGATGCCGCAGGCATCACGAGAGCGTTCGGCGGAGTGGAGAACGGCGACGCGAAACACATGCTCGCCGCGAACGTCACCGCCATAAGAAACGGCAACGGGCTGACACCCACCGCAGTGGCGCTGCTTATGGCAATAGGGGCAACGAGCACGGCCGTGGCCGTATTGCTTATGAACATGGTGAGGACAGCTGTGGTAAGGTATATGCCGCCCATAAGAGCCATGGGACCGGCGTCTCCGAGCCATGCCACGAGCGTGTGGCTCACAAGCTCCGTAGCCCCGGTCTTTTCAAGGGCGAAAGACATGGGCATCATGGCGGCTATCAGTACCACGCTTTCCCAGTTTATGGTGCGGTAGGCCGCCTCTACATTGCGGAAACACCCGGTGAGCACCGTGAGCACGGCAGCGGCAAGCACGGCCACCACGGGCGGGACAGGTATGAAATCGAAAACCATCGCACACACCATCAGCAGCATTATGGCCGCCGCCACAGGGGCTTTGTAGTCGAAGGTGACTCCGGCCGCACTTTCCATGGGACTGCCGAGCACCACCCACGCCGCAGGATAATCGGCAAGTGCGGCTATTGCCTCCCACGACCCCTGCACAAGCAGCACATCGCCGCTGTGGAGCGACATACTGCCGAGATCGGAACGGATGATACGCGAGCCGCGGCGCAGCCCCACCACATTGACGCGGAACTGCGTGCGGAAACCGATGTCGGCCACCGTACGTCCGGCCACCGACGACGAGGGCATGAGCACGATTTCTGCGATACCAACGTCATAGAAACGCATATCGCCGCTGCGCACACCTTCGGCAGGAAGCGACAGACGGCATTCGGAAGCCATGCGGCGCACATCGGCTTCGGCACCGCGGGCATACAGCATGTCGCCTGCATGCAGCTTCGTGTCGGGGCCGGCGCTTTCCTGGCTTATTTTCTTCAGCAGGCCATGGCGCGCGGCGCCGCGGCGCACCTCAATTATGTCGACATCGAAACGCGCACGCAGTCCGGACTGCGCAAGAGTCTTGCCGGCGAGAGCCGAACCGCGCTCCACCGTGAGCATGTGCATGTCGGCAGTAAGGCCGTATTCCCTGACAAGCTGTCCGAGGCTTTTGCCTCCACCGGCGCCCTTTTTGCGCGTGGCAGAGTCCCGCCCGAGGAAGCGGCGCGCAAGCGGCAGCAGAATCAGTGTGCCGGCGGCAAGACAGACGAGCCCGGCAGGAGCGAATCCGAAAAAGCCGAGCGGCGCATGCCCGCTTTCCTCCCACAGTTCGGCCACCACAAGGTTGGGAGGCGTGCCGATGAGGGTGAGCATTCCGCCCATCGAGCTGGCGAAGGCCAGAGGCATGAGCAGACGCGCCGCATTGGTGCCGGTGGCGGCACACATGCTCACCACTATGGGCATCATCAGCGCCACCGTGCCGGTGTTGCTCACGAATGCCCCTATGGCGGCAGTCGCGCCCATGACAAGGAAATACATGCGCACCGGACTGTCGCCGGCAAGGCGCATCATGCGGCCGCCTATTATCTGTGCCAGACCCGTGCGCAGCACCGCGCCGCCCACCACGAACAGCCCCACCATCATCACCACTATAGGATTGCTGAAACCCGACAGAGCCTCGGGCACCGTAAGGATGCCGGCAAGCGTAAGCACGATGAGCGCCCCGAGAGCGACAATGTCGGAACGTACGCGGCCGTCGACAAACAGCACGGCCGCAGCAAGGAGCGTAAGAAGCGTAAGCAGCATAAGTCAGAACAGGGTTTTTAAGATTTCAAGCGAGCGCGAAGCCGAGCCGGACAAAGCGCCGTGCAGAGCATAATAGTCGAGGATGCCGTCGAGCAGCAGGCGGCGGTCGGAGCGGCTAAGGCGCACACGTCCTATATTATTTAATGTAAGACGGCCGAGCATACGCACCGCGCACGCCTCGTCCGGTGCGAGCCAACGGCCGCGCAGAGGCGCCGACGCGCGGAAAACACCCTCCGTCATGTCGAACACCGCTCCGGGACGCCACGAGCCGAAGTCGGGAGCTATCCCCGTCATAGTGGCCAGCGCACGCAGAAACCACAGATGGAAATTGGCCAGCGCGTGCGGATTGTCCACGGCATCGAGAGCGCGCACGGCGCCGAAAAGAAATTCGGAATACCGGCCGTCCGGGGCAGCCGAGCGCAGCACACTGTCGAGCACGTCGGCCAAGAACAGAGCCATAGCCGTCTTCACGGGATGCGAATGCAGCGAGGCGGTCACATCGGTAGGGCGCATGTCGCGCAACTGCAGAAGCTCGCGCCCGGGACGGCTCACAGCCACACCCTCGAACAGCGCCAGCGGCATCGTCAGCGCTCGGCGGCGGCGCGCCTCACGGCCATTGCCCGCCGGCATACTTATGGCCACACGTCCGCGCTCGGCCGTCCAGGCCGAGAGAATCGACGTGCGGTCGTCGTGGCGTATGGTGCGCAGGGCGAGGCCGCGGATGCTTTCGTACATACTGCAAAGTTAGCGAAAAAACATCTTACGATGAAATCACTCGCCAAGCCGCGGACGGCGGCCGAGATCGGGCAGCCACAGAGCCGCCAGCCCGAGCAGCGGCATATAGGCGCAGAAACGGTATATAGCCTCTATGCCCATAGTGTCGGCGAAATGGCCGAGAGCTGCCGACGCTATGCCGGCCACACCGAAACTCAGTCCGAAAAACATGCCCGACACTGTGCCGAGCTTGTTCGGAAACAGCTCCTGCGAATACAGCAGTATGGCCGGAAACGCCGATGAAAGCATGAAGCCCGCACCGAAACTCATCACCACGGTAAGGGCGGCGCCGCAGTGGGGCATGAGCAGACTGAACGGAGCCGTGCCTACGAGCGACAGAACGATGACACGCTTACGCCCGTAGCGGTCGCCCACCGGACCGCCCACAAGAGTGCCCGCAGCCGTAGCGAACAGGAATACGAACAGACACACCTGCGACATGCTGATGCTCATGCCGAACGTGTCGATGAGATAGAACGTATAATAGCTCGTAATGGAAGCCATGTATATGTACTTGGAGAAAATCAGCAGCAGGATAAGCCCTACCGTCATCCATGTGAGCGCAGGCGGAAGCGGACGTGGGATGTGGGCACGGTGTTCGTCCTTATGCGCCGAGCGTTCGCCGAGCCAGGCTCCGTACCAGCGGCACACAGGCACCATCAGCCTGATGGCGAGCAATGCAAGCAGCACGAACATCGCAGCACGGCTGCGGCCGTAAGGAGCCACAAGCACAGCCACAAGCAGCGGCCCCACCGAACTGCCGAAATTGCCACCGACCTGGAAGATGGACTGCGCCATGCCGCGGCGGCCGTGCGACGCCAGCGACGTGATGCGCGAAGCCTCGGGATGCAGAGTCGCAGAGCCCACACCCACCATTGCCACCGCCACAAGCACCATGGGCAGCGACTGTGCCAGCGCGAACAGGACTATGCCTGCCGCCGTACAGCACATGCCCGCCGGCAGGCTGCGCACAAACGGACGGCGGTCGAACGCATAGCCTATCACAGGCTGGAACACCGACGAGGCTATCTGGTAGACAAGCGTGATGAGACCGATTTGCGCGAAACTCAGCGACAGGTCCTCCTTCAGCATAGGATATACGGCCGTGACCACCGACTGCAACGTGTCGTTGAGACAATGGACAGCGCTAAGCGCCATCAGCACAGGAAAGGACGGTTCTGCGGCCAGACGCCGCAGACGTGCGATAAAATCAGCATGCATAATTCAGAACTCGTTTAACGACCATGCACGCGCGTCATAATTATATATCCAATTAAGGTACATCCAACGATGATTCTTCAATGCGGCGTATTGTTCGCTTTCCTTTCGCTCGGTGAGCTTGTCGTCATGCTCACCGGCGTCCCCGTGCCGTCGAGCATAATAGGAATGCTGCTGCTGACCCTCGGACTAAAACTCGGCATAGTGCGCCTGTCGCAAGTGGAGAAAATGGCCGATTTCCTTGTCCATAACCTCGGTTTTTTCTTCGTGCCGGCCGGCGTGGGGCTCATGCGGTGCTTCGGAGTGCTCAGCGACCAGTGGCTGCCCATTGTAGGAGCCTCCGTGGCAAGCACCGTCGTAATCCTTCTCGTCACCGGCCATGTGCACCAGCACGCACGCCACATGCGCCGAAGCACAAAAGCCTGAACCATGGAGCTGCTCACCAACAAATATTTCCTGATAGCCCTCACATTCGCCGCCTATGTGGGCGCGCAACGCCTTCAGCGCCGCACCGGCCTGCGGCTGCTCAACCCGATACTGCTGGCCACTGCCGTGCTCATCTGCTTCCTCTGCGGATTCGGCATCGACTACGAGAGCTACCGCGCAGGAGGGGAATACATCGACTTCTGGCTCAAACCCGCAGTGGTGGCCTTGGGCGTGCCGCTGTACAAACAGCTTGAATCCATCAAAAAGCAGATGTTTCCGCTCATTGCGGCCGAAATGGCGGGATGCGTGGCCGGTGTGATTTCGGTCGTCGTCGTGGCCGAACTGCTCGGCGCGTCGCAGGAAGTGGTGATGTCGCTCGCCCCTAAAGCAGTCACCACGCCCATAGCCATGGAAATCTCCGCCGCCGTGGGAGGACTTCCGCCGCTTACCGCCGCAGTCGTAGTGTGCACAGGCATCTTCGGAGGCATGGCAGGATTCAAAATCGTGAAGCTCGGACACGTGAAAAGCCCCATCGCCACCGGACTGTCGATAGGCACAGCAGCACATGCCGTGGGCACGTCGGCTGCCATGGAGCGAAGCGACCGCTACGGCGCGTTTTCCTCGCTCGGCCTCACCCTGAACGGCCTGCTCACGGCCATGCTCGCCCCCTTCATCCTACGGCTCATGGGCTACCCCGTATAGCCCCGGCAATGGTTTTTCAGTGATTTTTTGAAGAAAATCGCAGAAAAAAGCGAAAATATTTGCAAGTAAACAAAAAACTTCGTAACTTTGCATTCGCTTTTAGCAAATGGCCCATTCGTCTATCGGCTAGGACGCAAGATTTTCATTCTTGAAAGAGGAGTTCGATTCTCCTATGGGCTACAAATATAAAACCAAACAGAAATACACTGCACAGAAATGGCAAATCATAAATCTTCCATCAAGAGAATTCGCCAGACAGAGACCCGTCGCCTGCGCAACCGTTACTACGCAAAGACCGCGCGTAACGCTGTCCGCGCTCTGCGTCGTCTCACCGACAAGACCGAGGCCGAAGCAAAGCTGCGCACCATCAGCGCCATGCTCGACCGCCTCGCTTCCAAAAAGGCAATCAGCAAGAACAAAGCTGCCAACCTGAAGAGCAAGCTCGCCAAGCACGTGGCAAAGCTCGCTGCATAAGGCTGCAGTCTTTAAGCGCGGCCCATTCGTCTATCGGCTAGGACGCAAGATTTTCATTCTTGAAAGAGGAGTTCGATTCTCCTATGGGCTACAAAGCGTCCGTCGTTGCATATGCAACGACGGACGCTTGCTTTTTATAAACGTGTGTATGAAAATTCATGCAATGTATATAGCCACCGCTCCCGCAAACCGCAAACTCGAAGTTCCTCATCAGTTTTCACACATAAAACAGCAATAATAAAGACACATTATACGCACGTAATACATAAATTGTAAGCAGTTTACAATTATCAAAATTTTTTATGTTAAAAAAATAAAAGAAATAATATTTAAAATATTTTTCTCTTATATTTGCAAAAACATCCAATATCATGAAAAACACAATCACAAATTTAATTCTCGCGCTATCCCTGATTTTGAGTTCTTGCTCAGATATAGAGCACTCATAAACTTTGGCGAATCAAATATCATTCAATAATCAATATAGTAGCGTTATCAGCATGGCGACTGAAGCTTTTCGTGCTACCACAGACAACTCGCGCTCGACAGAAGCCCTAATTGTCGGCGAAGTTTTGCCATGGATGACAAAAGACATATACCCTGACTATTGTACTAATTCGCGCACGAATAAACATCTTCCCGATACGCTTCTTTATATCGTAAACTTTAAAAACGAGAGTGGATATGTTATTGTATCAGACAACGATTATCTGAAAAGTGTAGTCGCTATTGTACCTAATGCGAACTTAAACCCAAAAGACAATATTGATAACCCTGGATTTAAATATTATCTTGAAATCTATAAAGAATCACTGCAAAACAACATTATAAACAAAACATTTAATCTTGAGGATTTTGCCGATTATATAAGCGTCAAAAATCCTTACGAAGGAAGTAGCAGCGAATGGGTAACCGTAACGGAATACCCAAATAAACTTATACAGGAATGGGGACAAAGAGCGCCATATAATCGTTATTGCTTCACTACAAACGGAGAACAAGCATTAGCCGGATGTTTGCCCATAGCATTCGCTCAAGTCCTCACCTATTATGAATACCCCGAAATTATAAATGGCTATAAAATAAATTGGGCTAACACCCATTTTAAATACCCTCGGAGCATAGTCGAAGAAGAGGCTGCTGCACGTTTAGTGCATGAATTAGGTGTCCTTTCCGACGCATCATATGGCACATCAACTACTTCCGCAAAAGTTTTAAGCATGAATAACCAATTAACTAAATGGGGATACACCTTTAGATATAATGAATTCGCTACTGAATATATGATGATACATAACCTATATGAGTATGGGCCGGCTCTTATGTACGGGGCATCTCGCAACCCCTCCACAGGCACTTATATAGGGGCACATGAATGGGTTATAGATGGAGCTTTGGCTCAAAGAAAAGTCATAGACGGAAAGGAGCAGATACGTTTTCTTTATCATTGCAACTGGGGGTGGAATGGAAATAGTAACGGATATTTTTTGAGTGGAGCCTTCAATCCTTATGGAGAATCCAATCACACCTATAAGTTCAATTACAACGTCAAAGCCACATATTTTATTAAGAAACCACAAACCTAACAAATATGAAAACATTCACTTTTTTTTCAATAATAGCGGGGATAACTTTCGCAATGAGTGCAGCCGGATGCTCTGATGCCGATTCCGAAAACCAGTTGCTGCCCGACGATTCGCGCGGCGAACAGAGTGAAATATCTTACGACAACAGGTTTCCATTTCATGTATGGAAAGACGCAGAAGGGGAGATGCGTCATGACATCGATTTTGAAAACGGACCGTTCCCGGAAACAGACAAACTGCGCAACTGCATAGTGGGACACGGATGGATGCTTGACAAATGTTACACTTATGACATTGCAGACCAGAAACCGGATGGGACAAAGGTGTACAAATTTCATGAAACGTCTCACATCTTATTTATAGTGGGCGGAGATCTATCGCCGCGCTTCTTTTTCAAAGACAATTCAAATGCCGTAGGCTACTACAAATGGTGGCCCACCCACGAATCTTTCGACGAAGTGCCGACGGAGCCGCTTTTCAGCCGCGAAGAACATCTGTACACCTACGACAACCGCACCGGCGTTCTTGATTTCTATATACTCAAATGGTATCAGATAATATATGCAGACAAAGACAATCTATGGTTCGGATTACCATGCTACGATCGCGGATTCCAATTCCTCCACTACGTCAAGGCCGACCCCGAAATTGTGGCCGGATGGGACGTGGAGTACGACAAGCACCAATCTCCACTTAGCTGAGAAGCTATGCCCGTAACATATGTCGACTCCGTACAGAGCCCAACGAACGGCTTTCGTACGGAGTCGACATAAATATATGCCTATATCGACAGGTCAGGCTTTGGCTGCGAGAGGCGCGGGCACGTTGTAGACACGCGCTCCAAGCTCCTGGTCCATCATGTACAATCCGAATCCGTTGTCGCCGATGAGTTTCAGACGGTCAATCATATTTTTGGCCGTTTCCTCCTCTTCCACCTGCTCATTTACAAACCAGTCGAGCATCCCGCGCGTAGCATAGTCATGCTCTGCCTCGGCGAGGGCATAAAGGTCGTTGATCAGAGCCGTCACTTTCCGTTCGTGGGCAAGAGTGTCCTCAAACACACAAAGCGGGCATTTCCACTCGGTGGGCACGGCATCGATAGCTTTGAGCACCACGCGTCCGCCGCGGCTCACCACATAGTTCATGAAAATTTCGGCATGGGCCTGCTCTTCCTTGAACTGGATGCGGAACCAGTTGGCGAACCCCGCATGGCCTGCGTCTTCAAGCTGCATGGCCATAGACAGATAGAGATATGCGCTCCACAGCTCTGCATTTATCTGAGCGTTGATGGCATCGTTGATTTTGTTGTTCAGCATAATCGTCAATTTTATATGTTGTCATATTATGAACAACAAAGATACACCACAGCCTTTTAACTTCCAAAAAAAAATCCAACCGCGAATCCCGCGCCAAGGATATGTACGGAATTTTTCGTACCTTTGCACGACTCCAATAAAAATCACATTTCATCGTATGAGAAAACTTTTCCTTACCTTCATGCTGGCGGCTGCCTGCACGGAGGCTGTCGTTGCGTCCGAACTTGTGCCTGTGCTTCAGGAAGGTTTCATCAAGTGCACGAGCGAAGTAATCCAGGGCGGATACTTCGCCGAGTCCAACTTCTTCGAGACCGAGGATGCCGACAACCCCGGGTGGACAACCAACTATGCCTACTACAGCGAACGCGCCCTCAAGTTCAGCGCCAAGACAAAACCTGCCGGCTATGCCGTGACACCCGCCCTCGAATTCTCCGCCGCTACGGCACAGACCGTGGTCGTGCGCTTCCGCGCACAGACATGGGCCCACAAGGATGACAAGCTCAATGTGTGCGTGCAGGTGGAAGGCGACCCGTCCACGATGCAGAGCGTTGACGCGGACGCCTCGACAAACGTGGCCGACCGCAGCGAGGAGCCGTTCGAACTCACCTTCACCAATGTGCCCACAGGCAGCAAATTCCGTTTCTATCCCGAAAAGAAAGAAGGCGCCGTGCAGGACCGCTGGTTCCTTTCCGACGTGGTGATTCTTGAAGAATGTGACGCAGCAGCCGGACCGCACATCTACACCTCGGCAGGCTACCAGCGCTTTGCCGACATAATGGCAGGCAACGACAGCGAGATCCGCACCATTGAGGTGGGCGCCGCCGGAATCGGCGACGACCTCAGCGTCGAGCTGCCCGAGAACTCGTCGTACAGCGTAGAGAAGACCGCGTGGGACGCACGTCGCGGCGGCACACTCTCGCTCCGCTTCGACCCCATGGTCGCCGGCAACTGCGAGGAACAGCTCACCATAAGCGCCGGCAACACCGTTCACACAGTGCTGCTGCGCGGCTTTGCAAAAGTATACACTCCCGTGGCCAAACCCGCCACAAACGTGCAGGCTTCATCGTTCACAGCCAATTGGGAACGCGTAGCCGGGCTTGAAAGCATCGTGCTGACCGTCTACACCAAAGAAAACGGCCCCCTCGTGGCTTCCGACCTCATGTTCACGAAATATATCGAAGGAAAAAGCAACAACCGCGCTGTCGAAATCTTCAACGGCACCGGCCGCGAAATTTCGCTCGACGGCTACCGGCTGCTCATGGAAAGCAACGGAGCCGGCGGTTACACCTTCGGAGAATACAAATTTCCGGCAGACGCCAAAGTGGCCGACGGCGGCACATTCACCCTATGCAACGCACAATACGGCGCCCTGCGCGACATAGCCGACGCCACCATAGGCTTCAGCGACGGCGGATATGCCAACATCATGACGTTCACCGGCGATGACGCCATAGGCCTGTTCGCCCCTGACGGCACGCTTGTCGACGCCGTCGGCTACGAAAGCACCGACGTCAACGATGAAGTGAGCGGCAACTGGGGACAGGACAAATCCTTCTACCGCAAATCCTCGAGCTACGAACCCTCCGACAAATTCCGTATCGACCAGTGGGAAGAACACCCCATGGACTATTGCGAAGGCTACGGCACGCACACCATGGATGCCACAGGCCTCGTAAAGCGTGAGATCAAACGCATCACGCTCGAACGCGGCGCCACATCGGCCATCGTCGAAGGCATACCCGAGAACACCCCCTGCTACTATACCGTGCAGGGTCTGTCAGGCGCCACAAAGACGCTCGTTTCGGCTGAAATAGCAGTCAACAACGCCGGCAGCGGCATCACCGACATCACCGGCGACAGCGCCGACGCTCCCGCCGAGTACTACAACCTCCAGGGCATACGCGTGCACAACCCCGCCCACGGCGAAATGTACATCGTTCGCCAGGGAGCCAAAGCAGCCAAAGTGGTGTTCTGATTGCCCATACCACACATATGAATCCCGTGCGAGAACACCTCCCGCACGGGATTTTTTCATGCGCCTTGTGCCGGACGCGGGCGTGCGCGCACCATATTGTCGAATTATTTGTTTAAATTTGTAGACTCTAACAAGCTCCTATCATGAGACTAAACGGAAGAAGACTCAGCAGCAACGTAAGCGACCGCCGCGGCAGCGGCACAGGTCGCAAAATCGGAATCGGCGGCGGCATCGTGGGCGTAATCATCATAGCGGTGATGACACTGCTCAACGGTGGCGGCGTGGGCGACATCGTGCAGAACGTCGTGAACCAGGGCAGCATAAGCCTCGGAGGCGACATGCAGCCCGAACAACAGCTCACGGCCGAGGACCAGCGCCTGTTCGACCTCGCCTCGAAAGTGCTCGCAGGCACCGAAGACGTGTGGACGCAGGAATTCCGCCGACAAGGCTGGGGCGAATACGAGTGCCCGAAGATGGTGGTGTACAGCGGCGCCGTCAACAGCGGCTGCGGCCACGCCACCTCGCAGGTAGGGCCATTCTACTGTTCGGCCGACGAGACCGTCTACATAGACCTCGACTTCTTCAAAGACATGGAACGCAACATCGGAGCCGGGGGCGATTTTGCCTACGCCTACGTGATAGCACACGAAGTGGGCCACCATGTGCAGCACCTGCTCGGCACTCTCGACAAAGCCCACCGGGCCATGAGCGGCATGAGCGAACGCGAGAGCAACCGCACAAGCGTGCGCCTCGAACTGCAGGCCGACTTCTACGCCGGGGTGTGGGCCAACCGCGACAACGCCCTTTTCGGAAGCCTCGAGCCCGGCGACGCCGAGCGCGCGATAGCCGCCGCGTCGAAAATCGGCGACGACTATCTGCAACGCAAAGCCTACGGACGCGAAATGCCTGACTCGTTCAACCACGGACGCTCATCGCAGCGTGTGGCATGGCTCAAGAAAGGCCTTGCCACAGGCGACCCGGCGCAGGGCGACACCTTCACTCCCGCCTACGATGAGCTTTGACGAAAAATACATGCGCCGCGCCCTGCAACTCGCGGCCCTCGGCGAGGCGCACGCTGCACCCAACCCCATGGTAGGCGCCGTGATTGTGGCTCCCGACGGGCGCATAATCGGCGAAGGATGGCACCGGCGCTGCGGCGAGGGACACGCCGAAGTGAACGCCATAGCCTCCGTGGCCGACCGCGACGCGCTCCGCACCGCCACGATGTACGTCACCCTCGAGCCTTGCTCGCACTGGGGACGCACACCGCCATGCGCACGTCTCATCATCGACTGCGGCATCCCGCGCGTGGCCGTGGCTGCCACCGACCCATTCCCGGCGGTGAGCGGCCGGGGCATCGCCATGCTGCGCGAAGCAGGAGTGGAAGTGCTCACAGGCATGCTCGCCGAAGACAGCCTGAGCCTGAACGCGCGGTTTATAACAGCCCACACGCGGCAGCGCCCGTTCACCATGCTGAAATGGGCGCAGAGCGCCGACGGCTACCTCGACCGCCGACGCGCCGACGGCGCACCGGCTGCACGCATCTCAACCCCGCTCACACAGCTGCTCATGCACCGCAGCCGCAGCCGCTTCGACGCGATACTCGTTGGCAGCGGAACAGTGCTCGCCGACAATCCGCGCCTCGACGCCCGTCTCTGGCCCGGAGGACGTGCGCCCCGCCCCGCCGTGGCCGACCGCCGACGCCGGGTAGCGCCGTCGGCGCATGTCATGCAGCGATCGCCCCTGCTGCTGCACGACGCCGACACCCCGGCCGAAATCCTGGCCACGCTATACCGCGAGGGCATAACATCGGTAATGGTGGAAGGCGGCTCAGCCCTGCTGCATTCCTTTGCCGAAAGCGGTCTGTGGGATGTGGCGCGCGTGGAAGTGTCGCCCGCGCGGTTCGGCACCGGCGGCGCATCGCCTGCGCCATGCCTCGGGCAAGAACCGCTACGCGCCGAATGCGTCGACGGAAACAACATATTCTTTTATTCCAACAATCCTCTTGTCGACGTTAAAAAGCTATAAAAACATATTATTTATCGCCAAATCACCGCAAATTCTTGCCCACTTGAATGCAAAACTTTAATTTTGCACATTGAAATAATGCTATCACATGACTAAAAACATAGCTATCAGCATGGCTGCGGCAGCACTTCTCGCCGGCGCGGCCGCCTGCAACAGCGACACAGAATACCACACCGAACTCGACGGCAGCGCAATGGTGAGGACGTTCTCCCTCGTCGAGAACAACAAAATCCTTGCCGACCTCGACAGCGTGTATTTCTCCATCGACCTCGTGAGCGGCGACATATTCAACGCCGATTCCCTGCCCATGGGCACACGAATAAACGGAATCGCCGCCAACATCGTCACAGACAACGCTTCGGAAATCACCCTCCGCATCCCCCGCGAGGGCAAACCCGACTCCGTGGTCAACTACCTCGAGCACTCCGCCGACACCATCGACTTCTCGCAGGGCCCCGTGCGCGTGGAAGTGGTTTCGCTTAGCGGGGCCACCAAAAAGGAATACAAAGTGCGCATCAACGTGCACAAAGTTAAAAGCGACTCACTCTGCTGGGGCGAAACGGCATTCGCTCCGCTGCCCGCGCCGGCATCGGCCACCGCGCAGCGCACCGTGCAGCAGGGCGGAGTGGCCTATACCTTCAGTTCGGGCGCCAACGGCAGCCATAGCGTGGCTGCCACAAGCGACTTCGCCGCATGGATGCCGCAGGAGTTCACACCCGGCTTCGACATGGACATGAACAGCATCGTGGCCACGCCCGACGCATTCTATGCGCTCTCATCCGACGGCACCCTCCACAAAGCTTCCGACGCCGCCGGCCCGTGGAGCGCTACATACGCCAGATTCCACAGCCTGTACGGCGCCTACGGCGACATGGTCGTGGGATGCACCGAGACACAGGGCAAATACGCCATCGACACATACCCGTCAGTCAACCACGTCATCGGCATGCCCGAAGGCATGCCCGTCAGCGGCTTCTCCCCCGCCGTCACGCTTACCACCACCGACGGCTCCGCCGAGCAGATGGTGATTACCGGCGGACGCTGCGCCGACGGCACACTGTCAGCCGCCACATTCGGGTTCGACGGCAACTCGTGGGTGCGACTCAGCAACAAACCTATGCCCAAAGCCCTCGAGGGTGTGGCAGTGGCTCCCTACTATTCGCTACGCAACCAGGCCATAGAGTGGCGCGTCGACGTGCTGCCCACGCTTCTTGCATTCGGAGGCACCGACGCAAAAGGCGAAATCAACGACATCGTGTACATGAGCCGCGACTGGGGCATGCACTGGCAGAAAGCCGACTCGCTGCTGCAGCCGGGTCGTCATATGCCCGCCGTCACAGGCGCGCAGGCGCTCGTGGCTCCGCGCCGCATGAGCATCGCCCGAAGTTCGGCATGGACCGAACTCGGCGCTCCCCGTCTGCCCATCGGGGCACGTTTCGAGACTGCTGCCAATTCGCGGGCCACAACTCCCATCACCGAATGGGACGCCCCATACATCTACATCTTCGGCGGCTACGAAGCCGACGGCTCCCTCAACCGGGGTCTGTGGCGCGGTGTAATCAACCGCTTTACCTTCAAGCCCATCCAGTAGCACCCGGCAGCCGCACCGGCGGCAAGATTCAATACCACCCCGGGCAGTGACTGCGACGCAGTCACTGCCCGGGGTGGTATTGAGGCCTCAAAAAAAAGCAGAGCCACACCCAGTCAACTCTTTAACACAAACAATTACAGACAGCGGATACATATAAGACACTACATATAATTAACACATATCGCTAAGCATCATGTATTTGAATATTAGCAAATTATTATAGTTAAATTTTATTAACAACAATATAATATTCTCTATTATTGTAATTTATTGGCTATATTTGCTAAATCTAATGCCAATTAACAAAGTAGACCTTATGAAACCAACCTATTTAGCTTCGCTCATTGGATTAGCCTTTATATCCTGCTCACAAAGCGAACCATTACAACCTACTAAACCTTTAAACAAACCAAAAGAATATACTCATGTCATTAAAATGGCTACTGAAAGTTTCAGCGCCGTTCATAATTATTCTCGATTTTCTTCATCAATAGAATCTGTACAACCTTGGTTAACATGTGAAATCTTAAACGATGATTACTCCGTTTCTCGAAGTTACGACAATCTTCCGGATACACTTCTTTATGTGGTTAATTTTTCAAACGATAACGGCGCAGTGCTCATCTCAGACAACGAAATTTTCCGAGGTGTTCTTGCTGTAATGGACAATAATTTCGATCCTCATCAAGAAATAGAAAGCCCTGAATTTAATTTCTTCCTCAAATCATATTGTGAATCTCTTAAAACAAATAGGATACACAGCACCACTAATTTTTCGGAGGTCAAACAATATCTCCCAACTAATATAGCCACCTCTGAGGCTACAGAAAATTGGGAAACTATTTTCGTTTATCCAAACAAACTATATTGTAAATGGGGACAAGATGCTCCTTACAACAAATACTGCCTCACTCCAGACGGGAAGCAAGCTGTAGCAGGCTGTTTGCCAGTTGCCGTAGCTCAAGCTCTGACGTACTTTAAATATCCATCCAAGATAAACGACTACACAATACATTGGGAGCACCTTGGATTTGAATTTCCGTCCACATATAACCACGCCGAAAGCAGCGCAAGGTTAATTAGCGAAATTGGCAAATACGTCCAAGCAAGATATGGAGAGCATAGCACTGGAACTGACGCAAACAAGATTCTGACATTTTTTAGCAATCATGGCTTCTATATTACAAAAAGCAACGGGTTCCACGATTTAATGGCCATACAAAACATCAGTGACTACGGCCCGTTTTTAGTGGCTGGCCGTTGCGTCGAAGGAGGTCACGGATGGGTAATTGACGGCGCTCATGTCCAAAGAAAACAAATAGATGATAAACAAACGCTTAGATTTCTTTTCCATTGTAATTGGGGATGGAATGGCAAATACAATGGCTATTTTCTAAGTACTGCATTTGATCCATATAGAGATGGCATTAATCCGGGGTCGGATCGCCATTTCAAAGATTTAATAATGTATCATTTCATCGTCAAACAATAAACAAAACAATGAAAACAATCCATTTACTCATCATCGCACTTCTTTCGGCATCTACCTTGGCATCCTGCTCACAGGGAGAACCTGTGCATCCTGAAGGAGACATCGCAGAAGATTCACGAACAGAGACAACCGAACATGATTATGACGCACGATTTCCCGTGCCGGCATGGACCGATATCGACGGGCGAATGCACTTCGACATCGACCTTGACGAATACGAATTCCCCAAAAACAACAAGGTGATAGCCAACATAGCAGGAAAAGGCTGGAAAATAGAAGTGAGCTACCGCTACGACATCGACGACTTCGGCATTATAGTTTTTAAAGACGATGACGAATTAGACGTCTTAGGCTGCGATCGCCACCCCTATTTTTACGTACATGACTCGCAGTCGGCCTCCATATACACGCATTGGACTCTGACGCCGGACATAGAAGAAGACGACTACGAGGAAAGAAACAGGCGCTATTCAATAAACACCGAACACTACACATACGACGAAAACACCGGCCGCCTGCATCTTCATTTCCTGGACTGGTGGCAGGTAATCAAAAGCGCAGAAAACGAAATGTGGCTCGCATCGGTAACAAAGAGAGAGGGCGGAGAAGTGCGCAGGGCTGAGTTTATAAAACTTGTAGTAGCAACGCCCGACGAGGTGGCAGAATGGAACCGCACATACGGGGCAATATAACAGTGCGCCCATAGGCCGGAACGGCCTCCTGCAAGCACAGCATTCAATCGTCCGAGCCTTTATACCATCCGGCCCGGACGATTTCATGTATACTTCCAAAGCAACATCAACCCTACACTCGGCGGCGTTAAAAACATATAAAAATAGGATGTTTCAACCTATTTCGGCCGTTTTGTTTGCCCACTTGCCCGCAAAAAATTAATTTTGCACATTGAAACATACACTATCACACGACTAACGCCCCGATAAGGCCAACCGATTAATGCACGCATTCCTACGCAGCATACTGATTCTTATGCTTGTCGCCGCCACCGCTCCGCTCGCCGGGGCGCAGGAAGCGCCGTACCGCTTCGACATCGGAGCAGGCATGGGAATGAACGGCTATCTGGGCGAAGCGTCGTCGTCCATGTTCAAACACCCTGGATTCACCGCCGACGCCGGCATGCGCTATATCCCCAACGCACGCATGGCTTTCCGGGGCATGCTGTCTCTGCAGAACCTCAGCGGCAGCACCGCCGACATAGCCAACGCGCTCCCCGACGGCGCCGTCTATGATTTCCGCTCGACGGTCTACGCCATCGACCTGCGCTACGAATTCAACTTTTTCGCCTATGGCATAGGCGAAACCTACAAGCGACTGCGCCGATGGACACCTTACCTAACCATAGGCGCGGGCCTGTGCGTGAGCTCCTCCGGCGGCAACACATCCGCCGCCCCCACCCTGCCCATGGGAGCGGGCATAAAGATAAAGCTTCGCAAGCGGCTCAACCTCAACGCGGAATTCACGATGGCAAAAGCCTTCGGCGACAAGCTCGACGGGCCGCTGCTCAACGACCTCAACCAGATAAAAACCGAATTCTACAAGAACACCGACTGGTATCCGCGTCTCACCGTGGGCATTAGCTACGAGTTCGGCGAAAGATGCGCCACCTGCCATTACGTAGACTGATATGGAAGAAACACACCGCATACCCAACATACAGCTCGACATGGCGAGGCTCCCGCGCCATATCGCCATAATCATGGACGGCAACGGACGCTGGGCGCAGGCCCGCGGCCTGGAACGCGCCGCAGGCCACGTGGAAGGCGTGGCCACCGTGCGGCGAATCACCGAAGAAGCGTCGCGCCTCGGCATAGGCTATCTCACCCTATACGCTTTCAGCACCGAGAACTGGAACCGCCCGCAGGCAGAAGTGGACGCGCTGATGCACCTCATCGCCACAGCCATCGAGCGCGAGACACCCGACCTGATAAAGAACAATGTGAGCCTGCGCGTGATAGGCGACGCCTCCCGCATGCCCGCCGACACCTTGGCGCGCCTCGAACGCTGCGTGCGCGACACATCCGCCGGCACCGGACTCACGCTGGTGCTCGCCATCAGCTATTCCTCACGCTGGGAAATCACCGACGCCGCACGACGCATAGCCGCCGAAGCGGCCGCCGGACGCATCGACCCCGCCGGCATCACAGACGAAACCATAGCCCGAAACCTCGCCACGGCATTCATGCCGGACCCCGACCTGCTCATACGCACCGGAGGCGACATGCGCGTCAGCAACTTCCTGCTGTGGCAGATAGCATACTCCGAACTCTACGTCACCGACATATACTGGCCCGATTTCGACGGCCACGACCTGCGCGTTGCCATCGCCGACTACCAGCGGCGCCAGCGGCGCTTCGGCCTCACCGGCGAACAAGTAAAATAAGCCTACATACTCATCACCCCATATGCGTTATAAATCGATTTTTCTTGCAATCATCTTCGGCGCGGCCGCATCAATAGCCGCAGCCGCACAGCAGGTTGCCGACACGATATTCAACCCGCCCATCGTCTACGGCGCGCTCCCGCGTGTCTATGAAATAGCAGGCATCACCGTCAGCGGAGCACCGAACTACGACGACTCCACCGTGCTCGGCTACGCCGGACTCAAGACGGGCGACCGCATGGCCATCCCCGGCGACGACCTCACCGACGCCGTGAAGCGCCTCATGCGCCACGGCCTGTTCTCGCAAGTGCAGGTAAAGGTGCTGAAGACGGCCGGCGACAAAGCATGGATAGAACTCGCCCTGCGCACCCAGCCGCGCATCTCCAAAGTCAACTACCTCGGCATGAAAAAATCCGACCGCGACGACATACAGGAGAAGCTGCAGCTCATGAAAGGCAACCAGATAACGCAGAACATCGTCAACCGCGCCGAGGCCATAATCCGCCAGCACTACAAACAGAAAGGCTACGGCAACGCCGACGTGAAAATCACGCTCCACGAAGACCTCTCCGCCCCCAACGAGATGATAGTGGACATCGCCGTCAACCGCCACGACAAAGTGAAGGTGCACAAAATCTACCTCGACGGCAACGAGGTGCTATCCGACTCCAAACTCAAGCGCACCATCAAGAAAACCAACGAAAAGAACAACATCCTCAAACTGTTCAGCCAAAAGAAGTTCGTTGAAAGCGACTACGAGGACGACCTCAACCGCATACTCGAGAAGTACAACGAACTCGGCTACCGCGACGCGCGCATCGTGGCCGACAGCGTGGTGCCGTACGACGAAAAGACCGTCGACGTGCACATAAAACTCGACGAAGGACACCGCTATTACATCAAGGACATCAGCTGGGTGGGCAACACGGTATACCCGCCGGACATGCTCGCCGCCTACCTCGACATGAAGCCCGGCGACGTATACAACCAGAAGCACATGAACAAGCGCCTCACCGAGGACGACGACGCCGTGAGCAACCTCTACATGGACAACGGCTATCTGTTCTTCGACCTCGTACCCATCGAACGCGAAGTCAAAGGCGACAGCATATCGCTTGAAATGCGCGTCACCGAGGGTCCGCAGGCACGCATCAACAACGTCATCATCAACGGCAACGACCGCCTGTACGAAAAAGTGATACGCCGCGAACTGCGCGTGAAACCCGGCCAATTGTTCAGCAAGGCCGACCTCATGCGCTCCGCACGAGAAATAGCCCAGACAGGCCACTTCAACCCCGAGAACATGGACATCCGCCCCGAGCCAAACCAGGAAAACGGCACAGTCGACATCCTGTTCGACCTCGAAAGCAAGGCCAACGACCAGATTGAATTCTCGCTCGGATGGGGACAGACCGGCATCATAGGAAAACTGTCGCTCAAATTCACCAACTTCAGCATCAAGAACCTGTTCTACCCCAGCACCTACCGCGGCATCATCCCGCAGGGTGAAGGACAGACATTCACCATCAGCGCGCAGACCAACGCACGCTACTACCAAGCCTACAGCGTCAGCTTCCTCGACCCGTGGTTCGGCGGCAAACGCCCCAACTCGCTCAGCGTGTCGGCCTACTACAGCCGTCAGACAGGCGTGAACTCGTCGTACTACAACAGCACATGGGCCAACTCCGCCTACAACTACGGATACTACGGAGGCTACGGCTATGGCGGTTACGGCTACGGCAACAACTACTACAACGACTATTACCAAAACAGCTACCAGAACAGCTACGACCCCAACAAGGTGCTGCAGATGGTAGGCGTAAACGTAGGCTTCGGCAAGCGCCTCAAATGGCCCGACGACTACTTCACGTTCACAGCCGAGCTCGGCTACAACTGGTACTACCTCAAAAACTGGGATTACCTCTACTACATGAACAACGGCACGTCCAACGCCCTCGTTCTCGGCCTGACACTCGCCCGAAACTCCATCGACAACCCCCTCTACACACGCGAAGGCTCCACTTTCTCGCTGAACTTCCAGATTACTCCCCCCGCATCGCTTTTCGGCAAACGCGACTGGAAAAAACTCTCCGAAGAAAACACCGTGGAAAGCAAGAAACAGCTCTACCGCTGGATCGAATACTGGAAACTCCGTTTCAAGAGCCGCACATACACCCCGCTGTGCAACGCCAACGGCACATACACCCCCGTGCTGATGACACGCGCCGACTTCGGTCTGCTCGGCAGCTACAACAAATACCTCAAATCGCCCTTCGAGACATTCTACGTGGGCGGCGACGGCATGAGCGGCTCCTACACCTACGCCACCGAGACTATAGCCCTCCGCGGCTACGACAACGGCCAGCTCACCCCGTGGGGACGCGAAGGCTACGCCTACAGCCGCCTCGGCCTCGAGGTCCACTTCCCCCTTATGCTCCAGCCCTCCACCACCATCTACGCCCTCGCCTTCGCCGAAGGCGGCAATGCCTGGACCTCGGTGAAGAAGTTCAACCCCTTCGACATGAAGCGCTCCGCAGGCGTCGGCGCACGCATCTACCTGCCCATGGTAGGTATGATGGGTATCGACTGGGCCTACGGCTTCGACCGCATTAACGGAGAGAAAGGCGGCAGCCACTTCCACTTCATCCTCGGACAGGAATTCTAAACTTTTTCGCCGCAAAAGCGTCTAATAGTTGTAAACACAACTCATAACGTCATGAAAAAACTTATCCTCATCCTCGCGATAGCGCTGACAGGCGCACTGGCAGCCAACGCACAGAAATTCGCCATGGTCGACATGGATTATATCCTCCGCAACGTGCCCCAGTACGAAATGGCCAACGAACAGCTCAACCAGCTCTCCCAGCGCTGGCAGCGCGAAGTGGAGCAGGCCGGAAAAGAAGCCGAGAACATGTATCAGAGCTACCTCGCCGACAAAGTGTTTCTCACAGCCGAACAGGTGAAGAAGCGCGAAGAGGAGATCGTGGCCAAAGAAAAAGCCGCCACTGAACTCCGCTTCAAATACTTCGGTCCGGAAGGCGAGCTGTATCAGAAACGCCAGACTCTGCTCAAACCCATCCAGGACGACGTGTACAACGCCGTCAAGAAAGTGAGCGAGGAGCGAGGCTACCAGGCAGTTTTCGACCGCGCATCGTCGTCGGACATCGTATTCGCATCGCCGCGCATCGACATCAGCAACGAGGTGCTCGCCCGCTTGGGATATTCCAAATAAATTATTACCTTTGCCGACAGTAACAAAACCAACTAATAAAACATGATTAAACGACTCATTCTTGCAGCTCTTGTTGCCCTGCCTTTCTCCGCCCTCGCACAGAAATTCGGCGTGGTGGACGTTGAAACCGTATTCCAGGCCATGCCCGAAAGCGCAGCCGCACAGACCCAGATGACCGACGCGTCCAAAAAATACGAGGACGAATTCCAGAAACTTCGCGAAGAAGTGGACAAACTCTTCGCCGAATACCAGACCCTCGAAAAAGACCCCTCCACACCCCAGGCCATCAAAGAACGCCGCCTCAGCGAACTTCAGGAACGCGACCAGAAAGTGCAGCAGTTCCGCAACACTGCCACTCAGGACCTCGCACGCCTCCAGGAACAGCTCATGCTCCCCATCCAGCAGAAGTTGGGCGAAGCCGTCAAGGCAGTTGGCCAGGAAGGCAATTTTACATTCATTTTCCCTAACGAACAGGGCTTCCTGCTCTACACCGGCACTGATGTGACCGACGTCACCGCACTCGTAAAAACCAAACTCGGCATCAAATAAATCTGCCTGAAACACCATACAGAAACGGCGCGCCCCACTCCAAGGCGCGCCGTTTCCGTATACCATTCACAGACCCGTCGCATAGCAAATGCAAACCCCTCCTCCGGCTTGCCGGAGGAGGGGTGCTTCTCATTTTTCAGACTGATTCAATAGAGGGCGAAACGGCGCAGGAAAGCCACGTCGTCGTCCTCGGCGGCAGAGCGGCGGCGGCGTTCGCGCGCCATCTCATCGGCCATAAAACGGCGGCGGTAATAGCGCCACTCCTCCACCAGGGCGGCATTCAGACGTGAGAGCATGGCCGACGCGTCGAGTTTGCCTTTCAGATAGGCTGCATATTCCTTTACCATAATTGTAGATTTTAGAGGGTTCGTTAGTTAAGTGTAAACGCTCTGCCGCCACACCTTGTTCATCCTCCCTACACGGAATGAGGAGTGATGCGCACACCGCCCGGACACGCGCAGGCCATGATATAGCCGTGCAGCAGGCGGAGCGCTCTCTCAGACTGTGCGCCATAGGCCGAGGACAACTCCGGCGATGCCTGCGCATGGAACAGACTCAACACCGACGCCGCCACCACATCCTCCACCATCGTGCCCGCACGCACTGCATCGAGGGCCATGCCGGCAGCAAACTCCAGACGGCACGAATCGCCGGACACATCCGCGCTTTCAAGATACGGAGCCAGCCTCATGGCCACTGCCCGGAAAGCCGGACGCATGGCGGCCTGCAGAGCCGGGGCATGGTCGGGTGTGAGCAGCACAGGCTCCGCATCCCCGCTTCCTATGGCTGCAAGAGCCGATGCCGCAAGCACGGAATCAATGACGCTACCGGAACATATAGTCACCACCATGGCCCTCACTTGCTTTGACGCGCCCCCTGCGGACGTCGCGGACGATGGATTCTGCGGCTTTCAAAAGCCGGCGACGCAATGCGCATGCCTTCCCGGGTGCTGATGTAGAAACACGACGGACGGCGGAAATTAAGCACATGGCCGAGCGCACGGGCCATCGAACCGCCGCGTCGCAACTGCTCGGACTGCACGAGCGCGGCTATTTCCATCCACATGCATCCGCGCGGGGTGGACGGGTCGGGAAGCTCTCCGCAATGCAGGATGCGCAAAAGCTTGTTATAGGCATATTCCGACGACACGTAGAAACTCGGAGCCGGAGTGGCGATGGCCTTCACCACCACTTCGCGCAACGTCGGGCGACGCCCCATGCGCTCCATCTCGCCGTACACCTCCAGGCAGCGGCGGCGGAAATCGTTGTTTCGGCAATTTTTATTCATGACAGGTCAAGATTAAAGAAACATTTATAGATTGTGAGGAATTAGTTGTCGCTGCAAAGATAAATCAAAATTGATAAACAAACAATAATAATTGCAATTAAAATTGCATATCAGCAATTCTTCATTTTCTCGTCGCGCTGGCGCGTAAAAGAATCGAATGTGAGCAGAAGGTCGTAAAGGGCAATTGTAGCATTCCGCACCTGCGCCTCATACAGGTTTGCACCCCGTGCGCCTCCGTCGTTACGCCCCAGCAGAGTATCGCCAACGCCCGATATGTCCTCAAACAGTTTCATCTGCAGCGCCAGCAGCTGGTAAGCCCCGTTAGCCCCGCCGTTGGTCACCACCTGGCGCGGGAACTCGCCGCGTCCCGTGACGGGTATCACGCCGTCCGAAGCCGCCCACGCTTCCGACACCTGCTTCCAGTCCATATTGTCCGGCAACTGCTCCACGGGAAACAGCAGCACCCCTTTGGCCGAACAGCTCATGATGTGGTCGATCATCGTGATAAGGCGGTTAATACACCGCTGCTGGTCGAGCAAATCGTCGACAAAAGAGTGCACCTCGCCGTCTGTGAGCGGATAATGTTTCACGGCAAATGGATGCCCGCCGTGTGCGAAAGGCGAGGCATACGACGACAGCAGCGTGCCGTCGGGCGCAAGCCACCGGCATTGCCACACAAATTCCGTCGCCGCGCCGCGTGCCGAAGCCCGCCTGCGTCCCGCCGGGCGCACTACGGCGTCAAGAGTCCACATCTCCACCACTCGCCATTTGCCCGCCGGAGCCGTGAAAAAATCAAGCGAGGCCGACGTCGGCGGCAAAGCCGCTTCGGCAGCCGAATAGCTGCGGCGTATACGTTGCGCTTTCGCTGCATCCGCTCCGGCGAACCGCGCGAGCAATTCGGCCGGACTCATGTCGTGCAGCATGCCTGCGAGTTCGATGTCGAATCCCCTCGGGTCGCGGTAGGCATTCACGAAAAAGCGGTCGGGACACACATTGTCCACCCACACGCCCGTGCCCTGCATGCGGCGTTCCGACACCACGCGCTGCACAGCACAGCCGGAAATCAGAAATTCCTCAAGCATGCGGCTGTCGAGTTCGGCAAGCTGGTTGCGCACCACCGCCGAGCCCGGAGGCGCAACATAGGCCTTCTTCTCGTCGGCCATGGCACGGAAGCGCCCCACCACAGTCTTCACGAGCTGGCGGATGAGATTGTTCGTCATAGGGCGGCGGCCTGACTTCACGGCCAGTTCCGCCTCCGATACGTGCCCGCTTCCAGGCATAGGGTCGGCCCACTGGTCGCCATAGGTGAAACGCTTGCAGCGCGCACGCGCCCGGCGCAGCGGCGCACCCGCCATCCACGCATCGCGTGCGGCGGCAAGCATGGCTATATTCAATTCGTTGTCGTTCATAAATGCGAAAATATGTCAGGTATCTCACTTAAGATGGATTCGTCGAGCGTATAGCTGTCCGGCCCCTCGTCTACCACCGCAATGGCCACATCCACAATGTCGCCTGCTTCGAAAGGAGCCACATGCAGCCGACGGCCGGCCACACAGCACACGGGATGCACGGCTCCGGGCGCGCAATACGGATTGCGGGCAAGCAACCCGCGGAGCCGCTCCTCCGGCGGCAGGCACGGGCGGGCAGGGTTGAGCCATCCCGTAAGGCGCAGTTCGAGCAGACGCCGAGCACGCTCAGGCAGCACGGCCGTGGCGGCCGCATGTTCGCGGCATGGCGACAGCACGATTTCATCGCGTACGTCGGCTGTGGGCAGCAGCGCAGGATCGGCCGTGTCGAGCAGGCGCAGATACCATGTCCTCATGCGGGGCTCTATCATGGCGTTGGCGTCAATGCCCTCCACGCGCTCCACCGTGCAGTCGGCCCGCATGGGCTCAAGCCCGGCGGCAGCCCGCCAGAGCCTGAGCATTTCGGAATGCGTCAGTGTTACCAACATCCTTTGGTCAGTTTCACTTTACGTATTCAAAGTTCGGGCACCGAAGGCCTTACCACCGAACCGCCGAGCACACGCATGTGTGTCTGCGGATAGCGCAGCACAAGGCACGAAGCTTCGGTTATGACTACGGCGTCGGTGTTGCGTACTCCGCTCGAACGCAGGTCGAGCGTCTCGACATTGAACGGTGTGTGGCAGTATTTGGCCACATAATCGGGGTCAAGGACAAATCCGTCGGCCGAATGGCCGCACTGGTCGAAAATCTCGCTGTGCACAATGTAAAGCGACCCGAAGTTGGATTTTATTTCCTTAAGCTCTATGCCCCATTTCACCTCCGTCTCGCCAGCCGACACAGTCTTGTTGTAGTCGATTTTCGACAGGGCCTCCACCAGCTGCGTGCCGGCTATGAGGATTTTGCGCCGCGAGCCGTTGTTGCCCGTGAAAGCCTCGCGGCAGAGCGATATTACGGTGTCGCTGTCTATCCCTCCGGCAGGCAGGGAGAAGCTATGGTCGGTCTGTTCCCATATGCCGCCCGTAAGGAACACCTCCTGGCGCTTGGCCGGGTCGTCGAACCTTGCCTTAGAGCCGAAAAGGAAGTTTTTCTCCATTCCCAGACGCATATCGATGATAGCGGCTTCCTCCTGGTCGGAGAAGTTCCAGCCCACTTCCTTGTCGATGATACGCTGCATCGTGGACTGCTCCACCTGCATCTTGAATATCTGGCAATAGTTGCTGGCCTTTTTTGGCAGCACGGCGAACTGCGGGGTCTGCACGTCGAGTTCGGCGGCAGCGCGTCCCATGCGCACCACCTCTATGCCCTTGTTCAGACCGCTCACACGGCATCCCGTGCGGTCGGCCGGCAGATTGGTGATGAGGCAGCCCACGCCTGCGCCGGGAGCGCTGTCGGCGCCGCCCGACGTCACATAGAGCTGCACGGGAGTGCGTGTGCCGTCGGCCGCAGTCACATACGCCCCGGGCACGATGACGGTTTCGGAATTGTCAAAGATTTTGTCGTTGTCGGTGTGCAGCGTCACAGCCACCGGGCCGTCGTCATTGCCCACGCTTACAGACACGTCGGCAGTGATTTTAGCCGACGTCGGTTTTGTGTCCACGCTGTAGTATTCCACCACCATCGACTTCACGCCGCGCGCTCCGGCGCAGCGCGAAATCTGGTCGATAGGCGTCGACATGGGACGGATACGCACTATTTTCTCGTCGATGCTGTTTCGCAGCAGGCCGGGGGCCAGTTCGCGTGCAAGTGCGGTGGTGAGGATTTCAGAAGCGTGTGTGTTGGAGTTGCTCATTTTCACTTAATTTTTAGAAGTTAGTCCCAGAATCCCGGGCGGATGTTTGAAAGAAAAGTGGAATCGACAGCCGGAGCTGCTTCGTCGGCGCTCTGGCGGGAGGCCGTGGAACCGTACATCGGAGTGGAATTTTCGGCCGGTTCAGGAGCGGCTGCCTGCGTGGTGCCGTCGTAAGGCGGCGGAGTGGTTTCAGACATGATGTTGTGAAGATTTGTTTGTTATGTGTCATTGTCGACACCGCAAAATTACTCCCGGAACATCTCCCTGCCGCCTATATCCGCGCAAGTGCTTGCGCGGATATAGGCATGATTTCCGGATGCCATCCCCAAAACACTCACCGGCACAACATTATGCCCACAACCGCTTTACGGAAAAATAGGAACAAAAAACAGGAAAAGTGCGCTGCTTCACAGCAGCGCACCTCCCTCATAACCAAAATTCAAGTATATTTTAGACGTCCGCCTAACGGACGCCGTCCAACACAAAGTATAATTTATCCATTATTACGACACTCTGAAAAGGCCTTGCAAAAGCAAAAAAACGGTTTCGTTTCTTCGTGGCACAAAGTTAGCCATAAGTTCACAACAATTTGTTAATTAACACGTTAAGACATCGCAAAAGTTGTTAAGCACGTTTTGTTAAAATTTCGCCGAAGCTTTTACACGCTGAAACACAAGATTTCCACCTGACTTTGCATGCATCGGGTACAGAAAAGTTTATTAACTTTATGCAAACTTGCGTCCTGTAGGTGGAAAAACGTAAAACAAGAGAAAATCGGCCTTAGCAGGCCGATTTTCTCTTGTTTTTATGCAGCTTTAGATATTAAAAAATGACTTTGGCAACGGTGGTGCCGTGGCGTTTGATTACGGGCTGTCCGGGCAGCGGATTGTTTACACGCATGCCTTGCATGTTATAGAATTCTGTGGGTGCTTCGCTCTCGTTGTCGTTAACGATGATGTCAACCGCCGAACTGGCCGACTTTTCCACCTTGATGTTACGGAGTGCCAGACCTGCTCCGTCCGGCTCGGAGCAGGCATGGAAGCCGATATGGTACAGGCCGTCTTTAGTGGGGACGAAAGAAGCTTTCTCTTCGACCGGATCGAAGATGAGGTACTCTTTCTCCTCGTGAATCGGGTTTACGAGAGCCTCGGGTGACGGGGCGGTGCCATAATAGACGGCAAGGCGTTCGGGATAGCTGTCGCTTCCGGTGGATACCTGGAATTCGACCGCATATCTTGTTCCTTTCTCAAAACTGATAGCCGGCAGTATCAGCCAATCGTCGGCCTTGTTGGCCGACGAGTAGGGATACATGGCAGCCGTGCATTCAAGGTCAAGGGCTTCGATGTACCAGTATTCCTCACGATACCATTCGGCCTTGTCGCCGTTGGCATCGATTACGGTAAGGTCATTGAAACTGTCCTCGTCGTTAAAATCAAGCGCATAGGGAAGTGCCACCGCTCCCAGGCGGTATGCATCGGTGGTGTATGACGATATATGCATGCCGCGGTATGACATGTCGATACGGTAGGAGTAAGCCGTCATCTTCTCGGGCACCTCAACGGCGTCGGTCACGGTGGTAGCGCCTGCTGCACGAGCCACGACAAAATTGTCGTTCAGGCGGGTCACGTCATAACTCAGCAGCGAAGGATCCATGTATCCACCATGCTCGGTGGAGGCAGGGTGCTCCCATGCTATGGTGAACCGGCCGTCGGCATACGTGAGCGATGCCGACGTGAGTTTTACGGGAGTGTCGTGGCCTATCCATTGCGATGCATTGGTTTTCGGCCCCCGTCCTGCTGCGTTGGAGAGCTCGAGTACGAATTTGTGCTCGCCGTCGGCGTCCACTTTGCCATTGGCACATACGGTCTCTCCGGGCGATGCTGTGCCGCGAGTGAACAATGAGCCGTTGGCGCGTAGCAGATATTCCACTTCCCCTTCGAGCGTTTCGCCGCCGAAATTTTTGTCGGGGATGGTGAAAGTTACCGTGCCGGAGAGTTCTCCATTCTTGAAATCAAGTTCCAGGCCGTCAGGTGCGGCAGGAGCCCCGTCAGGCGACAACGGCCCCGGTATGTACATACCGCCGATGGCTTCCCCATCGGCGAACTCATAAAGTTTTGTAGCCGTTGCCGCTGTAATATCGACGGCATACAACTCCGATGTGCCGATGCTGTAGCCGTATTCGTCGATAGTAGAGGAGTCCTCGTTTGTCACCACCACGTAAAATACACCTGTGGCTGTGTCAATGGCTCCTGTCGAACGTCGGTTGGCGGTAAATCCCAGCGACGCAATATGCTCGGTGTTGCCGTTGACCTTGTCGACTTTAAGCAGCGTCCCGTCCATAGCCACAGCGTAAAGTTCGCCGCTGCGGTTGCAGCCCAGGGCTATCCACGGGGTCTCGATGCTTTTTATCGGCGTACGTTCACCGGTGGCCTCATTTATTGAGCCGAATACAAAGCCGCCCTCCGTCTCGCCAAGATCGGGGTCGGTGGAGAAGCAGCCGTATATTTTCGATGTGGTGTGATCGTAGGCAAGGTCGGTGGCCACACCCTGTTTTGTTCCGAACAACTGTGAATTGTACTCCCAAGTGTCGGGCGTGAATGTGAAATGCGTCACTTCCGTCCAGCCGTAATTGTCTACTTCCTTTGTGCAGAAATAGAAATCTTCGGTCATAGTGCCGCCACCGCTTGCGTCCATGTCGGCGTCCTCCTTTACAAGCTGTCGGTCTGCGCTGTCAAATCCGAAACTGTAGAGACCCACCTCGGAGTAGCCGGGATATTCTTTCCATTCGTTTGTGCTGTATACCGAGGCATAAAACCTCGTGGCAGGTTCTTGCGCCGCTGATGCTGCCGTCGCGGCCGCCGCTGTCACAGCAGTCGTGATGAGTAGACGTAAATTCATAAATTCAAGATTGGTTTTAGGAATTAATAAATGCAAAGATACAAGAGAGCCATACCTTTGTACGACTCTCTTAAAGAAAAGTCTGACCGCTTTTTCCATGAAAGTTACTACAACTTCCGGGGACTGCGACAAAGTTAATAAAATCGTCCCGGTTATGCAAAAGCAGCTTGGCCGTGTAATGAATCGTGCCCGTATTAAGAGCTTGTTTAAGAGGTTGCCGCCGAGGTCGTATAGTCTGTCCTCTTTTGTCTTCGCAAACCACTTATTAACAGGCATTACGAAGACTTTCCTATCTTTTATTAGCCTTTTCCAGAGATTTTTCGTAATTTTGTGCTGTAATATGTACCGACAATAAATATAATACGATATATGAACCCCTTGGAACTCAGCGAACAGGAAATAATACGCCGCGGCAGCATGGAAACAATGCGCCAGATGGGCATCGACCCCTATCCCGCAGCCGAATATCCGGTGGACGCATACAGCGACGACATCCGCGCCAACTTCAGCGACGAAGCCGAGCCGCGCCAAGTGTGCGTGGCAGGACGCATCATGACCCGCAGAATCATGGGAAAAGCATCCTTCATGGAACTGCAGGACAGCCACGGCCGCGTGCAAGTGTACGTGTCGCGCGACGAGATATGCCCCGGCGACGACAAAGAGTTGTACAACACCGTGTTCAAAAAGCTCCTCGACATAGGCGACTTCGTGGGCGTGCGCGGCCACGTGTTCCGCACACAGACCGGCGAGATTTCCGTGCATGCGTCCGACCTCACCGTGCTCGCCAAGTCGCTCCGTCCCCTGCCCGTGGTGAAAGTTAAAGACGGCAAGACCTACGACGCATTCGACGACCCCGAACTGCGCTACCGCCGCCGCTACGTCGACCTCGTAGTAAACGAAGGCGTGCGCGACATCTTCCTCAAGCGCACACGCGTATACACGTCCATGCGCAACTACTTCAACGAGCACGGCTACATAGAAGTAGAAACCCCCATACTGCAGAGCATACCCGGCGGAGCCTCTGCGCGTCCGTTCATCACCCACCACAACGCGCTCGACATCCCCCTCTACCTCCGCATCGCCGACGAGCTCTACCTCAAACGCCTCATCGTGGGCGGATTCGAAGGCGTCTACGAGTTCTCCAAGAACTTCCGCAACGAAGGCATGGACCGCACGCACAACCCCGAGTTCACGTGCATGGAAATATATGTCAGCTACAAAGACTACAACTGGATGATGCGCTTCACCGAGCAGATGCTCGAACGCATCTGCCTCGAAGTCAACGGCACCACCGAAGTGCGCGTGGGCGACAACACCATAAGCTTCAAAGCCCCCTTCCGCCGCGTCACCATGGCCGAAGCCATCAAAGAACACACCGGCGCCGACATCACCGGCATGGACGAGCAGCAGCTGCGCGAACTCTGCGCCACACTCGGCATCGAGACCGACCCCTCCATGGGCAAAGGCAAACTCATCGACGAGATATTCGGCGAAAAGTGCGAAGGCAACTACATTCAGCCCACGTTCATCACCGACTACCCCATAGAAATGTCGCCCCTCACCAAGCGCCACCGCTCCAACCCCAAGCTCACCGAGCGCTTCGAACTGATGGTGAACGGCAAGGAATTGTGCAACGCATATTCTGAGCTCAACGACCCCATCGACCAGTACGAACGCTTCGTCGAGCAGATGCGTCTGAGCGAGAAGGGCGACGACGAAGCCATGATCATCGACCACGACTTCATACGCGCGCTCGAATACGGCATGCCTCCCACTTCGGGCATGGGCATAGGCATGGACCGCCTCGTCATGCTCATGACAGGGCAGACAGCCATCCAGGAAGTGCTCCTGTTCCCGCAGATGCGCCCGGAAAAGGTGCAGAAACGCGACAGCGAAGAAGCCTACACAGCACTCGGAATCGATGCGGAATGGGTGCCCGCACTGCAGAAAGCAGGCTACATCACAGCGGCATCTATAGCCGATGCGGCAGCAGGCAAACTGCATCAGGAACTCTGTGGACTCAACAAAAAGCACAAACTCGGCCTCAAAAACCCGACCCCCGACACTGTGGCCGCATGGATAGACGCAGCTGCCAACACCGACACACAGCAATAATCCCCACATGGCATTCCCCGGAAACATAGCCGTGCTCGGAGGCGGCAGCTGGGCCACGGCGCTCGCCAAACTCCTCATGCAGAATTGCGAGCTCATACACTGGTACATGCGCCGCGACGACCGCATCGACGATTTCAAGCGCCTCGGCCACAACCCCGCGTACCTTACCGACGTCGAGTTCGACATCAACCGCATCGTTTTCTCAAGCGACATCAACCGGGTGTGCGAATCAGCCGACACGCTCCTGCTTGCCATGCCGTCGCCCTACTTCAAAGACCACATGGCAAAAATCACCGTGCCTCTGGCCGACAAATACATAGTGTCGGCCATCAAAGGCATAGTGCCCGACAGCAACGAGCTCATCACCGACTACATGACATCGCACTTCGGCGTCGACCACGACCGGCAGCTGTGCATCTCCGGCCCGTGCCATGCCGAGGAAGTGGCGCTCGACAGGCTCAGCATCCTCACCATCGGCTGCCACAACCCGGAACTCGCCGGCGAGTTCGCCCGCTGCATAGCCGGCAAACACACCCACACCGTCACGTCCACCGACCTCGCCGGCATAGAATACGCCGCCGTGCTCAAAAACATCTACGCCATAGCGGCCGGCATAGTGCACGGCATGAAACTCGGCGACAACACGCTCGCCGTGCTCGTCAGCAACGCCACACGCGAAATGGAGCGCTTCCTCGACAGCGTGGACCACAGGCCGCGCCACATCTGCGACAGCGTCTACCTCGGCGACCTGCTCGTAACATCCTACTCGCGGTTCTCGCGCAACCACAACTTCGGCTCCATGATAGGCCGTGGATACTCTGTCACGGCCGCCCGCATGGAAATGGAGCAGACAGCCGAAGGATACTACGGCACAAAATGCATACACGACATCAACCGCCGCTACCAGGTGGCGATGCCCATCCTCGACGGCGTTTACGACATATTGTACCGGCGCATGTCGCCGGCCAAAACGATGGCTCGCATCGCGGAAAGCTTCGATTAACCTCCCCGAACGGCTATATGTCACACAGATGTATCACAACCGCCACAACAATGTAACATCTCGTCGTTAACTTTGCCACACCGAAGAACGGATAAACCAATCTAAAACGACCATATAAGCATAATTAAGCAAAAGTAGCAATAATTATAGCACATAAAGAAATCGGCACGTCGCAGACGACGCGTCGATTTTGTTTTACCCCACCTCCGATAAAAAATGGCAGACAACTACCTTGAGAACAGAATGGCCGAACACATGGCCGGCGGCCGCAACAACCGCAGCCGCACTGCGCATCCGTCGTCAGCGGCGCTGCGTCTCGGACGCCGCCGCGTGCTCGTGGCAGGAACATCGCCCGCTGCCGGAACCATCGCGGCGGAATTCGCCACGGCAGGCTGCCCCGCAGCATTGCTCGGAGGAGGCCACGCCGTGGGCGCACGCTGTTTCCCGCCCGATGCCGACCCGGCAGCGGCCATCGACACCCTCATCCACGACTGGCACGAAATCGACATACTCATCCTCGCCGGCGAGGCACAAGGCATAGAGAGAACCCTGCACGAACGCCGCCACCTCATACCGGAGCCGCTGCGCAGCACATTCCGCCGCACCATAGCCATAGGCACGGAATGCGACTGCCCCGAAGCCATAACACTGTCTATATCCGGCCCGTGCGACACTGAAGCCATAGCCCCCGCACTCGCACGCCTCTGCCTTTATTTCTGCAGCCCCGGATCGGAACTCCTGCTCGGAACACACATCCCGCTGACGACATAATAACGCTAATTTTTGTTAAAACACCGCATCGGCACACCCTACCCCATAAAATATATGTATCTTTGCAATACCTAACGACACAGCGCCTGAACCTTTGGCCCTATCATTATTTACATTTCTTACAACAAAGAATTTCAAGGACTAAGCAGAAGGCAATGCCGGACAAGCATCGTTGCGAAACGAATAGCCCGGGACGGCAGTGACGTGAAGTAAGTATGATATAATCTCTACACTTAAGTAAATTCACATGCCTTAACGGCTTAGGTCCTCTGCCCATTGCGAAAATGAGCAGGGACTTATTTTTTTGTATCTTTCTCACTTTTGAGCTATCTTTGCCGACAAGATGAACCGACTACAACTCTACATAGCCAAAAGCCTGCGCGGCTATAAAAGTCTCGTAAGCTTCAACCCCGACGACATCGTAAGCCGCCACGTCGGCGACATGCGCGACGCCCTCGCGGCCATCGACTACGACCCGCTCGAGAAAAACATCTTCTACCTCGTGCAGTACATAGACTCAGGCACGCTCCTGTCGGTGCTGCGCACCATCCCCTCCGAAAAACTCGACCATCTGGCCGCCACCATATTCATCCCCGCACAAATGGACATAAGCGCCGACCAGCTCGGCGAGGCCGTCCATGCCATCACACGCAAGATGAGCGCGCCGGGCATGAGCGGCGGCGACATTGCCGAACTACGCGAACTGTTCACCCGCGAATATCCCGACGCCGGCACAGCACGCGTCCTCACATCCTCCGACAGGCACGGCAGCTATGCATGCAGCCTATACGGAGGACAAAGCGGCCGCACCCTTGCCGACTACCTCGGCAAGAATCTCTACCGCGCCGACTGGACACCGCACAAAGGCGTTCTGCTTCTCGACGCCGAACTCGGGCTCGGCGGCCCCGCTCCCGAGCCGCACACGCACACGGCCGCAGAAACACACAAAGAAGCCGCTGCGCCGACACCTGTCCGCGAATCCCCGCGGACTACTGCCCCCGCACCATCGGCGACCGAGGCAGGCGGCGCGGCAACAGGCACGAGGCGCACCATCATAGCCGCAGCGGCAGGTTTTGCCGCCGGATTGCTGCTCGGATTCTGCCTCTTTGCCGGAGGGCAGGACGAAACGGTGGGACGGAGGCAGGCACAGCCCGAAATCCCGGCCGCCATTTCCGCACCGGCCGCCACCACCGCCCCCCCCGTCGAAGAAACAGCCCCCGCTGCCACGGACGAACATCCCGACGCACTCGCCGACGCCACGGCATACCTCGACAGCAACCGCACATGGACACGCAGCCGTATGGAGCAGAACAGCGCCATAGCCGGTCTGTTCGACGACTTGAACGCCATGCGCATCGACAGAATCATAGACAAATGGGGTCCGCAGCTGAAAGACTCCAAAAACTTCGGAGCTGTGGTGCGTGCGGCAGAGAGTTCACGACGCAAAAACATAAACCTCCACCGCGAAGGCCGCACCTCCTACAACAAACCCGGCGACGAATCCATCGGCTACGTCGGCTACACCTATTGGATAGACCCCTGAATCCCGCATGGACTTACGCCGGATTAAGGGGTATCTGACCGCACTTGCCGCCTCTCTGAAAGACAGATTGCTTGCACCCGTAGGCACATGCCCCGCCTTCTTTTTCGCAGCCACGGCTCTCGGAGCGGTGGCGCCATTGGCCTTAGCCCTGCTATGCGGACAGCTCCGCCTGCGTTTCACTGCCTTTGCCTTGTGCCAGTCGGCCGTGTTGGCCTATGCGGCATGCGTCCTCATGCGCCGCTGCCGTGTCGCGCGCATGGCATTCCTGTGCGTGCTCGCAGCATGGGCAGCCATAGAAGCCGGACACACCGCAATGCTCGGCCGCTGCATCGACGCCTCGTCCGTAAGCCTTGCCATGGACACAAATCCCGCCGAAGCCGGCGGTTTTTTCCGTCAATATTTCTCGGCAGGACTAATCGCAAAGATCCTACTCTTTTTCTCCGCCATGGCGGCCGCACCTTGGTGCGGCCGCATGCTGTGGATGCGCCTGCGCCACCGCCCTTTCCCTTCCGCCCTGTTCGCCGCCGCACTCGCCGTGGCGCTCCCGGTCGGAGCCATAGGCATAGCCGAATGCGCGAGTGTATGGTTCATCAAAGACTACGACCGCTTCCTTATATGGAGAGCACACGACAATGGCAACACGGCGCTCGCCAGAGTGTACCGCATGCTCCACAGCGACAGTTTCACAAAAGGGCTGTATCTTGCCAAAAACATGCAGATGGACAGCGCCACACTGCGCATGTGGGAGCACGTGCAGCATGGCATAACCTCTGAGCCCGCAGGCAAGGCCGACACAGATTCGCTCACGATAGCGGTAATCATCGGCGAATCCTTCATCAAAAGCCACTGTGCGCCATACGGCTACGGCCTGCCTGTAAACCCGCGTCTGCAACAGGAAATAGACAGCGGACGCATGGTTGCCTTCACCGACATGATAAGCCCTGCCGACTTCACGATACAATCGCTCCGCAACACGCTCAACCTCAACGACCTCGCCGACGGCACAGCTTGGCACGACTCCCCGTTCTGGCCTCTGCTCCTGCGCCGTTCGGGTTTCAGCGTCTACCTCTACAGCAACCAGTACGCACCCGGCGGCGGCAGCAACGAACTCAACGGCATGCTGTACTCGCCCGTGCTCACCGACTGCTGCTACACGGCCACGGCCGAACGCCGGTTCGACTACGACCACCTGTTCACAGAGCATGTCATGCGCAACCTGTGCCCCAGCGAGCATGGCGCGCGAAAACTCATCATATGGCATCTGCTCGGCCAGCATTTTCCGGCCGACGAACGCCTCCCGGCCGACTCGCAGTGCCGACGCTTCACCGCAGCCGACATCACCGCAGAGCAGCCGTGGCTCACCCCCGGACGCCGTGCCGAAGTGGCCGACTACGACAATGCCACCCTATACAACGACTCCATAGTAGGCTCCATCATCGACCTTTACCGGAATACCCCGTCCGTAGCCATCTACTTTTCCGACCATGGCGAGGAAATATGGGATGTGGCGCCTTATGGCTCACGCAACGCGCAGCACCCCGACGACGCCGAATGGCTCCACCGACACTTCGACATCCCGTTTTTCGTATGGATGAGCCCGGCCTACACAGCCGCCAATCCCGACGCCGCCGCGCGCATAAAAGCCGCCGCCGGCCGCCCGGGCATGCTCGACAACCTCGGGCAGGCAGTGCTCGGCCTCGCGCATACCGACGGCGGAGGACGCTACAATCCGCGCCGCGACATCCTTTCCGGTTCGTACTCTCCGGCTCCGCGCGTCACATCCGCAGGCTACGCCTACGACTCCATAGTCTCGGAATGACATGATTCCCGATTTTTTTCGTAACTTTGCAGCCTGAATGAAGGAACGCACACGTAGAATAGCGGCAGCCCTGCTGCTTGTGGCATTCGCGGCATTTGTCGGCGGAAACACTCTCTGCGTGCACACACACTCGGGACCCTACGGAGCCGTCACCCACTCCCACCCCTACCTTCCCTCATCACACCACTCCCACACCTCAGCCCAGTTCGAGACCATAGGGCTTATCAACAGCCTAAGTTTCGACAGCGGCAGCACGCCCGAGACATACATCCCGGCCGACGTGCTGTCCACAGCCATTGTCTGCGGCCGCGAGGCCACAGGCACTCCCGGCGTATCCGTCGCGCTGCCCGACCGCCGCGGCCCTCCCTCAATTGCGTAAAAAAACAACGCCCCCTTCTCCGTCCGCACCACTGTGCGGGCGCATGTGCACATACACATCCTATTTTTACGCAACATCCCATGATTATAACCAAAATACTGCCGGCAGCCATCATCGCCGCAGCAGCCACACACGCTTCAGCCTCCACGGCTGCAGGCCTCCACGGCGTCGTACGCGATGCCGACACACGCGAACCCATCCCCTACTGCGCCGTAAAACTCGCAGGCTCCGGCACCCCTGAGGCGGCACTCACCGACTCTGCCGGCCGCTTCACTTTCGACCGCCTCGCCCCGGGCGACTACACCATAAGCGCATCATATGTAGGATATCAGGACCGCTCGCGCCACCTATGCCTCCACAGCGGCACCGACACCACGTCCATCGAACTGCGCCCCGACGCGATGATGCTCGACCAGGTCGTAGTCACAGGCACAAAAAGCGAACTCAAGCGCCGCCACAGCTCCTCGCTCGTCAATGTGGTTTCGTCCAAGACTTTCGACCTCGTGAGCGCATGCTCTCTTGCCGACGGACTCAATTTCCAGCCCGGCGTGCGCGTCGAGAACGACTGCCAGAACTGCGGTTTCACCCAAGTTCGCATCAACGGCCTCGACGGACACTACTCGCAGATACTCATGAACTCGCGCCCGATGTTTTCCGCCCTTGCGGGTGTCTACGGCCTCGAACAGATTCCGGCAAACATGATCGACCGCGTGGAAGTGATGCGCGGAGGCGGCTCGGCCCTGTTCGGCTCGTCGGCCATAGGAGGCACCATAAACATAATCACCAAGGACGCCGCCGAGAACAGCGCCTCCGTGGCACACACTCTCACATCCATCGGCATAAGCGGAGCCCTCGACAACAACACCACCCTCAACGCATCCGTAGTGGGCGGCGAAGGAAAACTCGGCATGTTCGTCTACGGGCAGAACAGGCAGCGCGACGGCTACGACCACGACGGCGACGGATTCACTGAAATAGCAGCTCTGAACACACAGACACTCGGACTCCGCGCATTCGCGCTGCCGACAGAGCTGTCGCGAATCACTCTCGAGTACCACGGCACCCACGAATACCGCCGCGGAGGCGACAACCTCGACCTGCCGGCACACGAAGCATGGGTGGCCGAACAGACCGACCACCGCATAAACGCCGTCGACCTCGGCTACAACCTCCGCAGTTCCTCCGGCAACGACCGCCTCAACGCCTACGCAGCCATGCAGCACACACGCCGCAACAGCTACTACGGAAGCGAGAAAGACCCCGACGCCTACGGACGCACCGAGGACCTCGTGGTTCTCGCAGGAGCGCAATGGACCCATGCCTTCAGCCGCCTGTGGTTCATGCCCGCCGAACTCGTGGCCGGAGCCGAATTCAACTACAACTTCCTGCACGACACCACCGTGGGCTACGACCACGACGCGCGCCAGCACGTGCGCATCTACAGCGCCTACGCGCAGAACGAATGGCGCGACGACCGCTGGGGATTTCTCGTCGGCGCACGCATCGACAAACACTCCATGGTGAGCACCCCGATAGTGTCGCCGCGCGCCAACATCCGCTTCAACCCCTCGTCGAAACTCAACTTCCGGCTGTCCTATTCCACCGGATTCCGCTCCCCGCAGGCCTACGACGAAGACTTCCACGTGGCAGTCGTGGGCGGCGAACGCGTAGTCACCGTGCTCGCACCCGGACTACGCCACGAAAGCAGCCAAAGCGTCAGCGGCTCGGTGGACTGGTACAGCCAGATAGGCGACGTACAGACCAACCTGCTTTTCGAGGCATTCTACACCGACCTCAGCCACGTCTTCGCCCTGCGGCAGCTTGACGAGCCCGATGCCGCCGGCAATGCCGTGCTCGAACGCTACAACGGCAGCGGCGCACGCGTGGCAGGCATCAACGTCGAAGGCAAAGCGGCCTACGGCTCCCGCGCCTCCCTGCAGATGGGCGTCACATGGCAGCGCAGCCGCTACAAAGAACCCGAACGATGGAGCGACAATGCCGACGTGGCCCCGGTGCGGCGCATGTTCCGCACACCCGACCTATACGGCTACCTCACAGCCTCGTGGCTTCCCATGCGACGGCTCACAGCCGCCATCTCCGCCACCTACACCGGAAGCATGCTCGTCCAGCACCTCGAAGGAAGCGGCACACCGGTCGACGTGGCCGTCGACACACCCTCCTTCTTTGACGCCAACCTCAAACTCACCTACGAGATTCCGCTGCGCGGCTCAGCATGCCTCGACCTGAGCGCAGGCATAATGAACATCTTCAACGCCTATCAGAACGACTTCGACCGAGGCTACCTACGCGACTCCGGCTACATCTACGGCCCCATGATGCCCCGCAGCATCACCGCAGGCATAAGTTTCCGCATCTGAGTCTTTGTCCTGTAATTTGCAGTGCATCTCCCATTGCAAATTACAGGACAAAATCTTTTATTTCCGAAATATTCCGTAACTTTGCCAAAAAGCATCAAACACACAAAGCTATGGATTGCATCTCTAAACGCGTGGCAGCGCTCGCCGTGTCGCAGACACTGGCCATGTCGCAGCGCAGCCAGGAACTGCGCGCTGCAGGCGTCGACGTCATAAACCTTTCTGTCGGCGAGCCCGATTTCGACACTCCGGCCCACATCAAGGAAGCCGCCAAGAAAGCCATCGACGACAACTTCACCCGCTACACTCCCGTCCCGGGCTACATGACCCTGCGGCAGGCAATAGCCGACAAACTTTCGCGCGAGAACGGCCTGCACTTCGACCCGGCACAGATAGTGGTGGGCAACGGAGCCAAGCAGGAGCTGTGCAACGTAATCCTCGCCACCGTCAACCCCGGCGACGAAGTAATCATCCCCACCCCCGCATGGGTAAGCTACGTCGAGATGGTAAAACTCGCCGAAGGACACGTCGTGGAACTGCCCACCGGCATCGACACCGACTTCAAACTCAGCCCCGAACGGCTCGAAGCCGCCATCACCCCACGCACGCGCATGATAATGTTCTGCTCGCCGTCCAACCCCACCGGCAGCGTCTACACCCGTGCCGAGCTCGAAGCACTCGCCGAAGTGCTCGCGCGCCATCCTCACGTGCTCGTGCTCGCCGACGAAATATACGAACACATCAACTATACCGGCACGTTCACATCCATGGCCTCCCTGCCCGGCCTTGAAGGACGGGTAATCGTCATAAACGGCGTGTCAAAAGCCTACGCCATGACAGGCTGGCGCATAGGCTACTGCGCAGCCCCGCTGCCCATAGCCAAGGCCGTGTCGAAACTTCAGGGACAGTACACCAGCGGCGTCTCCTCCATCGCACAGAAAGCCGCCGAGGCCGCCTACACCGGCCCCCAGCAGTGCGTCGCAGACATGCGCGAGGCTTTCCGCCGCCGCCGCGACCTCGTAGTGGAACTCGCACGCCGCATCCCCGGCCTGAAGGTCAACGAGCCCCAGGGCGCATTCTATCTGTTCCCGGAAGTGAGCTCCTATCTCGGCACGCGCACCCCCGACGGACGCGCCATCGACACCGACACCGACCTCGCCATGTACTTGCTCGACGACGCGCACGTGGCCACCGTGGCCGGCTCGGCATTCGGAACCCCGGGCTACATACGTTTCAGCTACGCCACCTCCGACGACAACCTGCGCGAAGCCATGCGCCGCATAGCCGAGGCTCTCGGCCGCCTCGAGGGCCGCAAAGGGTGAACCGCCAGGCGCGTGCCGCACGCCGTGCGCGCATCATAGCGATAGCCATAATCGCCGTCACCGGCATTGCCGTGCTCGCCACAGGGGCGGCACGCATGCTGAAACCGAGGCCCGACCATGTCGACCCCGACCGCGAGCGCTATCCCATAACAGGCATCGACATCAGCGCCCACAACGGCTTCATCGACTTCGGCCGTGTGGCCGCCGACAGCATCAGTTTCGTCTACATCAAAGCATCGGAAGGCACGACTTTCCGCGACGCCAACTTTGAAGACAATTTCGACCGCGCACGTCGCGCCGGCCTGAAGGTAGGCGCCTACCATTTCTTCCGCTTCGACAGCGAAGGATGGCGTCAGGGAGCCAACCTGCTGCGGGCGCTCGGGCACCGCACGCCCGACATGCCCCTGGCCATAGACGTCGAGGAGTGGCGCAACCATTCCGGCGGCGTCACCGGCGAGATCATCCTGCAGCTGCATGCCATGGTGGACTATCTGCGCGCGGCAGGCCACCATGTCATAATCTACACCAACAAGGGCGGCCACCGACGCTTCATCCGCGGACATTTCGACGACACCGGCCTGTGGGTGTGTTCCTTCACCGACCCTCCCATCAGCCGCGCCGACTGGCTGCTGTGGCAACATTCCCACAGCGGCCGCGTCGACGGCGTCGCAGGCCCTGTCGACCTCAACACCTTCTGCGGCGACAGCGCCGCGTGGCGCACGGCCCTGAGCCGGTGGGCAGGACAATAAACCGCGGCATTCCGCGTTATATTGTAGCATAAACCTCTCTTGATGACACGATTCTACGCTTTCATTATCACAATACTCTGCTTCTCCGCAGCCGCCTCGGCACTCCCCGCCGGACATTTTGCCCGGCATTCGCGCCTTGCCGAAGGCCGATGGGTGAAAGTAGCCGTCCCTGCCTGCGGCCTCTACCGCATCACAGCCTCACAACTGCGCTCGTGGGGGCTCGGCTCGCCCGACGCAGTGCGCGTCTACGGCTACGGCGGCCGGCGTATCGACGACCGTCTCGACGCCGCCTCCTGCATCGACGATCTCCCGCCGGTGCAGAGCATATCCACCCCCGCCGGAATCATATTCTACGGCGTCGGCCCCGACGAGCTGCTATCGTCCGAGAGAGGACACCTGTCGTCGGACTCCAGCCCCTACACCACCGCAGGATATTATTTCCTGACTTCCGGCGACACCACCCCTCCGCGGGACATTCCTGAAGCAGGCACGGCGGAGGCATCAGCGCCCGCAACCACATTCACACAGCTTATCCACCACGAGACAGACCGCGTCTCCCCCGGAGAAGCCGGCCCGATGCTCGTGGGCGAGGAATTCCGCCTCACCCCGCGCCGCACATTCGACTTCGCCACCCCCGACCGCGTGGAAGGCAGCGACGCATGGCTGCAATGCGGTTTTGTCGCAGTCACCCCCTCCGCACCGTCCTACATAGAATTCACTGTCAACGGCACCGAACTGCCGCGCAACGACAGCGACCGCATCCCCACGATGTCGTCGTCGAGCTACCAGCACGCCATGATGACGACAACCACGCACAGCTTCACCCCGTCCGGCGACCCCGCACGCCTCAAAGTGGAGCTCCGCCACACATCGCCGTCGTCGCCCGTCTACAACGCGTGGCTCGATTATCTCAGCATCAACTACGAGCGCCGGCTTGCCATGCCTGCCGACGGAAGCCCGCTCGCATTCAGCACATCGGAGCGCGCCCTGCGCCTTGAAGGCGCCGCAGAAGGCGTCAGCATATGGGACGTGACCGACCCCGCCGATATCCGTCTCATGCGCACAGGCTGCGACGGCTCAGCAGCCGTGTGGACATCCGATTACGCAGGCCTGCGCCGGTACGTCGCATTCCGCAACGAGGCCGTAATGCCGGCTCCCGAACTTGCGGGCAACGTGCCCAACAGCGACCTGCACTCACATTCAGGCTACGACATGGTGATATTCACCCCCGCCGAGTTCCGCGCAGCATCCGAACGCATCGCCGGGCTCCACCGGGCCGAGCCTGACACAATGCGCGTGGCGGTGGTCGACATCGAGCAGCTATACAACGAGTTTGCCTCCGGCGCCCCCGACGTATCGGCCATGCGCAAATACCTCAAGATGCTCCACGACCGCGGTCCCGAAAGCGGCCACGGCATACGCTACGCCCTCCTCATGGGACGCCCCACCTACGACAACCGCCGACTTACCGCCAATATGCAGCGGGCATCGTGGCCCACGCTCCCTTGCTGGGTCAACCGCGACAGAAGCTCGTCGCTCCACGATTCCTACGGCTTCGGTACCGACGATTTCATCGCCATGCTCGCCGACGGCAGCGGAACCCGCATGGGCACCGACGACATTGACGTAGCCGTCGGACGAATCTGCGCGTCATCCGCCTCGGAAGCATCGTCGATAGTCGACAAGATGGAGCAGTACCTGCACAAGACATCGCTCACGCCATGGAAAAACGTCGTAGTGCTACTGGCCGACGACGGCGACGGCGGCATACACGCCCAGCAGGCCGACTCGCTGGCCACATACCTTGAAGCGGCTCCGGGGCAGCAGCACATCGTCACAAAAATATACACCGACACCTACAGGCTCGTGGGAGGAAACTACCCCCAGGCGCGCAGCGACATGTACCGCCGCCTCGACGAAGGCGCCGTGTGGTGGGCCTACATAGGCCATGCCAGCAACCATGGCTGGACAGGCGAAGGCATGCTGACATTCACCGACATCAACGGCCTGTACCTGCGCAACGTGCCGTTCATATATGCCGCCACATGCAACTTCCTGCGGTGGGACAGCTCCACCATAAGCGGCGGCGAAATCATGCACTCCGAGCGCAATGGCGGCTGCATCGGAATCATCAGCGCCACACGCCCCGTCTACATAACCGACAACGGCTATTTCTCCAACGCCATGGGCCGCGCCATAGCACGCCGCGACGAACACGGACGCTTCATGCGCGCCGGCGACATCTACCGCCACGCCAAAAACGACATCCGGAACGAGAGCGGACAGAAAGACAACAACCTCAACCGCCTCCGCTTCGTGTTCTGCGGCGACCCGGCCATGCGCCTCGCCACCCCCTCCAACACCGTGCGCATCGACAGCATAGACGGCGTTCCGTTCGACCCGGATTCCCAGCCCACGCTCGAAGCTCTGCGACGGGCCACACTCAGCGGCCACGTGGAAAGCCCCGACGGACGCCGGCTCGACAGCTTCGAAGGCACCGCCACCATCGAGCTATACGACGCCGAACGCACCATCGTCACCAACGGCAACAACGGAGGCAACCAGCAGCCCTACGACACCCACGGCAGCAAGCTGCTCTCCGTGTCGGCACCCGTCAGCGGCGGCAGGTTCGACGCTCGCCTCGCGTTGCCGGCCGACATCAGCGACAATTTCCGTCCGGCCATGCTCAACATCTACGCCGCCACCACCGACGGCGCACAGGAAGCCATAGGCGTAAGCAAGGACATCTACGTGTTCGGTCTCGACGAGACCGCCGCGCCCGACACAGAAGCGCCCTCCATAGACGCATTGGCCATAAACCACAACGGATTCCGCACGGGCGACATCGTAAGCACCCGCTCGCCCATGGTGCTCGCTTCGGTAAGCGACAACATAGGCATCAACATATCGTCGGCAGGCATAGGCCACCAGCTCGTGCTCACCCTCGACAGCGCCACCACCTACAGCGACGCCGCACTCTACTACCGTCCCCACCCCGACGGCACCCCCGGCGGCACGCTCAACTATCCCCTGCCCGACCTCGAAGAAGGCCTCCACACCCTGCGCCTGCGCGTGTGGGACACTTCGGGCAACGCCACCGAAAGCAACATCGAATTTTTCGCACGCGCCGATGTGGCCCCGCAGATTTTCGACCTCTACTGCGACGCCAACCCCGCACGCACCGCTGCCAACTTCTACATCACGCATGACGCGCCGGACGCAATGGCCACCATCACCGTCACCGTCTACAACATGCTCGGCAACCCCGTGTGGACACGCACCGAGCGCGGCCGCAGCGACATGTTCACATCCACTCCGGTGTCGTGGAACCTATGCGACGGAACAGGCCGGCGTGTTCCACGTGGAATATACGTTTACTCGGCCACCATCACCGTCGACGGCACCACACACCGCACAGAATCGCGCAAACTCGCCGTCACTGCCTATTGAAACGTAAAAAACTGACAAAAAAGTCTTAACTTTGCATCCGTGAAGACCTCCATTACTACAAAAACAGAAACACGCGTATGGCTGCCGGAGCCCACACTGCGGCGTCTGCCATGGTATCTCGCCCACCTGTCGATGCTGAGGCGCGACGGCGTGGAACATGTTTCGTCGCGCGGCATAGCCGACGCCATAGGAGTCGACGCATCGCAGATAGCAAAAGACCTGTCGCACCTCGGAGTGCGCGGAAAAACAGGCATAGGCTACGAGGTGGGGGCGCTCGAACGCGAGTTGCGGGACTATCTCGGCTTCGGCACCGGACACAACGCCGTCATCGTGGGCGTGGGCAGCCTCGGAGCCGCTCTCATCCGCGACCGCGGACTGCAACGCTACGGCCTCAACATCGTGGCAGGCATCGACACCAACGCCGACCTGCTTGGCACACGCGTGGGTGACATAGTGATTTCGGGCTACGACGCCCTGCCAGGCTTAGTCGTGGACCACGACGCAGCCATCGGCATCATCACCGTGCCGGCGCGCTACGCCCAGGACGCCGCCGACCGACTCGTGGAAGCAGGCGTGCGCGCCATATGGAACTTCACCCCATTCCGCATACGGGTGCCTGAAGGAGTAGTGATTACAAACACTTCCATCTACTCCCACCTCGCCGTGATGTACAACCGAATCGACAGCGCCAGACAATGAAGACCCTCATCGTAAGCGACCCGTCCGTCCCCACCCTCAGGCAAGTGCCCGACTCGGCACTCCTTACAGGCGGACGGCCATTGTTCCTGCAGGAAGGCTGCACCGGCGCCCGGCTCGTCGTCATGCCTGCGGTGCGCATCTGCCGCCTCGGCCTCTCCATCGGCCGCCGTTTCGCACGGCGCTACTACGACGCCGCCACACTCGTGGCGCTGAACGCACCGTCCGATTCTCTCTGCGACGCCGACCTCGTGGCCGACAACGCACTCATCACAGGCACATGGCTTCCGCTTCCTGACACTTCCGGGCCATGGAAAATAACCGCTCCCGACGGGTCGGAACACACATTCGACATCGCCGGCGCATTTGACACCGCAATAGAATCCATAAGCCGGCGCACGACATTCAAGACCGGCGACATTGTGGCCCTGCGCTGTTTTTCCTGCGTTTTCGACGCCATGCAGGAATCCCGCCCCCAATGGAGCCTCAACGGCACTGACGTCCTCAGTTTCAAGATAAAATAGTTCATAGCACCATGAACTTCCGCATCCTCCTCACAGCCATCGCCGCCGCAACCACGGTTGTTGCAGCGGTGGCCGCACCCGCTTCGTCGCGCCTCGCCGAAGGCCGGTGGATAAAAGTAAAGGTCACAAGCGAAGGCATCCAGCAGATTTCACACCGGCAGCTGCGACAATGGGGTTTCGATGACCCGGCGCGGGTGGGCGTGTACGGCTTCGGAGGCACATCCCTCGCCCACGAACGCATCAGCGCGGGAAGCGACGACCTGTGCCCGACACCCGTCATCCACACCCCCGACGGACGCATGCTTTTCTACGGCGACGCCGACCTGCGCTATGACCTGCGCGGCTTCGACGCCACCGACAACCACGAGAAAGAGCGCACCCTGGCTTGGCGACGCAACATCTACGACGACGGAGGCTATTACTTCATAGGCGAGGCCGAAGCCTCCCCCTCCTGCAACATCCCGGCAGCGGCTCCGGCCATGACGTCGTCCATTGTCTACACGGGCCATATACACGTCGACGCCACCGACATAGACCTCACGTCGCCATTATCCATGGGCGCAGTCTACTGCGAACGCTCTTTCACCGCCGCCGACCCCTACCGCATCACATTCGCCACCCGCGACCGCGTGGCCTCCGAAATCCTCGGCGGTACGACGCGCCCCACGCAGATAGGCTACCAGCTGCTTGTGGCCAACGAAGCCGCCATCCTTCCCGGCGCCCTCACCCTGCACCGCATCGAAGGCCCGGCAGCGGCATTCGTAAGCAAGCAGAGCACCGCGCACATGACAGGGTACACCGTCGAGGAATACGCGCGCCTTTACGGCAGCGTCGACTTCTCCCCCAACGACGCCGACATTTCCGGCACGCTCGAAATATCGCGTCCGGCAGCTACAGCGGGCCACACCTACTACATGGACCGCCACGCCCTCGTGTACCCGCGCCTGAACCGGCTTGCCGACGGCGACGCACAGCTGCTCATGCAATATCCCGTGTCGCAGGCAGGTGCCACGATACGCATATCCGACGCGCGCCCCTCGCTAAGGCTGTGGGACGTCAGCAATCCTGCGGGCGTAAGCCCGCTAAGCCTCGACTTCGAGGGCACTTGCGCCACTACCGCCATGCCGGCCTCTTTCAGCCCCGCATCGCCCGGGCGGCTTCTGCTTTTCGACGAGGACGCCGCACATTATGAGCCGGAATTCGCCGGCGAAGTGTCTCTGCAGAACATCCACGCCGCTCCCGTTCCCGACATGGCCATAATCACCACCGCCGCATGCGAGCCGTACGCCCGCATGCTGGCCGAAGCCCACGAGCGCGTCGACGGCATAAAAGTGGGCGTGTTCCTGAGCGGACAGGTCTACAACGAATTTTCTTCCGGCGGATGCAATCCGACCGCCTACCGCCGTCTCGCACGCATGTTCCACGACCGCGATCCTCTCAAGTTCCGCTACCTGCTGCTTATGGGTTCGTCGGACTGGGACCACCGCGGCATCACCACGACCCGTTCCGACGAAAAGCTCGCCATCCACGAGTGCAACGTGCCCCTTGCACGCCTGTCGCGCAACAGCTGCTACGCATCCGACGCCTTCGCCGGCTGCCTCGACGACATTGCCTTCGAGAACGGCCACCGCGCAAAAATGACAGTGGCCGTAGGGCGCATCACCGCACGCACCCCGTCCGAAGCCGGCATGATGGTGCAGCGCACCATCGACTATATCGAGACCCCGCCGCCGGCCGCCGCCCACACGCGCACGCTGATGGTGAGCGCCACCGGCGACAAATACGAGCACTTCGAATATTGCGAGGACATGACCGCCGAAATCGAAAGAACGGATGGCGGCTTCGTCATAAGCCGTCTGCCCATGATAGCCTACCCGTCCACAGCGGGAAGTTTCAAAGAAGCCCACCTCCGCCTCAAAGACCACCTCGGCGAGGGACGCGGACTTCTGGCATTTTTCGGCCATTCCGCACAGGGCAACACACTCGGCTCGGGATTCTATTCCTGCGCAATCGCCGACATACTCGACTACGACGTGCCCCCGATAGCGCTGCTGGCCACATGCAACGCATTCGCCATAGACCGCGACATCCCGACTCTCGCGCCCACCATGGTGGCAAAACGCGGAGGCGGAGCCATCGGCGTGATAGCCGCCTCGCGCAGCGTGTTCTCCGATCACAACCGCACTTTCGCATGTCAGCTGGCCAAAGCCTATGTCACCGCCCGACCCGGCCACACCCTGGGCGACATATACCGCACCGCCCACAACTCCGTAGTCAGCATGACATCGTCGGCCCTGTGTTTCAACTCAAAATGTTTCAACCTGTGCGGCGACCCCGCCGTGCGCATCCCCATAGCCGGAGCGCGTGCAGTGCTCGATGCCGCAGGCAGCGACGGCGCCACGCACGCAGCACAGGGTCTTTCGTCAGTGACTTTCCGCGGACACATAGAAAATCCCGACGGTACCCCCGACGACACATTCTCCGGCACAGCCGAAATCATAGTCTACGACACTCCTGTGCAAGGTAGCGTGCAGGTGGCCGACCCCGCAGCACCGGCACCCGAGATAATCATAAGGAACACGCGTATCGCCACCGCCACAGTGCCCGTTTCGGACGGCAAATGGGAGGCTTCGGTGTTCATACCAGAGTTTTCCAGTCCCGGCAGCGATTACGCCGTAAGCATCGACGCAACCTCTCCCTCAGGCGCAGCCCACGGCTACCGCTCCGACCTGCCGTCGGCGTCCGAAGCCGCATCGACAGAAGGCCTCGACCCCGCGCCGCCGGCCATCACGGAAATGTACGTCGACAGCCCCGACTTCACAGAAGGAGGCGAGACCGGTCCCGACATCATCGTGGCCGCACGCATCTCTGTGCCGCCGACAGGCGTGAACATCAACACAGCGCCTCTTGCCGGCCCCACACGCATCATCCTCGACGGTTCCGACACCCGCAGCAACATATCGGGCTATATGACCGTCGACCCCGCCGACGGCTCGCTTCTGCTGTCAATGCCCTACAGCGGCCTCGCCGAAGGGCGGCACAGCGTCACACTCTCTGCAGCGAACAATCTCGGGGCTGCCACACAGCGCACCATAGGCTTCACCGTAAGGGCTGCCGCCGGCCATGCCTCCATAGCCGTGGAGGAGCGCCCCGCTCGCACCTCTGCCACTTTCTCCGTCGAGCACGACCTCGGCGACGGCACCGAGGGCCTGCTCATAATAGAAGACCACACTGGCTCCACGGTGCGTTCGCAAAGCAGCCTCGCCGGCTGGGACCTCACCGACAACGAAGGCCGTCCCGTGGCATCAGGCGTCTACCGCGCATACGCACTGCTGCGCAACGGCTTGCGCCGGGCGGCCACAGGGGCGGTAGAAGTAATAGTGCTGCGCAATAAATAGACCGCGAGGCCGTTATAATAGCGACATGCCCATTAAAAAACCGAGATGAAAACAACGCTACGATACATACTCGCCGCAGCCATATGCCTTGCGGCATCCACAGCGGCCCTCGCACAGAAAAACGAGTTCAACCCCGTGCAGACAGGCGTGACATCGCTCAACATCGCCCCCGACGCGCGCGGAGCCGCCATGGGCGACCTCGGAGCCGCCACCGAGCCCGACGCCTATTCGCAATACTGGAATCCGTCGAAATACGCTTTCGCCTACAGCAACGCCGCCGTGTCGCTCAGCTACACCCCGTGGATGCGCAAGCTCGTCAACGACATCTTTCTGGCCGACGTGGCCGGCTACTGGAAACTCGGCAGCGGCGACAACCAGGCACTGAGCGCATCGCTGCGCTACTTCTCCCTCGGCGAATTCGTGAGCAACTCCGGCGATGGCGCTGCGGCCGAAAGCCTCAACCCCTACGAAATGGCATTCGACATAGGATATTCTCGCAAACTCAGCGAGAAATACTCCATGGGTGTCGTGTTCCGCTACAGCTACACCGACCTCGGCTTCAGCGACAGCTATGCCGGCGACAACAACACAGGGGCATCGGCATTCTCCGCCGACATTTCCGGCTACTTCACCACCTACCCCATAATCGGGCGCAACGAATGCCAGTGGTCATGGGGATGGAACATCAGCAACGTGGGTTCGAAAGTCAACCTGCAGAACGGCGAGAACCCCGCGTTCCTGCCCACAAACCTTAAGATAGGCACATCTTTCACATTCCCGCTGGCCGACTACCACAACCTCATGCTCGGACTCGACCTCAACAAGCTGCTCGTGCCCACACGTCCGCGCGAAAGCGACTACGACATGAATTCCACGGAAGGGCAGCAGCAATACCTCGACGCCATGCAGGACTGGCGCGACATGTCCAGCATCACCGGCATCTTCAAGAGCTTCAGCGACGCACCGGGCGGAATGAAGGAAGAACTCCGTGAAATCAGCGTATCTTTAGGCGCCGAATACAGCTACAACAACCAGTTCTTCGCCCGCGCGGGCTACTACTACGAAAACGAATTCAAAGGCGGCCGCAACTATTTCGCCGTCGGAGCAGGCTTCGCGCTGAACGTGCTCCGCCTCGACGCGTCCTACATGATGGCCACCGCGCAGAACTCGCCTCTCGACCAGACCCTGCGTTTCTCGCTCACCTTCGACATGGAAGGCCTCAAAGACATTTTCGGACGCAGATAACACGATGAACATAACAGACATACGCATAGGAAACGGATTCGACGTGCACCGCCTTGTCGAAGGCCGGCGCTGCATCATCTGCGGCGTGGACATCCCCCACACACGCGGCCTCCTCGGCCACAGCGACGCCGACGTGGCGCTCCACGCGCTTGCCGACGCCATTCTCGGTGCGCTCGCCATGCGCGACATAGGCTACCACTTCCCCGACACCGACCCGCGCTGGAAAGGCGCCGACTCCCGCATGCTGCTGCGCGAAGTAGCGGCCATGGCCGCCGCACAAGGCTACCGCCCGTCCAACGTCGACATCACCGTAATGGCACAGGAACCCCGCCTGCTGCCGCACATCCCCGCCATGCAGGCATGCGTGGCGGCCGACCTCGGCCTCGAGCCCGGCCGCGTGAGCATAAAGGCCACCACCACCGAGCGCCTCGGCTTTACAGGGCGAGCGGAAGGCATAGCAGCCCAGGCCACAGCCCTGCTCATACGCGCCGACTGACGACTGCACATCCACTCCGGGACGCAAAAAGCCACGGGCTGCGACCGCTTATGCGGCCATTGCCCGTGGCTTAATTGAATCCTTTCAGCCTGCCGGCCGGTACATGTTCAGAACTCAGAGAATGTGAACGGAAGCAGCGACGCCACCGACGGCATGCGGTACACCTTAGTGGCACCCGCCATATACACCGGCACATCGTGGCCTGCCAGATGCTCGTATTCCACAAGCGCCTGACGGCATGCGCCGCAGGGAGCGGCCGGTTCGTCGAGTTCCATGCCGTCGGTGCCGCGTGCAGCCACGGCTATGGCCTCGAACTTTGCCTCGGGATAGCGTGCCCCGGCATAATAGCAGGCCGAACGCTCGGCACATGTGCCCGACGGAAAGGCTGCATTCTCCTGATTCGAGCCCGGCACCACCACGCCGTTGTCGAGACGCACGGCGGCGCCTACGTGGAATTTGCTGTAAGGCGCATAAGCACGGTGGCTTGCCTCGCGGGCAGTGTTCACGAGTTCGAGTTCCTCAGGCGAGAGCTCATCGTAGCTTAGTTCCGTCACCGGAACGGATATAGCGAATTGTTTCATACGAATTTGATTTTGGCAAACGCAAAATTAGTGCATTATGGAGTGATAACAAAAAAAACACGGCCAAAATTTTCTCATTCGCCAAATTTACGCTATTTTTGCACTTCGATAAACATTGCTAAATCACAATAACACATAAATGGAAACTAATCCCGTAAATCCTCAGGAAAATCCCGCCAAAGGCGACGAGCTCCTCGCCAAAGCGCAAGCCAATAAAGGCAAGCTCGCCGGCGCGCTGATATTCTGCATCGTAGTAGTCGTGGCAGCCCTCGCATGGTTCTTCATAAACCAGAGCGGCAACAAGAAAGCCGCCGAACTCGCAGGCAAGGCCGATGTAGAGATGAACGACAGCATCGCCATGCAGCTCTACCAGCAGGCAGCTGAAGCCGGACACAAGAACGGCAACCGCGCAAAACTCGAAGTGGCTATCCGCTACTACGGCCAGGAAAAATACGAAGAAGCCCTCGCCTACCTCAACGACGCATCCGTAAGCGATGTTGTCATCGCAGCCGGAGCGCAACTCCTCAAAGGCGACTGCCTCGTCAACCTCGACCGCCTCGACGAAGCCGTCAAGGCCTACAAAAACGCCATATCCGAGGCCGACGAGAACCCCGACATCGTGCCTTTCGCACTTATCAAGCTTGCCAATGTATACCGCGCGCAGGGCAACTACAAAGCCGAATACGAGGCCTACAAGACCATTCTCGACGAATACCCCTCCTACCAGTATGCGCAGGGGCAGCAGACCGACATACGCAAATACATGGAGCGCGCACGCATAGCCGCAGGGCTCTGATTCCATCCCCGACACGCACACACCAGGGCAGCGCTGACACAGTGCTGCCCTGGCTGCAATTATACCACAGCCGCATATGCAACAGCAAAAACTCCGCGACCTCGCCACACTGCCCGTGGGACGCCTGCTATGGCAATATTCACTGCCCGCCGTCACAGGAATGCTCGTGATGTCGCTCTACAACGTAGTGGACCGCATCTTCATCGGCCAGGGCGTGGGACCCGACGCAATAGCCGGACTCGCCGTCACCTTTCCGGTGCTGAACGTCACCACCGCCTTAGGAGTGCTCGTAGGCGCCGGAGCGTCGTCGCGCGTGTCGATACTCCTCGGCGAAGGACGGCATGCCGAAGCCGAGCACACTTTGGGCAATTCCCTGACGATGCTCATCGTGTTCGCCACATGCTACATGGCTGTGTTCTACGCATTCCTCGACCCCGTGCTGCGACTGTTCGGCGCCAGCGACGCCACGCTGCCCTACGCCCGCGACCTCGTGTCGACTCTCCTTCCCGGCCTGTTCATGACCAACCTCGCTTTCAGCCTCAACAACATCATGCGCGCATCGGGCTATCCCGCACGTGCCATGATGACAATGGTGATAGGAGCCGCCGTCAACATCGCCCTCGACCCGCTGTTCATCTTCGGCCTCGACATGGGCATCCGCGGTGCGGCCATAGCCACCGACATAGCTATGGCCATAAGCGCCGTGTTCGTCTTCGCACACTTTTTCCGCCGCGGTTCCACGGTGCGCTTCCGGCGTGGAACATTCCGCCCAGACTGGCACGTAATCGGCACAATAGCCGCCATAGGAGCGGCGCCGTCGGTCGTGAACTTCGCGGCCGGATTCATCAACGTAATCATCAACAATGCCCTGCGCCATCACGGCGGCGACACAGCCATAGGAGCAGCAGGCATATTCACCACCTACGCCTCGCTGCTCACCACCGTCGTGCTCGGAATATGCCTCGGCATGCAGCCCATCGTGGGCTACAATTATGGCGCAGGCAACATCGGCCGCCTGCGCCGCGTCTATCTCTTGGCTGTGGCGGCGGCCACGGCCGTCAGCATCGCCGGATTCGCAGGCGCACAGCTGATGCCGAGGCTTATATCGCGCGCGTTCACCGTCGACTCCGGACTTATCGGAGTCACCGCGCAGGCTCTGCGCACATCCATGAGCCTCTTTTTCGTGGTAGGATTCCAGATAGTGTCCACAACGCTTTTCCAAAGCATCGGAGCAGCGGCAAAAAGCGTGTTCCTGAGCCTTACGCGCCAGGTGCTTGTGCTCATCCCTCTGCTGCTCACACTTCCGGCCGCCATGGGGCTGCACGGCGTGTGGCTCTCCTTCCCACTCAGCGACCTCGCCGCCACAATAATCACAGCCGCCATGGCGGCATGGCAGCTGCGACGCTTTTCTTCCCTCACACAGAACACATAACTCTCCCCGCTACTTCCTCCCCCTGCCCGTAGTGGTGGACGGGGAGGCGGACGGCCTGGCCGTTGCTGCCGAAGATGCCGGCTCACGACGCGGGCGCACCGACTGCGCACCGCCCACACTCTGTGTCGGCAGCCCGTTGTTGCCGGGGCGTTGCGCGCCGGAAGGCGTCGTGCCCACGGCAGGACGGTGCGGGGTGTTCGAGCCCGAGTTCACCGGCGGCTTAGGCTCCGGCTTATGATGATGGGGAGGTCGTGGAGGAGGTGCAGGAAGCCACGGGCCGTAACCGTAATCCGGGCCATAATATCCCCCGTAATAATTGTTGCCGTATCCGTCATACCACAGGTCGTCATACCCCGGGCCGTAATCCATGCCGAGGCTTGTTCCAAGCCCGAAACAGCCGCTCAGGACTGTCGCCAGCACGATAGCTGTCATGGCGGAAAATATAGTGTTGCGTTTCATAATTCAAAAGTCTTATATATTATATATGACAGCCCGCGGCCAAAAAAGTTTAGTTCCGCATGCTCCTGAAACAGCCACGGAAAAACGCCGCCGCCAAACAATTTGATATTTTTGTATCAATCACACTTAAAGCATGTAATATATTCTCGAAAACATGCTGAATAACATGCCAAAATTATGCAACCACAGCAAGTATTTTGCTTAATTTTGCAGCCGTACACAAGAAAATATCAACACACAACAATAACCTTAAATTTACCCTGTATGATTAAACGTCTACTCACAATTTGTGCCGCAGCCGCGGCACTCAGCGCAAGCGCTGACACTTTCGACATGCTGCCCACTTTCGGAGGTGGCGGCTGGGGCGACCGCACCTACGATGCCGACACCCGCACCATCACCTATAATGACGAATGGGTAGGCATCGGCTGGTGGTTCGGCTCCGGCGCAGACGCGAAGGATCTCAGCGCCTACGACGAATTCGTCCTCGAAACCGAAGAGTCCTCCATCGCCTACAATATCGCCATCCAATATGTGGAAGGCGGCGACAACAACACCGTTTCCGTAACCGTGCCCGCCGGAAAGACCAAAGGTATCGCCCCGCTCGACCCCGAACGCAAAAACGCCGTACAGCAGATTTATATCCAAAACCACGCACCGGGCACCATCACTCTCACTGCCGCCTATCTCCAGAACTCCGTGGAAGTCGATCCGACAGCACCCGTCGTGCTTTGGGAAGGCAGCCGCACACTTGCATGGTCTGGCGAAAACAACACCGTGGAAATCGCCATCTCTGACTTCGTTGCCGCCAAGACCGTGGCCGGCGACAAAATAGTCATCGACTACACCGCAGAAGACGGCAACGGCTTCAAGATGATCTACGTGAATCCCGACTGGGAATGGGTGGCGCTACCCGTCATGTCGACTCTCGAAGGCTACAACACAGAATATTCGACAATAAACCTGCCCTCTGACAAGACTTCCTACTCCATCACCCTTGACGAGGAAAACGCAGCTTTGTGCACCAACGCCGCCAATAAAAAAATCCTGCTTCAGGGCGACAAAATCACCGTGAAGAAAGTGTCCATCGTGCATGCAACGGCCGAATCCGCCCTCTCCAACTGGTACATCGGCGGCGAGTTCAACGGATGGAAAAACGGCGCCGAAGGCTTTGCTTTCAGCAACACAGACACAGAAGGCGTGTACACTTTCAAGACTGCTTCGCTCAGCGGCGAATTCCTCATCGTATGGGCCGACGAACCCGGCACGCCCGACTGGACTAAGAAAATCTGCGGCGTGCAGAACATGGAAGCCGGCACAGCCTACCCCTATAAGGAGAACGACAACACCAATTTCTCCGTGAAAGGCATACTCAAGGACGTGACCGTGACACTCGACACCAACGCCAAGACTATCCTCATTGAAGGCGCATCCTCCGAAAACCAGTACACCGACATCTACCTCGTAGGCGATTTCGGCGAAGGCTGGAGCGAAGACACGACCGACATGCCCCTCAGGCTTAAGGACGGCGACACCTACACCGGCACCTACAATCTCACGGCCGAAACAAGCTACTTCAAACTCAAAGCCGGCAGCTATGTATACTCCACCGGCGGTGGCGACGTGGCTGTAGAACTCGGCAAGGAATACACCACGGCCAAGACCGGCAATGCATTCTCGCTGCCCGCAGGCGAATACACCTTCACCTACGTGATGGCCAAGAACGCCGACACCGGCAAACTCACCGTCACCAAAGGCGCCGGCATAGCCGACATCACTGCCGACGACAATGCTCCCGTAGAGTTCTTCAACCTTCAGGGCATACGCGTGGCACAGCCCGAACAGGGAGGCATCTATATCCGCCGCCAGGGCTCGAAAGTGCAGAAAGTGTTTGTGAAATAACATCTCCGCCCACCCCATAACGCAACGCGGCGTCATAAATCGATTTATGACGCCGCGTTTCTTTTTAGATGAACGCACACTGGAGCCGCATCGCAGCGGATCTCTGACACATTGTCACAGATATTGATCCACGCCTTTCTCGCATCTTACCGCGCAATTCTCGCGGATGCTGTAGCGGATGTTCTCATCTTTGTTGTACATGTACTTGTCTTCATGCCATAGATGCCACACAAGGCCTGCAAACTTAAGGTGCCTTTTGTTCAGTCCGTAGAGAGTGAGCCGGCGGGCAAAGTCGCCGTCCTCGCCTCCCCAGCCTTCGAAAAACTCGTCATAGCCATTTATGGCTATGAAGTCTTTTTTGAAAAAAGACATATTGCATCCAAGCGAACGGCCTCGCTTTTTCCTATACCTCGGCGCGAGGAATCCGGCAATCAACCGGGAGTGTATGGAGTTTTCGCGCTTGCTCTCTATGCCACGTGTCCAGTAGCGTATGCGCCGCAGTCTGCCGTCGGCACACATTCTGTCGGTAAGCCCGGGGCCGAGGTTGGCGCGGCCTCCTTTAAGGTAAAACCCCTCCTGCGCAAAGTCGCAATGGTCTTTTACAAACAGCGGGTGCATGATCACATCGCCGTCCACCTCTATTATATAGTCGCCGGAAGCCGCCGCTACGCATTTGTTTCTCATCATGGCGAGCCTGAACCCATTGTCCTCGTGCCACACATGCACCACCGGCACAGGGCTGATTTCCCTTATCGAGTCCACGACTGCACGCGTCTCCGCCCCGGAGCCGTCGTCGCCTATTATTATTTCATGCGGCGGCATTTTCTGGTTTATCGCGCTCAACAGACACAGCCTCAAAGCGTCAGGGCGATTGTATGTGGATATTATCAGACTGATTTTCATATTCACGTTTATTTACGTCCCAAAAAACGCACTCCAAAGCCTTTTGCCCGCAGTGCCAGTTTTTTCGGAATACTGTCTTTCCGGCGCCACGACGCTGCATAATTGTGTATGGACACCGTGTTTTCCGACTTGGCGACAGCTCCGTCCTCCCAGCTCTTGCCGCAGAAGTAGTCGTACGGAAAAATCGCAGGCCAGTATTTGGCAGGGAGTGCCGGCAGAATCCTCCGGGTGAGTATCTTAGTGTTGGGCGTGCGCACACAATGCCCCAGAATATCGATGAAATGCGTCCGCGAATAATAGCCGAGAAATTCCTCGAGCCATTTCGTGCCGGACTGCGAACCGATGACACCGGTGCCGACAAGCCACGTTTCGGTGCCGACAAATGATTCGAACTTAAGATATGGGTCGAACGAGCCCACAACCTCCACATCGGTGTCGAGATATACGCCACCGCAATGGTAGAGGGCATGGAGCCTGCACACATCCGAAACGTGGGCATAGCTGCCCATAGCGTACGCCTCGCGGCTGTAGACATACTGCGAGACATCGAAATTGCTTTCGTTCCATTCGCGAATCTCATAGTCCGGCAGCATTTGCTGCCAGGTTTTCATATAGCGGAGGAGCTGTTCCGGCTTCGGGCCACGCCCGAACCAGCAATAATGGATTATTTTCGGTATCATGCGTGTTATTTATTTATATTTTTATAGTATTCATGCTTGCTGCTTTTCACCTGTCACGGCCGTCCTGTTCCAGCCGGCGTTCGGTAATCTTCGCCATGAGTATCATCTGGTATATCGAATCCATATATGCCTGGACGATGCCTTTACGGCCGTGCCTTATGCCTCCCCGCAGAAAGAGCGACCGGAAGAAGAACCACAGCGGACGGAACAGCATCTTGCAGCTGCCGTATTTTTTGCCGCAGCGCCGTTCCATGTCGTAGTCGGTGTAGCGGTTCAGTTTGGAAAGACGCTCCGATATAGTCGGATTGTCGAGGTGAATCAGGCTCAGAGACCTCCGCTTCGGGATTTTTTCTATCCTGCCGTCAATAATCGGATGCGAGTGTATGGTGGCAGGCCACGTCGTCCTGTCTTTGCGGAAGAAGCGTATCTGATAGTCGCTGCGCTCCTCGAATTCCTCGCCCATGAACAGATTTATGCGTGGCACAGCCAATGCGCCGTCAAACGCGCCGGAGGATATTCTGTCGTAAAGATAATCGCGCAGCGTGTCCGGCACCAGCTCGTCGGCATCCACAACGAGCACCCAGTCGTTGCTTGCCGAATGGATGGCGAAGTCGCGGGCGGGCTCGCAGATTTTATGCTCCCCTTTCGGAAATGTCACGACGCGGCACCCGCAGCGGCGGGCTATCTCCACGGTGCTGTCCGTGCTCTCCATGTCGCACACAACCACCTCGTCGAAGCCGGCCACACTGTTGAGCACCCTCTCAAGATGCAATTCCGCATTGTAGGTGTTGAGGACTACAGATATTTTTTTCATGCCCATTGTTTTAGGGATTTGTCGGCATCGGAAAAACAGCGCATGTCTCTACAATGCGCTGCAGAGTTTCCGGCCGATTCCGGCTCCACATGCCTGCGTCACAAAGTTAAATATTAATTTCTACTTGTGCAAGTCGTCATCCTTTGCGCATTTTGATAAGAGGTTGTTTAATAATCATTGTTAACGACAGGGTGGTGTATTTTATGTTAAGGTGCAGTTTATGAGGAGGAAGCAATGGGGTTCCATTGTGACCGACGAGTAAATGTGCGTTGACATAAAAGACGCCATGCAGAAGTAATTTTAATTTTTTGTTAAGGTTGTCAACAATGGAATTGGCAACCCCTCCGAAATTTTTGAGTGTCTTTATCCCTTTGCTTCAGTCGCATAGCCCGCTATGCTCCTTCGCCACAGGAATAAATCCGTCTGAAAAATTTCGGCCCTGTCATTAACAAGCATTATTAAACAACCTCTAAAAAACGCCGGGCAGCTGAATGCGCTGCCCGGCGTGTATGCGGAAGTTCTGTGTCAGATTACTTTTTGAAGAAGCGGTTGAACAGGCCCTGGAAGCCCTGGCCGTGGCGTGCTTCGTCTTTGGCCATTTCGTGCACGGTGTCGTGGATGGCGTCGAGACCGAGCTCTTTGGCGCGCTTTGCTATGCGCATCTTGTCGGCGTTGGCTCCGGCTTCTGCAGCCATGCGCTTTTCGAGGTTGGTCTTGGTGTCCCACACCACGTCGCCGAGCAGTTCGGCAAACTTCGAGGCATGCTCCGCCTCTTCCCATGCGTAGCGCTTGAAGGCTTCAGCCACTTCAGGATAGCCCTCGCGGTCGGCCTGGCGTGCCATGGCAAGGTACATGCCCACTTCGCCGCATTCCCCGTTGAAGTGTGCGTTGAGGTCTTTGATCATTTCCTCGTCGCAGCCTTTTGCCACGCCGATTTCGTGTTCGGTCACGAACTGGAGTTCAGCCTCGGTGTCGAGTTCTTTGAATTTCGACTTCGGAGCACCGCACACGGGGCACTTTTCGGGAGCTTCCGCACCTTCGTGCACGTAGCCGCAGACAACGCAGATAAATTTCTTGTTCATAATTCTTTAAATTAGGGTTATGGTTGTTTTTGGGATAATATTTTTGAAAAAAGTTCCATATAGCGCCGCGCCACAGCCGGGGCTGCGAAACGCGCCTCCACCGACTCACGCAGCGACGCGCGGTCGTGGTCGCCGTCTACGGCATGGGCCACGCCGCAAGCTATGTCGTCGGCATCAAGCCAGCGGGCAATGTAGCCGCTGCGCAGGTGCTCGATTATGTCGCACTGGCCGCCGCGCCCGAAACTCACCGGCCATGCGCCGGCTGCCTGCCCCTCGATGAGCGTGCCCGGCAGAGTCTCGTACAACGATGTGGACAGCACAACCTTGGCATGGGCGAAAAGCGAGCGCAGGCGCACAGGGTCGTCCACCGGCCCCGTGTGCACAAAAGGCATGGCAAGGCCCGAAAGCGCATCGGCATGGCGCAGCTCGCCGGCAAACACCGGCAGCACTTTTTCGGAATAGCCCGAAGCGGCAAGGCGGTTGAGTGCGTCGACTGCCACGTGAAGCCCTTTTACGGGCGCGTCGAGCCGCGCAGCGGCCATAAGCACAATGTGGCGGCCGTCGTCGGGCAGTCCGAGTTCTGCCCGTCCGAGTGCGGGAATCAGGGAAAATTCATCCACCGGGAAGGCATTCGGTATCACCTCCAGCCTCGCGTCGCGCAACAGGCTGCTTTCGCGGCACCGCGCCGCGAGCCATGTGCTCACGGCCACAAAAGTGATGCCGGCGCGCGAATATGCATCAGCCTTGCGCTCATGGCGTCGGCGCGACAGATCGAGGCTGCGCGCAGGGCGCTCTATAAGCGGACAGCGGCCGCAGGCATCGCGGAAACGCGTACACTCGCCGGCATGGTGGCACAGGCCCGTAGCGCACCACATGTCGTGCATCGTCCACACCACGGGCTTACCAGTAGCAGCGATGCGTTCCACACCGCGCAGCGACAGCATGCCCTGGTTCACCCAGTTGAGGCACACCACATCGGCCTCGCGCACCCACGGATGACGATGCAGCGGCAGACCGGCCCGCGCGGCGTCGAGGCTGAAAAGATTGCGCCGGTGCAACCCGTTGTCGAGCCATGTCATGCCCTCCTCGACCATGAAACACGCTTTCGACAACAGCCTCGGCGCAGCTTCCGCCACATATGGCGATTCGGCGCCGAGGCGCCGGACCACAAGCATGCGGGCGTCCACGCCCTCGGCGCGCAGCGCCGAAGCAAGGCGCGCCGTCACCACGGAAGCACCGCCGAGCGTGTCGCTATGGTTTATGAGTACGACTTTCATCGGCGAAAGGGTTTAGGCAGCGGAATATGCTCGAAGCGCACCACGGCGGCCACATAGCCGGCAAGAAGCACGGCGCGCAGGGCGGCCGCGGCTCCGGCAGGCAGCGGAGCGAGCAGATGCACACCCGCATAGTACAGCACGGCGGCGGCCGCACAATAAGCGAGAATACGCGCCACGGGATAGTCTATGGGATAATAGCGGCGCCCGGCCGCATAGCTCGCAAGCATCATCACGCCGTAGCTGGCAAGGGCCGCATAGGCGCAGCCCATATAGCCGATGCGCGGCACGAACAGCACGTTCAGCGCAACCGTCACAGCAAGCCCGAGCAACGAGAACCACGCGCCCCACACCGTGCGGTCGGTGAGTTTATACCACAGCGACAGGTTGAAGAACACGCCGAAGCACAACTCGGCGAGCATCACCACCGGCACCACCTTCAGACCGCTGAAATAGCGCGGCGATATGAAATAGCGCAGGATGTCGAGATAGTACATCACGCCGAGAAAAATCAGCAGCGCGAACAGCACGAAATATTTCATGGCATCGCTGTAGGCGGCCATGCGCGTCTCGCCCTGCTCGCGGCTGCGGGCGAATATGAAAGGTTCGTAGGCGAAGCGGAACGCCTGGATGAACATCACCATCACGATGGCTATCTTGTAGTTGGCGCCGTAGATGCCGAGCTGCGCCATAGCGTCGGCATGGTCGGGCAGCAGCACCGGGAACAGAATCTTGTCGATAGTCTGATTCATGATTCCTGCCACGCCCAGCACGAGCAGCGGCGCCGAATAGCCGAGCATCTCGCGCCACAGACGCGCGTTGAAGCGCCAGCGGAAGCCGCGTAGCTCAGGCACGAGCAGCGCGAGCGTGACGAGCGTGGACACAAGATTGCTCAGGAAAATATAGCCTATGCCGAAATCGGGGCGGTAGAACCACTCCACCGTCCACGGCACCTCGCGCATGAGCCACGGGCACAGCAGGAGAAAGAACAGGTTGAGACCGATATTCACCCCTATGCCCACAAGCCGCAACACCGCGAAACGAACAGGCCGGGAGCGGTAGCGCAGATAGCTGAAAGGCAGTGCGGTGAAAGCGTCGACAGCCACACACACGGCCATCATGCCCACGAACGACGGATGCTCCGCACACTCCATCCAGCGGCTCACAGGGCCGAGCGCGCACAGCACCCCCGCGATGAACAGCACCGACGTGGAAGCCACCGACACGAGAGCCGTGGAGTACACCTCCATCGGGTCGGACCAGCGCTCGTGGTTGGCGAAACGGAAAAAACCCGTCTCCATCCCGTAGGTGAGCACGAGCATCGCCACGGCCACCACGGAATACACCAATGTCACCACGCCGTAGTCGGCCTGCGAGAACGTGATGGTGTAGAGCGGCACAAGACACCAGTTCAGAAAACGCCCCACAATGCTGCTGAGGCCGTAGACCGCGGTATCGCGCGCCAGACTTTTTATTCCTGCCATTTTTTTCGGGTTTTCAAGCGCAAATTTACGAAATATTTGAATTAAATTTGCTTTCGATTATGAAATTGAAATTCTTTATTATAACAATCGCCCTTGCAGCCGCCACGGCCGCCGCTGCCGACTACGGCCTGACGGCGCGCCGAGCCGACCGCAACTTCGCTTTCGGCGAATGGGCGCAGGCAGGCGCCCTTTACGAACTGATGCTCGACGAGCGTCCGGACAGCGCGGGCGTGTACTCGCGCGCCATCGTGGCCGCATCGATGCTCGGCGACAGCGCGCGCTGCGCGTCGCTGCTCGAACGCGCCATGGCCCACAGCGTAGCCCTCGACTCGGTGGTGGAAGGCGTGCGCGCGGCAGCCTACGGCGCTGGCCATGCAAGTGTCTACGCCGACTTCCTGCACCTCGCCCGCACCCGTATGCCGTGGCTTGCCCGAGCAATGGACGCTCGCCTGCTCGACTATTACGATTCGCGCTCCGACGGTCCTGAAATAGTGCGTCTCGCTGAAGCCATGCTCGCAGGGTTGCCGGGCAGCACCCGCTACCTCGCCATGCTCGCGCGCGGGCACATGCTGCAGGGACACGAAAAAGAGGCCGAAGAAGCATGGCGGCGCATACTCGACGCCGACCCCGGCGACATAGACGCCCTGCGCGCGCTCGGATGCCGCCTGGCCGCCTCAGGACGCCCGGCCGAGGCCCGCGTGCTGCTGGAGCGCGCACAGGCCGAAGACCCCACACCTTACATCGAACACCTGCTGGAAACCTGCACCGAATGAAACTCCTCAAAAGTCTGCCCGGCCGCATCGCCATAGCCATAGCCGCCGGCATAGCAATAGGCTGCGTAGCCCCGCAATGGCTCGCCGGAGGCGCGGCCACATTCAACGGCCTCATGGGGCAGATGCTCGGCTTCATGATTCCTCTCATCATCGTGGGATTCGTGGCACCGGCCATCGCCGAAGTGGGGCGCAGCGCCGGACGCATACTTGCCGTCACCGCCGCCTTGGCCTATGCCGCCACATTCCTCTCCGGCATGATGAGCTACGGCATCGGAAGCCTCACATTCCCCATGATAGTGACCCCCTCGCTCGCCGCCGATGCAGCGGCGGGCGCAAGCACGGCCGCAGAACCGTGGTTCGAGGTGTCGGTGCCGGCGCTCATGCCCGTCACCACGGCGCTTGCCCTCGCCTTCATGCTCGGCCTCGGCTGCGCCGTCACCTCCTCGCCCACGCTGCGCGGCGTCCTCGACGAGCTGCGCTCCATCGTGGCGAAAGTAATCGACCGAGCGGTCATCCCCCTGCTGCCGCCCTACATCATGTGTATATTCCTCGTCATGACCGTCGAAGGCCGCGTGGCCACCATCCTCGGCACATTCGCAGGCATAATAGGCATCATTTTCGCCATACACGTGCTCATCCTGCTGCTGCAATACGCTGTGGCGGGAGCCATCGGGCGCCGCAATCCGCTGCGCATGCTCCGCACCATGCTGCCCGCCTACCTCACCGCCCTCGGCACACAGTCGTCGGCGGCCACCATACCGGTGACCCTCGAGCGCACGATGCGCCTCGGCGTGAGCCCGTCCACGGCAGGCTTCACCGTGCCCCTGTGCGCCACCATCCACATGAGCGGCAGCACCCTGAAAATAGTGGCATGCGCCATGGCTCTGATGATGATGCACGGACAAGCCTGCCCCACAGGACAGTTCGTGCACTTCACGGCCATGCTCGGCATCACCATCATCGCCGCACCCGGCATTCCCGGCGGCGCCATCATGGCGTCCCTCGGCCTGCTCGCATCCATCCTCGGCTTCGACCCCGGCATGCAGGCCATGATGATAGCGCTCTACATAGCCATGGACAGCTTCGGCACCGCCTGCAACGTCACCGGCGACGGCGCAATAGCAGTAATCGTTGACAAAATCATGTCAGGAAAATCATGAAGACGCACACAGCCGCACCCGAAGTCAGGGCGATACGCCGCGTCACATGGATAGGTTTCGGGGTGAACGCCGTGCTCATGGTGCTGAAAATCCTGTTCGGCATATACGGCCACAGCGACGCCCTCGTGGCCGACGGCATACACTCCCTCAGCGATTTCGCCACCGACGTGATAGTAATCGCATTCGTGGGCATAGCCTACAAGAGCGCCGACAGCGGCCATCCCTACGGCCATGGAAAGTTCGAGACATTCGCCACGCTCGTCATAGGGATATTCCTGCTGTTCGCAGCCTTCGGGATAGCATGGTCCGGCGCTGTCGCCATAGCGGAATCGGCAGGAGGCGCCCCGGTAGCGCGTCCAGGCTTCGTGGCCCTCGCGGTCGCGGCAGCCTCCATCGTATCCAAAGAACTGCTGTACCGCTACACGATGTCCGCCGCCCGCCACACAGGCTCGCCGGCGCTCATAGCCAACGCGTGGCACCACCGCAGCGACGCCATCTCGTCCATCGCCACCCTCATAGGCGTGTCGGCCGCATACTTCCTCGGCGACAGATGGCGCATCCTCGACCCCGTGGCATCGGTGCTCATAGCCGTATTCATCGGCATGTCGGCCGTGCGCATCTGCCGCCCGGCTGTCGACGAGCTGCTCGACAAATCGCTTTCGCCCGCGCAGGTGCGCCGTGCCGAGGCGGCAATATCCTCCGTGGAAGGCGTGAAGCGCTTCCACCGCCTGCGCACACGGCGCAACGGCCGGCGCATCATCATCGACGCACACATCAAGGTGTCGCCCCGCATAAGCGTGCTCGAAGGCCATGCCATAGCCACAGGGGTGGAGACCGCGCTGCGCAACGAATTCGGCTCCGACGTAATCGCCAATATACACGTCGAGCCCCACGAATCCGACAACTGCTGACAAATCGCCACGAAGCGGCAAATTTCTTACAACACGCGCCGCACAAGCCACAGCGCGCAGCCGGCTTCGCCCCATGGGCGGCTTTTTGCCACCACGCACAGCCGCATGACAAAAAATTGCCACCGCAAGCTGCCGAAACCCGATGTTAAAAACACGACTTCGGAATTTTATTCGGATTATTTTAGCTATATTTGGCAGCTAATTGCGGCGCTACGCCGCGACGGCCATGCCGACTCATGCAAAACACTGTTAAAAACAAGTCATAAACCTCAAAAATGCGTATGAGACTAAAATTGTTTCTTCTCATGCTGCTGGCATCGACTCTTGCGATGACGGCACAGACCTCCGCGCTCACTGGCGTGGTGGTGAACGGCACCTCGGGTGCGCCCGTAGGAGGCGCCACCGTGGAGCTCAAAGGCTCAAAAACCGCTGTCAGCGGCTTTAACGGCGACTTTAGCCTCGAAGGACTCAAAGACGGCCCCGCCTATCTCCTCATCACCTGCGACGGCTTCCAGCCCGTAGGCCTCGACGTGCAGGTGCACGGCGGCAAGCTCAATCTGGGCAACGTTTCGCTCACACCCGCCATCGACAACGAAGTGGACGCCTACTTCGGCGGAAGCGACGACCTCATGTTCGACGAGGCCGCACTCGACGATGAAGAAGGAACGAGCCAGGGCGTATCGTCGCTCACAGGCTCCAACGACAACATCTACTACTCCACCGCTTCGTACAACTTCGGCCCGATGTACTTCAACTACCGAGGCTACGACAGCCAGTACCAGAGCGTGTACATCAACGGCATACGCTTCAACGACATCATACGCGGCCGCTTCAACTTCAACTCGCTGCTGGGCATGAGCTCGCGCGCGTTCCGCAACCGCACCAACACCGTGGGCCTGGCCGCTTCCAACTACGGCTTCGGCGACATAGGCGGCTCGGTGAACTACAACACCACCACCGACCTCTACGCTCCCGGCTTCAACGGCTCCGTGGCCTTCACCAACAGCAACTACATGCTGCGCGCCATGGCCACCTACGCGTCCGGCATGAACAAGCACGGATGGGCCTACACCGTAAGCGCCATCGGCCGCTACTCCAAGGAAGGCGTGCAGCCCGGCACATTCTACAACTCCGGAGGCCTGTTCCTAAGCGTCGAAAAAATGTTCAACGAAAACAACTCCCTGACGCTCACCGCATTCGGCGGCCCCACACAGCGTGCCACCGGCGGCGCCACGTACAAGGAGGTGTACGAACTCACCGACGACAACCTCTACAACCCCTTCTGGGGATGGCAGGACGGCAAAAAGCGTTCGAGCCGCATCACCGAGACATTCGACCCCACCGTGATACTCAACTATCTGTGGAAAAACGGCAAGACATCCGTCAACACCGCCGCCGCCGTGCGCTGGGTACACTACACCCGCAGCGCCCTGCAGTACTTCAAGGCCAACGACCCCAACCCCACCTACTACCGCTACCTGCCCTCGTACTACTACGACGATGACGACCAGCCCACAGAGCAGAGCGACTACTACACCTGGCTGTGGAAGAACGACGACAGCTTCCGCCAGATCAACTGGGACAACCTCTACAACATCAACCGCCTGAACAACATCCAGAACGAAAGCCTGCCCGAATCCGCACAGAAAGGTTCGAGCTATATTCTTGAAAACCGCACCAACAACCAGTTCAACGCCATGTTCAACAGCTACCTGAACACGGCCATCGACGACGTGGTGGCGCTTCAGGCCGGCGTTGACTTCAACTACACGCGCTCCAGCAACTACAAGACCATACGCGACCTCCTCGGAGGCGAGTTCTGGACCGACATCGACCCCTTCTCCGACCGCGACATCACACTCGCCCCGGACAACCTGCAGAACGACCTCGACAACCCCAACCGCCGCGTGGTGAAAGGCGACCGCTTCGGCTACGACTACGACATCAACGCCATACAGGCCGGACTTTGGGCGCAGAACGTAATCACGCTGCCCAAATGGGACATCAACTACGGCGCAAAGGTGAACTACACCAGCTTCTACCGCGAAGGCTTCATGCGCAACGGACGCGCACCCGGCTACGGACCCGAAGGCTCCAAAGGCAAGAGCAAGACGCAGAACTTCCTCACCGCATCGGCAAAAGTGGGTCTCACCTATAAGCTCGACGGACGCAACCAGTTCCAGCTGCAGGCCGAATACGGCTCGCGCGCACCGCTCGCCGACAACGTGTTCATCGCACCCCGCGTGAAAAACACCACCGTCAAGAATCCCGAAGCACAGCTCGATTTCAGCGCCGACTTCTCCTACGTGTGGAACTATCGCCGCTTCCGCGGCACGCTCACCGCGTTCTTCACCCAGATGTCCAACGCCGTGGAGCGCACCGGCTTCTACGACGAGACCTACAACACCTACGCAATCTTCGCCCTCGAAGGCGTCAAGCGCGAATACAAAGGCATCGAGCTCGGCATGGCCTACAAGATTCTGCCAAGCCTCACCGCCACATTCGCCGGCACATACGCGCGTTTCCAATACAAGAACAACCCGCTCGGCACCCGTTCGTTTGAAAACGGCCTCTACCCCGACGCATCGCAGACAGTGTACCTGAAGAACTTCCACCTCGGCTCCACACCGCAGAGCCAGTTCAACGTGGGTCTCGACTACGCAGCTCCCAAAAACTGGTTCTTCGGCATCAACGGCACATGGCAGGGCGACGCCTACGTAAACCTCTCGCCGGCCTATCACGAAGCAATGCCCGGACTCGTGGGTCTCTATCCCGACAAGGCAGAACTCGAAGCAAAAATCCGCGAACTCGCCACACAGGACAAACTCGACCCGCACTTCACCCTCAACCTGAGCATCGGCAAGGCCATCTATTTCCGCAATGGCACCAGCCTCAACTTCAACCTCAACGCGAACAACGTGCTCAACAACCGCAACGTTGTCACCTACGCCTATCAGCAGGGACGCGTGGACACGAAGAACTTCGACCGCAACGCATATCCCAACCGCTACCAGTACGCACAGGGCATACGTCTGTTCCTCAACGCCGGCGTACGCTTCTAAGTCTCCCCCACACAACACATATAAGTAAGCAATGAACAAAACGCTATTATATATCGCGGCAGCAGCCCTCGGCACCGTGGCCCTCGGCGCATGCGACGACGACCTCGCCTATCCCCCCATCGCCGAGCCCGAATCGGAATGGGTGGGCATGGACAACACGTCCATAAAGGAAATCAAGGAAGCCTACTGGCAGAACAGCAACAATTACAACACTATGGTGGGCCTCACTTCCGACAAAGAAGAAGTGATAATAAAAGGCCGCGTCATCAGCTCCGACCTCACAGGCAACGTCTATAACAACGTTGTCGTCCTCGGAGAGGACGGCTATGCCATCACCGTCTCGGCAAGGGCCGCCAGCGGAAAGAAACTCGCCTCGCAGTATCCCTACGGAGCCGAAGTATACATCAACCTTTCCGGCATATGCGTGGGACGCTACGCCGGCCTTTTCCAGATAGGACAGGCCAGCGGACAGGAAATCACTTTCCTCAGCAACGACGAGGTGACGGAGCACATGCAGGCCAACAGCATCGGCTACCCCGAACTCGTCGACACCCTCTCCGTCGACCTGGCCACCATCATAGCCGCCAAAAGCGACACCGAGCAGCTCCGCTACTACATGAGCCGCCTCGTGCGCATCGACGGCCTCAAGTTCCAGAACGCCGGCCAGGAGTTCGCCCCCGGCACTCAGGCCGAGAACCGCTACGCAACCGACGCCTCTGGCGCACGCATCAACGTGCGCTGCAGCAACCGCTCCACATGGGCCAAGGAACTCATCCCCACCGGTGAAGGCTCGGTAGTCGGCATCCTCAGCTACTTCAACAACGACTGGCAGATTCTCATGAACGACGCCGAAGGCTGCATAGGCTTCACACCCGCCGAGCCCGGCCCGGAACCCACTCCCACCGAGCCGAAAGGCGACGGCACTCTCGCCAGCCCCTACAACGTGGCCGCAGCCCTGAAAGTAATCGAGGAAGGCCCGTCGGAGGATAAAGTGTACGTGAAAGGCAAAATCGCCATCATCGACGAAATAGACACCGGCAACTTCGGCAACGCCACCTATCAGATAGTCGACAACGACGGCGGCACACCGTTCAAAATCTACCGAGGCTACTGGTTCAACGGCGAAAAATTCACCTCCGCCGACCAGCTCGCTGTAGGTGCCGAAGTAATAGTGTTCGGACAACTCGTCAACTTCATGGGCAACAGCCCGCAGATAACCCAGGGCAGCTCCATCGTGAGCTACAACGGCGAGACCGAAGGCGGCGACATCCCCACGCCCGGCAAAGCCCTCTACTCCGAAAGCTTCCAGAGCGGCAACCTTGGAGCGTTCACCGTGGAGAACAAGGTTGAAGGCTGGGACGGATGGTACGCCAAGGCCAGCGGCCCCGCATGCGCCATCGCAAACAGCTACAAGGACGGCACGAACCTCGCTGCGGACAGCTGGCTGATTTCTCCCGTTCTTGACATGAGCGCCGCCACCAACGTGAGCCTCAGCGTGAAGATGGGATTCGGATTCGACTTCCCCACATCGCAGGATGAATACTACACCGTCCTCATCAAAGCCGAAGGCGGCGAATGGACACGCCTCGACATCACCGAATTCCCGCAGAAAGGAACCGGCAACTGGACAAGCTTCGCCGAAAACACATGGGACATCAACGGCTATGCCGGCAAGAAGGTGCAGATAGCGTTCCGCTACATCAACGACGGAAGCAAATCCCGCGCATGGGAGCTTCAGGATTTCGCCATCAAAGGCGAAGGCTCCGTGCTTGCCGAAGGCAATCCCACTCCCGACCCCGATCCCACTCCTGACCCCGACCCGACTCCCGACCCGACTCCCGGTCCCGGCGGAGAAGTGACCGTCAACCCGTCGCTGTTCCCCATAGGAGAGAGCGACAACTCGAGCAAGCCTGTGACCGGACCCACAACCGTAGGCGGCTATACGCTGACCACCGACATAAACGGGGGAGCCACGGCTCCGTCGGTCAACACGTACAACGGCGCCGGCACGCTACGTCTGTATGCCGACAACACGCTGACAATCAAAGGCGCGGCCATGTCGAAGATAGTCTTCACCCTGAACACGGCCACGGGGTCGAAGCGCTACACCACGTTCACTCCCAGCACAGGCAGCATAGTTCCCGCCCAGGCTTCCGGCGACACGTCCATCACATGGGACGGAAACACCGGCGAAGTGAAGTTCACCGTCGGCCATGACGCCACGCTTGGAAGCGACGGAGCGTCCAAGCGCGGACAGGTGCACATATCATCCATCGAAATAACACCCGCAGAGTAAAACCATATCCGAATATGAACAACATAAAATCATACATAAAGGCACTCGCCATAGCCGCCGCTGCCACCCTGGGCTTCTCTGCATGCCAGGACGACTTCGACGACCCCAACCTGCCGGTGCCCGAGGCCAAGAACAAGCCCACCATTTCCATAGCCGAGCTTAAAGCCCTCTACTGGCAGGAAGACCCCAACTACGCCATAACCGTGGCTCCGTGGAGCAGCGAGCTCGCCGACAAGGCCGCACAGGCCGGAGTGAACCTCTCGCTCGACGAAGGCCAGCACCTCATCGTCAGCGGCGTAGTGCTCAGCAGCGACGAGGCCGGCAACGTGTTCAAGAACCTTGTCATCTTCGACGGCACAGCCGCACTCCCCCTCAGCATCAACAGCTACAACCTCTACCTCAAGTATCGCCGCGGCCAGGAAATCGTGCTCGACCTCACGGGCATGGACATAGGCAAATACAACGGCTACATGCAGGTGGGCAAAAAAGAATGGTACGAGAACGGCCAGGCCTGGGAAGTATCGTTCATGGCACCCGAGACATTCACCCGCGGTGTCGAACTCAACGGCCTGCCTGACCTCGCAAAAGTGGACACGCTCCAGATTCAGAGCTTCGACCAGCTGCCCGCCACCCCCGCAGGCCTGCAGACCTACCAGGGACGCCTCGTGCGCTTCAACAACGTAGCATGGCAGAACGGCGGAGTGGACACCTATTCCACCTACCACAGCAGCGGCGTGAGCCAGAATATCGTGGACACCAACGGCGCCACGCTCGCAGCACGCACCAGCGGCTATTCCAATTTCTGGAACCAGACGCTGCCCGAAGGCCGCGGCGACGTGGTGTGCATCCTCGGCTACTACGGCTCCGCATGGCAGCTCACCCTGCTCGACGGCAACAGCAGCATGAATTTCGGCAACCCGACAGTGGCGCCCGGCGACGAAAGCAACCCCTACAGCGTGGCCGAGGCAGTAGCCATTGAAGAAGAAGGCAAAACCGCCACAAACGTATGGGTGAAAGGCTACATCGTGGGCACCGTGGCTCCCGAAGTGGAAAACATCACCTCCGACGCCGACATCGAATGGGGCACAGGCCCGACACTCTCCAACACCGTAGTCATCGCGTCCGACCCCGCCTCGCAGAACATAGCCGAGTGCATCGTGCTCGCACTGCCCACAGGCAGCACCATGCGCGAGTGGGTCAACATCCAGGCCCATCCCGACAACGTGGGCCGTCTGCTCACCGTCCGCGGCAACCTCGAAAAATACATGGGCACATTCGGCCTCACAGGCAACCGCGGCACCAAGTCCGAGTTCAAGCTCGACGGCGTGGAAATCCCCGACGAGGAAGGAACCATACCCGACGGAGACGGCTCGCAGAACAACCCCTTCAACCCCACACAGGTCATAGCCAAGAACCCGACAAGCACCACCGAGGCCGTAGCCTCCGGAGTGTGGGTGAAAGGCTATATCGTAGGCTCCATGCCTTCGGATGGCACCTACATCGACAAGACCATCTTCGGAGCAGAAGGCGCACAGCTCAAGACCAACATCGTGATCGCGCCCACAGCCGACTGCACCGACGCATCCAAGTGTATCGGCATCCAGCTGCCCGCCAACAATATCCGCAGCGCACTCAACCTCATGGACAACCCCGGCGTGCTCGGCAAGGCCGTAACCGTCAAAGGCGACATCATGAAATACTGCGGCGGCCCCGGCGTGAAAAACCTCACAGCCTACGAGCTGGAAGGCCAGGAGCCCACACCCGACCCCACACCCGGCAAGCCCGAAGGTGAAGGCACGGCAGCCTCGCCCTACAATGTGGCCGCCGCGCTCAAGGCAATAGCGGAAGGACCTGCCGAAACGGAAGTGTACGTGAAAGGCAAAATCTCCTCTATCGACGAAATCGACACCGGCGACTTCGGCAACGCCACCTACAACATCGTAGACGCCGAAGGCGGCGCCTCGCTCAAAGTGTACCGAGGCTACTGGTTCAACGGCGACAAATTCACGTCGGCAAGCCAGCTCGCCAAAGGCGCGGAAGTAGTGGTGCTCGGCAAACTCATCAACTACATGGGCAACACCCCCGAAGTGGAGAAAGGCAACCGCATCATAAGCTACAACGGCGAAACCTCGGGCAACAACCCCACTCCCGACCCCGATCCCACTCCTGACC
>VSPG01000030.1 GCA_009775265.1 Muribaculaceae bacterium
GAGTGCAAAACCAAATTCTATTTGGGTTTTGCCGAGCGTGAGTATATAGGACGCAGTCAAATATACGGATAAGTCGAAAGCAAAACCAAATTAATTTGGTTTTTGCCGAGCGGAGGTATATAGGACTTACAAATATATAACAAAGAGCAGGCACGCATTGGTCGCGTGCCTGCTCTTTTTCTATTACATTATGCAATTACCAGTCGTCCGTTCTGAATGGGACAGCCGGCTGCTCATTACCTCCTATAAAATTGCCCGGTTTGAAATCTCCGAACCCGTAGCGCACCGCCGTCGGCTCGTCCACGCCGTCGGCGGTGAGTACAAGCTCATTGGTCTGCCAGTGCAGCCATCCTGTGGCCGGGTGGAACACCTTGTCAGGACCGGCCAGTTCGAAACCTTCCAGCATATAGTTACGACATATGCCCATATGCAAATTCTCAAATTCCACCCATGCTTCACGCCCCTTGACTTTCCAACTTTTATATACCGGGCCGCTGTCACACACATTATCGTGGCCGTAGGTGCGACGCAGGGCAAGATAGCTCAGGCGCTGTCCGACGGGGGCTTTGCGTCGCGGATGAATATTGAAACGTTCGAAAGGCTCTGCAAGATCGTTGGTGCACACCATGCCGCTGTTGGGGATAATGGACTGCGCCTTGAACTGGGCTTCGCGCAACCGAGCACCATCGGCCCGCATGCCGCTGCCGTAATCATACGGGGCTATTTCCACATAATAGAACGGAATTTCGCCCAGGCCAAGCTCTGTGCGCCAACGCTCCACCATCGCGGCAAGACGTTCCGCATACGTGTCATGATGCCCTACATTGGAACAACCCTGATACCATATTAAGCCTTTGTATGTATAGCGCCGCACCGGACGGAACATAGCGTTGTACATCAGCAAAGGACGACGATAATGCTCTATTGCCTCAATATCGGCAGGTTCAAGCGATACATCACTATAGGATTCAAGCATGTCGGCTGGCATCCAGCTCTCTACTTTAGAACCCCCATATGCACTGCACACTATGCCAACCGGCACGTCAAGGGCGCGGCTAAGCGATTTTGCAAAATACCATGCCGTGGCACTGAAGTCCATTACGTCGCGGTAATCTTCCGTAGTTTTCCAGCTGCTGCCGCACTCGTCAAGCGGTTCGTAACTCTGTCGCAGAGGTACAGTATACATGCGCACACCGGTCATTTCTTTGGCGTTGATGGCATCGTCTATGCCATTCTGTACGCAACATCCGCCAAAACCCTTTAGCGGCATTTCCATATTGCTTTGGCCTGAAGCAAGCCACACTTCGCCTATAAGCACATTCCCTACTTCTATTCTGCCTCCGTTATCATCGGAAAACACAATAGTTTCAGGCTTGAAGCTTCCGGCAGGCGTTTTTACGGATGCCGTCCAGGAACCGTCTTTTCCGGCCTGTACGCTCACAGCATCACCCCATGACGGAGTGACCGTCACTTTTGACCCAGGCGATGCATTGCCCCAAAGGCGGGCTTCGGCCTGCTGCTGCAGCACCATATTATCCCCTATGAGCGAATTAAGAGTAATGGCGGCATGTGAAAAGTGAGCGCAGCACAAAACCATGGCCGACAAGATAATACGTGATATGTTTTTCATACGTAAAAGTGTGTTTATTTATTTTCGGGATGAATCAGACGTACATGGAACACATCGCCGGCCGTATTACCTTTGTGCGCACGGAATGCTATGACAACACTGTCGCGTTCCGACACATGCGCCGGCAATGCATATTCTACGTCGACAAAACGTTCTTCACGCCAACGGTCCGAGATGTTTTCCGTAGCCACCAACTCGCCGTCAGCAAGTATGTCGAAGCGCCGGTTGCCGGCCTGGTTGCCCCAATAGCGCACCATAAGACTCAAACCGGGCTTGCGTTGAGTACGCATGCGATAAGAGAAACTGCCGCCATAGGCATTACGGAAAGGCTGTCCGAAAGCCACACCTTTTCCTGAGGATTCGGCCACCATGAAGTGATCGGCTTCGGGCTGCTGTTCTCCGGTGTTAACCGCATCTACCGTGCGTCGGTCAAGAGCAAGTACGCGTTCCTCGTCGCGTTTCATAGCATCGAGATGGGCGGCATATCCATCAGGCGTCATAGACAGCCAATACATCATGTAGCGGCAATCGTGGATAGCGGCAAAAGGCTTCAGTTCCATCTTCATTCCGGGTTCGGCAAACACGCCTTGCAAAGTATAGTGCATCGGTTTTTCAGTCGGCTGTATGGCAGCGAGCAGGGCGGCGCTGTCGGAAAGCACCACCGGAGTATCGAACACCGACATCAGCGGGCCTCCGGCCACATGGGCCCAACGGGCGTCGTCTGCCACAAGTCCGTCGAGATGTTCTTTATTCAGTTCGGCGCCAAGCACGATGGGGCCTCTGAGAAGTGAAATATATTCCGGTTTATGCCTTAGACGTTCTATAGAGAACTCCATCGGCAAATCAACATCCACTACATCGCCGTCATTCCATTGGCGGTTCACCACCGCATATCCAGACGCATCCGTGCCTACTTTGCATTCTTGTCCGTTTACGCGTACTTTCATTCCTGAGCACCATCCCGGATGGCGCAGCATGAGGCTGAAATTGCGGGGAGAGTCGAGGTTGACAATGAGTTTTGTAGACTCGCTGTCAGGGAATGACGTTTCCTGCGTGAGCGTGACACCCATGTCCGACGCCTTCAGTCTTGAAGCTATGAACAGATTCACGTAGATGCTGTCGTTGCCGGAGTGCGTGTAGATGAACTGCCCGTATTTTCCATGGTTCTCCATGCCTGTCCCTACACAGCACCACATCGCGCTGTTAGGCTGCGAATACACGCGATAGTGTCCGGGGCGCGCAGGAGTAAAATATACATATCCTCCATGCTCCGGATGCTGCGTGGAAAGAATGTGGTTGTAAAGCGCGCGCTCATAGAAATCAACATACGCTACATCGGGTTTCATGCGGAAAAGTCCTTCTGTAAGCTTCAGCATATTGTTGGTGTTACACGATTCGGGGCCTTCGCGGTCGGTGACATAGCTCAGGTAATCGTCGGCAGCGGGAAAATGCTCGCGACGGCTGTTTCCGCCTATTGAAATGGAGCGGGATTCCACCACTGTATGCCAAAAGTTATCTGCGGCACGGCGGAATTCATCGCCGCCGCCAAGTTCGGCTATACGCTGAAATCCCACAAATTTAGGCACTTGGGTGTTGGCGTGCATGTTATCAAGATTGTCTACGCCTGCAGCAAGGCTGTCCAGCACTTTATGGTGCGAGAAACGCCGTGCGGCATACAGGTAGCGTTCGTCACCGGTCATCGCATAGGCATCAGCATATACTTCAGGCATACCACCATGCTCGCAATCAAGCATGGCCTCCATCTGCTCGTCAGACAGTCCGGCGGTCAGATTCACGCCCCAGTCGCACAAACCGAGAAACAGACGGCGCGCCTGTTCGTTGCCGGCGTACAGCCATGCGTCACGCAGGCCGGCGTATGTTTTGTGCACGTTGTACCACGGCACCCATCTTTTCCATACCATTGCCACATTGCCGCGTTTTATCTCACCCCATACTTCGGCACTTCCTGGCACACCCCCTATATATCCGTCGCTTGACGCTTCGGCACAACGCGCCAATTCGGCTACGGCATAGTCCAGCCGCTGTTTCAACTCTTCACGGCCTGTGGCTGCATAATGCATTGCGAGAGCCGAAAGATAATGGCCGCCGACATGGCCGTCAAGCCCTTCCCAATTGCCGAACAATTCGCCTCGAGGCTCAAGGCCGGCCTCTTTCAGATAAGGCGCAAGCAAGCGGTCTGTATCATAGGCCAACAGCACCTCGGTATTAAGATCGCAGGCGTGGCGGAATACAGAACCTGGCAACAGTTCAACCTGCGACAGCGGAAATTCGTTCAAATAAAGTAAGTCTTGCGCCTTAAGCGCCGGAGCAAGAGCCATGCATGCGGCTACCGCGCATAGGCCGGATTTCAATTTCATTTCAGGTACTCTTTAATTAATAAGGTTTCTTCTGCAAAGATACGGCAAAAACATGTTTTATTTAAATAATCTCTAAATAAATCCTAATAAAATATTATACTTGACACAAAAGTGTTATATTTGCAATAGTATTCATCATAATATAACAATACGTCATACCAACCCTAATATCAACTCACATGAATCGCAAATTATGTGTGCTTGCCGCTACAGGCGCCGTATTGGCACTTTCGTCGTGCGGCAAAAAACTCGGTCAGTTCAATTCCGACTACTTCACCGTCAACCCGAATCCGCTTGAAGTAGTGGGCGAAAAAGTGCCCGCTACGGTCACTGCCCGCGTTCCGGCCAAGTTCTTCGTGAAAAACGCCGAAGTCACCGTTACGCCCTATCTTGTGTACAACGGCACCGAAACAGCTTCACAGGCCTATAGTTTCCAAGGCGAGAAAGTGCGCGGAAACGCTCCCGTCGTAAACTATGAACATGGCGGCACACTCACCATTCCTGTGAGCTACAACTACACCCCCGACATGGCTCAAAGCGTGCTCGAACTTGCATTCAACGTGCGTCAAGGCGGCAAACAATATGTTCTTCCACGAGTACAGGTGGCCAAAGGCGTTATCACAACAGCAGCCATGGCCGATGCTGCCGGTGTGTCCCCCGCTCTTGCCCAGGATGCCTTCCAGCGCATAATCAATGAAAAATACGCTGCGGACATCATGTTCCTAATCAATCAGGCGAACATACGCGCAGGCGAGCTTAAAACCGACGCAATGCTTGAGTTGCAAAAGGAAATCCGCGAAGCCAACGCCGCCGCAAACCGCGAAATCGAAGAAATCAACATTTCCTCCTACGCATCGCCCGACGGCGGCTACGACCTCAACCGTCGCCTCGCCGAAAACCGCGAGAAAAACACCGACAGCTACTTGCGTGGCCAGCTCAAAAAAGACAAAATCACTGAATTCGGCGAACTCACTTCGCAGTTCACAGCCGAAGACTGGGAAGGTTTCCAAGAACTTGTGTCGAAAAGCAACATACAGGACAAAGAACTGATTCTAAGCGTCCTCTCCATGTACAAAGACCCGGAAGAACGCGAACGCGAGATTCGTAACCTTTCCAACGTATTCGAACAGCTTGCCGACAACATCCTCCCCCAACTGCGCTATTCACGCATCACTGCAAGCGTAAATGTCATAGGCAAAAGCGATGAAGAAATCAACAGCCTTTTCGACTCCAATCCTTCGGCTCTCAAAGTAGACGAAATTCTTTACGCAGCTACCCTCACCGACGATAATGCACGACGTATGGCCATCTACAAAAAGGCCACAGAGCTGTATCCTGAAGACTACCGCACCTGGAACGACCTCGGCCTAACACAATATGTAGCCAAGGATTATAAAAACGCTGCTGCAAACTTCAATAAAGCGGCACGCCTCGCGCCCGCCAATGGTGAACCGCAGATGAACCTCGGCCTCATCGAAATGCTCAACAAGAATTACAGCAAAGCTAACCAGCTCTTCGGTTCTGCCGCCGGCGTAAGCGAACTCAACGAAGCTCTTGGCGTATATTACCTCAAGCAGGGCGACAACGCAGCTGCCGCACGCGCATTCGGCGACAGCAAGAGCAACAATGCTGCACTGGCCCAGATACTCACCAAGGACTATTCCAAAGCCAAAGGCACACTTGCCGCCATCAACAATCCAGATGCAAACACATTCTACCTGATGGCAATTCTCGGCGCACGCACCAACAACCAGCAGATGCTCAGCACCAATTTGCGTCAGGCCGTGCGCATGGACAGCAGCCTCGCTTCCAAAGCAGCCAAAGACCTTGAGTTCGCCGACTTCACCCTTCCCTTCTGAATATCTCCACGATTTAATAATTAAACAAAAGAGCGCCGACAAATCGGCGCTCTTTTGTTTTGGACATATGGTTTACAAAAGCCGCCGAATGATGCTTGTTCATCATTCGGCGGCTTTATATCTTTTGTACGCTTATCTGCCGCTATGCGCTATGGCATTGTGCAGTATCTCGTTGAAACTGTCGCTCCCGAGCAAATCCTCAAGAGTAAGATGCATACGGTACCGCCAATAATGCCGCGAATTTGCCGGTACGTTTATCTGCTCCTCACGCGGATCGTTGCGACGCAGATCTCCGTCTATTGACAGCCAGTCCTGCAAAGGCAGAATGCACAGCATCGACGGAGATTGTAGGTGCAAGTCGATAATACGACGGCATATCCATGGTTCAGCATAGAATGGCGCGCCGCCGTTTTCATGCAGCACTTCATTGTAGAAACGCTGTGTGGCCGCGCGGTCTTCCTCCCACCACTGGCGTATGCCTCCCATGTCATGCGTGGATGTCGTGCACACGGAATAATAGGGATATGCCGCCGTATTGCCGAACTCCGTTGCGGGGTCTTTCGGCATACGCTGAATCTCAAGGGCAAGAATTTCCAGTTCATGCATCACAGAAGGAACACAATGCGGAATCATACCTAAATCCTCGGCGCACACAAGCATATCGGTAGCATCTATAAGCGGGGGCAGTTTCGCCATTGCTTTGTCGTACCAGAATGCATCATGACGATGATAAAAGAAATCGTTGTACAGACGATTGAAACACCATTTTTCATAATCATTCAGCGAGCGGTAGATATAGCTGTGCTGTGCCGAAATACGCGGATGGTATTTGCCGCGCTCCGCAGGGTCTTCAATAAAGAGCACATTGTCTATCAGCCCCATCAGGCCATCGCTTATACGTTTATTTTCGGGAGTGTCCGGCATGGTAGCGAAATAGTCAACCACTTTGCGTTGTGTCGCCACCTCGTGCCGCAGACGATAACGTCCGTCGCCTTCACTGATAAGATAGTGCTCTCTTACAAAGTCAGTCAGTTCTCCGAAGTAGTCGCCGACGAACCAGTCCATGATATAAGGACGGGCATGCAATTCCGGATTAATCCAAAAATCATAGCTGCCACGCAACTCGTCAGGCGAGAACGGGAGAGCCGGATTGAACACGCCGAGAAGGCCATGCACGGCATCCATCGGAATCTGCCATATGCGGAAGAAGCCAAGAACATGATCTATGCGATAAGCGTCGAAATATTCGCTCATCTTGCGGAAGCGGGCTTTCCACCACGCATATCCGTCGCGGGCCATGACGTCCCATTTGTAAGTCGGAAGTCCCCAATTCTGTCCGAGTACAGAAAAATCGTCCGGCGGAGCTCCGGCTTGCGAATCCAGATTGAACAATTCCGGGCTCTGCCATGCGTCGGCACTTGTACGGGAGATTCCGATAGGTATATCGCCCTTTATAGCCACTCCATGCTCACGTGCATAAGCGGCAACCTCGCGCATCTGTCGGTCAAGATGATACTGAAGATAGCAGACATAGTTTATGTCGTCGGCATTATCCTTCACAAACTTTTCTATCTCTGCAGCATCATAGCGGCTATGCTTCGGCCATTGTGTGAAATCAGGAGTGGAATAGCGGTCGCGCAGCACGCAGAAGGCAGCATAGGGCAATAGCCACGAACTATTGGCTGCATAAAACGCCTTGTAGCTGTCGGATGCAAGTACTTTTGCTCCATCCTGAGCGAAAATCTCGTGGTAGAATGCGATTTTTGCCTGATTGACGCGTTCATAATCAATTTGTTCAAGAGCGTTAAGCTCTTGTCTGAGGCGTTCATAGTGTTCTCGACGTCCTTTGTCGGCCAGCGTGCCGAGCGCAGAAAGGCGCAGATACATGGGATGCAGGGCAAATATAGAATTTGCATTGTATGGATACGAATCGGTCCATGTATGCGTCATGGTGGTGTCATTTATCGGCAGCACCTGCAGGAAACGCTGTCCCGTGGCAGCAGCCCAGTCCACCATCTTTTTCAAATCGTAGAAATCTCCTACTCCGAAGTCTTCTTCGCTACGCAGTGCGAATACAGGAATCGCCACTCCAGCACCCTTCCAATGGAAAGGATTGTCGATTCGCAACCCGCTAAGCAAAGTCGCCTCACCAATTGACGGCGAAACGCCCACTCTACGGTTTGGGCCATTTTCCCAAGCAACGACATGCCCGTCGTATTTGTCAAGAACCACGAACTTATATTCTGTGGCATCCGTTATGTCTCCAGCCTCGGCAACCGCACGCCATCGTGGATAAAGAGCGTCGTTCATAAGTATCGCACGGGACGGATTCCAGCCACCGAGCGACGGCGTGGAACCGCAGACGGCAAGCACCTGTCCCGGCGCAACCATGGGAGCCTCTACTTCAAACATAAGTTTTCCGGCACATGGGAGCAACTCCGCATCGGCGCTTTCTCGCTTACACACGCACTGGGTAAAAGCGGAAGAATAAAAAGGCTTGTCGGAAGGCATATCGCTCCAGCGGTCAAACACACTGCAGCTATGGAGACCCGGTGCAGAGACAAGACGATGCTCTGCGCCCCATTCACGCCGTACGACATGGCCGTCACGAACTACAATGTAATGATACGTAAGAGGAAATTCCGTCTCGGCTATGTCCGCATTCAGAGTCCATTTGCCGTCCTCTCCGGCTGCCATGGGAGCGGCAAAATTCTCGCGTCCCTGGCCGAGAGCATGAGCGTTACCACACACTTTGAGGCATTCACCCCACTGGGTGCGGTAATTTATGTGCAATGTAAGCATCATGGCTATTAGGATGTTGATTTTTGAATTATGATATAATCTTGTTTCTACATGTAAAAGTAGAAAAAATGGGCGAGAAACCCGCCCATTTAAGTTTTTTTAAGACAACCGCGTGTTCATCCGCATTTGCTTGTTCCACAAGATGTGCAGATAAGACAGCCTTCCTGATAGATAAGCGTTTCTTGTCCGCATTTCGGGCAAGTCTGTCCGCTGGCCTTGGTGCCGTTAGGGAGATATTTTTTAAGAGCGCGCTCCACTCCCATTTTCCATGTGTTTATGCTCTTGGAGTCGAGTTCGAGGCTGCCGACAAGTTTCAGCACCTGATCTACCGGCATACCATAACGTAGCACCCCTGAGATTAGCTTTGCATAGTTCCAATATTCAGGGTTGAATTTCTCGCTGAGGCCTTCTATTGTGGTCTTGTAGCCACGCTTGTTTATGAATTGAAAATCGTAGCGTTTGTTGCCGTTCTCATCCAGCGCTTTGATAATTTTGCCGTGCGACACACTTTTGGGACAGAATATTCCGTCTTCATCATCGGTCAGACCTGTGAAAATCTCATACGGCATGCCGTCGCGCAGACCGATAAATGCAATCCATTTCTCTTTATTGTTCTGGAAGCGCACGACATCTGCCTCCAATTCGATAGGACGCTTGCCCACATGTGGTATTTCAGGCTCGACCTTTGCCGCAGCCTTTTTTTCCATAGCGACAAGCACTCCCGAACGCGAGCCATCGCGATAAACCGTGCAGCCCTTGCAGCCTGCATGCCATGCTTCAAGGTACAGTCTGTTGACAAGCTCCTCGCTGACTGTGGCCGGCAGGTTTATCGTCACCGAAATGCTATGGTCCACCCACCGCTGGATACGGCCCTGCATCTTGACTTTTTCCAACCAGTCGATATCGTTGCTCGTAGCGCCGGCATACGGCGACTGGGCAACCAGCTCGTTCAACTGGTCCTGTGTATAGTCTGAGCGAATCTCAATGCCGTGGATGCGCATCCAGTCGATAAACTTGGGATGGTACACTACAAATTCCTCGAAGGCATCTCCAGAGTCGTCCACATAATCCACACGTACATCAACATCATTGGCATTCACCTTGCGGCGACGCTTGTATACCGGCATGAACACAGGCTCTATTCCGCTTGTAGTACGTGTCATAAGACTCGTAGTTCCGGTGGGCGCTATTGTAAGACAAGCAATGTTCCTACGCCCGTGGGCCAGCATTTTCTCATATAGCTCAGGAGAAGCCTCGCGCAGACGCCCTATGAACGGGTTGTTTTTCTCCCGCTCGGCATCGAATATTTCGAATGCTCCGCGCTCTGCCGCCATATCTACGCTTGAGCCATATGCAGCGATGGCGAGGGCTTTGTGCACGCTTTCGCTGAAATCAGTGGCTTCCGGAGTACCATAGCGATAGCCGAGAGCCGCAAGCATGTCGCCTTCGGCTGTCGTGCCTACGCCCGTGCGACGCCCCTTTGATGTCTTGCTCTTTATTTTCTGCCATAAATTGCGCTCGGCAGATTTTACTTCTTCCGTCTCAGGATCAGAATCAACCTTTTCCAAAATACGGTCGATTTTTTCCATCTCAAGATCGATAATATCGTCCATTATTCGCTGAGCCTTTGCCACATGCTCGGCAAACAAGCCGAAATCGAAAGAGGCCTCCGGGGTGAACGGATTACGCACATAGCTGAAAAGATTTATAGCCAGCAGGCGGCAGCTGTCGTAGGGACAGAGCGGTATCTCTCCACACGGATTTGTGGAAATAGTACGGAATCCAAGGTCGGCATAGCAGTCCGGCACACTCTCGCGTGTGATGGTGTCCCAAAACAGCACTCCGGGCTCGGCCGATTTCCATGCGTTATGTATAATCTTAGCCCAAAGGGCCTTGGCATCAATTTCTTTGACAACTATCGGATCTGACGACACTACGGGATATTGCTGGATGTAATTTTCTCCACTTTCAACAGCGCGCATGAAATCATCGTCTATACGCACACTTACATTCGCCCCGGTCACTTTTCCTTCCGTCATCTTGGCATCTATGAAAGCCTCGCTGTCGGGATGTTTTATGCTGACTGTCATCATAAGCGCTCCTCTGCGGCCGTCCTGTGCAACTTCACGGGTGCTGTTGGAATAGCGTTCCATGAAAGGAACTAATCCGGTGCTTGTAAGCGCCGAATTCTTCACAGGCATGCCTTTGGGACGGATATGCGACAAGTCATGCCCCACTCCGCCTCTACGCTTCATAAGCTGCACCTGTTCTTCGTCGATTCGTATTACACCGCCATAGCTATCGGGCGCTCCGTCAAGACCGATTACAAAACAATTACTGAGAGAACCAACCTGATAATCGTTGCCGATTCCCGTCATCGGGCTGCCTTGCGGCACAATGTAACGGAAGTCCTTAAGCAGCCCGAACACTTCGGCCTCGCTCATAGGATTCGGGTACTTTGACTCGATGCGGGCGATTTCAGACGCTATGCGGCGGTGCATGTCGTCAGGAGTACGCTCATAAATATTACCGAAGGAATCTTTAAGGGCATATTTGCTTGCCCACACCCGGGCGGCCAATTCATCGCCACCGAAATATTCAAGCGTGGCATTGTATGCCTCGTCAAATGTGTATGTATTTTGGTCTTGCACGATACGGAGAAAAGTATGTTGGTTATAGTCTGAATTTATTCGTTGTTTTAGCTGACTGCAAAGTTGCGAAAATCATTTATCATAAACAAATTTTCCAACAAATAGATTTATACAAAATGAAAAGTTTTCCAAAACAAAAACAATACGACATGACTACCAAATAGTTACCCATTCGGCTCCATGCCATATGTTTAAAAAAAGTACGACTGTGTGAAATACGCAGTTATTCCAAAACAGCCGCCTCTATGGACAGCAAGTCGTCACAAAGCTGCTTTTCAAGAGGCATACGCTCCTCTATATTCTTGCATGCGTAAAGCACCGTGGCATGAGTACGGCCGAGACGCGCGCCTATGGCAGTAAGAGGCATTTTAATTATTTTTTTTGCCAAAAACATCACTATCTGTCTGGCATCGCTTATTTCACGCTTACGGCTTTTGGTAAATATAAGATCTGGATCTACATTGTAGTGGGCACATACAGCATTAACCACCATCTCGAAATTCACTTGTTTTCGATTGATACGAACGGCATTTGCTATCACATTGCGAGCCAAATCAAGATCTATATCGACATTCAGCACCGTAGCTCGTCCTATTAAAGATACGACGATTCCTTCCAGTTCGCGAATGCTGTCCGTCACGTTTGCGGCTATATAATCTATCACTTCCGATGGCAGTTCGAGTCCATCCTGCTCTGCACGCTGAACAAGCACATTGCGGCGCAGATTCATGTCAGGATCCTCCAATTTTACACTCATGCCCCAACGGAAACGAGACAACAGGCGCGCTTCAAACCCTTCCATATCGGCTGGCGAACAGTCGCTCGACATTATTATCTGTTTTCCGTTTTGGTGCAGATGATTGAAAATGTGGAAAAATGTGTTTTGCGTCGAAGGCTTGTCTCGCAAATCCTGTATGTCGTCGACTATAAGCGTGTCGATATTCTGGTAGAAATGGAAAAAGCTGTTAGTAGTGCCTTTTGCCTCGGCAGTCGTGTACTGGCTCTGAAAAAGTCTGGCAGTGACATACAGCACCTTTGCCTGAGGGTTGCGCTCCTTTATGCGTATGCCTACAGCTTGTATAAGATGCGTCTTTCCGACGCCGGTCGACCCGAATATGAACAAGGGGTTAAAAGTCTTGATGCTCGGATCGTCGGCTATCGTCTGTCCGATTCCGCAGGCCACCTTGTTACTCAGGCTACAGCAGTAATTTTCAAAGTTGTACCGCGGATTAAGCTGGGGGTTTATGTCTCCTATCGGTTGGGCTGCAAACGGATTGGATGCCTGAGTCTTCATTCCGGCCGATATTATAGCCGACGAAGGCTCGGACGAACGCATGTTCACTGCAGTACGCGGCTCATCTTTTACCTGGTTGAAGTGGTAATACAGCTTAACTCCTTTGCCATACACACCACGTATGGCCGCACCCATAAGTTTCAAATAACGTTCTTCGAGCTGCTCCACAAAAAAAGCCGACGGCACCATGAGTGTAAGATTCATGTTGTCGAAGCTGAGCGAAGCGACGTCGCGAAACCACGCGTCGTACTGCGCAGGAGGAATATTGTCTTTGATAAACTGACGACATTCCTCCCATAGCTGTTGATGATTTTTTTCCATCCTGGCTTAAAGAAGGGAGCTGGAAGTTGTTATTTTTCTATTGCATAGCAAAATTGACAATAATTTTCCTAAAAAACAAGCACCTCAAAATTTGGAATTGACGATTTTTCTACAATATCCTTATTTATAAAGCATTACAGCGACATACAAAGTCGCATGCTTTTCGCTTTTAACATTTGTATCATAATTGTATCTTTAAAGCTGTCCGGCGCCCCGCGGTTTATTCGCAGGACGCCGGACAGCTTTATTCTACCCAGGACTTAGAGCAACTTTATGCTAATGTATCGCTTGGGATTGCGCTTGATATCGATGAACAGAGAATCAAGGCTTGAAACCGTAGCATTAATGTTGTTATACAATGCCGGATCTTTCATAAGCATTCCGAGCGAGCCGTCGGGATTTTTAAGCTGTTCGCTCAGAGCATTCAGATTGGCTATAGCCTCCGAAATATTTGTCGTGATGGAATCAACAGGGACATTCCTGAGCTGCTGAGTGAGTACGGCCACATCACCTGTTATAGAATCAAGATTCGACGTCATACGCTTGACATCACTCGTCACGGGAGGCAAAGAAGCCATGACAGCAGTAATCTGCCGTGTAGCATTTTCCAGATTTGCGGTGATGTCGTCAAGACGCTTCACTGATGCAGTAAGAGCAGGATCACCGGTAAGGATGTTAAGGTTAGTCAGAAGCGTGTCGATTTTCGGGAATATGCTTTCAATGGATGGCATCATGCCGCTGACATTACCCATAAGACCTTTGTCCGAAACACCTTCTATAGTATCACCCACTTTATGCTTTGCCTCGGAATGCCCGGGTCTCAGTACTATGGATGCGGTGCCGAGAAGGTCGGCGGTGAGCACGGCCTGAGTGCCTTGCGGCAATTGCAACTGCTTGTCAAGAGTCAGTTCCACCATCACATGGCCGGGATTGTCAAACTCGTATTTTATATCACGCACCTGTCCCACCTTGAAGCCGTTAAGGTTGACAGGTGCAGAAATGGCAAGACCTTCCACATTAGTGTACTGCACATAATAGTAATTGGCAGCCTTAAAAACATTTATGCCTTTAAGAAAATCAATACCGATAAAAAGAACTGCAAGAGCCACAATGACGAGGGCACCTATCGTGAGTTCCTTTTTTAATGCACTTTTCATAACATTATATCTTTTCAAATTCGTTTGCCATCCTGCATCTTTATAATAAACGCCTCGCTGTGTTTTTTACGCACCGAAGCCAGGCGCTTTTTCGCCTCAGCGAGCGTGGAAAAAGTGCCGGAATAATATTTATAGGTTTTGTGTTCCACGTAGCAGTCCACATCGCCTACTCCTTTCATGCGCCTGTCGTTCTCGGAGAGACGCCGCGATGAAGTCAGGAACTGCACATGGTATGTCAGCACCGGTGCAGAAAGCTCCGGACTTTCTTTATTTTCTTCACCTGCACTACCCTCTTTATGTCCGGCCGACGCCGGCTCTGAACCACGGGCGGATACAGCCCTGCGGTGGTGGACATAATAGCCGGAAATGGCATTGGCAAGTGCACGTGCACATTTCTGCCGGCCGTCTTTCGTGTTAAGGAACCGTTCTATCGACGGATTGCATATAAAATCAAGTTCCACGAGCACCGACGGCATCGCCACGGCCCAAAGCACCCAAAAACCTGCCTGGCGCACATTCTTGTCGGCTCGTCCGGCGGTTGAAATCAGTTCATCCTGCATGGCCGACGCCAGGTCAAGACTATTGCTCACATGGCTGTTCTGGTTAAGCTCAAAAATTATGTAGCTCTCGGTCGAATTAGGATCAAATCCCTGATATTTTGCAGAATAATCCTGTTCGAGTTCCATGACGGCATTTTCCCTCATGGCCACGTTAAGATTATTTTCGCTCTTGTGCAATCCGAGGGTATAAACACTGGCCCCATGGATTGTCGTGCGGTTGCGGGCACGCTTGTCGATGCTGTTGACGTGTATCGACACAAACAAATCTCCACCTGCCTTATTGGCTGCGTCGGCACGCTGCTGGAGAGTCAGATAGCGATCGTCGTCGCGGGTGTACACGCGTTTTATGTCAGGATGCTCGTCTTCAAGAATTTTACCCAGACGTTTCGCCACATCGAGCACTATAGTCTTTTCATTGGTCAGTTTTCCTACGCATCCATAATCGCGGCCGCCGTGCCCTGGGTCAATAACTATAGTAAAGGGATTCTGCGCACCATGCACGGCTCCGCGCGCGCCAACAGCGGTTGCCGCAGCGGCACAAAGCAGCACAATGCGTGTCAGAAGATGTCTATACATGCTGCAAATGTAAGAAAATCTTAAGTTTTACACACGTTACCGAGCGAATTATTTTCTCCGCATTGGAAATAATGACAAACAAACTACTCTTTTTGCCCACCATCATTCCTTGCATCTGCAAATGTCGGATATAATAAAGTCAAGCATAGAGTCGGCCGACAACGCAAGTCCGCCCGACTCCGTGTCGGCACCCGCAATGTCCATGGCATGCATGCAGTCAAGCGCAAACCCTTCCAGCATCGCGCAGCGTGATGCTTCGAAACGCCCCGAGTCAATACCTTCGGCAAGCAATCCGTGGAGCATGCACTTCGCACGCTCACGCACAAGCACACGCACCCGGCTCATTCTGCGGAAATCGGGCTTGAACAAGGCTCGCAGCGATACCGCAGCCGAATTCTGTTCGCGCCGCTGCACAAGACGCACCGACAGAAACTCACGCAAACGCTCCTCCACCGGTTCATCTGAATTCACAATTGCCTCAAGACGCCTCACAAGGGTGTCGCTCTCGCTCTGCAACACGGCGGCATATACTTCTTTTTTATTACGGAAATAAGTGTATACCGTGCGCCGTCCTCTTTCGCTTGCATTGGCAATATCGCCCATGGTAGTGGCCTCAACCCCTTTGCGCGAAAAGAGCTGACGTGCCACATCTATAAGGTGCTCACGGGTGCTTATTGCCATATAAATACAATTTTTGCGCGAAGATACTCATTTTTTCGCACAAATTCCGTATTTTTGCTCCAAGAATATGTTTAGATATGGCAAACACACCGAAAACTAATGCGGCAAGACTGCTTGAAACCGCAGGCATAGACTTCAAGCTGGTAACTTACACCGTCGACCCCGACAATCTTGCAGCCGACCATGTGGCCTCACAGCTTGGAGAAGACATAAACAGAGTGTTTAAGACCCTTGTGCTAAAAGGCGAACGATGCGGATATTTCGTGTGCGTAGTGCCCGGGAATTGCGAGGTAGACCTTAAAAAAGCCGCAAAAGCTGCCGGCGACAAAAAAGCTGACTTAATTGCCATGAAAGACCTACTGCCCACCACCGGATACGTGCGGGGTGGATGTTCTCCCATAGGAATGAAAAAAACTTTTCCTACATTTTTCCATTCCACAGCCACAGACTTCAACAAAATATACGTAAGTGCCGGAGTGCGCGGTATGCAGATAGCCATAGAGCCTACAGCGCTGATAAATTACATAGGAGCAACCATAACCGACCTGACAAAATGAACACCATCGGCCATTTTTTCCGCTTCACGGCATTCGGCGAAAGCCATGGCCCGGCCATAGGAGGCGTGGTGGACGGCATGCCGGCAGGCCTTACTCTTGACCTAACAGCCATACAGGAAGCGCTTGACCGACGGCGCCCGGGCACAGACCCGCGTACGAGTACGCGTCGCGAACCCGACCGTATAAAAATAAACTCCGGAATATTCGAGGGAAAAACAACAGGCACCCCCATAGCTTTCACCATCGACAACTGCGACGCCCGCAGCACCGACTACGACAATATGCGCGACAAAATCCGCCCCGGCCATGCCGACGCCACATACACGCTGAAATACGGGCTGCGTGACCATCGCGGCGGCGGCCGCGCAAGTGCCCGCACCACGGCCGCAACAGTTGCCGCAGGCGCCATCGCCGCACAATTCATTGCCGTTTATGGCATAAAAGTCAAAGCCGTCGCCTCACAGATAGGAAGAGCCACCACACCCGAAGGCATGCTTCGCGAACTTGAGGCCGCGCGCGCGGCCGGCGACACGGTGGGCGGAGCAGTGACATGCATCGCCACAGGCTGCCCCGCCGGACTGGGAGAGCCTATATTCGGCAAACTTCAGGCCAGGCTCGCGGCGGCCATGATGAGTATAAACGCCGCAAAAAGTTTTGAATACGGCGACGGCACAGATGCAGCGCGCCTCCATGGCTCGGAATCTCTCGACACCCCTACCGGGCTCGATTCCGCCCTGCACACTTCCGAAAACCATTGTGGCGGAATACTCGGGGGGATAAGCACAGGCGAAGACATCACGATGCGTGTCTGCTTCAAGCCCATAGCCACAATGATGCGTCCGGTGGAGACTATCGATCTCAAAGGCAGCCCTTGCATTCTTGATGCAAAAGGAAGGCACGACGTGTGCGCCGTGCCCCGTGCAGTGCCTGTGGTGGAAGCCATGGCCTGCCTTACGCTTGCCGACGCGCTGCTCGCTGCGCGCTGCTCGCGTATATAAGAGGTTGTTTAATAATACACCACCCTGTCGTTAACAAGCATTATTAAACAACCTCTAAAATCAGTTCAACACCTTATAGCCCTTTTCGGCAAGAGCCTCGCGGATGGAAGCGATATGTGCCGTATCGCGGGTTTCAAGTTCGATGCGTATGGTACAACCGTTTATTTCGGCACTTGTGTTGATGCGCTCATGGCAGACGGATATGATGTTGCCGCCGGCATCGGCTATCACGTTGCATACACCCGACAACTGGCCGGGCTTATCGGCAAGGTCTATGGAGAATGTGTAGTTGCGGCCGCTTTTAGACAGGCCGCGGGTGATAACACGGCTAAGCGTATTCACATCAATATTGCCGCCGCTCACAAGGCACACCACTTTCTTTCCTTTTACAGGCACCTTATTGTACATCACCGCAGCAACGGAGACTGCACCCGCACCTTCCGAAACAATTTTCTGCTGCTCGATAAGTGCGAGTATTGCGGCCGCGATTTCATCGTCGCTCACGGTCACAACTTCGTCGACGTATCTGTTGCACATCTCGAATGTGTTCACACCTGGCTCCTTCACAGCGATACCGTCGGCAATAGTACTTACCTCGCCGAGCCGTGCTATGTGGCCTTCCTGCAAAGATGCAGCCATGGAAGGCGCACCGGAAGACTGCACGCCATAGACTTTGATTTCCGGACGCAATGTCTTGATGGCAAAAGCTACGCCGCTAATAAGGCCACCGCCGCCTATAGGCACTACCACGGCTTCCACATCCGGCATCTGCTCAAGCACTTCAAGGCCGATTGTGCCCTGCCCCGCTATCACCTTAGGATCGTCGAACGGATGCACAAACGTGTAGCCATGCTCTTTCTGCAGTTCGATAGCACGGGCGTACGCGTCGTCATATACTCCTGGCACAAGACACACTTCGGCGCCATAGCTGCGCGTGGCTTCCACTTTTGAAATCGGCGCGCCGGCAGGAAGGCATATCACGGCATTAATGCCGTTGCGCTGCGCGCCGAGAGCAACACCCTGCGCATGATTTCCGGCAGAGCATGCGATAACGCCTTTTGCCTTCTCCTGGTCGCTGAGCTGCGAAATCTTATAATACGCCCCACGCAGCTTAAACGACCCTGTAAGCTGTAGATTCTCTGTTTTAAGGAACACCTCGGCATCAGGATTCACTTTCGGCGCAGGAATAAGTGATGTTTTACGAGCCACACCCTTCAAGACTGCGGCTGCATTGAAAATTTCGCTTATCTGAAGCATGATATGATGTGTTTTATGTGTTTTTATTCCAACGGCAGTTTGTTCATCTCGTCAATATAATCCAGAATAGCATCACGGCCGCGTCGGTCCTCGCTCGACGTGCGGAACACAGGAGGAAGCTCCTCCCATCGCTCCAGAAGCGACGAGAGATACACCTCGGTTGCTTTCTTGGCAGCAGTAGAACTGAGTTTGTCGAGTTTCGTAAACACAAGGCTGAACGGCACTCCGTTCTCCCCAAGCCAGTCCATAAACTCCATGTCGATACGCTGCGGTGCATGGCGCGAATCCACAAGCAGAAAAAGGTTGGTCATCTGCCGGCGGTTCAGGATATAATCCTTTATCATTTTGTCGAGTTTCGCGCGGTCGGCTTTGCTGCGTGCGGCATATCCATATCCCGGCAAATCCACCAAAGCCCATTCGTCATTGACTATGAAATGGTTTATCAGCATGGTTTTACCGGGAGTAGACGATGTCTTTGCCAAATCCTTACGCCCCAAAAGCATGTTGATCAGCGAAGACTTGCCCACATTGGAACGGCCGATAAACGCATATTCATGCCTGTCGTCCGTCGGGCATTTGCTTTCCGATGGTGCGCTTATGAGAAAACGCGCGCTGTTTATAATCATTGTCTGTTATTCTTCTATTATTCGTAGGTTATAGGAAACACCGACTCATCGCCGCATATATTCCTGATTTTTATGCGCAAAGGCCTTTGGTGCGAAGATATTGTCCCGTCCCACATATTCTTGGTTTTCACACCGTTAATCGATATGTAGTTATCGTTCTCTATCTTCACTTCGGCATCCGAATGCCACTCGGCGTCCAGCTCGGCCGTAGTACTGTCAAGGCTCAGCCACTCTATGGATTCGAGCCCCTCGTCGCTCAGAGCTATGGTAGGATAAGTTTTCTTCGGGTTGCAGAGCGCTTTTTGGTTGTACTCTTCAATTTTACGCCGCACGCGGTCGCTGAAAAACGAAACAACCCCTACCGTCCACTTTGTCATTAAGCCGTCGCCGGTTTCAGAAACCTCAAGCTGAGCCTCGTCTTCTGCCGTCATTTTATCAAGCAGCTCTTTCAAATCCCTGAATTCTATTTCAATCAACGTATTGTTATGCTGCTTGACACATTCGTCAATGACATCGGGAGAGTCACGGTCTATAAAGTAGATTATAATTTTTTTCACGGATGAGCCTGCCAAACGGGACACTTCTTCATACAACAGTTTCTGCAGGAAGGCAACAGAGAGTACCCTCGATTCAGCACCGTTCTGCAATTTTGGTATGTATACAGGAATGCGTCCGAACTTTGAATCGTTAATCACTCCTGTCCATACAGCCCCCAACGATGAATCTCTTACAAGACCTTCAATAAGAGTAGGAATTATTTCATCCGTTTGCACCGGATTTCTGTACAGCGACACGCCGTCCAATACATCAAGACTCACAAATGAGACCCCATCTTTCACAAGGCGGTCACGGGCCGTTTGCACGCTGTTGTTGCTCACATCCACATGTATGAACTTACGGCCAAGTTTTGAGGCAACTGCAGCTGCGACTCCGCTTCCGCCGAAAAAATCCGCCACAACCATTCCTTTGTTGCTGCTGGCGTTTATTATTCTTGCAAGCAATCCTTCTGGCTTTTGGGTCTTATAATTAACGTATTCAGACGAACCGCTTATTAATGGGCGCGTTGAATCACAATCCCATACATCTCTGACATAAACTTCCGTCGAATATGTATTAAACAACATTTTTTTCAAGGAGTCTTTCAGAGGTCTATTGTTTTTAATAGAATCAAAGATCTTATCACGTTCTTTATCCGAAATGCGAGACATATCAGGAGAGGTGCATTCCGTATCAATGAATGGTTTCTCATAGATTATAGTCTCTTTTTCCGGATTAAAAACGGCTTCTTCGGGGTTTAATGTGTAATAAAATATGGTGTCGTGTTTTTTAGGCCACGCACCCTTGCTTATGCCTTGTATTCGGTAAGCCCACACGATTTCATTACGGAAACATCCTTCTCCGAACACCTCATCCATAAGAATCTTGACATAGTGTCCGATGTGGAAATCATATATAGAGGCGGTAGGACTCATGACCGACTTTATAGCCATAAGATTCTCGTACATCCAGTTGAGATAACGTTCCTTGTCCCATATGTCGCCATACATTTTAGATTCCAAAAACTGCATATCAGCGTTGTCAAGCATGGCTTCTGCCTTCTTTATTGCTCCATGTACATTAGGGTTACGTCGCAGGTATACTTTTTTAGCATAGTCCGCACCGCTTGCGAAAGGCGGATCGATATACACCAAATCGACCGAAATATTGTTCTGGCGAAGATAGGCGCATGCCGATACACATTCGCCACGTATTACAAGATTATCGGAAGGCTCTCCATGAATTTCCTTTCTTTTCACTTCATAAAGCGGCATTCCTCTCGAAATCCGTCCTTCAACATCTGTGTCGCCCTTATAGTACAACTGTTTGCGAGTGCGTTCGAAATTGGAAAGCACAGCCTGTCCATGAAGGACTGTAGGGGGATATGGAACGTATTTTATAGCCATTTTTCAGCTGTTTAAGAATTTTTCGATTTTTTGTTTGGTCTTGTTATAGCGTTTATCCTCCAAGTCTGTTTCCGGTATATAAAGGAATTCGAATCTGGTGGTTCCAAGCTCATTATTGACATGAATGAATTCCGGCATAAAATCTTTCTTCGGCTTGAAATCGGCCTCAAAGACTTCTCCTTTTGTTTCCACCATTATGACTTTCCCGATTTCCTCTGCTTCATCTCTTTTTAAAATTAGAAAATCCGGATAATATCTTCCAATATTGCGCCAATATCCACCTTCAAATTTGTAGCAATCGATGTAAAATTCAGTCAACGAATCATCGCCATTGAAATAAATCTCTACATCTTCATATTTATAAAGCATCCCCCTCAATATATTCAGATAGTATAAGTTTTCAAAAGAACTGTCGAATGAATACGGAAGATAGTGATAAGTGCGTGTGTTTATCTGTCGATTTTCAGTTGAGTACCGCATACGCAGCGCCTCTGCATCATCTACAAGCCCCTGGGCTTGTAACGCCTCTATGGCAGCAGCCACAGCGGCAGGTATTTCCTGACGAGAATCAGCCTTGAGAATCTCTCCGACTTCTTTTTCCGACGGGCATAGAATCCGATCCGAAGACGCAAAATAAGGCAATGCAATACTATCCTCTTTAAGCAGGGAGACCCTTCGTTCAAGCGCCTCCTTTTTAAAGGAAATCTTTGTTTCGGAAGAAAAACATTTTCTTATGTCGGAACGCAGCCGCTCTTGATTTATATTGGGATTAAGCATGCACAAGCCGTTTTTATCGCGCAGAGACACTTTATCGAAAAGTTTGCGCAGAACCGGCACATGTTTTCTTAATTCCGATACCGGAATCAACCCGAAACTCTCTTTACTTATTATATTAAGCCAATGGTTGAATTCGACGACTGCAATGTCAGAAAAATCCTTACTCTGCCCTTCTATATACTCCTTCCCGCCAATTTTTTTTCGTTTTATGACACGCCGCACAATTTCTTCAGGACGCACAGCCTTCAACCGCGTTTCCGTGTCTGGCCCGTTGCATTCCACAGCATTGTAAGAAAAACGAAGTTGTATATATGACAAATCGGGCAGATTCACAACATCGCGTCGCGAATGTCGCTCTACCATTATTTTGCCTGCCGGCGCTTTTTGTATTTCAGAGATAGAAGTGTGATGCTCTTTTTTGAGTTGCTCGTCAAGTTTTTTTTCATTGAATTTGTTCAGCCATATCAATGCACGCTCTTCTTTTGCATTTACGACTTCACGCAGGCAACGGCAACTTGTCTGAAGAACCATATTTTTCGGCGAAGAATTTTCTCCGGGAAGAATCACGCTTGTCAGACTCTTGCAGTTCCAGCCTTCCTTTCCTATGAATACAAGAAGGATGATTCGCACTTTAGATATTTCCGAATCAAGCGACATAAACCGTGTCTCCGAATCCGGCGGACATTTGTAGCCGCCTTTATTGCCATCCCTGTAATATTTCAATATCGCTTCGTTGGGGTCAATGCCATATTGGTCGCAGATAGATGTCACAAGCGGAAGCGCCACCGTCTCCAATTTTTCAATACCTCCACAATAGATGGCCATCTTTGCACTCCCCACTCCAGGATATGACACATCCTTGTACAGTGTCAGAAACTCGCGCACCCCATGGTTGATAATATCCTCATAAGAAAGGTCGGAAGCCTTTATCACTGGCAATTTCAGAAAATTGCCGACAGCCTTCACAAGCGGATAATATACCACCACATTGGCAAGCATGGTATTCTTCAAAGTCAGAGCGTCGCTGATTTCCACCTTTTCCGCAGACGAAAGAAACGGAGTTCCGGAAAAACCGAGAACGGAATTGAACGTGTCCTCCTCCACCCATTCTTCCACTACTTTACGTAGCAACTGACGCTCGCTCGCATGGTGCACCTCATCAATCATAATGCACAAGCCGGGTAATTTGGCTATGATGGAACGCAGTTCATTGGCAAAACGGACTTTCATCCATTCCGTACGCTCTTTCTCGGATAATAAAAAGTCTAAACCGGGATAATAATCGGAAGATTTGCCTATTCTGTCATATAACTTCTCGGCATTGGCTATAACCACAAGCCCCTCGGCAGTTTCAAAAGGCTGGTGTCTTTGTATTTTGACAGCATTGGGATTTTTCGTGATATTGCTCCCCTTGGCAGAGTTGTCATCCTCGAGTATCTCGAATTTAAGCTTAAGGCGTATCTGCGAAGCTGCGGGTTCAGGCAACACAAGCGTAGGGTCGAACTCACGTATGCTTTTCAAGCTCGGAATTATTGATGTTTTCAAACCCGCAGGTGCAAGAACTATAAAATTTCGTGCAAAAAGCGCATTATCCGGTTCCGTAGCCGCAAAATACAGATTAAGGTAGATGAAGGAGGCCATGAGCCATGTTTTGCCGGCGCCCATCGGTAAACTGAAAAGATAATCAGTATATGACACACCGTAAAACAATGATTTTATAGTTGACTCGTAATCTATGACAGCCGGGGCATTCTCTATTTCCTCTGCCAATTTCTGCGAGGCAGACACACCTTTATCGTCTTTTGAGGTCGCATACTCATATAAAGCTTGCGCCTCAGGATGGGATTTCAGGAAATCACGTGTCGACGATTTCAGCTGCAACTCATCCAATTCACGCTCTGAAAGAGAGTTCAACTGCCCATCGTACATAAGTTTCCACAACGGCTTGTTCTCACAGGCTATTTTCAGAAAAAGATAAGTCTTGATGGATTCCAACTGGGCATCGCGTAGTTTTCCGTGCGACTCCATATAGCCAAGCAGATGCCTGACAGGACAATCCGACGCTCGAAGCCACCGGTCCCTGACTTTATTTATAAGCCTGAAAAGCATTCCGAATAATACATTTTTTTACAAAGATACTACTAAATTGAAGAACGGCCAATAGTTTCATGAAAGATTTTCCAAACGAAAAAAGAGTTACCGAAAGTATCGATAACTCTTTTTTCGTAGCGAATCAGGGAATCGAACCCTGGTCTCCACCGTGAGAGGGTGGCGTGCTAGGCCACTACACTAAATCGCCATT
>VSPG01000031.1 GCA_009775265.1 Muribaculaceae bacterium
ATCATTTCCTTTACAGACTGCGTAAAACTTTCGTATTCAGCATCCCTAATGAGAAGATAACCGGGTAAGAAATCCATACTATTCATTTTCCAAAATTTTAGTAACGAGTTAGTAACGAAACTATGTCTGTAACGGTCTTTTCTTGGTCTGATTTCGGTCCTGAATCGAAAGGATTAGACACGAAAAAACCGCAGAACTAATTGATAGTCTGCGGTTTGTCTGATTTAGTCTACAGAGTGTCCGTAGTAGCAAGTGGAGATGGAGGGATTCGAACCCTCGTCCAAACGTGGAACTAATGTGCTTTCTACGTGCGTATTTCCAAATTGGTTTTCGTGCGTCGGCAGGCATGGAACCGCCAACCGGCGCCTTAGCCCCTTAAACTTCGGACGCCGCGCGGGGCGCTTGGTGTCCTATTCCCGATATTCCTGCACCGCCGGTTCGGTTAGCCTCGGAAAATGGGCAACCGGGCGATGTCTCGTTTCCGCAACTATTGCGGAAATAAAGCTAATCTACTGTACTTCAATTAGGCAGCGAGAGCGTAGTTGTTTTCGCCATTTGAAATTGCTGATGTCCCTGATTAAAGAGCGTAGCCATCATTGCTCTGCACGCTTACACACCACCTCTACACGCTGTCAAAACCGGTCATCCCCGATGTTGTGGCGTAAGCATGGGTGCGCTTCGCTTTGTAATTTGCAAATTTACGCGCAAAACATGTCAGATGCAAGCGGGTTAAGTATTTTTAACTTTAAAAATTCGGGCGCTATGACAATTTGCTGTTAAAGAAACTTAAAGAAATAAATAAACGGGCGATATTTCATAACTTAGCAGTCCAAACACATAATTATATCATGGACAAACATATCGCTCTCTGCAAGAACGCCATTGTGACTGCTCTCGGCAAGCCGGCAAAAGATTTCACAAAGGACGACATCATACGCTATATATCGGAAAACGGCATCGAGATGGTCAATTTCATGTATCCGGCAGGCGACGGCCGCTTGAAGACACTGAATTTCGTAATCAACGACCTTGACTATCTTGAAACCATACTTTCTCTTGGCGAGCGCGTGGATGGTTCGTCGCTGTTCCCTTTCATAAGCGCCGGCAGTTCCGACTTGTATGTGTTGCCTCGCTTCCGCACTGCGTTTGTCGACCCGTTCGCCGAACTTCCCACGCTGACTATGCTGTGTTCGTTCTTCGACAAGGACGGACAGCCACTGGAGAGTTCGCCGGAGCACACGCTGCACAAGGCATGTGCTGAGTTCGAGCGTGTGACCGGCATGCGTTTCGAGGCGATGGGCGAATTGGAATATTATGTGATTTCCCCGGAAACGGGCAGTTTTCCGGCCACCGATCAAAAGGGCTATCACGAGAGCGGTCCTTTTGCAAAATACAATGATTTCCGCAGCCTGTGCATGAGTTATGTGGCCCGTACTGGCGGACGAATCAAATACGGGCACAGCGAGGTAGGCAATTTCACGCTCGACGGGCTCAACTATGAGCAGAACGAGATAGAGTTTCTGCCGGTTGACGCCGAGGATGCCGCCGATCAGCTGGTGCTTGCTAAATGGGTGATACGCAACCTTGCCGCACGTCAGGGCTATGATGTCACGTTCGCGCCTAAAATCACTACCGGAAAGGCTGGCTCGGGGCTGCATGTGCACATGCGCATCACGCGCGACGGCCGCAACATGGTGCTTGATGCTGAACGCCGCTTGAGCGATACCGCACGGCGCGCCATTGCGGGCATCATGAAACTGGCGCCCGCGCTTACGGCTTTCGGCAATACAAATCCCACGAGCTATTTCCGGCTTGTGCCTCATCAGGAGGCTCCGACAAATGTGTGCTGGGGCGACCGCAACCGTTCCGTGCTTGTGCGTGTGCCTCTTGGCTGGACGGCAGGTGCCGACATGTGTGCAGTGGCAAATCCCGGCTCGGAGGCCGGCGACGTGGATGCCACGCAGAAACAGACTTTCGAGATGCGCAGTGCCGACGGTTCGGCCAATGTGTACGAACTTTTGGCGGCGCTCGCTGTGGCGGCGCGTTACGGATTCGAACTTGACAACGCCCTGGAGATAGCAGACCGCACATATGTGGACGTGAATATCCACAGCGCCGAGCATGCCGACCGTCTTGCGGCGCTCGACAGCCTGCCAGTGGACTGCGCGCAGTCGGCCGATTGTCTTGCTGCCGTGCGCCATGTATTCGAGGGTGGAGGCGTGTTCTCTCCCGGCATGATTGACGGTATAATGGCCCGCCTGCGCAGCTACGACCCAGCCGAAGCGCATGCGGCGCTGAAAGACGAAGCGCTGATGCAAAAGCTCGTGACGCGCTATTTCCACTGCGGCTGAGCACTTCCGCGCATCAATGCTTGAAGAAGCTAAAGGCGTGAAGACGGGGCGTTTCGCCCCGTCGCCCACTGGGCGCATGCATCTCGGCAATGTGTTCACGGCACTTGTGTCGTGGCTTTCCGTGCGCAATGCCGGTGGCCGTTGGATTCTGCGCATAGAGGACCTTGACCCGCAGCGATCCCGGCGTGAATATGCAAGCCTTATAGAGGACGACTTGCATTGGCTCGGCCTTGACTGGGACGAGGGCGGCCTTTCCGATAACGGCCCTGCAGCGCCGTATTCCCAAAGCCTGCGCTCCGAATTCTACGCCGCCGCCTTGGAGCGCCTTCGCGGCACGGGACTCACTTATCCGTGCACATGCCGCAGAGCCGATATTATGGCCACTCAGGCGCCGCACCAGAGCGACGGCCGCATAATATATGCAGGAACGTGTCGTCCGTCGGCTTCTCCGCCGTTTGATGTCGGAGCAGAGTCGTGCCCGCATGCTGTGAGGCTGTATGTGCCGGATGAGGTTATAAACTTTCAGGACGGCGTGTTCGGGCGGCAGGAGTGCAACCTTGCCGACCATTGTGGCGACTTTGTGCTGCGCCGTGCCGACGGCGCGTGGGCCTATCAGCTTGCGGTCGTGGTGGACGATGCGGCGATGGGGGTGACGGAAGTGGTGCGCGGTTGCGACTTGCTGCTGTCTACGGCCCAGCAGTTGTATCTTTACCGTCTGTTGGGTGTGCCTGCACCTGCTTATGCCCATGTCCCGCTTCTGTGTAATGCCGCCGGACAGCGTCTGTCCAAGCGAGATGCGTCCATGAGCATGGACGAGTTGCGGAAGCATTACAGTCCCGAGCGATTAATCGGCAGGCTGGCGTTTCTTGCCGGCCTTGTCGCGGACGCGTCGCCGCGCAGTGCCGAGTCTCTTATAGGAAGTTTTGAGATTCGTGGTATTCCTGCGGTGTCTGCCTTGACAGTGTAGGCGGTCAGCCCAGCACCACGTCGAGCACCATCATGAGCACAAATCCTGCGGCGAAGCCTATTGTGCCGATGTCGCTGTGTCGTCCCTGCTGCGTTTCCGGTATGATTTCCTCGACGACAACATAGAGCATCGCTCCGGCCGAGAATGCCAGCAGGTATGGCAGCACAGGCACCACAAACGATGCAAGCAGCAAGGTCACAATTGCCGCCACGGGCTCTACCGCTCCGCTCAGGGCGCCGATGGCGAAGGAGCGGTGATGGGTGTTGCCTGCCGCGCGCAACGGCATAGATACTATCGCCCCCTCAGGAAAGTTCTGAATCGCTATACCTGCCGAAAGGGCAAGGGCGGCGGCCATGGATATGCCGCCTGCCGCATCGAGAGCCGCCGCGAGCGTCACGCCCACGGCCATGCCTTCCGGAATGTTGTGCAGGGTCACGGCAAGTGCCAGTTTCGTCGTACGCGACAATTTGCTGCGCGGCCCTTCGCTCGCTTTCTCCAGCAAGTGTTGGTGTGGCGTGATATGATCGAGCAGCAACAGAAACGCTATGCCAAAAGCGAAGCCGGCCGCAGCGGGCATCACGCCGGCCAGACCTTCGCCACCTGACAGTTCCATGGCCGGAATGAGAAGTGACCATACGGATGCGGCCACCATCACTCCGGCTGCAAAGCCCAGCAAGGCTTTTTGCAATGCCGCAGGCATATTTTCCTTAGTCAGATATACGCATGCCGACCCCAGCGTGGTGCCGGCAAATGGCAGTAACAGAGCAAGTAATATAGGGTGCATGTATGTGCGGGCGTGATTTTACAGCGTTTTTTTGAGTTTAACGTTTTTAGTGAAACAATTAAAAAATGATTTTGTTTCCTATGGTTTTCCGTGGCTGTATGTCTGTATGTGACGACGAATCTTCAGGCACGCCGATGTTGTGGCGGTGGAGCAGTTCGGTCGTCGCTTTCCGGAATGCCGCAGCACGCGGGTCGGCACTTCTATAGGCATCCACCACACGGAAGTTGCGCCCGGATGAGGCAGGTTCTGTGAAGTGCAGACGCCACGATGCGCCGTCGATGCGTACGCGTCCGTCGGCATGGCGGCTGAGACCCACCGACACCACGGCCCCGCCGCGTGTGTCGCGTGTGCGCATGTTGGATATGAAATTGCCCAGCGAGTATACCACGAGGCAGTGTGAGCCGTCGGGGTTTGTGCGCATTTCCATGGGCTGTACCACATGCGGATGCGCACCGATTATAAGTTCTACACCCCGGCTTTGCAGCCAGTCGGCGAGTCCGCGTTGCGCATGGTTGGGAAGCGGACGGTATTCATCGCCCCAATGCACGCAGGCGCATATTATTTCCGCTCCCGCCGCACGCGCGGCATCTATGTCGGCAGCCATCAGCGTGCGGTCTATATAGTCCACGATTGCGCCGTCGCGCGGCTCTATGCCGTTGGTGCCGTAGGTGTAGTTGAGAAATCCGATGCGTATGCCTCCGACGGTGCGTATGTGGGGCATGAGCCGCGTGCGTTCGGCGGCGTTACGGTAGGTGCCGAGGTGTGATGCGCCTATGCTGTCGAGCGCGTCGAGGGTGTGGCGCAACCCCTTGTCGCGGCGGTCGAGTGTGTGGTTGTTGGCTGTGAGAAAAAGTCTGAAGCCGGCGTCGCGCAATGCGCGGAGATACGTGTCGGGGGCATTGAAACTGGGATAGCCGCTGTGCGGTGCCGGACCGATGGGTGTTTCGAGGTTCACCACCGCGAGATCGGCCGAGCGAAACCATGGCGCGACATCTGCAAAGCATTCCGAGTAGTCCCACCGTCCATCGGGTCTGCGTGCCGCGTCGAGCTGGGCCTGATGCTGCATGGCGTCGCCCGCGAAAACGAGCGAGGCTTCGTCGGTTCCGAACAGGAGCGACAGCAGGCTCAGCAGCGGCAGCAGGGCATTCATCGGTGCTGGCGGCGTTCGGCGGCGATAAGGGTGTTGTGCAGCAGCGATGCTATAGTCATGGGTCCTACGCCTCCGGGCACAGGAGTGATGTAGCTGCATGCAGGCGCCACGGCCTCAAAGTCGACATCGCCGGCGAGTCTGTAGCCGCTGCGGCGTGACGGGTCGGAAACACGCGTGGTGCCGACATCCACCACTACGGCTCCGTCGCGCACCATGCCGGCTCCGACGAGTCCGGGACGTCCCACGGCGCTGATTACGATGTCGGCCGAGCGCAATATGGCGTCGAGCCCGCGTGTGGCGCTGTGGCACACGGTCACGGTGGCGTCGCCCATGGATGATTTCTGCAGCAGCAACGAAGCCATAGGGCGGCCCACTATGTTGCTGCGGCCTATCACAGCCACGTGCTTACCGCAGGTGCTGATGCCGTTGCGGCGCAACAGTTCTATTATACCGGCAGGGGTGGCCGGAGGCAGGCAGTCCATGCCTAAGGCGAGCCTGCCGATGTTGTCGGGCGTGAAGCCGTCCACGTCTTTGCGGGGACTTATGACTTCAAGCAGGGCTTTGTAGTCGAGATGTGCGGGCAGCGGCAACTGCACGATGATTCCGTCTATATCGGAGTTGCGGTTGAGACTGCGCACGCGGTCGTGGAGCTGCTGCTGGGTGGTGGCGGCGTCCATGCGGACTATTGTGGAGCGTATGCCGCATTCCTCGCAGCGCTTGGCTTTCAGGTTGACGTAGGTCTCGCTCGCAGGGTCGTCGCCCACGAGCACGGCGGCAAGACGCGGAGTGCGTCCTGTTTCGGCGGCAAGCGCAGCCACGCGGCGCGCCGTTTCGGCACACCATTCGGCTGCCGCTTTTTTTCCGTCGAGTATGGTCATCGGTGTATCAGGCAAACTCTATACAGGTTCTTTATTTACGCATGCCGCGCATCTGGCGCATCATGCCCATGGGGTTTTTCATCGAAGTCACCTGCTGCATCATCTTGCGCATCTGTTCGAACTGTTTGAGCAGGCGGTTCACTTCGGCCGGTGTAGTGCCCGAGCCGCGTGCGATGCGCTGCCGGCGCGAGCCTACATTGAGCACTTCCGGGTGCTCGCGTTCGTAGGGTGTCATGGAGGTGATTATGGCTTCGACGCTGCGGAATGCGTTGTCGTCGATGTCGATGTCCTTCAGGGCTTTGCCCACGCCTGGAATCATGGCGGCGAGGTCTTTGATGTTGCCCATCTTCTTCACCTGCTGTATCTGCTTGTAGAAGTCGTCGAATGTGAACTGGTTGCGTCTGAATTTCTTGGCGATTTCCTCGGCTTCGCGTTCGTCGAACTGCTGCTGGGCTTTCTCCACAAGCGACACTATGTCGCCCATGCCGAGAATGCGGTTTGCCATGCGGTCGGGGTGGAACACGTCGATGCCGTCGAGAGTCTCGCCGGTGCCTATGAATTTGATAGGCTTTTTGACAACGCTGCGGATGGACAATGCCGCGCCGCCGCGTGTGTCGCCGTCGAGTTTGGTGAGCACCACGCCGTCAAAGTCGAGGCGTTCGTTGAATGTCTTTGCGGTGTTAACGGCGTCCTGGCCTGTCATGGAGTCAACCACAAAAAGTGTTTCGCCGGGGTTGACGGCATGCTTGATGGCTTCGATTTCGTCCATCATCTGCTCGTCGACGGCAAGGCGTCCTGCGGTGTCGACTATCACGAGGTCGAAGCGTCCTGCGCGTGCATGCTCTATGGCGCGCCGTGCTATGCCCACGGGGTCGGTGACGTCCGGTTCGGTGTACACTTCCGCCCCGATGCTCTCTGCGAGCACCTTGAGCTGGTCAATGGCCGCGGGACGGTAGACGTCGCAGGCCACGAGAAGCGGACGCATGTTTTTCTCGGCCATGAGTTTTTTTGCGAGCTTGCCGGTGAAGGTGGTCTTACCCGAACCCTGCAGGCCCGACATGAGGATGATGGCAGGATTGCCTTTTATGGCCAGGGGAGCGATGTCGCCGCCCATGAGTGAGGCGAGCTCGTCGTTGACGATTTTCACCATCAGCTGCTCCGGCTTTACGGCGTTGATTACGTTCTGGCCGAGAGCTTTCTGCTTGACGGCATCGGTGAATGCCTTGGCCGTGGCGAAATTGACGTCGGCATCGATGAGGGCGCGGCGCACGTCCTTGAGCGTGTCGGCCACGTTGATTTCAGTTATTTTGCCTTGGCCTTTGAGCAGCTTGAAACTGCGTTCGAGGCGGTCGCTTAGTCGTTCAAACATTCTTTATTTCGGTTTTTCTCTAATTAACGAGTCGGTTGGTGGCCGTGTCGGGGAATATTACGCTGGGAGTGAAGTGGCGTGCTTCGTCGGGTGTCATGGAGGCGTAGGCCATGATGATTACTATGTCGCCGGGCTGCACCAGGCGCGCGGCGGCTCCGTTGAGGCATATCACGCCGCTGCCGCGTTCGCCGCGTATGGCGTAGGTGTCGAGACGCGCTCCGTTGTTGTTGTTGACGATGTACACCCGCTCTCCCGGCAGGATGCCTGCCGCGTCCATTAAATCTTCGTCGATGGTGATGCTGCCTATGTAGTCGAGGCGCGATTCAGTGACGGTGACGCGGTGTATCTTCGATTTCAGTACTTCTATTGTCATGGCTTTACGGGTGTGAAGCTGATGTTGTCGATAAGGCGCACCTCGCCGCAGTACACGGTGATGCAGCCGATGGCGCCCCGGGGTGCTTCCTCCCAGCAGGCTATGGGCTGCATGGTGTCGGGATGCACGATTTCAAAATATTCCGTGCGCAGGCCGTCCACGGCGTCTATTGCGTCCACCGCACGGCGGCGCACCTGTTCCACGCTTTCGCCGGCTTTGCATGCTTCCACGGCATCAAGCAACGCACGGTGTATGGCCGGCGCTATGGCTCGCTGGCCGGCGTTAAGGCGGGTGTTGCGCGAACTCATGGCGAGGCCGTCGTCTTCACGCACGATAGGGCAGGGCACAATCTCGCCCGCGAAGCCTTCTATGGCGGCCATGCGGCGTATCACGGCTATCTGCTGGATGTCTTTGCGGCCGAAATAGGCGCGGGAGGGCTGTACCCAGCCGAACAGTTTGCTCACAATCTGTGCCACGCCGTTGAAATGGCCCGGCCGCATGGCGCCTTCCATGACTTCCGCCACAGACCCGAGGTCGAATACGCGTGTGTCGGGCTCGGGGTATATTTCTTCGGACGACGGCACAAAGGCGAAGTCTGCCCCTGCAGCCTCCAGCATGGCGCAATCGGCCTGTTCGGTGCGCGGATACGTGAGCAGGTCGTCGGGGTTGTTGAATTGTGTGGGGTTCACGAATATGCTTACAACGACTACGTCGCATTCGCGGCGTGCGCGCTCCACGAGCGACATGTGCCCCCGGTGCAGCGCACCCATTGTGGGCACGAGGCCTATGGAGAGTCCCTCGCCACGTGCTTTTTCTACGGCGCGGCGAAGCGCGTCTACTGTCCGTAATATTTCCATTTCGTCATACTTGATTTCAAACTGCAAAATTACAATTTTTTATCATGCCATGAAAATATTTGCAGCCGAAATCAATGTTGTGCTCCCGCAGCGGTGTCTCCTTTTGTTTTTTGAGGGATATGCAGGTGGCGGTGTCGCTGCTGCTCAACTTTTGTCAAAGGAAAACAGGGGGCTGCAAAAAGCACGACGCCGGGCACTCACGTGCGCGGCGTCGCTTTCAATAAACAATATGCTCTGCCCGCGAGGGGCGGAGTTTTACTTCACGAGCTCTTTGCTCACCTTTGCGCCGCGGCGCACTATGTAGATATTGCCGGCCTCGGGGTGTGCCACATGCACGCCCTGGAGGTTGAAGTACTCTGCGGGAGCATTGTCGTCGTTGTCTACGGCCACGTCCTCGATGCCCACTGTGCCGGTCTTGATGTTGGGGATGTCGATGGAGTGCGACACAACCTGCTCATTGTTGATACGTGTCACAAAGTTGGCCTTGTAGTCGGTTTCGCCGCTAAGACCTGTCACGACCGCGCTGCCTGTGAAGGTGTGTGTGGCGGTGAACGAATCGGCGTAGAGAGCCGTGTTGGTTGCTACGTCCGAATCGCCGTCGGGCACAGCATGGCGTACTGACGCTTTTTGGTCGCCGATTGTGAGGGTCACTTCATAGAGGTTGCCATCTTGGTGGTTGTTGACGTGGAGCACGTAGTTGACTCGCACCACGGTCTTTCCTGCAAACACCTCATAGGTGATGCCTACTACTTCTGCTTCGTTTTCGCCTGTATAGTATTTGTAGATCTGAACAGGTTCTTGACCGCCGCTATAGCAGGAGAATATGCTGTTTGTGGCGTTGTATCGGAGTATGTTTCTGTTGGAGGACGCAAACTTTATGGTGGCATCGCCGTTAGTGCCTATATTTATGGTTGCAGGCGCGGGGTCTTCTTGCACGTCCATATAATTTTTGGTGCCGGTTCCTGTAGCAGCCAGATAACCTTCGTCTTCAGAAGTGGTTATGCCTCCGTAGTTTTGGGTCTTGAACGTCCATTTGCCATCTTCGCCGCCGAGTGAGAGAATGAGGGGGCGTACGGTGTATGTCAGTACGCCGTCGGTTATGCTCACGCTCACTTTATCCTTGTTGTTTGCTTTGACAATGTTTGCCATTGCCGCATTATTTTCGGTGTTTGCGATAATCAGGCGGTCGCCGGCTTTAAGCTCCGTGGCGTCTGTCACGAGGCGGAACTGGCCGAGAATGGCGGTGAAGTCGTAGTTGGAGTGTTGGACGTCGTCGCCTGTTCCTGCCACGATTTCCACTTTGGCGTTTTCATTGATGGTCAGTGTGCACACGCCGTCAGTGAATGTCATTTCTTCGTCGTTGACAGTGCCGACGATGTTTGCGTCATCGCAGTTTGTGACTGTGAAAGTCACTTCCGTACCCGCGAATATGCGGTTGTTGCCTTGGGCATAGTTCGTGGAACCGGTTGAGGCCGAGATGCTGACGCCTATAGCTTTCAGGTAGACTGTTATTTTTGAAATCTGGGCATTGCCGGAACTATTTGCGGCGACTTTGTATCTGACGCCGGCCTGGTCGGAATTTACATCTATTACCGCTGTGCCGACTGTTTTGAGTTTTGCAGTAGTAACATTTGTGTTATCGGCGCCTGTGACTGTTACGGTAGCCGCTTTGGCGCATGCAGGGCCGGCTTTGATTTCTATACGGTCTACGGGTTTGTCAAATTCCGGCAGAATCACATAGCCGCTGCTTTTGGTTAGAAATAACGCATTTCCGTTAATGATGTAGGAATTACAAGTGCTCAGTGTGTGGTTGTGGCTGCCTAAGGTGTAGTCTGTTTCTTTGGTAGGCATATTTTTATCTCCCTGCGGCCAATTGGTGGCTTTAGAGAAATCGAACTCGTGCACGAGCGCACCTGCCGTCATGCCTATTCCGACGAGCAGAAGGAGTGAGAGTAAAAGTTTTTTCATAAGATGTGATGTTGGTTTATAGTTGTGATGTTTGGTTAGGCATGGATGCAGAAAAGCGGAGCGCTCCGACTATGCCTTGGGGCACAATCGGAGCGCACTTATAGCTTGTGGCTGCTAGCATACGTCGCAGATGTTTGAATATTAAGTTTTTACAAAATGGGGGGGGGTAAAATTTCAGCGCTTGCCATCAGGCGGGCATCACGAAATAAGGATATGTGGCGCTGGGTTTTCATGCCGCAAAGTTAAGGCTTTAATTTGATGTGTGCAAGTGTATTTTGCAAAAAAAGCCGCCATGAACACCGGCGTTCATGGCGGCTTTGAAAAGTTTATGGCATTGTGTGTGTCAGCGGATGAGCGCGCGGCCTCCCCAAACCAAAAGGACGCCGAGTATCACGCTGAGGGCGAGGTAGATGGCAAATGTGGTCCAGTCGCCCTTGGAGCCGAGAATCCACATGTCGTCGGCGAAGGATGAAAATGTGGTGAAACCGCCGCAGAAGCCGGTGATAAGGAGCACATTTTCGCCGGGTGTCATCACATGGGCTTTTTCGAGGAGGCCGAAGAACAGGCCTATTATGAAGCAGCCTATGATGTTGACTAAAAATGTGCCCATGGGGAAAGAGCCGTGGAACATGCCTGAACACCATTTTCCTACAAGATAGCGCCCGCAGGTGCCTACGAAACCGCCGCAACCGGCGATGAGCATTGCTTTAATCATAGTGGGATGTATTTTGTATGTATGATAATAGTTTGTATGAATGGTCGTGCGGTATATCTATTAAACATTGTCGCCTGCGTTTTGTTCTTCGTCGGCGGAAAGACCTTTGCTGCCGTGGAAGAATTTGTCGAGATGGCGCTCTTTGAAGTTCTGGAGTATGACCCAGAAGTCGGGTACAAAAAGCGTGCCTACGATGGCGTTGACAGCCATGCCGAATACTACGGCGGCTCCGAGGGCGATGCGGCTGCCTGCTCCGGCGCCTGTGGCAAAAAGCATAGGCATAACGCCGAACACGAATGCGAGAGCTGTCATCATGATGGGGCGGAAGCGCACGCGGCCTGCGTCCATGGCCGCGCGGCGTATGTCCTGACCGGCGGCGCGGTAGTCAAGGGCGTATTCCACGATGAGTATGGCATTCTTTGCCGAAAGGCCGAGCAGCAGTATGATGCCTATCTGTGTGTAAATGCTGATGCTCTGGCCCATGAACATGCACCCCACGACGGTGCCGAGCACGGCGGTGGGCATGGCGATGATTACTGCCACAGGGTCGGTGAGGCTTTCGTATTGGGCGGCCAGAACGAGCAGCGTTATCACCACGGCCAGTATGAGCACGAAAGTGACGGTGGTGCCGGATTGTGTTTCCTGATATGCCTCGCCGGTCCATGCATAGGAATAGTTGGAGCCGAGGGTGCTGTCTATTATCTGCTCCATGGCCTTTATGCCGTCCGATGAACTTATGCCTTTCGCGGGGGTGGCGGTGAGCGAGGCTGTAGTGTACATGTTGTAGCGGCTCACGGACGGAGCGCCCAGCGATGGCTCTATGGTGGTGAATGCCCCGAAAGGCACCATGTCGCCCGAGGCGTTGCGCACGCTCAGAGACATGACGTCGTCGATCTGTCCGCGCGACACTTCGTCGCCTTTGAGCGTCACCTGGTAGACGCGCCCGAACTCAACGAAGTCGTTGACATAGCTGCCGCCCATGAACGCCGACAGCGTGCCGTACACGTCCTCGAGTGTGAGGCCGCGCAGTTTCACCCTGTCGCGGTCGATACTTAGGGTGTACTGCGGCACAGCGCCCTCGTAGAGCGACGATACGGATGCGATGCGTTTGTCGGCGCGTGCGGCTTTCTCTATGTCGCCGAGTGCCTGAAGCATGGCCTGGGGGCCGTGGTTGTTGATATCGAGCAGCTGCATTTCAAGCCCGGACGAGGCTCCGAGGCCGGGGATGGCCGGCGGGTTGAGGGCAAAGACAATGGGTTCCTGCATGGTGGCTCCGATGCGTTCTATTTTTTCAATTACGGACTGCACGTGTTCGCTTTTGGGCTTGCGGTCGGTCCATGGCTTGAGCACAACGAACATTGAACCGAGATTTGTGCCGGCGCCTCCGCTGAGAAAGCTCTGTCCTGACACGGAAATCACGTTTTTGACTTCTGGCAGGGTGGAAATGCTGTCTGAAAGCTGTGCCATCACGCGGTCGGTGCGGTCAAGAGCCGCTCCTGTGGGCAATTGTACTGAGGTCAGGCAGTAGCCCATGTCTTCGGATGGGATGTAAGATGTGGGCCAACGCATGAAACCGAAAAATGCGGCTCCTGTGATGGCGAAATATATGAGGATGGCCACCCACGGACGGCGCACGAAGCTGCCTACAGCCTTCATGTAGGCGGCTGTGGCGCCATTCTCGGCCTTGTTCCACCAGCGGAACAGGAAGAAGCGGTTTTTGCCGGTTACGGGCTTGAGGAACAGGGCGCACATGGCCGGGGTGAAAGTAAGTGCGTTGAAGCCCGAGAATGCCGTGCTTATGGCTATGGTAAGTGCAAACTGCTTGTAAAGTTCGCCTGTGATGCCGCTTACGAGTGCTGTGGGGATGAATACGGAAAGGAGCACGAGCACTTCTCCTACAACCGGACCCTGCAGTTCTTTCATGGCTTTCTCCGCGGCCTGGCGCGGATTCAGTTTTCCTTCGTCAAGAAGGCGTGAACAGTCCTCCACTACCACTATGGCATCGTCCACGACTATGGCCACGGCAAGCACGAGGCCGAAAAGGGTGAGCGTGTTGATGGAGAACCCGAGCAGTTTCATCACCGCGAAGGTGGCGATGAGCGATACGGGGATGGAAAGCATCGGGATGATGACCGCACGCCAGCTCTGCAGAAACAGCAGAATTACTATCATGACGATAAACGTGGTTTCGAGCAGCGTCACGAGCAGGTCGTCGATGGATTCGGTCACGAAATCCGTGGAGTTAAGGAGGACGCGGCAGTGTACGCCCTCGGGAAAGTATTCCGAAAGGTTGTCGAGCTCGGTTTCTACGCCTTTCGCCACCTCGAGCGCGTTGGCGCCCGGTAGCTGGTATATGCCTATCAGTGCTGCCTGCTTGCCGTTGACGCGTGCCACCTGCGAGTAGGTCTGGCTTCCGAGTTCCACGCGTGCTACATCGCGCAGACGCAGCACTCCGCCGTTGTTGTCGGTGCGCAGCACTATGTCTCCGAACTGGTCGGCTGCGGTCAGGCGTCCGGGCGTCGTGATGGTGTACTCGAACGCTTGTCCGGAGGATGCGGGCGAGGCGCCCACCGAGCCTGCCGACACCTGCATGTTCTGCGACTGCACGGCGGCGGTGATGTCCTGCGGCGTAATACCGCGCACGCGCATCTTTTCCGGATCGAGCCACACGCGCATGCTGTAGCTGCCGCCGCCGAAGGCTCCTACGCCGCCCACGCCCGGTACGCGCGATATGGGGTCGACGATATTGATGTTCGCGTAGTTGGTAAGGTATAGGGCGTCGTAAAGTTCGGGGTTGTCGCTTTCAAGTGCGGCAAAAAGGATTATGTTGGACGATTCGGCCATCACGGAGACGCCTTGCTGTATCACGGCTGCGGGCAGTTGCGGGTTGGCCAGGGCCACGCGGTTCTGTACTTTTACGGCGGCATCGTCGAGGTCGGTGCCGACTTCGAATGTGACGGTGAGGCTGTACGAGCCGTCGGAGCCGCAGTTGGAACTCATGTACATCATGTTCTCGATGCCGTTGACCTGCTGCTCGATGGGCACGGCGATGGTCTTTGCCACCGTTTCGGCGTCGGCTCCGGGATATGTGGCCGATATACGCACCGTGGGAGGTGTTATGTCGGGATATTGCGACACGGGGAGAGTTGTCACTGTGAGAACCCCCGCCAGCAACATTACCACCGCGATGACGATGGAGAAGATGGGTCGCTCAATGAAGAATTTTGAGAACATGCCGCGTGTTATTTATCCGTTTTTTGTTCAATGGGTTTTACGGTCATGCCGTCGCGCACTTTCAGCATTGCCGACGTGACGTAGCGGTCGCCGGGCTTGAGTCCCGAGGTGACGATGCGCATGCTGTCGTCGGCGAGTTCGCCTACCTGCACGTGTGTGTATACCACGCGGTCGGAATCGTTGACGGTGTACAGGAATTTGCCGAGCTGGTCGGTGGAGAGCGATGCGTCTCGCACAAGGATGGCTTCGGGGTCGACGCCCGTGGGCAGCGACACGTCCACGTACATGCCCGGGCGCAGCTCGTCGCAGGGGTTGTCGATTAGGGTCTGCATGGTGAGCGTGCCGGTCGACGAACTCATGTCAGGAGCCACATACAGCATGCGGCCGGTGTATTCGTGTTCGAGTTTCTGTCCGAAGCCCAGCGGTATGTCTTTCAGCCCCTCTTTTATGGAGTTGTTTATGCGGTGTGCGAGGGCCACATCCTCAATGCCGAACACGGCTATCATCGAACTGTTGTCGTAGATGTTGCAGAGTGTGACTGGCTCGCCTTCGCCGCTGACGTAGTTGCCCACCGACAGGATATTGTCGGAGACGCGTCCTGCAATGGGGGCGGTCACGCGGCAGTAGCCGAGTTTTGCGCGCGCCGAGCTCAATGCTGCTTCGGCGTTTTTTATCGACGCCTCGGCTTCGCGTTCGCTGCTGCGTGCCTGTTCGAGCTCCATTTCCGACACTGCGTCGCTTTTGTAGGCCTTTTCCATGGCGGCCCGTTGGCGCGAGGCGTAGTCGTAGCTGCTGCGGGCGGTTGCCAGCGTGGCTTCGGCCTGTTTCACGGCATCGGAATAGGGCTCGCTTTCTATGGTGAAAAGCAGGGCGCCTTTTGCCACTTTGTCGCCTGAGTTGTAGTATTTGCCGGTTATGATGCCGTTGACCCGCGCCACGACGGCGACGCTGGCGTTGGCAATGAGTGTCCCCGGAAATTTTTTATACAGAGTCACAGAGTCGACCTTCACGGGACTTACTTCTATTTCCGGAGCGGATGCTTTCTGTGCGTCGCTCTGCCGGTGGCCGCAGGAGGTAGCGGTGCCTGCGATGGCTGCAAGCGCAGCCAGTACGTGGATGGTTTTCATTTTCGGGGGATTACATTGTGCCGGTGCCTCCGCCGAGAGCTCTGTAAAGCGTGGCGAGCGACACGAGCGCGTCGCCACGGGCGGCAAGTACGGAATTAGTGTTTTCGAGATAGCTTAGCTGCGCGTCCACCACGTTTGTGAAAGGCGACAGCCCTTGTTTGTACTGATCAAGAGACAGGTCGAGCGACAGGCGGCTCTGCTCCACCACGTTGTCGAGTATGTCGATGCGCCGCAACTGGTTGGTGTAGGACGTAAGCGCATTTTCCACTTCCTGGACGGCATTGTGCACCACGGAGTTGTAATCTGCCACCATGGCTTCCATCTCGTCGCGTGCGGAGGCCACTCCGGCACGGCGTGCCAGGCCGTCGAACACAGTCCATGAAAGCGTGGGCGCAACTGACCATGTGAGCGAGCCGTCCTTGAAAAGGCCGTCGGGATGAGTGGCGGCGGTGCCTACCGCTCCGGATATGGACAGCGTGGGCAGATAATCTTTCCGGGCTATGCCGAGTGCGGCAGCGGCGGCCTCTATCTGTGCTTCGGCCTGGGCGATGTCGGGCCTCCGGCGCAGCAGTTCGGCGGGCACTCCGGCGTTGACTATGCGATGCCAGTCTGGCTGCACGGCGTAGCCTTTTTCAAGCATTGGCCGGATGTCGGCGGCATACAGGCCGCACAATGTCGCTATGGCGTTGATGTCGGCCGCAATCTGTGTGTCGAGCAGCGGCAGCGACGACTGCGTGGTGTACAGTACGGTGAGAGCCTGCGCCACATCGAGTGCGGATGCGAGTCCGGCCTCGTGGCGTGCTTTGGCTATATCCACGATGTGCTGCTGGCGGCCGATGTGCTCATTGGCCACTTCGCGCTGTGCCTGTGCTGTGCGCAGGTCGAAATAGGCGGATGCTATCTGCGCGCACATCGACACCATCGCTGCCGTATATTCCGCGCGTGATGCGTCATAGTTGTGTCCGCTCTGCTTCACGCGTGCGCGCACTTTTCCGAAAATGTCGGGCTCCCACGAGGCGTGCAGCCCGAGAGAATATCCTCCGGCTATGATGCCGTCGGTGCGGCTCCGCTGCCATCCTGCCGTGGCTCCGACGGCAGGAAAATAGGCCGCACTGGCGCTGCGCACTCCCTGTAGGGCTTCGTCGGCACGGCGTGCGGCCATGGCGAGGTCGAAATTGTTGCTTTCGCCGAGTGCTATCAGCGAGTCGAGCGTAGAATCTCCGAATCCGCTCCACCATGTGTCGTCGGCAGGAAGGGTCTGGGCATTGGCCTCGGCTACGCCCCAGTTTTCGGGCAACGGGGCGCGCAGATAGTGGTGCTCTGAGCCGGTTTGAGGATAAGCGCTAATTGCCGTTGTGCCGCCGATGAGCAGTAGCGACAGGATGGGAGAGAGGATGATTTTGCGCATTTTAGCGGTTTTCAGTTAATCTAAATATAATAACTGCGAAAATGTGCAAAAGGTTGTCTTTAGTGGCTTGAGTGCGTGTTAAAAAATAGGGGTGGTTCGGAACCCGTGTTCAACATGGCGGCTATACAGGCAGCTTGCCCGGGGCGGTGAAGATATGGTACAGCATGTCGCGGAACAGCGCCGTGGCAGGCTGGCGCGAGCCGTTGCCTTTGCTCATGGCGTCGAAACGCCGCACGGTGTCAAGTATTTCGATAATCTGGAATGGATTGTAGTTGGCCAGCACGGCACGCACGCGCCGCAGGAATATGGCGCGGTTGAGCGACAACGCGGCCATCAGTCCCTTGTCGCTTTTGTCGGGAGTGTATACGGCCACCATGGCATCGGCAAACAGGCTGAATATGCCCGATGTCAGCAGCACTATGGGTGCGGCTTTCGGGTTGGCGGCAAAATAGTCGGCTATCCGCCATGCCTTGGCTGTGTCGCGTGCTGCGAGTGCGTCGAGAAACTCGAAAGAGTTGTAGTCCTTGCTGTAGCCGATGTTCCGCTCTATGGCTTCAGGGGTGATTACGGCTCCTGCGCCGAGAATGGCGGAAAGTTTGCCTATCTCGTTGTGCATGCGGCTGAGGTCGGCGCCGATGAAATCGCACAGCATGCCGACGGCTTTCGCCCCGGCTTTCATGCCCATGTCGCGTACGAGCGTGGCGGCATGCGACGGCATCTCGTAGTCGCGCACTTTTTTCGCCTCGAAGATTACGCCTTTGTCTTTTACTGCGGCTATGAGATCCTTTCCTTTGGCCTGTGCGCCGCGCACGCATATCACGAGGATTGTCGACGGCGACGGACTGGCGGCATAACGGTGCAGGCGGTTGAGCTGGTCGGCACGTACGGCCTGCGCTTCTTTTAGGATTACGAGCTGACGCTCCGACATCATAGGTACGCTCATGCATAAATCCATCACGGCTCCAGGCTCGACCTGCGGCGCGTAAAGTGTGTATTGGTTGAACTCCTTGTCCTCGTCGGGGATGATTTTTTCAAACTCTTTTACGAGAGCGTCGATATAGTAGCCCTCCTCGCCGTGGAGCAGATATACCGGGGCGTACTGCCTGTTGGCGAGCTGCCGCCTGAGGGCGTCGAATGTTATGGTTTGGGCGGGGGCCATGTGCGTGGTGTTCGGAAATTTTTGTAAATTTACGCACTATTTCCGAAACATGCAACTCAACCTACCCGAATACGATGTGCGCCTGCAGCGCCTTGCCGACGGCTCTATGCGCATCTACGACGATTTGCGGCGCAAATTCGTGGCGCTCACTCCCGAGGAGTGGGTGCGCCAGCATTTTGTGCACTGGCTGCTGGCGGAAAAGCTCTATCCGGCCTCGCTCACGGCTAATGAAGTGGGGCTGCGCCTCAACGGCACATTGCGCCGGTGCGACACCGTGGTGTTCGCGCTCGACCGCCATCCTGCGGTAGTGGTGGAATACAAGGCGCCGCATGTGGCTGTGACGCAGAAGGTGTTCGATCAGATAGCCCGCTACAACCTTGTGATGCAGGCCGATTATCTGGTGGTGAGCAACGGCATGGAGCATTATTGCTGCCGCTACGACCATGCCACCGGGCGCTACGCTTTCGTCCGCGACATCCCGGCATGGCACGAATTGAATCAGTGCTTGAAGAAGTAGGCCACGCGCACAGTCCACTGGCGGTTCTTGGCCCCGAAATTGTCAAGCAGGCGGGTTTTGAGAGCCGATGTCATGCCCCACGTGTAGGAACCCGAAATCTGCCAGTTGCGCATCACTTCCACGCCTATGCCTGCGGTGACACCGAGTTCCGCGCCCGAGAAGTCGATGGCGTCGCACTTGTTGTGGGCCGCGAGTATCGACAATTCGGGGCCTCCGTATGCAAATGGCGCCACGTATTCCTCAAGGCCGTTCATGCGCGTCCATTTGAAGCGCAGGTGCAGAGGAATCTGTATGTAATGCATGTATAGGCGTTCGTTGCCGTAGCCGAGGCTCGACCATACTTTTTTCTCGCCGAGGTTCACTTTGGCGCCGCTTTGGTTGTATAGCAGGCCGAAGTCAAGACCGAAGCCTATGCCGGGAAACATCATTTCGCCAAGCACACCGACCTGATAACCAACCACGCTGCTCACGCCCACGAGGTTCTGGTCGAAACTTAGAGTGTTGAAGTTGGCTCCTGCCACACCGGCGGCGCGGAACTGAGCCATTGCGCCTGCGGCGCATAAGCATATGATGGCAATGAATGCGCTGAGTCTTTTCATCCTTTTTACGATTTACAGCGCAAAGGTAAATAAAATCAACGACATTTTCCGATAATCGCCTGTTAATAATTATTTGCCGCTCGGATACACCACCGTCCAGTCGCATCGGTCGAGGGCAGCGCGGGTGAATTCATATCGTGCGAGGATGGAATCGCCGAGCATTCCCTCCTCAGGTATGAAAGAAACGAAAAACACCTGCAGCACCTTGTTGCGCTCAAATAGCTCGTCCGGCTCGAATTGCATGCCATCAGTCTTTTGTGGCTTTAAATAATAAATATAATAATCCGACACATAAAAATTAGTGTCAGGATAATTGAAGCACACCGACACAAACGCCCATTGGTCACTTTTGTTTTCAAACTTAAGAATCCGAGTCTCCGGGCCTTCGTCATCGTAACAAGTGGATGCGCTCAGCATAAAGCCAAGACATATAATAAAAAGTGTCTTCTTCATATTATCATTCTTCAGGGTATACCACAATCCAGTCATGGTTACGTAGTTCTTCATATGTGAATTCATAGTATGCGAGCAATGTCTTTTCACTGGGTCTGAGGTCATTCCCTATATCAAACTTGAATATAAATACCTGTAAAACCTCATTAAATTCGAAAAAATCTTCTATAGTATAATGATAAGACTGTATACTCCTAATGGAGTATGGGCTTATCAAGCTATAATTAGTCAACTTCAGGTCATTAATAATTGTATCGGGATATTCAAGCCCAATCCCTACACCTATAATTCTATTGCTTTTATTGTTTACAAACATAATGTCGACAGGATCCGACATGTCGCACATCGGGCATCCGCAAAGCAAAATCGTCAGGGTAAGACCCGTTATGATATTAAATAAAATGTATTTCATCGTATCATGGATTTGAAATTAACGTATATTTGGAATGAAAGGTAAGAAATAGTTCCAGAAATTGACCTTTATAGAAGTCGCTTCACGCATTCTTTCCTTTTGTTCATCTATTTCATAATCTACATATTTTCCACCCGGCAATAGAGGGTTTTTATCAAAGTGCCATCCATAATAATCTGGTTTTAGATGGTCTGTAGAATATTCATGGTTCGTTTTATAGAATCCATCTATTTGCTCGTTGAAATATCTAAACGCTAGGTAGTTAGCATTCATCTCGTAGGAGCGATAGTCGTGATTGTTTCCATACATGACGTTGAACACGCTCGGCAGAGCCACAGCGGGCCAGTAAGCCGGTCCCAAACGCTGACTCTGCAGGTAGTGCCCGTATTCGTGTTGGAATGTCGGGTGGCCTGCATCTGCTCTGAGGTCTTCCCGTCCCAAAATGAAGCTGCCCAAAGTCACTGCGCTTTTGCTGTTCCAGGAGTTTGCCACGGCTGTGGCGCCGTATGCATGTGATACATTGTAGACGCGCCCTGCCATATTTGCTATGTTGGAATACATGTAGCCTACCATGGTCTGCGTAGCCTGAAACGTGAAGCGAGAGAACAATTCCAAAGCGCGGCCGAAGAAACCTTTGTTCGGATCGGTAACAAACAAACCTGCGATTATTTTAGCAGCATTGACTGCGTGTCGGTTTGCACTTTTTATTATGTTATCGCCGGAGAATATCCCTTTTATCGCACCGATAATCCAATCGTCTATGATGAAGAAGTGGCCCGTGTCGTCGGTGTATTTGAGGGGGTTGTTGATGCAGTATGCATAGCGGTTGAGGCTCTGCGTGTTGTATGGCGCCTGCACAAATGGGTCGGGTGAAAGGAAGCGTCCGAGGTAGGGGTCGTAAAGGCGTCCGTTCATGTTCACCATAGAAAGCAGGTCGATGTGCTCGTGGCCTGTGAAGCCGTGGCGGTCGGCAGGCCGATCGATTTCGTCAATATATTTATAAGAAGCAGGAGAGCGTCGACGTCCCCACGGGTCGTAGCTGAATTCTTCGAGCAGCGTGCCGCCGGCGTCGCTGATGCCAACCACGGAGCCAAGGTGGTCTTTGTGGTAGAAGCATGTGCGTGAAGTATCGGCGTCGGGGCACACGGCTATGAGCATATTGCCGGCGTAGATGTAGCTGTGGCGGCATGTTTCGTTTCCGTTGCGCGCTATTTGGTGAAATTTGTTTACATATATGATGCTACGATCGCAGTCTTCGCCTTTTTCATGAGCCTGCACCCGCTCTCCGTCCACTCCGTAGCGGAGGCGCAACTCGCGTTCGCCCGATACTACGCGTGTGACTTTACGGTGTGAGTTGTATTCTATGACATCCCATTTCTGCAGCATTGGTTTTACAAAAATGTTAGGCATACGAACGGTCGAAAGCCGATTGGAGTTGTCGGCATACCCGTATTTGCCTATTTTGGAATGTGAGGTTATATTGCCTGCAGCATCGTATGTGAAGCGGGTATAGATGTCTTCGATGGTTTCGTTTGAGAGAGGCTTCAAATTCATCAGATGGTGAAAGGATGTGAGTCGGTTCAGTCCGTCGTAAGCAAACAGTTCTAAAAGTCCGTTGCGTCCGTCGGTTCTCGAACTCAGATTTCCTTCCGCATTAAAATGGTACTCCCAATGGAATAGCGTGCTGTCCGACATGGATGTCAATACACCGGTTACGGGATCGAGCGTACGCTTGACGATTATTCCGTTGCCGAGTCTGTACGACAACGGGCGCCCAGTCTCGTCCACAGAAAGTAGTTTCCATGCTTCTGCGTTTCCTTTCTGTGTGGCACACGTCAGGTTGCCGCCATCGTCGTAGGTGTAGCTGATACCGAAATTGTTCGGATAGGTGATGTATGTCAGTCTGTTTTTGCTATCGTAGGAATAGCCGGTGTGTAATGTCGCGCCGTCTATGGTTAATGTCTCATCGGTGAGGCGGTTGTAGCTGTCGTAGTTGAAGCGTTTGACGATGCCGGTGTCGTCGTTTCGAATCTCTTTTACCGCACGCCGGCGGCCGGTTTCGTAAATATAGTCGGTGATGCCGTCGGAATCTTCGCGTCTCACCACACGCCCTACGGCATCGTACTCTGTGATGACGCCCATGTACGATGTTTCGTGCAATTGGAACGTCTGTTCGCCGAAGCCGTTGTATTCGAAGCGGTAGGTGCCGCAGTCGCTGTCGGTCATGCGGGTGCGGCGACCGGCGTCGTCGTATTCCATGGTGACGGATGTACGGGGGCCGGCTACGGATGTGCAGTTACCGTCGGCATTGAAATCTCCTATGAGCAGACGGGTATGCTCGTTGTTGAGAAATCCCCAGTTTGTATATTCGAATTTTCCGTTTCCTTTGTTTTTAAAAAGTCTCCATATTTTTTGAGTTTTATTATTGGCGTTGTTTGCGACTTCTAAATAATCTCTTAGTCCGTCTCCATCGAAGTCTCCAATGTATAAACCAATGTTGTCACCTGTAAAAACTGGTTGTTCTATGCCAGGAAGTAATGTGGCGTCGGGTGTTTCAGACCATTCGAAACTCGTGCTTTTAAAGCCGATATTGTCTGTGCCTCTCAGTTTTATGGATTTTAGATAAGGGAGTGTTTTTCCAACGTTGGTTTTGTATGTGAAGTCGTAGCTACGCAAAAAGTTTTCACCAAAAAACACTTCAACCGAAGTAAGGAGATGCGATGTGTGGTAGTGGTTTCCGAGAACGTAAAAAACGGCGCATTTTTCTCGCGGCGAGTATGTGAATTTAAGTGTGTATGCCGGCGATACCCCTGCGGCAACGTTTCCTCCGTATTTTATGTTGTCGACATAAAACTCGCCGAGTGCATTCTTGTACTCTATGGTATAGTAATTTCCGTTGGCGTCTTCCACTTTATTGAGAAGCCATGACAGGTAGCTGCCTTCGCCACTTCCACTAATACGTCCATCCATGGTGCTGCCGTAGTACATGGTGCTGCCTTCGCCGTTTTCTATGGTAAAATAATTAGGATTGCCTGATTTGTCGGTTTTTATACGCCAAAGGTTGTTCAGTTCAGGAACGTAGAGATTGTCACCTTTGTAGAGCAGTCGCATTCCGTCAAGTGCGAAATGGTCGGCATCTGTCATACTTACGCCCGATACGCTGCCGTCATGGTACAGGTCAGACCCCGTGCGTGTTATCATCGAAAGCCCCTTTAGGTAGAATCCATGGCCGAGTACGCCGTCGCCACGTCGGCTATCATATGCTATTCCTATCTCTGGCGAGAATCCTCCGGCACCCTCGGGCAAGTCGAAGGTGACGTCGTATTGTGCCGCTCCTGACGGCGACACCTGAAACTCGCCGCCTATAGTGCCTACAAGGCCGATGGTGCCTCCCATGTATTGTTCGGGATAAGGCGTTTTGTCCATTGATATTGTCTGCGCGTGTACATACACTGGCAGCGTCAGCACGACCGCTAAATATATGTATATTCGCATATTCATTGTTTGCCAAACGCCCCTGCGCCTATTTGAATGTTATTATTAAGTATGTTTTATTAAAGAATTAATGCAATGAGATCCATTTTCAAACGTTATTGTCTTACATACACTTATCTCTC
>VSPG01000032.1 GCA_009775265.1 Muribaculaceae bacterium
GTGTGGCGTGTCGGCGGCCATGGATGCGCTCTAATTCTGTTCTGCGCCGAGCAGGATGCGTGTGAGGGCGGCCATGCCTTCGCTTGCGCCTGCGCGGATTATGTGCACGCCGTCGGGCACCTGTGCGGGATGCGGGTCGATGTAGTAGACTGGTGTGCCGGGCCGCACGTAGCGCAGCAGGGCGGCTGCGGGGTATACGCTGAGTGTGGTGCCTATGATGACGAACACATCGGCCTGTGCGACTATTTTCGTGGCGGGGTCGAACGCGGGCACGGCTTCCTGGAAGAACACGATGTGGGGCCGCACGGGGTGGCCGTCGATGCGTGTGTCGGGGGAGGTGATGCCGCCGGGGGGGAGCGTGTAGAGGAGGTTTTCGTCGTCGAGGGCGCGGACTTTGCGCAGCTCGCCGTGGAGATGGTGCACGCGTGTGCTTCCTGCGCGCTCGTGGAGGTCGTCGACGTTCTGTGTGACGACGTCGACGTCGAAATAGCGTTCGAGCCGCGCGATGGCGCGGTGGCCTTCGCATGGCTGCACTTCGTCGAGCTGTGAGCGGCGGTCGTTGTAGAAGCGGTGTACGAGGGCGGGGTCGGCGGCGAATCCGTCGGCGCTGCACACCTGCATGACGGGATATTTCTCCCACAGGCCGTCGGCGTCGCGGAAGGTGCTGATGCCGCTTTCGGCGCTCATTCCCGCTCCTGTGCTTATGACGAGATGCTTTTTCATTACGGCGGTGCGGAGGGGTCTAATCTTCGTCGATGAAGTTTATCTGGTTGGGGTCGGCTGACGCGGGACGCTGCGGCTCGTGGTGTGTGGCTGCGGCGGGCGAGGGCGCGGAGGCTGTTTTTATGTTGCCTGCGAGCCTGCGGTCGCGGTTGTAGGCGGGTGTTTTCTCGAAGCGTTCGATTATCTCGTCGTTGTCGAGGCTTTCGTCGTCGAGGATGATGTAGCGCTGGCGGTCCTGTGTGCGGATGGTTTCGCCGATTTTTTCGTCGCCGTACCAGTCGGTTATCTTTTTGGTGTCGATGGTGGCGGGTTCGGAGGCTTTGCTTCCTGTCTGTTCGCCTGTGAGCACGAGGTCGGGGTCGCCGTTCTCGTTTTCGCGTATGGTGATGTCGAAACCCGATGCGAGCACTGTGAGCTTGACTTTGTCGCCGAGGCTTTCGTCGTATTTTATGCCCCATATGACTTCGACCTGCGGGTCGATTTTGCTCACGAAGTCGTTGAATTCGCGTGCTTCGTGTGTCTTGAAGCGCACTTCGGCCTGCCGCGAGTAGCAGAGGTTGAACAGCAGGTGCTTGCTGGTGAACACGTCGGTGTTGTTGAGCAGCGGCGAGTTGAGCGCGTCTTCTATGGCTTTTGTGACTCGGTTCTCGCCTTCGCCGTAGCCTATGGATATGATGGCTGTGCCGCCGTCGCGCAGGGTTGTGTCGACGTCGTTGAAGTCGAGGTTGATGTAGCCTTCGTTGGTGATGATTTCGGAGATGGAGCGTGCGGCCGTGGCGAGTGTGTCGTCGGCTTTGGCGAATGCGTCCTCGAATATTTCGTCGGGGTATATGTCGGTGAGCCGCTCGTTGTTGATGACGAGCAGCGCGTCGACGTATTTGCTCATTTCTTCGGCTCCGGCGAGGGCTTTGTTGATTTTCTTGAGTCCTTCGAACAGGAACGGTATGGTGACGATGCCTATGGTGAGGAGCCCTCTCTCGCGTGCTATGCGTGCCACGACGGGGGCGGCTCCTGTGCCTGTGCCTCCGCCCATGCCTGCGGTGACGAAGACCATGTCGACGTCCGGGCCGAAGAGGTTGTCGACGTCGGTGGCGCTTTCTTCGGCTGCGGCGCGTGCCACTTCGGGCTTGGCTCCGGCTCCGCGTCCGCGTGTGACGGTGGGTCCGAGCAGCAGTTTGTTGGGCACGGGCGATGAGAGCAGGGCCTGACGGTCGGTGTTGGCCACGACGAACGATACGCTCTGTATGTCCTGGCTGTACATGTAGTTGACGGCGTTGTTGCCGCCGCCGCCCACGCCGATGACTACGATGCGGTCGGGCTCGTCGCTGTTGCTTTCGTATTTGTTGAGATATTGTGTATCGTCGGGTGCCATGTGTGGTTGCGTGTTTGTCGGTGAGAGATTATTCGTCTATGTCCTCGGGGCCTGTGGTGCCGATGAATCCGCGTCCGATGCGTGAGATGAAGCGTCGCATGCCTCCGAAGCGGCTTGCGTGTTCTTCCTCGTAGGATTCGTCTTCGTCGATGTCGTCGGTGGTTTCTTCGGCTGGCCGGCGCTGCTTGCGTTTTTTGTCGCGCGTGCGGCTGCGGTCGTTGTCGTCGTCGAAGTCGTCGTCGGGATCGTCGGCGAGCACGTTGTCTTCGTCGATGTCGCGCTCGCGGCGTGCGCGTGCTGCGGCTGCGGCGCGGCGGGGGTCGTAGCCGCTGTATTCGTCTATTTCGCGGGTGTCGACGGTGATGGTGGCGTGCGGGTCTTCTTCGTCGCGTGCGGGGATTTCGGTGAGGTCGCTTCCCTGCGCCTGTGGCAGCGGCCACGCGGCGAGGGCCATTATGTCGAGGCTGTCAACGGGGTCGGCTTCGGTGTTGCCGGGGCGTACGCTGTTGTCGGCGGGCGCTATGCGCACTTTCATCTTGGTCTGTGTCTCGAACAGTTCGGGCATGCGGCGCATGCGCGAGGCGCGTCCGGTGAGCACGATGCCGGCTGTGAGCTCGGATGTCTTGAAGCCTGCCTGTTCGATGCGGTGGACGATGTTGGCTATGATTTCGCCGGCGCGTGCCTGGGAGTAGCTGTTGATTTCTTTGGCTTCGCCTGCGGTGTCGGCCTGCGGGTCGGGTATGGCGGCGGCCTGCGCTGTCTTTATGTATTCGGCCTGTTCTTCGGTGATGCTGAGGCCTGCGGCGAGGTCGCGGGTGATGTTGCGTCCGCCCATGGGCAGTGTGACGAGTGTGTGGAGCACTCCGTCGCGGTGGATGCTGAGGGTGGTGGTTTCGGCGCCGAAATCGACGAGCGCGCATCCGAGCTGCTGCTCGGAGGGTGTGAGCGCCATGCGTGCTATGGCGAGCTGTCGGGGGATGTAGACGCGCTCTATCTGCGAGCCTTCGGCTCCGAGGCGCACGCGCTCGAGGGCGGTGCGGTTGTCGGGGGCGGCGAGTATCACTGTCATGGCTGCGTGTATGTTGCGGCCGAACATGCCCACGACGTTGCTTGCCACTTCGGCTCCGTCGACGTTGAAGCTTCGCGGCAGCACGTCGACGCAATGGCGGTCGGCCGGCAGGCCGAACACGGCGTCGCGTTTGAGGCGTTCGATTATTTCGTCGGTGATTTCCACCTCTGCCGGCAGTTTTGCGTCGGCTTCGCTGTGGACGGAAGTCAGGGAGCGTCCGCCGAATGCGATGCGCAGGCGCTTTATCTTGCGTGGTGCCACGGCCGGGTCGTTTTCGAGGCGGCGCAGCACTTCCTCGACGCGTGCGGCCACTTCCTGCACGTTCTGCACGCGGCCGTGGCGAACGCAGTTGATGGTCTTTACTTCGTGCATGGCCACGAATGTGGCTCCTCCGTCGCTGTCGGTGCGGGCCACGGCGCCTTTCACTTTGCTGCTGCCGATTTCGAGGACGGCAATGAATCTGGCATTCATATGGGGTGGGGTTGTCTGTGGGCTTGTTGCTGTATGGGGGTGTATGTTCTACGGTTTGTAGGCGTCGTCGGGCACGATGCCGTTGTCGGGGGCGTTGGGGTCGAGTCCGAGCACGGTTTCGTTGTCGACGTCGACGAATTCTTCTTCGCGCACTGCGAGCTGCACTGCGGCGAGGCGTCCGGCACGCCGTGTGGCCACGACCTGTCCGCGCCATTTCACGCTGACGGTGTCGTAGCTGTCCCATCCGCGCACGCCGGGCACGGTGCGGTAGAAGCGACGCAGGCGGGCGAATTTGTCGGCCGTGTCGGCCGTGTCGCCGAAGTTGATGACGTGGCCGCGCATCGAGGGCACGATTATGATGTCGCCGTCGGGCTCGCTGACGAGGGTGCTGACGAGCGCGTTGAGCTGCCTGTCGGCGGCTATGTGGCTGAGCAGTGGCAGCAGGCGGGCGGGGGTGTGCCTCTCGGAGAAGCTTCCGCACACGACGGGCACGTCGATGTGGAAGCGGGCTTCCGCGCCTATGCGCTTGCCTTCGGCGTTGATGTAGTAGGAGCGGTGGCGGTTGCGGTTGCGACTGCTTTCGAACACCCGCGCCACGGGCACCATGGGCACTACGTCGATGGCCAGTGAGCCGTCGTTTAGGACGGACACGTTGGCGCGCTCTATCTTGTCGGAGGCGAGCAGGCGCAGCTCCATGTCGGCGATGCTGAGCGAGCAGCGTGGTGTGCCGGCGGCCACGGACGCGAATTCGCGGGCGATGTCGTCGGCGGTGATGAAGCCGGTGTGCATGGAGTCGGCCACGGAGATGCGTGCGGCTCCGACGGGCGCGTGCTGCGCCATGCCCGATGTTCCGGCCGTTGCGAAGACCAGATAGACGAGCATGACCAGGGTGCATGCGCACATTATGATGGAGCGTTTCGTCATCATTCGTTGCGGGCTATTCGCTGTAATACGCGGCCACTTGCGGCAGCAGCAGACTCATGTCGCCGGCACCGCAGGCCAATAGGATGTCAAAGTTACGATTTTTCATCCAATCCACCAAATCGTCTTTGGCCACCAGGTGTTTGTCGGTGCTGCGCACGCGTTCGAACACGGTGGAGGAACTGATGCCGGCTATGGGTTGCTCGCGGGCGGGGTAGAGGTCGGTGAGCACGACGGTGTCGGCTTCGGAGAGGGCTTCGGCGAACTGCTGTGCGAAGTCGCGCGTGCGGGTGTAGAGGTGGGGCTGGAAGGCTACGGTGAGGTGCCGCCCGGGGTAGAGGGCGCGCACGGAGGCTATGCTGGTGCGCAGTTCGTCGGGGTGGTGGGCGTAGTCGTCGATTATGACGCGTCCGCCTGCGGGCTGCTTGAGCAGGAACTGGAAGCGCCGCTCAGTGCCCATGAACGAGGCCATGGCGCGGCGTGCGGCGTCGGGTTCGAGGGCTCCTGTGAGCCAGCATGCGGCGAGGGCTCCTACGGCGTTTTCGATGTTGATGTCGACGGGCACGCCGAGCTCTATGCCGGCTATGTGTCCGCCGGGATGCACGAAGTCGAAGGTTATGGTGCCGTCGCCGAAGGCTACGTTTGCGGCATGGAAGTCGCCTTCGTCGCGGGAGTATGTGAAGACGCTGACGTCGGGCCCGGTGCGGGGCACGAGTCTGAGGCCTGTGTGCACGACGAGGGAGCCGCCGGGGCGTATGAGCGATGTGAAGTGGGCGAAACTTTCGAGGTAGGCTTCTTCGGTGCCGTAGATGTCGAGATGGTCGGGGTCGGTGGCCGTGACGAGGGCTATGTGGGGGTGCAGGCGGTGGAAGGAGCGGTCGTATTCGTCGGCTTCGGCCACTGTCCATGGCGATGCGGGCGCGAGCAGCAGGTTGGTGCCGCAGTTGCGCAGGATTCCGCCGAGGAATGCGTTGCATCCGCAGCTGCAAGTGTGCAGGATGTGTGCGGCCATGGCCGATGTGGTCGTCTTGCCGTGTGTGCCGGCGAAGCAGAGCGCCTTGCTTTTGTCGGTGATGATGCCGAGGGCTTCGGAGCGTTTTATCATGCGGAAGCCGCCGGTGCGGAAAAATGTCATTATGGCCGATTCGGCGGGCACGGCGGGCGTGAACACCACGAGTGTGCCTTCGGGGCTGCGGAAGGGAGGCGGTATGGCGGCGGGGTCGTCGTCGTAGCTCATGGCCACGCCTTCGCCGGCGAGGCGTGCGGTGAGTTCCGAAGGTGTGCGGTCGTAGGCTGCCACGGGGGTGCCCTGGGACAGGAAGTAGCGCTCGAGTGCGGCCATGCCTATGCCGCCTCCGCCTATGAAGTAGACTCTCTGCATTATTCGGTTGTGTGTCGGTTTACAATCTGCTGGATGATGTCGACGATGCGTTCGTCGCTGTCGCGCAGGGCCATGCCCGAGATGGCCGCGCCCATGGCTTCGCGGCGCGCGGGGTCGGCGAGAAGTGCCGTGACTGCGGGCACGAGCTGTGTGGCGGCGGTGGCGTCCTCCACCATGACGGCTGCGTTGCGCGCCACGAGTGCGAGCGCGTTTTTGCGCTGGTGGTCTTCGGTGACGTTGGGCGAGGGCACGAGCACGGCGGCCTTGCCGAGCAGCTGCAGCTCGCTTATGGAGCCTGCGCCGGCGCGTGACACCACGATGTCGGCCGCGCGGTAGGCCACGTCCATGTCGGTGATGAATTCCGTGGTGCGTGCGTCGGGGTTGTCGCGGGTGGCTTCGTCGGCGAGCTGTGTGTCGCGTCGGCCTGTCTGCCACAGCAGCTGTGCGCCTGCCGCCGTGATGGCTGTGACGCCTGCCGCTATGGCGCGGTTGACGGTGGACGCCCCGAGGCTTCCGCCCACAACGAGGACTACGGGGCGGAGGGGGTCGAAACCGAGCCGTTCGCGTGCCTGTGCGGGCGATATGGTGCAGCGGGTGAGGGATTCGCGCACGGGGTTGCCTGTCATGTATATCCTGTCGGCGGGGAAGAAGCGTTCGGTGCCTTCGTAGGCCACGCATATGGCGTCGGCGCGGCGTGCGAGCAGCTTGTTGGTGACGCCGGGGTAGCCGTTCTGTTCCTGTATGAGCGTGGGCACTCCGAGGCGCTGCGCTGCCTTGAGGGTGGGGCCGCTGCAGTAGCCTCCCACTCCGACGGCTATCTGTGGGCGGAAGTCGCGCACGGTGCGCCGTGCGGTGCGCATGCTTTTTCCGAGCAGCCACAGGGTGCGGAAGTTGCGCCACAGGCGTTTGCGGTCGAATCCTGCCACGGGGAGCCCTACTATGGGATAGCCTGCGGCGGGGACGCGCTGCATTTCCATGCGGTCGTCGGCGCCTACGAAAAGGATGTCGACGCCGGGATAGCGCCGGCGGAGTGCGCCGGCTATGCTGAGGGCGGGGAAGATGTGGCCGCCTGTGCCGCCGCCGCTTATGATGACGCGTTGGATGGGTGTGTTCATAGCTGTGTGGGGTTGTCGGTGCGAAGGTTCTCTGGGAGGCTCTGCAGCTCGCGCGTGGCGGCTTCCGTGTCGGTGTCGTCGGTGCGTGCGGCGTGGCGGCTGACGCTGAGCATCACTCCGAGGGCCACGGATGTGGCCAGCACGGATGTTCCGCCTTTGCTTATGAGCGGCAGCGGCTGTCCGGAGACGGGGAATACGCCGCTTACGATGGCCATGTGGAACAGGGCCTGGATGACGATGTATACGCCGCATCCTATCATGAGGAAGCAGGCTGGGGTGCGGCGCAGGCGCACGGCCACGAAGCCGGCGCGCCCGAGGAGCCACAGGTAGCACAGCAGTAGGAACACGCTGAACACGAGGCCGCACTCTTCGACGATGATGGCGAAGATGTAGTCGCTGAATGCGAGCGGCAGGCGTGCGTTCTCGCGTGATTTGCCGGGCCCTACGCCGGTGATGCCTCCGTGGGCCTGGGCTATGTAGCTGAGCTGTTCCTGCTTGTTGATGTCGGAGATGGGGTCCTGGTGCTTGTTGAGGCGGAAGTGTCTGCTGATGCGTCCGGTCCATGTGGCCGAGCGGTCGGAGGTGTTGCCCTGCCCTACTTCCTCGTGGTTGAGGCGTGCCATTTCTATGGCTTCCGGGGTGGGTGCGGCGTTTCTGGCGGTGAGCATCTTGACTCCGAGGGCGCCGCCGCCGATGAGGCCGTAGATGAGTATGACGGTCCAGAACTTGCGGAAGCCTACGCCTCCGATGGCCATCATGGCCATGCTTATGCACATGAGCAGCAGGGTGTTGGTGAGGCCCTGTGTGAACAGCAGCCCGGAGCTTACGAGCGTGAGCACGACGCAGAGTATGATGCCGTGGCGTGCCACGTCGCGGCGTCCTTTTACCTGGTAGCGGCTCATGATGAGGGCCACTCCGAGGGCTACGGCGAGTTTGATGAACTCGGCGGGCAGAATCACCATTCCGGCGAGGCGCATGCCGCGGCGCGCGCCGTTGATGGTGACGCCTGCCACGAGCACGTAGAGCATGGCGAGTATGCTGCCTATGACGAGCCAGGGTATGGCTTTTACGACGTAGCGGTAGTGGAAGTGCTGTATGACGAGCATTATGCCGAATCCGGCGACGAGGAACTGGGCGTGGCGCACGAGCGGGCCGTAGATGTCGTCGACGCGCACTTCCTGGCTGGAGGCGCTGAACAGTTCGATGACGGAGAAGATGAGGAGCACGATGTATATGCCCCAGATGTGGTGGTCGGTGCGCAGTCGCGGGCGTATGATGTCGGCCTCGGCGGCTACGGTGGTGGCTGCGGCGGGAGAGTTGTCAGGCATTTTCGAGGTCTTTTACGGCTTGTTTGAAACGGCGTCCGCGGTCTTCGTAGGACGTGAACAGGTCGAAGCTGGCGCAGCATGGCGAGAGCAGCACGGTGTCGCCGGGTGCGGCGAGGCGGCGGCAGGCATCGACGGCTGCCTCGAGCGACGATGTGGATTCGACGCGGACGTGGGGCGAGAAGAAGTCGGTTATTTTTTCGTTGTGCAGGCCCATGGCCACTATGGCTTTCACTTTTTCGCGCACGAGCGGCAGGATTTCGTTGTAGTCGTTGCCTTTGTCCTTTCCGCCGAGAATGAGCACTGTGGGGGTGTCCATGGCTCCGAGGGCGTAGAAGCAAGAGTTGACGTTGGTGGCTTTGGAATCGTTGATCCAGCGCACGCCGCCGACGGTGCCGGCCGGTTCGAGACGGTGCTCCACGGGGGCGAACGTGGCGAGGCCGCGGCGGATGGCTTCCGGCCCGGCGCCGATGGCGCGCGCGGCCAGTGCCGCCGCCATGGCGTTGAGCAGGTTGTGGGTGCCGGGCAGCGACAGCTCTGTCAGGGGCATTTCCAGTGTGCCGGGCAGGTGCAGCATACCGCCGTCGGCGAAGGCTGCCGCGCCTGCCGCGGGGCGCGCGGCGAAGGCGAGGTCGCGGGCGGGGGTGGCGAGGCCGCCGGAGATGCGCGCCGTCACCACGGGGTCGTCGGCCCAGTGCACGAACGAGTCCTGCGGGCGCAGGTTGCGGAGCACGCGCAGCTTGGCGTCTGTGTAGTTGTCCATGCTGTAGCCGTAGCGGTCGAGATGGTCGGGGGTGATGTTGAGCAGCACGGCCACGTCGGCGCGGAAGTCGTACATGTTGTCGAGCTGGAAGCTGCTCAGTTCCACGACGTAGACGTCGTGCGGCCCGCGTGCCACCTGCATGGCGAGCGAGCGGCCTATGTTGCCGGCAAGGGATGCGTCGAATCCTGCGAGGCGCAGGATGTGGCATGTGAGCATGGTAGTGGTGGTCTTGCCGTTGCTGCCTGTCAGGCACACGCAGCGCGTGGAGGGCGTGAAGTATCGTCCGGCGAGCTCGATTTCGCTGATTACGTGTATGCCTCTGCCGTGTACCGCGCGCATGACGGGTGTGTCGTCGGCTATTCCGGGGCTTTTCACCACTTCGTCGGCGTCGAGTATGCGCTCCATGGTGTGGCCGCCCTGCTCCCACTCGATGCCTTCGGCGTCGAGGACGGCGGCGTAGCGCGGGGCCACGGTGCCGTAGTCGCTCAGGAACACGTCCATGCCTTTGTCCTTTGCGAGGACGGCGGCGCCTGTGCCGCTTTCGCCGGCTCCGAGCACCACGATTTTTTTCTTTTCCATCATCGTATCTTGAGGGTTACGAATGTGATTACGGCGAGTATGATGCCTATGATCCAGAAGCGTGTGACGATTTTGGCTTCGGGGATGGCCTGGCGGGGCCATTGTATGAGGGCGGGGTATGAGCCGTCGCCGGGTTTCTGGTAGTGGTGGTGTAGCGGCGACATCTTGAAGATGCGTTTTCCGCCGGTGCGCTTGAAGTAGGCCACCTGGAGGATGACCGACAGGTCTTCGATGTAGAACAGCGCCACGAGGATGGGCAGGAGGAGCTCCTTGTGGATGAGTATGGCGAAGACGGCGATGATGCCTCCGAGGGTGAGCGAGCCGGTGTCGCCCATGAACACCTGCGCAGGGGTGGCGTTGTACCACAGGAAGCCGACGAGGGCGCCTATGAAGGCGGCCATGTACACGACGAGTTCGCCGCTGCCGGGGATGTACATGATGTTGAGGTAGGCCGAATAGATGAGGTTGCCTCCGAGGTATGCCATGACGGCGAGCGCCACTCCCGCCACGGCGCTCAGGCCGGCGCAGAGTCCGTCGAGTCCGTCGTTGAGATTGGCGCCGTTGCTGGTGGCGGTGACGATGAACATGACGAAGATGAAGAACACCACCCAGCCGCCGGCTTCGGCGTGGCTGCCCATCCAGCCTGTGAACCAGGAGTAGTTGAAGTTGTTGTTCTTGACGAACGGGATGGTGGTCTGCGGCGACTTCACGGGGTCGCTGTCGTAGACTACTTCTTCCACGCGCTGCGTTTCGGCGCTGATGATCTCGCTGTTGTTCACGATCACCATGTCGGGGCTTACGTACATGGTGGCTGCCACGATGATGGCTATGCCCACCTGCCCGATGATTTTGTATTTGCCGCGTATGCCGTCTTTGTTGTGCTTGCGGAATTTCTTGTAGTCGTCGAGGAAGCCGATGGCGCCGAGCCACAGGGTGGCGCCGAGCATGAGCAGCATGTAGGAGCTGGCGAGGTTGCCCACGAGCAGGCAGGGGACGATGATGGCGAGTATGATGATGACGCCTCCCATGGTCGGTGTGCCTTTTTTCTTTTCCTGTCCTTCCAGGTCGAGGTCGCGGATGATTTCGCCCACCTGCATGAGCTGCAGGCGGCGGATTATGGCGCGTCCGACGAATATGGCCATGAGCAGCGACAGCACGAATGCGGCGCCGGAGCGGAATGTGAGGTAGTCCATCAGTCGGGCGCCGGGCAGCCCTGTGTCCTGAAGTTTCTGAAAGAGGTAGTATAGCATGTTGTGTGGTTATTTCAGGCTGTTGCTGCGTTGTGCGAGTGCGTCGGCCACCTGCTCGCAGTCGTCGAAGTGGCGGCGTTCCGAACCGATTATCTGATAGTCCTCGTGGCCTTTTCCCGCCACGAGCACGACGCCTCCCTGCTCTGCCGCCATGACGGCGCGGCGGATGGCTGCGGCGCGGTCGAGCTCGACTTCGCACGCGTTGCGGGCGTCTTCGTCGAGTCCGGCGAGCATATCGTCGGCTATGGCTTGCGGGTCTTCGCTGCGGGGGTTGTCGGCGGTGATGATGAGCAGGGAGCTGCGGCGCGCGGCTTCCGCCGCCATGATGGGGCGCTTGCCGTGGTCGCGGTCGCCTCCGCAGCCGCACACGGTGATGACGTCGGTGTCGGGGCCTGCGGCTTCGCGGATGGTGTCGAGCACGTTGGCGAGTGCGTCGGGCGTGTGGGCGTAGTCGACTATGGCTGTGATGCCTGCGCCGTGCATGGTCTGGAAGCGTCCGGCCACGGGGCGCAGGGCGCTGAGGGCGCGCAGGGCCTCGTCGCGCTCAGTGCCGAGCAGGCGCGAGGCGCCGTAGACGGCGAGCAGGTTGGAGGCGTTGAAGCGTCCGGCGAAAGGCGTGTGGAGTTCTTCGCCGTCGATGTGCAGGAGCATGCCGTCGATGCGGTCTTCCACTACATCGGCGCGGAAGTCGGCCTCGCCCCGCAGGCCGTAGGTGTACACGCGCGCACGCGTGTTCTGCACCAATATGCGCGCGTGCGTGTCGTCGGTGTTGACGAGCGCCCATGCGCCTGCGGGAAGTGCGTCGAAGAACATTTTTTTGGCTTCGAGATAGGCCTGGAAGGTGCGGTGGTAGTCGAGATGGTCGCGGGTGAGGTTGGTGAACACGCCTCCGGCGAAACGCAGGCCTGCTATGCGTCGCTGCGCGCAGGCGTGGCTGCTCACTTCCATTGCGGCGAATGTGCAGCCTTCGGCCACCATTTCGGCCAGGAGCGCGTTGAGTTCGAGCGGGTCGGGGGTGGTGTGGGTGGAGGCTACGGCGCGGTCGGCGACGCGGTTCACCACTGTGCTGAGCAGTCCTGCCCGCAAGCCTGCGCGGCGCGCCATGTCGTAGAGGAGTGTGGCTATGGTGGTTTTGCCGTTGGTGCCGGTGACGCCTACGAGCGTGAGGCGGCGCGAGGGGTGGCCGTGCCATGCTGAGGCGAGCCGGCCGAGGGCTTCGGCCGTGTCGGGCACGCGCACGATGGCCGCTTCGCCGCCGGCGCAGTCGGCCGGCAGGGAGTAGTCGGCGGCGCACACGATGGCTGCGGCGCCTGCGGCGATGGCCATGGGGATGAAGCGGTGGCCGTCGACGGCGGTGCCGCGCAGGGCCACGAACAGGCTGCCGGGCGCTACGCGCCGCGAGTCGGCCTCGACGGAGGTTATCGTTATGTCGGCCGGGCCTTCGAGGCTGTGCTGGCCTATGTCGGAGAGAAGATTGCGAAGAGTCTTCATGTATGGTGTTTTGTCTGTGTCTTTTTAGAATTGTTGCAGTTGCAGCCGCACACGCGCGCCGGAAAGGGTCTTTGTGCCCGGCGGCGGAGTCTGGGCGGTGACGTAGCCTATGCCGTCGAATGCCACGTTGAAGCCCGCCTCCTCGAGCCGTACCACGGCTTCGCGCACTCCGAGGCCCCGCACGTCGGGCACGGTGCCGGGGGGTGTGGTGCCGGGGGTGTTGATGACGGCTGCGCGCTCCATGTCGATGAAGCGGTGCAGCTCTGTCGAGCGGTCTTTGTCGAATGTGGCGTAGAGCGTTGGTCGTCCGGGGTCGTCGGGGGCGTTGTCGCGGCAGTCGGCATGGTTGTCGAGATAGCCGCGCGCGTAGAGTTTGAGTGCCGTGTTCTTAAGCACGGCGCCTGCTGTGACGGCCGGGCCGTTGAGCGGCGGCCTGGGGTCGCTGATTACGACTATGCAGGTGTATTTCGGACGTTCGGCGGGGTAGAAGCCGCAGAATGCCACGCGGTAGTGGCCTTCGCGGTAGCCGAGGTTGGCGGGGCGTTTGCGTCCGTCGCTGCCTGTTATGCTGTCGCGTTTCTGTCCGGGTCGCAGTTCGTTGGCTATTTTCGCCGTGCCTGTCTTTCCGGCTATGCGCACGTTTTTGTCGCGCAGGAATTTGGCTGTTCCGCCTTCGCCGTAGACTACTTGCGTGAGCATGTCGCGCAGCAGTGCGGCATGGCTGCGGCTGAGTATGCTGTCGCGCACGTAGCTGACGGGTATGACGCTGTCGCGCCCGTCGTGGCTGCGCAGGGCTTTTACGAGGCGCGGGCGCACGAAGCGTCCGTCGTTGGCCACGGCGTTGTACATGGCGGCGGTGTAGAGCGGCGGAATCATGGTGCTGTAGCCGAATGTCATGCGCGAGAGGGCCACGAGGCCGCGGTTGTTGTTCTCGACGGTGGGGATGTAGGGGCGGCGTTCGCGTGCGATGCCTGTGTGGAAGCGGTCGAAGAAGCCCACTTTACGCAGGCTTTCGCGGAAGCCGTTGGGGTTGTTCTCGTAGTGCGCCGCCACGAGTTTGGTCATGCCTATGTTCGACGAGTATTCCAGAAAGCGGCTTACGGGGAGAGCGGCCGGCGAGTGGGTGTCGTGTATGGCGCGCCCGCCTTTGTAGGCGTAGCTGTGTCCGATGGGGAATGTGCGGTCGACGGGCAGTGCGTAGCCTTCGTTGAGCGCGGCAATCATGGATATTGTCTTCATCACCGAGCCGGGTTCGTAGGCGAGTACGGCGCGGTTCATGGCTTCGATGTATGTGCCGGGGTGGAGCGAGTCGCGTTCGAGGTTGGATATGGCTTTTATGTCGCCGGTGGCCACTTCCATTATGAGCGCTGTGCCCCAGTCGGCGTTGCTTTTGACGAGCATTTCGCCGAGTTCGCTTTCGAGGATGTCCTGGATGGTGATGTCGATGGTGGTGGTGACGGTGTAGCCGTGGCGTGGCTGTTCGATGGGCCATTTCGCCACGCGGTTGGTGAACAGCACGCGCTTGGCGCGCCCCGGGGTGCCGAACAGGAGTGTGTCGAGCGCCTGCTCGAGTCCGGAGATTCCGTGCTGGGCGTCTTTTCCGGGCAGATAGCCTACGCGTCCTATGCTGAGGCGCGCCATGTCGCCGTAGGGGTACATGCGCCGCAGCACGGGCTCGAGTTTGAGGCCGGTGCGGTTGGAGTTGCGCGTGCGGCGGAAGAAGGGGAACTGCTTGAAGCGCTGTGCCACGTCGAAAGGCACGTTGCGCACGAGGCGGTAGGTGCCGCTGCGTTTGCTTTTCGGTTTTGACAGCGGTGCGGAGAGGTAGTCGTGCCACTGCTTGCGTGTGCGGTGCGGGAAGTAGACGGCGAGAGTGTCGGCGAGGCTGTCGAGCGACTGCACGTACTGGCGTATGAGGAAGCGCTTCGGGCGGAAGTCGATGCTTACGTCGTAGTAGTTGAGGTTGGTGGCGAGTATGGAGCCGTCGCAGGCGAGTATGTCGCCGCGCAGTGGCTGTATGGGGGTGATGGTGTCGAGCTGCCGCTGCCCTTTGGCGTTCCATGCCTCGGCGTTGACTATGGTGGTGTTGATGAGCATGAACACGATGCCTACGGACATGGCAATGATGACGCTGACCACGATGCCGAGGTTCATCAGTATGCCCGCGCGGCGCGAGTTCCGGTCGTTTTTGCTATTCGTGCCCATTTTCGGGGGGGAGTTTGAAGGGTGGATGCTGCTGTATGCCGAGGCCGAGGCCGAGCGAGTCGACGCGGTGCTGCATGGTGGATTCCCGGGTGGTGCTCATGTAGGCCGAGCGTTCGCGCTGCAGCTCCGTGCGCACGACCTCGAGGCGTGTGCGCAGGGCCGATATGCTTTCCATGCCGGTGACGCAGTCGAAGCGCACCGAGATGCTCATCATGATGAGCGCCACGGCGAGCAGCACGGCGAAGAAATAGCGCTTGAACAGGCCGCTCGTGAGGAAGTGGCCGTGCGTGAAGTAGCTTATGCTGCCGGCTATTTTTCTGCCGTCGGCCTTGGGCATCTTCAGGTTTTTCATGTCTCGGCGTCGGGGAGTTTTTCGGCAATGCGCAGTTTGGCGCTGCGGCTGCGCGGGTTGGCTTCAATCTCGTCTTCGCCGGGCACGACGGGTTTGGATGTGAGCAGGCGCATGGGCGCGAGCGAGCGTCCGAAGAAGTCTTTCCGCTCCTCGCCGTCGATGGAGCCTGTGCGCATGAAGTTCTTCACGAGGCGGTCTTCGAGCGAGTGGTAGGTGATGACGGCCAGGCGTCCTCCCGGGCGCAGCACTTTCAGTGCCTGCTGCAGGAGCGAGCGCAGTGCTCCGAGTTCGTCGTTCACTTCGATGCGCAGCGCCTGGAACAGCTGCGCCATCTCTTTTTTGAGCTGTCGGGGGTTGAGCATCGGTTCGGCCACGGCGCGCAGCGCTTCGACTGTGGCCACGGGGCTGCCTGCCTCGCGTGCCTTGACGATGGCTGCGGCGATGCGCGGAGCCTGCCGCAGTTCGCCGTAAAGGCGCAGCAGGCGTGTGAGGTCTTCGGCGGATGCCGATGCGAGGAGGTCGGCTGCGGAGCGTCCGCCGCGGCGGTTCATGCGCATGTCGAGGCTGCCCTCCCAGCGGAATGAGAATCCGCGTGTCGGGTCGTCGAAGTGATGGAAGCTCACGCCGAGGTCGGCGAGCACGCCGTCCACGGATTCGACGCCGTAGTAGTCCATGAAGTTGCTGAGGTAGCGGAAATTGCTGTAAACCATGGTGAAACGCGGGTCGCCGGCGGCGGGTGCGCGTTTCACAGCATCCTCGTCCTGGTCGAAGCCGTAGAGGTGTCCGCCGGCGTCGAGGCGTTCGAGTATGGCCGCCGAATGGCCGCCGCCGCCGTAGGTGGCGTCGACGTAGATGCCCCCGGGCGTGACGCAGAGCGCGTCGACGGATGGCATGAGTAAAGCGGGGATGTGATAAATTTCTTGACTCATAGCAGTTTAGGCAATCTCATGGAACGATGGTGTGAAACTTGTCCGTTCTGCCCTCAAAGTTAGCTAAAAATACCGATAGATTTACAATGCCAAATGAAAAAATTTACATTCGCAAACGAGGCTGCGCCTTACCCTGCACGCAGCGCGTCATCCGCGTGCTGGCACGAGTGCCAGCAGGGCCTCGGCTGCGAGACGGTAGACGTCGTGCCCGAATCCTGCTATGGTGCCGGCGCACACCGGCGCGATGAACGAGTGGCGGCGCACCTGTTCGCGCGCTGCTGTGCGGCTCATGTGCACTTCCACCACGGGCACGCTGACGGCTGCCACGGCGTCGGCTATGGCGAGCGATGTGTGGGTGTAGGCCCCGGCGTTGAGTATTATGCCGTCCACGGCTCCGAAGCCGTGGGTGTGCAGGCAGTCTATTATGTCGCCTTCGTGGTTGCTCTGGAAATGTTCCACGACGGCGCGTCCGTGCATGGCCGCGCGCGTGGCGGCTATGATTTCGTCCATCGTGCGCGTTCCGTACACTTCTGGTTCGCGCCGGCCGGTGAGGTTGAGGTTGGGTCCGTTGACAATCAGCAGTGTGGGCTTCATTTCTTTTTCACGTTTACGGCCTCGGTGGGCGGCAGCTGGCTGTTGCGCCGGGCCACGGCGTCGATGACCATGCGGGCCAGGTGGATGAAGCTTTGTGCGCTGAGCGTGCCTCCGAGGGCTATGGGGCTGCCGGAGTCGTTGTGCTCGCCGACGGCGGCCACCAGCGGTATTTCGGCAAGTACGGGCAGATCGAAATCGGCGGCTGTGCGTCGTACGGCCTCGTCGGAGCCGAAGATGTAGTAGCGCTCGTCGGGATGCTTCTCGGGGGTGAACCATGCCATGTTGTCGACGATGCCGAGCACGGGCACGTTGATTTTCGGGTCGCGGAACATTGCTATGCCCTTGCGCGCGTCGGCCAGCGCCACTTCCTGCGGCGTGGTGACCACGAGAGCGCCCGTGATGCCGAGCGTCTGCACGAGTGTCAGATGGATGTCGCTCGTGCCCGGGGGCATGTCGATGACGAAATAATCGAGCTCGCCCCAGTCGGCCTGCTCGATGAGCTGCTTAAGGGCGTTGGAGGCCATGGTGCCGCGCCACACCACTGCGCTGTCTTTTTCCACCATCAGGCCGATGGAGAGCAGTTTCACTCCGTATTTCTCGATGGGTATGATGAGGTTGCGGCCGTCCACTTCGTGCATGTAGAGCTGTTCGTCTTCGATGCCGAACATCTTGGGCACGGACGGGCCGAATATGTCGGCGTCGAGCAGGCCCACGCGGTAGCCTTCCGCGGCGAGGCTCACGGCGAGGTTGGCGGCCACGGTGCTTTTGCCCACTCCGCCTTTGCCCGACGACACGGCCACGATGTCGCGCACGCCGGGGAGCGCCGGGGCTTTTGCCCCGGGGGACGGAGTGCGGGTCTTGATGCGTATGTCGGCCTCGACGTCGGCCGCCACGAATGTGTGCAGGGCGGCTTCGGCCGATTTCACCACCGAGCGCGCGAAGGGGTCGGTGGATTTGTCGAAGATGAGCGAGAAGCTCACCTTGCGTCCGTCGATGCGCATGTCGTCCTCGACCATGCCGAGGCTTACTATGTCTTTGCCCGAGCCGGGATAGCGCACTGTGCGCAGGGCGTCGGTGATTTGTGCGGGATATAAGGGGTTTTCTGCCATGATTCCGTGTTTTTTTCAGTTTTCGCCGAGCATCTGCGGCATCTGTATGTAGCCGCGCGAGTAGCTGCGGTGTGTGTCTTTGGGGATGTCGTCGGCTTCGGGCTCGCAGAGCGGCGTGTCGCCGTCGAGGGAGAATGCGAGGTATTTTATGCTCAGTCCGCGTTCGAGCCACTGCTGCTCGTAGTGTGTGCGTATGCCGAGCCACGGTTCGGCCGTGGTGTAGTCCTCGCCGTACAGGTCGGCGGTGTCGGCGGCCACGGCGAGGCTGTTGTGGCGCGCCATGCGCGCCGTGTAGGCGTAGAGGAAGGGGCTGTCGGTCTTAAGCCTCAGCATGCAGCCCGGGGCGGCCACGCGGCGGTACATGGAGCAGAAGCGTGTGCCCGTGAGGCGTTTGTTCACTTTCTGCATCTGCGGGTCGGGAAACGTGACCCATATGTCGCTCACCTCGCCCGGGGCGAAGAACCTGTCGAGCAGTTCGATGCCGGTGCGTACGAACGCCACGTTGCGCAGCCCTTCGCGCTGCGCGGCCATGGCGCCGGCATGCATGCGCGCGCCTTTTATGTCGATGCCTATGTAGTTGCGGGAGGCGTCGCGACGGGCGAGCCCTACGGTGTACTCGCCTTTTCCGCAGCCGAGTTCGAGGACTATGGGGTTGTCGTTGCCGAACACTTCATGCCACCGTCCCCGCCATGGAAATCCTTCCTCGGCGAGGCGTCCGTAGGGGTACTGGTATACGAAATCTATTTCGCTCAGTTCGCTGAATTTGCGCAGTTTGTTCTTTCCCATCAGTGTTTTCTTGCTATTTTCAGTGTGGCCTGCGCACGGGCGCCTTCGGCGGCAAGCAGGTATGTGTGTGTGCTCCACGGCGATGTGTCGAGCACGGCGCGGCCGTCGGTGCCGACGGCGAGCAGGGCGAGGGTGCGGCCTTCGGTGTCGGCCACGCGGATGCGTTCTGCGGCTGTTTCGCGGCATTCGATGAGCAGTATGTGGCCGTCGAAGCGTGCGCGTATGCCGCCGGCAGGGGCGGCGTGTATGTCGTCTATGGAGTTTTGTCCACGGATGTCGAATTCCTGCCACTGGGCGGCGCACCGGAAGGCTTCGGCCATGTCCGGCGCGGTGTGCAGCCTTACGGTTTTCTGGCTGACTCCGCTCCATACGCCCTCTCCGAGCGCCGGCACGGATGTGAGCGCCGTGGCGTCGATTTCCGCGAGGCCTGTCATGCCTTCCATGGCGTTGTCGCCTATGTGCGCGAGGGAGGGGTGGAGTGTGAGACGGCCGATGCCGTCGGCTCCTGCAAGGGAGAAGTCGGCTATTTCCGCCACGGGCAGTCTCGCCTGCGAGAGTGCCGTGCACGCCATGGCGAGCGCGTGTGCCGAGCCGGCGTCGCAACCTTCGGGCAGCGACAGCGACTGCAGGTCTCCGCACCCTGAAAATGCGGCGGCCTCTACGGTGTGCAGTCCGGAGCATGCGCCGAGGTCGGCGTGCCGCAGTCCGGAGCCGCTGAATGCGTGTGCGCCTATGGTTTTCAGCTCTGTGCCGAAAGTGAGTTCTTTCAGCGCCGTGCAGCCTTGGAACGCACGCTCTCCGACGGCTGTGGCGCGGTCGGTGCCGGACACGGCGGCGAGGGAGGCGCAGCCTGCGAAACATCTGTCAGGCACGGCGGAGCCTTGCGGGAGGGCGACTCTCTGAAGCGCCGTGCATTGCGCGAACGCTCCTTCGCCGAGCGCTGCGGCCGGGGCTGCCACCGATGCGGCTCGCAGTTGTGTGCATCCGGCAAAAGCGCCGGCTCCTATGCTGCGCACTGTTTCCGGGAGGGTTATTTCCGTGACGGGCGTCCCGGCCATGGCGAAGTCTCCGATGGCGGCAAGCGATGGCGGCAAGGCGATGGACGATATGCTTGTGCCTGCAAGGATGAAATGCGGCAGGGTGGCGGCTTCGAAGCTGTGCAGGCCGTGGAGCGGTTCGCCACTGTAGGCGCTTATGGAGGCCGCGGAGATGTCGAGCGTGGCGAGCGATGTCATTTCCGAGGCTATGAACGCGAAGTCCGACGCGTCGACGGCGCCTTCGATGCGCAATGTGGCCACGGAGGCAGGTGCGGGCACCGCGTCGCGCAGCGTGCCGGGAGACACACGCACCGACAAGGCCGCTGCCGGAAGCGCTGCCGCGGCAAAAACGAGGAGTGAGAACAATCGTATCATCTTGGACAAACTCTTGGGGCAAGGCATTGTGCAAAATTACTATTTTTTCGGCGAAGGGATGCAAGCGAGGGGGTTCAAAAAACAAAAAACGAATAAAAATAGGTGCAAATCGCACCTTTATGCGCCGTAGGTCGTTTCTTTTTTATAATTTTGTCGGCTGAAAACTTTTTTGAATCACACATAGAATATAAATATACAATTAAATGTTGAAGAATTTAGTCATCGTCGAGTCGCCTGCCAAGGCAAAAACCATAGAGAAGTTTTTGGGCAAAGACTTCAAAGTGATGTCGAGCTACGGACATGTGCGCGATTTGAAACGCAAGAGTTTCAGTATCGACGTTGACCATGGTTTCAGTCCTGTGTACGAGATTCCCGACGAGAAGCAGGCTCTGGTGGGCGAACTGCGCAAGGCGGCCGCCGAGGCCGAGACCGTGTGGCTCGCGTCCGATGAAGACCGCGAGGGAGAAGCCATAGCCTGGCATCTTTACGAGGTGCTGGAGCTCAAGCCCGAGAACACGCGCCGCATCGTGTTCCACGAAATCACCAAAAAAGCCATTCTCAACGCTATCGCCAACCCGCGCGGCATAGACCTGAACCGCGTGGACGCCCAGCAGGCGCGCCGTGTGCTCGACCGCATCGTGGGTTTCGAGCTTTCTCCCGTGTTGTGGAAGAAAATCAAGCCGGCGCTGTCGGCCGGCCGCGTGCAGAGCGTGGCTGTGCGTCTGATTGTGGAACGCGAGGAGGAGATAAAACGCTTTGTGAGCGAGCCTTACTGGCGTGTGGGAGCCACTTTCGCCACTGCCGACGGCGCGGCTTTTGCGGCGGAGTTCAGCCGCCGCCTGCCCGACGAGGCCGCAGGCCGCGAACTGCTCGGCTGCTGCGCCGGCACACGCTTCGAAGTGGCCGACGTGCAGGTGAAGCCGCACTCCAAGGCTCCGGCGCCCCCGTTCACGACATCGACTCTCCAGCAGGAGGCTTCGAGGCGCCTGGGATTCACGGTGGCGCAGACCATGATGGTGGCGCAGCGCCTGTACGAGGCCGGACACATAACCTATATGCGTACCGACTCCGTGAACCTCAGCGAGGAGGCCCTTGCGGCAATATCGGCTGAAATCACCGCCAAAATCGGAGCCGACTACCTGCACGTGCGCCGCTACCACACCAACAGCAAGGGCGCGCAGGAAGCCCACGAGGCCATACGCCCAGCCTATGTCGACCGTCCCTCCATCGACGGCACATCGCAGGAGAAACGCCTCTACGCCCTCATACGCCGGCGCACGCTTGCCTCGCAGATGGCCGACGCGCAGATAGAGAAGACCACGGTGGACATAACCGCCGCAGGCGCGGCAGGCGACGACCGCTTCACGGCATCGGGCGAAGTGGTGAAGTTCGACGGCTATCTGCGGGTTTACGCCTCGCATGCACAGAGCTCTGACGAGGGCGAGGCCGACATCCGCGAAAACGACGGCGCGTCCACCCTTCCGGCGCTCTCTCCCGGCATGCCGCTCGAGGCGCTCGGCATGACCGCCACGGAGCGCTTCACGCAGCAGCCGCTGCGCTATTCCGAGGCCACTCTCGTGCGCAAGATGGAGGAGCTGGGCATAGGCCGCCCTTCGACCTACGCGCCCACCATATCCACCATCCAGCAGCGCGAATATGTGGAGAAAGGCGAGCACGAAGGCACCGAGCGCAGCTATGGCGTGCTCACCCTCGACGCCGAAGGGCGGATACGCCGCACGGAGCGCACGGAGGCCGTGGGCAGCGACAAGGGAAAACTCGTGCCTACCGACATCGGCACGGTGGTGAACAAGTTCCTCACGGAATATTTTCCTGACATCCTCGACTACAACTTCACGGCACGCGTGGAGGAGCGTTTCGACGACATCGCCGAGGGCAAACTGCCGTGGGCAGGCGAAATCAGCGATTTCTACAGCATGTTCCACCCGGTGGTGGACCGCACGCTCAACATGCGCCTCGAGCACAAAGTGGGCGAACGCGTGCTGGGCACCGACCCCGCCACGGGCGAGCCGGTGAGCGTGAAGATAGGCCGTTTCGGCCCCCTCGTGCAGGTGGGCGACGGAGAAGGCGACACCAAGCCGCGCTTCGCTTCGCTCCTGAAAGGGCAGAGCGTGGCCACAATCACCCTGGAGGAGGCCCTGCGCCTGTTCGATTTTCCGCGTGAGCTCGGAAGCTTCGAGGATGCCGACGTGACCGTGGCCATAGGCCGCTTCGGTCCGTATGTGCGCCACAAAGGCAAGTTCGTGAGCATTCCCAAGGACGAGGCGCCCGCGTCGGTTGGCCTGGAAAGGGCTGTCGAGCTTATCCTCGCCAAACGCGATGCCGAAAGCAAAAAAGTGGTGAAGACATTCGACGAAGCCCCCGGCACGCAGATTCTCAACGGCCGCTTCGGGGTGTACATAGCCAGCGACGGCGCCAATTACAAAATACCCAAAACCATAGCCGACCCTGCGGCGCTCACCCTCGACGAAGTGCGTGAGATCATAGCCTCGCAGGATGTGAAACCCAAGCGTACGGCCGGCCGCCGCACCGCACGCGCAAAAAAGTAAACAAACCAACCAGACATAATGCCACGCCAACTCCCATGCAAACCCGGGGCCGAACGCGCCAAGCGCCGCCCCGACATCATACTCTCCTTCCGCGCCGAAGCTCCTGCCGGCCTGCTCGAATTTCTGATACAGAGCATGCCCGACCGCAAGCGCACCACCGTGAAGGACTATCTCAAACACCGCCAGGTGATGGTGGACGGCGTAGTGACCACGCAGTGGGACACTGCGGTGGAAACCGGCTCGGAGGTGCGTGTGAACACTTCGCGTGAGTTTCAGACGTTCTCCAACCCGCGCATCAAGATAGTGTACGAGGACGACGACATAATAGTTGTGAACAAGGGCTACGGCCTGCTGTCGGTGGGCACCGACAGCAAGCGCGACGGCACGGCCTATTCCATACTGCGCGACTACGTGAAGCGTGTGGACCCCCGCCAGAAGCTTTTCATCGTGCACCGTCTCGACCAGCATACGTCCGGGCTGATGATGTTCGCCAAGACGGCCGAGGCCAAGGAGACCATGCAGCACAACTGGAACAACATGGTGCTCGAACGCCGCTACGTGGCCGTGGTGGAAGGCGGCGCGCCCGACCCCTCGGAGGGCATCGTGCGCAGCAGGCTGGCGGAGAATGCCGAGCATGTGGTGTATGTCACCGACGACGCCGAGGCAGGACGCGAGGCCGTCACGGAATACCGCACCCTTGCCGCACGCGGCAATTATGCCCTGGTGGAGCTGCAGCTCGCCACCGGCCGCAAGAACCAGATACGCGTGCACATGCAGCAGATAGGCCACCCCATAGCCGGCGACCGCAAGTACGGCGCCGCCACGGCGCCCATACGCCGTCTCGCCCTGCATGCGCGCACGCTGCGCTTCGTGCATCCGCGCACGCGCCGCGACATGAATTTCTCCACACCCGTGCCCGCTTCGTTCAAGAGCCTTGTGTAAAGCGATGAAGGAACGTGCCGAGCAAGCTCTGAGCCAGGCTGGCATACAGCCCACGCCCAACCGCATCCTTGTGGTGGACGCGCTCCAGCACGCGCAGTCGCCTCTGTCGCTGGCCGACCTCGAGGAGCTGCTGCCCACGATGGAGCGTTCGGGCATATTCCGCGTGCTCAGCCTGCTGGCCGACAGCCACGTGGCGCACACCGTGAACGACGGCACACGCTCGCTGAAATACGAGATGTGCCCGTCGGGCGCGGGAGGCCACAGCGCGTCCGACCACCATGTGCATTTCCACTGCACGCGCTGCGGCCGCACCTACTGCATCGACTGCCCTGTGCCGCGCGTGCCGCTGCCCGAGGGCTTCCGCGCGCTTTCCGCCAACTACGTGCTCGACGGGCTGTGTCCGTCGTGCGACACGGAATAAGAGGTTGTTTAATAATCATTGTTAACGACAGGGTGGTGTATTTTATGTTAAGGTGCAGTTTATGAGGAGGAAG
>VSPG01000033.1 GCA_009775265.1 Muribaculaceae bacterium
TGAGCGAAAAACGGGACTCGAACCCGCGACCCCGACCTTGGCAAGGTCGTGCTCTACCAACTGAGCTATTTTCGCATGGCGTTGCTCCAGCGTTTTCCGCTTTTGCGTTGCAAAGGTACAACCATTTTTTGAATTACCAAAATATTTCAGCGAAAAAATGCAGTTTGGTGCCTTTTTTGTGCGTTTTTGTGGGCTGGACGCTGTTTTAATGGGCCGCCGCCGGCTATAGAATAGGGCTAAGGAGGCGCAGGAGCGACTGCATGGCTTTGCGCATCAACGGGCGGCTACGCCATTCGGCGGGCATGATTCTGCGGCAGTCGTGTATGTCGGTGCGGAATATGTCGGCCATGCGTTCGTTCACCCGATGGGAGTATATGAACAAGTTTGCTTCGAAATTGTGTTCAAAACTTCGGAAGTCGAAATTGGAGGATCCGATGGTGGAGAATTCATCGTCCACGAGTATCGTTTTGCTGTGTAGCATGCCGGCCGTGTACTGATAGAATTTTATGCCTGCGCGGAGGCATTCCGATATATAGCTTTCAGAGGCGTATGTGAGCATGGACGAATCGCTGTGGGCAGGAATCATTACGCGGACGTCGACATGGGCGAGGGCTGCGGCCTGTAGCGATTTCAGCAGGCTGTCGGTGGGGAGGAAATACGGGGTCTGGATGTAGACCCGTTTTTTCGCCGAGGAGATGGCTTTCTGGAATATGAATTCTATGTCTGACCATTGGGACGTTGGCCCTGATGTGAGCAGCTGCATGCCCACGTCGCCTTTGTCGTATGTTTCTGCCGGGTCGGCGATGTCGTCGATGAGCGGCTGCCCCATGAAATTCCAGTCAACGGCGAAGCTGTGCAGCAGGGATGCTATTATCGGGCCTTTTACCCGCGCGTGAGTATCTCGCCACTTGTCAAAACGGCTGCCTCCGTCCATGTAGCGGTCGGCTATGTTCATGCCGCCTATGTAGCCCACGGCTCCGTCGATTATGCATATCTTGCGGTGGTTGCGCCAGTTGATTTTCGTGCCGAGTTGCGGGAATGTCACTTTGAAGAAGGGGTAGACTTTCACTCCGGCTTCCTGCAGGCTCTTGAAAAAACGCGATGATGTGCCCCAGGAGCCAACATGGTCGTATATCACCCGCACTTCCACGCCTGCACGTGCTCTGTCCACGAGAATGTCGCGTATTTCAGTGCCGACGTTGTCGTCGCAGAATATGTAGTACTGCATGCATATCGACCGTTGCGCATTGCGCAGGTCGTCTTTGAACGCGGCCATTTTGTCTGCCCCCGATATGAAGATGTTTATGTCGTTGCCGGGATGGAAGGGTGCGCCTGTGAGCGAGCGCCCGAGTCTTATCTTTTGCCGGCTTTCTTCGCTGAACCCTTCCGGCAGTATGTTGCGCGGATGGCGTAGCTCGCGTTTTTTCAGGCGTCTGCGGTTGCGTCGCGAGATCATGCGCTTGTTCTTTATGTTTCTTCCGAAGAATACATAAAGGACTATCCCCACAAAGGGAAGGAGCAGGAGCACAGTCACCCACGCGAGGGATTTCACAGGATTCCGGTTCTCGGATATGATTACGATGACAATGGCCACAACGGTCAGGGCGTATATGACTACGAGGACGTAGTATATCCATCCCATGCCCATGTATGTGGCCAGTGCTTCGAACATATTCTATTGCTGTATTTCTATAGGCGCAAGCTGAAGGATGCCTCCTGTTGCCGGGTCGAGCTGCAGCATGGATGGCGATTTCTTGTCAGTGAACAGGTCGGGGTCGAGGCCGAAAGTGATGCCGAGCTGGGCGAGTGGCACGGTGGCGGAGGCTATGGTCTCGCCGTCGTAGGAAATTTCCACTGTCGCTTCTCCGGGTATGTTGTAGGCGAAGCCGCCTTTCGGGAAGCGTTTCGGTTCGCCCTTGTCGGAAAGCGGCAGTTCCGGGCTTCCGCTTATGCGCAGGCTGAGGGTTAGGGGCGTTCCGCTCAGGTCGTCGGCGCCTACGATGCCGTCTACCGGCGATATGCGTGCGAGCACCATCCGGTCTATTTCTGCGCTGTCAGGCACGATGGAAATGGTGCGTACTGCCGTCGACGTTTTTGTGGTACCGGCAAACATGGCTGTCAGCGCTGCCTCCTGTGCCGACAGGTTGTCGAGCACAAGCTGCATGGCTCGGCCGTCGGGAGGTGTGTTGTCGGATTGTCCTGACAGCAAATCGCTGCGCATCTCTCTAAGTTCAAACACTCTTTGTGCCGCGAGTTCCGCGCGCTTGGCGGTGGACGAACTGCGGGTCATCTCCTGCGTCACTGCCTGACGGGCGGCTTCGGTCTCAAGCGGCGACGGGGCTGCGGGTCTGGCAACAGGGAGCTGTACGGATTTTATTTCAGGAGTCTTGTCTGTGTTGACTGCGACGGGTACACCCCGTGGGTCGAGCATGATGTACGCCGCCGAGCCTTTTTTGAACTGAACCTGCCAGCGCGAGTTCTCGTCGGGTTCGCCATGAGTGCCTATTGTCACGGAGCGCACGGTCGCCGAGCGGCCGGGTTCGCGGATTGCGTCGGTGATGCCGAGATGACGGTTGGCGTAATTGAAGAATTCGCCTGGCGTACGTTCCGTAAGTTCGGCCTCCACTGTTATGTCGAGCGCCGTGACCGGCAGAGAATATATGAGAGCATATTCCGAAGCCTTGTTGGCTGTCAGGCGCTGGGCTGTCTGCGACGCGACAGGCATGATGGCGAGTGCGCTTATGGCTGAGATTGCTAATATCTTTTTCATAGTCAGTTCATGATTGAATTGATGGCGCGGCCGATGTTGTCTACTACGTCGCCGGCCGTCACCCCGTAGCTTCCGTGGGTCTTTTCGGCCATCTGGCCTGCCATTCCATGGATATAAACGCCTGCCGATGCGGCGAGTTCTGAGCTTAGCCCCTGCGCCATAAGTCCGGCTATGAGGCCGGTGAGCACATCGCCTGTACCTGCGGTGGCGAGCGCGGCGGTGCCGGTTGGGTTGTAGCACACCTTGCCGTCGGGGCGAACTACGGCGCTGTGGTGCCCTTTGAGCACTATTACTATTTTATGGAACATCGCCACCTCTATGGCTTTGGCCAGACGGGCGTCCGAACCTGGTTGCGTGCCGAACATGCGGTCGAATTCTTCGGCGTGCGGGGTGAGTATGCTCATCACCGGTATGTAGTCGAGCAGGGTGGGGCGCATTGCAATGCAGTTGAGAGCATCGGCATCGAGCACCACGGCGCGGCTGTTGGCGTTGGCCACTTTCAGGAATGCTTCGAGGGCGTCGATGGTGGCGTCGTTTGTCCCTATGCCCGGGCCGGCGGCCACTGCCGAATAATTGTGGCGCAACTCTATGTCGCGGAGGTATACGTCGCCGGGGTCGGCCTCGAACAGTGCCTCCGGCGCAGCTGTCTGCAGCACGAAGTAGCCGCAACGCGGGGCGTGGCAGGTCACTTTCCCGCATCCCGAGCGCAGGGCCGCCCGTGTGGCAAGCTGTGCGGCGCCCATCATGCCGTAGCTGCCGGCGAAAATCACGAGACTGCCATAATCGGCTTTCGAGCTGTCCGGGTGGCGTGGCGACAGGATGCGTCGCACCTGTTTTCTTTCTATGAGGTAATATCCCACAGGCATATCTGCGGCCGCTTTGCGGGAATATCCGGCGTCGAGAGTCTGCCATTGTCCGATGAGTTCGGCGTTCTCGGCCGGAAAGTATGCCAGTCTCGGCACTCCTATGGCCAGCGTGAGGTCAGCGTGTATGATGTTGCGGTTTATGAGGCCCGGGGCACCGTCGGCCGGAAGTCCGGAGGGCATGTCGATGGCCACGATACGCGCGCCGCTTTCGTTGATGCGCCGCACGAGCGCCTGGTATGCTCCTCCGAGCGGCCCTTCGATTTCGCTGCCGAAAAGGCCGTCCACAACAAGGTCTCGGCTCGACAGTTCGGGCATGGAGAAGTTTCCTGTCACTTCTTCGAGCCCCTCGGCTCCGCATTCGGCCAGATAGGCGTCGCGTGCGGCGAGGGTGTCGGGGCGTGCCGATGTGCCGCGTATGTTGAAGAAATATACCCGTGGCCGTTTGCCTTTTTTTACCAGCTTTTTCGCTGCAGAAAGGGCTATGGCTCCGCAACGCTTCGGACCCGCGAAAACCACAGGCTTGCAGCCGCATTCGGCCAGCACGTCGGCTATGGCTTCGGCGGCTTCCGCGCCCAATGTGGCGTTAAGTTCCACCATGCTTGTGCCTCTTTCTTCAAGGCTTGCCGCTTCTATTTCTTGTATCTGCTTGTAGGAATAAAGTTTCATAACAAAGGTCGCAACTCCATCGGGAGTTATCAATCGACAAAATTAAGGAAAATGTAGCGACAAAACAAGCCTATGGCAGCGGAATTTTATTCGTCGAGTTCGAGAAAAAAGCGGGGGATGTTGGCCAGAAACACGCGTGGGTCGGAAAGCTGTTCGCGGCATGCCAGAAGGTCGGATAGTCGGATGTCGCCCATCACATAGTTGAAATCCTCGGAAAGGTGCATTTCGCAGATGTTCAGGAACGGGATGCCGTCAAGATAGTCGCGGCCGGTGTAGCGCAGATACACACGCAGCACGACGTCGGTGCTGTAGGCAGGCCGGTTCATGTAGCCCATTTTCTTGTATTCGTAGCGGTAACCATGCCGGCGTGCCATCACGTCGCTGAGAATGGACGATGCAGTGGGCAGCGCTCCGGCGCCTTTGCCGAACATGAACTGGCGGTCGTAGCATTCGCCGCGTATCACCACTCCGTTGTATTCGTCGTCCACGCTGTAGATATATTTCGACGGGCTTACGAATTCGGGCATCACGAACATCGTGAAACGCTCGTCGCTTACCTTCACCACTTGTGCCACGAGCTTGATTTTCATGCGTTTCTCTCGCGCATGCCGTATGTCGTGGCTGTTTATCGTAGCTATGCCGTAGGTGAAAATTTGTTCAGGGCTGACGTATACACCGAGGGCATGTACGGTAATGATGATTAGCTTGAACAGAGAGTCGAAGCCTTCGATATCGAATGACGGGTCGCTCTCTGCAAAACCGAGCTGCTGCGCCCGCTCAAGGGCCGCTGCGTATTCCTCATTGTGGTCGAACACCCGCGACAGTATGTAGTTCGACGAGCCGTTGAGTATGCCTTTCACTTCAAGCAGCAGGTCGTTGTCGTAATATTCCTCGAGGTTTCGTATCACAGGTATGGAACCGCACGACGATGCATCGTACAGCAGTGCGGTGTCGTATCGGCGTTGCAGTTCTATTAATTCCGGAAGATGGCGTGCTATCATGGCTTTGTTGCCCGATACCACGGGGACACCCCGCTTCAGCGCCGAGGTGACGATGCGGTAGGAGGCTTCGGCGTTGTCCACCACTTCCACTATCAGGTTGATGGACGGATCGTCGAGTATGTCGTTTTCGTTGTCGGTTAGCAGTCCTGCCGGCACTTCTACAGTGCGGGGTTTCGACAGGTTGCGCACGCATATTCGTTTGATTTCGGCATGGGCGTTGGCGGCGCGTCCTATCACTTTGTATATGCCTTGGCCCACGGTTCCGAAGCCGAACAGGCCGATGTTTATCGTGTTCATATCTGGTCGAGTCTCAGATGAAAGCTGTTAATATTTCGTTAAGGCGGCGGTGCTCCACGAGGAAGCCGTCGTGTCCGAAGTCCGATTCGATTTCTTCGTAGCGCGCTCCGGGGATGCGCGAGCACAGCAGCCGCATTTCGCGGGGAGTGAAAATCATGTCGGTGGTGATGCCTATCACTATTGTATCTGCCTTTATAGAGCCGAGCGCCCGGTCGAGTCCGCCGCGTCCGCGTCCTGCGTTGTGGGTGTCGAAAGCGTCAAGTATGGCCATATATGAATAAGCGTTGTACCGCGACGTAAGTTTTGTGCCCTGGTATTGCTGGTAGCTGCACGGCCGGTGTTTTTGGCGTGGCAAAGGGTGGGGCGTGTCGTCATCGGCTTGCGTGAGGTTGTAGCCTTCGCCGCCGCGGTAGGTGAGCAGCCCTATTGCGCGTGCGGCCGCGAGTCCTGCCATGCCCGCGTCGGGGCGCGGTTCGCCGTAGGTCGGGTCGGCTTCTATGGCCATGCGTTGTGTCTCGTCTATTGCGATAGTCCACGGAGACGCTTTTGCGTCTGTGGCGATGAGCACAAGGCGCCGGAAGCGTCCGGGCTGCTGTACAGCCCATTCTATGGCCTGGAAGCCGCCGACGGAACTGCCCACGAGCGCGTGTATGCCCTCGATGCCGAGGGCGTCGGCCAGCACGCGGTGTGCTTTCACCATGTCGCGGATGGTGAAAGCTGGAAAACTGCCATAATAAGGCTCGCCTGTGGCGGGGTTCTCCGAAAGCGGACCTGTGGTGCCGTAGTGTGAGCCGAGGATGTTGGCGCACACCACGAACCATCGTTCCGGGTCAAGAAAACAGCCCTGTTCGACCGTGTGCGGCCACCAGTCGGCCACATCGCTATTGGCCGTAAGAGCGTGGCACACCCACACGACGTTGTCGCGGCGTCCGTTCAGCCGTCCGTAGGTGTGGTAGGCGATGTCCAGTTGAGGCAGGCATCCCCCGAGTTCGAGCGCGAAAGGCCCGGTGTGTCGATAGTGCTGGATCATATCTCGATGCGGCTGAGCGCGTTGTCGAAGTCGGCTATGATGTCTTCCACGTCTTCCAGCCCTACTGATATGCGCAGCAGGGTAGGGGTGACGCCGGCTGCAAGCAGGTCTGATTCTGACAGCTGCTTGTGGGTGGTGGATGCAGGGTGTGTCACCACGGTTATGGAATCGCCGATCATTGTCATGTGGGCGGCGAGTTCGAGCGATTCCACGAATTTTGCCGTGGTTTCCACCGAGCCTCTCAGTTCCACCGTGAACACGCAGCTTCCGCCGTGGCGGAAATATTTTTTGGTGAGAGCATGGTAAGGATGGTCTTCGAAGCCCACGTAGCTTACGGATTTCACCTTCTCGTGTCTGCGGAGATGTTCGGCGAGGCGACGTGTGGACTCGGCCTGATGACACACGCGCAGAGAAAGTGTTTCCAAGCCTATCATCATCAGGTAGCTGTCGAAAGGCGATGGCGAAGCGCCGAGGTCGCGCAGGCCGTCCACGCGGCATTTAACGATGAATGCGGCCTCGCCGAACGCCTCGCGCAGGTTCAGTCCGTGGTAGCCTTCCGACGGCCCGTCGATACACGGGAATTTGCCGTTGCCCCAGTCGAAACGTCCGCTGTCCACTATTATGCCTCCCATGGCCGTGCCGTGTCCGTTTATCCATTTTGTGGCGGAGTCCACGATGATGTCGGCTCCCCAGTCGAAAGGGTTGCACAGATAGCCTCCCGCTCCGAAAGTGTTGTCTGCCACGAAAGGCACGCCGGCCGAGTGCGCCACACGGGCTATGGCTTCCAGGTCGGCCACGGCGCATGTGGGGTTGCCCATACTTTCCGCGAACACCGCACGCGTGCGGCTGTCGATGAGCGATTCGTAGGCCTCCGGAGTGTCGTTGCCGGCGATGCGTATTTCTATTCCCAGGCGGCGCAGCGTGTGGCGGAACTGATTGTACGTGCCTCCGTACAGAAACTGCGATGCCACAATGTTGTCGCCTTCCGAGGCCAGCGCTGTCACTGTTATAAGAATCGCTGCCATGCCCGACGACACAGCCAATGCGCCCACGCCGCCGTAGAGTGCGGCCACACGCTCTTCGTAGGCCGAAGTGGTGGGGTTCTGCAGTCGGGTGTATATATTGCCGGCTTCCGACAGATTGAAAAGACGTGCGGCGTGGTTGCAGTCCTTGAATCTGTATGCGGCTGTGGGGTATATGGCCACGCCGCGAGAGCCTGTGTTTTCGTGTCTGTCAAGTCCTGCGTGGATTTGACGTGTCTGGAATTTTAGTTTTTTGAAATCCATGTTTGGGCAATGTATTAAAAAATCCGGCCTCGCATTGCGGAGCCGGACGGATTATTGATTTCGTTTTTGTGCGTGAAAAGTATCACCCCCGGCTCTGTCGGCAGCGCATCATCATACCCATTGCCATGTCCGTGGCGGACATTAGGCTGTGGTATATATCTAATGTGTCGTTCAGCATTTGCTTTATTGTAGGGCGTGTTATATTTTTTCTCAAGCGCAAAGTTACTGCAAAAAAGTGAAATGAAGAAAATATATATCGTGGAATTGAAGCTTATTGACTCTACATTTCGTATATAAAAAGCTTTTGAACTCCTCTGTTTTTGTAATTTTGTATCGCCTTAGAAGGAGACGCCGAGAATTCTTGCAGCCCTCGAACAGGTTAGGATTCAGTTATGAATTTGATAATTCTGATTGTCGCCGGCTTCTGCGAGGTCGGCTTTACTTACTGCCTCGTAAAATTTTCTTTTTGGAAATTATTGGACAAACCCTTAAATTTGCATGTATGAAGAAAATATTTCTGTTTTTGAGTCTTATGCCGCTGCTTGCGGCATGCGGGCACAAGGACGCTTCCATGACTGAGGGATTTGACTGCGTGGTCTACGAGCCGGTTCATGCTTCCGGCTTCAATATAAAGAAAGCGGAAGGGTGCGAAAGCGTGTTGCTCACTGCCGAAAATCCGTGGCAGGGTGCTTCCGATGTGAAACAGAACTTGCTCATACTCCGTGGAGGAGAGGGTGTGCCTGATGGTTTCGAGGGCTGCGTTCTGCGAGAAAAGGCATGCCGTATTGCGGCCATGTCGTCGACACAGGTGGCGATTCTCGATGCCGTGGGGATGGCCGGACGCATCGTGGCCGTGTCGGGTCTTGATTTCATTTCCACCCCGTCGCTGGTGCAGCGGCGCGACAGTGTGGCCGACATCGGATTTGAAGGCAATGTGAATTACGAACTGCTTTTGGCTTCCGAACCCGATATTGTGCTGCTTTACGGCGTAAATTCGGCCAATTCCATGGAAAACAAACTTAAGGAATTGGGCTTGCCGTATTTCTATGTCGGCGATTACCTTGAGGAATCGCCGCTCGGAAAGGCGGAGTGGCTCGTGGCGTTGGCGGAGATTGCAGGAGTGCGTGAGCATGGTGAAAAAGTGTTCGCCCCGCTTCCTGAGCGTTATGAGGCTATGAGAAGAAAGGTGGCCGAGGCGGCTCTCCCGGCGCCGAAAGTGATGATTAACGCCCCTTACGGCGATGCATGGTTTATGCCGCCGTCTGGCAGCTATGCCGCGCGGCTCATAGCCGATGCCGGAGGCGAACTCTCTTATAAAGGTAATACCGGCAACACTTCCGTGCCCATAGACATGGAGGATGCATACATGCTTGTCTCGGAGGCGGATGTGTGGCTTAATCCTGGCACTGTCTCCACTATGGAAGGGCTTCGTGAGGCTTGTCCTAAAATGGCCGATGCTCCTTGTGTCGTCTCGGAAAGGGTGTTCAACAACAACCGTCGAATGAATGCGGCCGGAGGCAACGATTATTTTGAGTCGGCAGTGGTGCATCCCGACATTGTGCTGCGCGACCTTGTGAAAATACTGCATCCAGGCCTCGTAGACGAGGATTTCGTTTATTACCGCCGGTTGAAATGAAGTCTCGCGCGTCGTTTCTGTTCATTGTCCTTTCACTGCTGCTCATGGCCCTGTTTATCGTGGACCTTGCGGCTGGCGCGGCAGATATTCCCCTTCTCCATGTGTGGGCAGCGCTTACAGGAGGCGATTGTCCGGCGGTTACCGCTAAAATCGTGCTGGACATACGTCTTGTTAAGGCCGTCGTGGCTTTGACGGCCGGCATGGCATTGTCGGTGAGCGGGCTGCAGATGCAGACGCTGTTCCGCAACCCGTTGGCTGGGCCGTACGTGCTCGGTATCAGCGCGGGGGCAAGCCTCGGGGTGGCATTTGTAGTATTGGCGGGTGTCGCTTCTTCGCTCGGCATAGTAGGGGCTGCATGGGCCGGCGCGGCCACGGTGCTTGCTGTCATAGCCGCAGTAGGTCGGCGCATTAAGGATATTATGGTGATCTTGATTCTCGGCATGATGTTTTCGTCGGGAGTCGGGGCTGTAGTGCAGATTCTGCAATATCTCAGCAACGAAGATTCGCTTAAAGCTTTCGTGATATGGACTATGGGGTCGCTTGGCGATGTCACCGCAGTTCAGCTTGCCGTGCTTGTGCCTTCTGTGGCAGCGGGGCTTGTGCTTGCCGTGTTTTCCGTGAAATCCTTGAATCTCTTGCTTTTCGGCGAGGAATACGCGGTCACGATGGGACTTGACCTCAAGCGGTCGAGAACTCTCCTGTTCGTGTCCACCACATTGCTTGCGGGTTCCGTAACGGCATTCTGCGGACCGGTAGGATTCATCGGCCTTGCCATGCCGCATGTGGCTCGAATGCTTTTCCGCAGTGCCGACCATAAGGTGCTCCTGCCTGCGGCAGCTCTTGTGGGAGCCGCTGTGCTGCTGCTGTGCGATATTGTTTCCAAAACGCTTGTCCTTCCGGTCAACGCCATAACCGCGCTGCTTGGTATTCCTATTGTGGTTTGGGTGGTGTTACGCAACAAAATGCTATGATAAGACTGCACTCTTTTTCGATAGGCTACGGCGACAGGTTGTTGCTTGAAAATGCGGAAGCCGTATTCGGCGCAGGTTCCCTTACTGCGCTGATAGGACGCAACGGCACAGGCAAGTCCACGCTTCTGCGTGCGATGGCCGGATTGAACCGCAGCTACGGAGGCCGCATAGACGTGGGAGGCCGCGACATGCGCGGCATGAATGCTCCTGCGCTTGCCCGTACGCTTGCTTTCGTGACGACTGAGCGAACGCGCATAGCCAACCTTAGCTGCGGGGAGGTGGTGGCTTTGGGGCGTGCTCCGTACACCGACTGGATAGGGCGTCTGCGTCCGCAGGACCGCGAGGTGGTGGCGAAGTCGCTCGCTCTTGTGGGCATGCAGGACTATGCCGCCCGCACAATGGACAGCATGAGCGACGGCGAGTGCCAGCGCATAATGATAGCGCGGGCTCTTGCGCAGGCTACGCCTGTGATTCTGCTTGACGAGCCCACTTCGTTTCTCGACATCCCCAACCGCTACGGGCTTTGCTCGCTTCTTGCGCGTCTGGCCCATGATGAGGGCAAATGTATAGTCTATTCCACGCACGAACTTGATATAGCGTTGTCGCTCAGCGACAACGTCGCGCTGATTGATTCTCCGCGACTGCATTGTATGCCGGCGGCCGAAATGGAAGGCAGCGGCTATATAGGCCGCCTTTTCAAAACTTCAGGCATATGATGGAATACACAGCGTCAGATTTCACGGCCGATATTGCCGCCGCCGACTACGTGTGCCGTTTCCGCGACGCGGAGCGCTTTATGGCGCTTTGCCGCGAATGTCCGTCGTACGGCCGTAGCTGGGGATGTCCCCCCTTCGGTTTCGACACTTCGGCTTTGCTTAGCCAATACGACCGGGTGTATCTGGTGGCCACGAAGATTACCCCGGGCGAATCCGGTGCCGCTATTGATGCCGCGCAGGAACTCATCCGTCCGGAACGCGTGCGTGTCGAGCAAATGCTGCTCGACATGGAGTGTCGTTATGGCGGCCGCGCGTTCTCCTATGTCGGAGAGTGCCTTTATTGTGGCGGCGCGCCATGTGAGCGCATTTGCGGCCGCCGTTGTCTTCATCCCGACAAAGTGCGTCCGTCGCTCGAAGCTTTCGGCTTTGACATATCAAAGACGCTTCTCGAACTGTTCGGAATCAGACTGCTGTGGGGGCATGACGGGCGCTTGCCGGAATATCTTGTGCTCGTGATGGCGCTTTTCCACAACTGCCCGCCTGGCGCTTTCAGCGGATTACGCGTATCGACGGATTGATGCGCAAAAGTGCATCGACGAATGCATCGCGGTCTTTAGGCGATATTTCCAGAGGCATGCTGCTCTTGAGCACACTGCGGTCGGCCATCTTGATCGACAGGCGTTTTGATGACATGGCGGCTCCTGCAAGATAGCCGCGGCAATATCGCACTTCGGCTATTTTTCCGACAGGGATACTCGTCGGTCGGAAAAGGTTGTACACTGTCAGCGTGTCGTTGTCTATTTCATACCACACGCTGAACAGCATGGCTACCGCCATTACGCATAAGATGCCTAATGGCGCTGACAACCATGTGGTAGTGACGCATACGAAGATTAACACTGACAAGTAAAGCAGCATTATTGCCAGTAACCACAGATCGATACGCGAACGGTATTTCATAAGTCGTTAGTTGTTAATTGTAGTAGAAGGTTAATTCGGCTTTTTGTCCGGGCGTGAGATGCAGGCTTACAAATTCACAGGCTTCGATGGCTGCGCCGTTCAGTGCCACAGCAGTGCAGCCGTTCGGCATGCGCAGACGCATGTCGGCCACGGGGCCGCCCGTTATTGTGGCCTCGCGCAATAGACCTCCGTCCCAAGAGGCGTCTACAGTAGCACCGCCTCGCACTTTGAATCCGTGCAGAGAACCGCAATTCCATTCGTCCGGCAACGCCGGCAGCAGGTTTATGAATCCATCCTGACTTTGAAGCAGCATCTCGCCGATACCCGCTGTGCCTCCCCAGTTGCCGTCCATCTGAAATGGCGGGTGCGAGCAGAAAAGGTTGGGGAAGGTGCCTGCTCCATGCCGGTCGGGATACTCGGCCGTGTAGGCCGGTGTGAGCAGCGATTTGAATAGTTTGTAGGCTCGGTTGCCGTCGCCGAGGCGCGCCCAGAAGTTGATTTTCCATGCACGGCTCCAGCCGGTGCCTTCATCGCCGCGCTTTTCCAGCGTAAGGCGGCAGGCTTCGGCAAGTTCCGGATTCGTCACTGCTGAAATCTGGTTGCCTGGATGCAAGGCGTACAGATGGCTTACATGCCGGTGCTGTGGGTCGGTTTCTTCGTATTCTTCGAGCCATTCCATAAGGCGTCCGTCCGCACCGGTGCGGTGGGGCGGCAGTAGGGCTATGTCGTGGCGCAGCGAGTCGGCGAACAGCCTGTCAATGCCGAGCGAGTCGGCTGCCGCGGCAGTGTTGGTGTATAGTTCGCGCACGAGTTGGGAGTCCATTGCCGGCCCCATGCATATGCTGAGCGGAGTGCGGTCTTCGCCCGTATAGAAGGTGTTTTCCGGCGACGACGTCGGCGCGGTGACGAGCCATCCGTGCTTGGGCTCCCGTATCATTGTCGATTTGAAGAACTCCGCCGCACCTTTCATGACAGGATATATTCCGGAAAGGTACTGCTTGTCGGCTGTGTACAGATAGTGCTCCCACAAGTGGGCGCACAGCCATGCCCCGCCGGTGTTGGTGGCCCCCCATGAGGGATGTTCGCCCGGCGCGGTGTAGTTCCACGGGTTTGTCATCATGTGCATCACCCATCCGCGTGCGTGAGGGCCGTAGAACACTTTTGCTGTATGGCGGCCGCTCTCCACGGAGCGTTTCACGAGGTCGGCGAGCGGCAGGTGCAGTTCCGACAGGTTGCCCGGCTCGGCAGGCCAATGGTTCATCTGCACGTTGATGTTGGTGTGGTAGTCGCCGTTCCACGGCGCCGACACGCCGTTGGCCCACAAGCCTTGCAGATTGGGCGGCAGGCATCCGGGCAAGGTGCTGCATATGAGTAGATAGCGCCCGTAATTGTAATATAGTGCGGCAAGTGATGGGTCGCTTTGCTGTGCGAAAAGCTCTATACGGCGGTTGGTCGGCATGAAGGCGGCTTTGCCGCGCGGCAATGTTATGCCGGCGCGGTCAAGAAGTGCGCGGTGGGCGCGTATTCCCTCCGCCTTGAGTCTGTCCATGCCTCCACGGGCTATTGCATCGCCGACGGCATGTTCGGCTGCGGTGGCATATCGCGCGCCATAAAGATAGTCTGTGGCCGCCCCCATTACTATATATGCTTCATCGGCGCCCCGCACGCTCAATGTGGAGTCTGTGCCGGTACATACGGCTTCGCTGCCATAAGCAGCCAGACCGGCCGATAACGCGTATTTCATCCCCTCTTTGTCCGCTGCGCCGCTGTCAAGTGCGCCGCTAAGCATGAGGCGGTTGTGCCCGGCTTGGGATACGTCGCCGCGTTCGGGGCGGGACAGTGATGCCGTGAAATTGACGGCTCCGGGGCGTGAACCCGATATGCGGTATATCATTACGTCCGAGCCTCGCGGCACATAGCATTCCTGCACGAAATCCGTGCCCCCTATGCTGTAGGCCGTATAAGCGCAGGCTTCCGTGAGGTCGAGATGACGTCTGTAGCCTTCCACGTCGTGTGTGCCGGAGCCATAGTCGAGGTCGATGTTCAGATCGGCAAGCATCTGATATGTGCCGTAAGTGTTGCCCTCGGGCATCGTGGGCACGAAAGTGGTGTACATAAGTTCCTGCGCTTCGCGGTTTCTGCCTTCTTTCAGCAGGCGCTGTATTTCCGGCAGGCTTTTCGAGGCTTCAGCATTGTCGTAAGATGCTTCCGAGCCGCTCCACATGCTTATCTCGTTCAGTACAACATGTTCGTGGAACGGGTTGCCGTATGGCATCATGCCCATGCGTCCGTTGCCCACCGGCAGGGTTTCCTCCCATTGGGCTGCCGGAGCGGTGTACCACAGAGTGGTTTCGGGCGGCAGATTCGCGTCTGAAGCGTTTATGGAAAATGCCCCGACAGCTAATAATGCCAGTGTCGTATATATTCTCATGTGCTTTTCATTTGGATTATGCAAAGATACATAAAAACTTGTTTTCTACATGTTTTTGTGCAAAATAAAACAGGAACCCGTGGCATGTGAAACCTCAGGCTCCTGTTTTGGTGTATGGTGTGAAAAGACGCTTACGACACGCCTATCAGTTCTATTTCGAATATCAGCGTGGAACCGCCGGGTATGCCCGGCTGGCTACGTTTGCCGTAGGCCTGTTCCGCCGGGATATATACCTCCCATTTGTCTCCAGGGTGCATATGTTGCAGGGCGATAATCCATCCCGGAATCAGGTCGCGCAGCCGGAAAGCCGGAGCCACGCCGCCGCGACTGCTGTCGAAAGTGCGGCCGTTTATGGTGCTTCCGGTGTAGTGTACCGTCACCACGCTGCTGCGTCCGGGTGTCCTGCCGGCAGAGTTTCCGCTGCGCAGGACTTTGCGGCAGACGCCTTTGTCCAGCATTTCTACGCCTTCCTCCTTGGCTTTATCGGCAAGCCACGTCCGGTTTTTGTCAATGTAATCCTGTTTGGGCATTATTCCAGAATCCCTTTTTCAGTCTGTACTACCGGCAGCATCAGGCCGTCGGTAGCGTAGCCGAGCGTGTCGACGCATACCGAACGGCGGCCTATGGCACCGCTATGGCCGTCTACCGTTAGGGTGGCGTTGTGGTAGAACAGGTAGTTCTTGCCTTTGAACTCAGCAATTCCCGGGTGTATGGTGAAACTGTTGGCCGCGCTGTCGGTGAGCATGCCGCGCGGTGTCCACGGGCCGTCCATCGAGGGAGCGGTCGCATAGTCGATGCGTTCTTTTCCTGCGCCGTGTGCGGCATATGTCAGGTAATAGATGTCGCCGCGTTTGTGCAGCCACGGACCCTCTACATAGCCTGGAAGGTCGAGCACGCTTATCTCGCCGTCAAGGCTTGTCATGTCAGGTTTCAGGCGTGCGAGGAAGCATGTGCCGTTGCCCCAGCACAGCCATGCGCTGTCGCCTTCAATAAGCACCGTGGGGTCGATGTCGTTCCACCATCCGCGGGGGCCGTTGTCGGTCATGTCGTCCGACACGAGCGGGCGGCCTATGGCATCGGTGAACGGGCCTGTGGGGCTGTCGGCCACAGCCACGCCGACGCATTTGCCGAGCGGGTCCTGTCCCTGTACGGTTGTGTAGAAATAATATTTATCGCCTTTCTTCACAACTTGCGACGCCCATGCTTCGCCTACGGCCCACTTGAAATCGGTGGGGCGCATTATGGGGCCGTGATCGGTCCATGTGTGCATGTCGTCGGTGGAGTAGCACAGCCATTCCGTGATATTGAATTCTTTGCCGCCCGAGGCGCTGTCCTGGCCTGGATAATATTCGTCGTGGCCTACGTAGAGGTAAAGACGGTCGCCGTCGACGAGCGGTGCGGGGTCGGCCGTGAATTTGTCGCGTACGAGCGGATTGCCGCTGTAGGTGAAAGTCTTTGTGTCGGCGGTTTTTTCCTCAGTGGTTTTTGAGCCTCCGCAGGCTGCCGCGAGCAGTGGAAGCAGCAGGAGGATGCAGGATGAATGTTTCATGGTGTTTACTTGAACGACCAGCGGTCGAGTTTGAAAAGGTTTTTCTTCTGTATGTCACGTCCGCGGAACACGAGGTACAGGTCGTGCACGCCTTTTAGTCCTTTTACGGGTGTGGTGAAGCGCTGCATCTCGTCTTTTGTGCATCCCACTTCCACTATGCCGGCGAGAGGTCCGTCGGGCGAATCGGTGCGTATTTCGATATTTCCGCCGTAGAGGTGCGACATGGCGTCAATGCTGAATTCCTTTGCGCCTTTGCCGAAGTCGACACCGCGTAGCATTATGTATTCGCTGTCGTCGATGTCTGTTACGAGCTGGTTCCATGCTCCGCGTGCCCACGGGTTGGCTGGCTCTGTCTTAAGTCCGTAGCCCCATGCCATTGTTTCGGCTTCCACTTCGCGGTAGGGGCTGAACGGCTCGATTTGTTCCAGCTTGCATTCGAGGAAGTAGGGCAGCTCGCGTATGGTGCCGTCGGGGTTGTATTCCATCTCCGCTGCCGACACCGAGCGGCGCTCGGCATGGCGGCTCTCGGAGAGGCGGAACACATCGTAGTTCAGGCCGAAGCAGTAGCTCTTGCCCTTGTAGTCGATGATGCCGGGGTGATTTCCGCGTGTGCGGGGTGTGTGGTCCATTATGTGGCCGGCGTATTTCCACGGCCCGAGCGGCGAATCGCTCATGGCATAGCCGATGCCCTCCGGGCAGCATGTAGAGGCGAAAGCGAGGTAGTAATGGTCGCCGTGCTTGTACATCCACGGCCCTTCCTGATAGTCTTTGATTTTGGGGAATTGGATGATTTCGCCGTCGTAGGAAATCATGTCACGGTTCAGCTTCACACCGTACAGGTTCGGGTTGCCCCAGTACATGTAGGCCTGTCCGTCGTCGTCCACCCACACGGTGGGGTCGATGTCATCCCAGTGTTCCTTCTGCCACACGAGCGGTTTGCCGATAGGGTCTGTGAACGGGCCGTAAGGCGAGTCGGCCACAAGCACGCCTATGCCATGGCCGTGTATGGGGCAGTACATGTACCACTTGCCGTCACGTTCCACCACTTGCTCAGCCCAGGCGCCGTTGTTTCCGTCATACCATTTGAAGTCTTTTAGCGATGCCACTGCGCCGCGGTCCTGCCAGTTCACCATGTCGGTAGAGGTGTACAGGAGCCAGTCACGCATCACGAATCCCTCAGCGTTGTCCTCGTCGTGGGTGGTGTAGAGATAGATGGTGTCGTTCACAACCACAGGCGCCGGGTCGGCGGTGTATTTCGTCTGCACAAGAGGCATGTTGAGCTGCGCTGTCGCATTGATTGCGAGCGATGCTGCGGCGAGCATGGTAATAGTAAGGTGTCTTTTGTCCATTGTTGATTTTGTGAAATGATTCACAAAATTAACGAATAATGGTGTGAAAATCCATCGCCGGCGTAACTAAAAGTTTCGCCGGCGTATCATACGGGCCGCTGCGACTCCATTTCGTCGATGCTTTCGCCCAGAATGTAGTGGCGGTAGTATGTGATGGCCACTGTGGTGAGTGGCAAGGCAAGAATCACCCCGAGAATACCCAGCAATGTGCCCCACACCGACAGGGACAGCAATATCACAGCCGGGTCGAGATTCATGGATTTGCTCATGATGCGCGGTGTCAGCCACAGATCGGAGAAACTTTGGGTGATGGCGTATGTAGCGACGCATTTTAGCCATAAAGGCCAGAAATCCATGTTTCCTATGTCGAGCGACATCACGATGCATACGAGAGTTACGGGGATGATGGTGAGATACACCGCATACGGCACCATGAACATCACCCCGCACAGCAGCCCCCATGCCATGGGCAACGGAAGCCCTGCGAGATAGAACCCCGTGCAGTACATCACGGCAGCGATGGCGGCTATTAGCGCCTGGGTGCGGAAATAACGCTTCATTGTCCGGCTGACGTTGGTTATTATCGGGTTGCTGATGCCGCGGTATTTAGGGGGCACCATATTGCGCAGTCCCTGCATTATGCCGGGGTAATTTATCATTATGAAAAGGACGTAAAGCAGAACTACTCCCCATTCCACAAGGCCGCCTATGGCGTCAAGGCCCCCCGACATAAACTTTATTGCAGAGTTGAGCGCATGCTGCGTCTCGCTGTCGTTGAGCAGGCGTCCGATGCTGTGCAGGTCTATGTTGGTGTGCAGAAACCGGTGCACGGCGTCAGGCAGGAACGGCAGCGAATCGGTGCTGTCGGCATATCGGTGTATCAGCTCGCCCAGTTTGTGGCAGTCGTCTATGGCTTTCGGCAGGAATGCCGCAGTGATGCCGCCTGCTACCGCCGTGATTTCTGCAATGGTGAGCAGAACAGGCACTATCCTGCGGCGCATGCGCGTCACGCGTATATTCCATTGCACCAGCGGCTCTGCCATGTAGGCTATCAGGCAGCCCACACAGAATGGCAGAAGGGCGTCGCGCAGATAATATATGAGCCCGAACACGCCTGCGGCCACTATGGCCGAGAAGCAGATGCGGACAGTGCGGTCGAACGTGAAAGTTTTCTTTGCCGGCATAAAAAAGTGTTTTGCCTGTGATGAATAATCTTACACAGGTAAAACACTTTATAGCGGGTGTTGGTTTTTCAGCGGCGGCAGACTCTGAACACTGTCCCTTCTATGAGCGAGACATACACGTCGCCTGTGTGCGGGTCTATGTCAATGCCGTTGATTTCGCTCACTCCGAGAGGCAGAGCCCACAGTACACGCTGTTCGTCGGGGTCGACAGCCGTCAGTATGCCTCGGCGCGAGCCTGCGTACACCACGCCGTCGCGTTCGGCCACGATGCACGGCGCGTGGTCGTAGCCCAGTCCCATGTCGACAGTCCATAGTTCGCGGAAGTCGGGCGAGGTGGCATCAACGGCCACGAGTTCGCCGTCCATCGTTTTTGCGTAGACACGCGTTCCGTCTTCGCTTCGGCCGAGGCTCTCGCGGTAGCGGTGGCTGTTGTTGCGCCATAGTGTCTGTCCCGTGGTGCGGTCGATGGCAGTCATGTATCGGTCGGGAGCCACGACAATCACTTTGTCCGGGGTGACTGCGGGAACCACGTTTCCTGGTCCGAGCATGTTGGCGTTTTTGCCGTTGTTCCATGCCCAGCGCAGACGTCCCGTACGGGCATCGATGCAGCGCAGATAGGTGTCCCATGCGCCGAAAACGAGGTCGTTGCCGTCAAGCACGGCGGCGGCCTGGCAGTAGTTGAACAGAGAGTCGTAGCTCCACACAAGTCGGCCGTCGGGACGCCGTCGTTCGAAACGCTTGTAGGCGCCGGTGAGCAAATCGCCAGTGGCAGGGTCGGTGATTCCGTCGGCCACATAAGGGCCTTCGCGCGACGGCAGAGTCTTCACGATGCGTCCCGTGGCGGCGTCTGCTATTGTTATGCCCGTTGCCGTCGGCACCGCCACTCGTTTTTTCGCGAGCGGCACAGGGCGTCCGAACAAGGACGCTCCGGTGGCGATGCTCCATGCCGGTGTGCCGTCATTTTTGTCGATGGCGCGCGCCTGGCCCAGTGAATTGCCGAAATATATCCGCTCGTCGTCGATGCCTATGCGGGTGAATATCGACGCGCTGTCGGTCCATAGCTTGCGCACTTCGAAACCTTCCGGCTGTTGCCAGACCGCGTTTTGGTCGCTGACGTCGGTGTTTTCATGTGTTGTGGCGAAAGCCAGCATCGGCACAGGGTCGTGGCCTATGCTCTTGTCGTAGACGTGCACCCAGTCGGGCGTCACTTCTACTATGGCGTAGCCGAATGTGCCGTCGCGCATGTCGAGAGCCCGTGTCATCACCGCCGGAATACCCCCGGCCCGGTAGGCCTGCCATGAGTGGTAGTGGCCGTTTATGTGGCCGATGACGGGATACTGCTGAAGCAGCTGCACGTATTCGCGCCAGTTGTCAAGGTCGTTTTCTTGCAAAGGATAGTGGTTGAACGACAGCACGCGCCGGCCTTTGTCGGCGGCTTTCTGCAGTTCTGCGCGCAGCCAGTGAAGGTCCTCCCGCTTGATATGTCCGTCGCCCATTTTCATGTATGGACCGCAGTTTATGCCCACTATTACGAGCGAGTCCGGGCCTGCGGTGGCGATAAAACGGTCGTTGCCCCACGTGTCCTTGAATGTTTTTGTGGCGCTTTGGCTCCAGTTGTTCTCATGGTTGCCGGGCAGTACGGCAAGTGGTTTCGAAATACCGTCGAGAATCTCTTTTACATTGAGGAGCTGTTCGTCAGAACCCTCGTTGGAGATGTCGCCGTTCACCACCACGTAGTCAAACTCTCCGTGGTTTATTTCTTCAACTGCGAGACGCAGTTGGCGGTCGTTTTCGTTGCCGGGTATTACATGCAGGTCGCTGAGCACTGCTATGCGCTGTGCGCCGGCTCCGAGAGTGAAGGCCGCGCAGCAAAGGGATATTATAAACGTCTTTTTCATGGTATGGTATTAAAAAATACAGCTGCCCGCACGCCCTGAAGCGTGCATGCAGCTGCTGCGCATAATGAATGTCTGTGGCGCAATTACTTGCTGCCGATGCTGTCGCTCACGGTAAGGCGCTTGCGACCTTTTGCGCGACGACGGGCGAGAACTTTGCGGCCGTCGGCGGTGGACATTCTTTCGCGGAAGCCGTGCTTGTTCACGCGCTTGCGGTTGTGGGGTTGATAAGTACGTTTCATTTCCGTATATTGAGTTTTTATTTGTTGCTATTCGTCAATTCGGGAGGCAAAGTTAATAAAGATTTTTGACATGGCAAAATAAAATGTCAAGTCCTGATGAAAAATCAAATCAAAATGTATGTTTCGGCGGTAATGCCATATGGGTCGGGGTGTTATTCGGACGGAATGTTTTCTTTGTCTATGGCGTCGAACAGCTTCACGGCGTCGAGGTAGCGCAGCATGCCTTCGGCCACGCGCCGGGCGTCCTGCATGGCATGCACCACAGTGGCGGGGCGGTCTGTGACGTCGCCTCCGGCAAACACGCCTTTGCGTGTCGTCATTCCATAGGGCATGTCGCGTGTTATCACATAGCCTTTCTCGTTCACCTCGATGCCTTCCGTCGTGCTCACGATACGGCTTGCGGGAGCGCTGCCCACGGCCATTATAACTTTGTCGGCGGCTACCGACACTTCGCCGTCAGGAGTATTGAGTATCAGTTCGTCAAGAATTCCTTCCGTGTCGTGAATTGACTTTATGGATGTGTTCCAGCGGAACCGGACACCTTCCGTCACGGCGTCGTCGTATTCGGCGCGCAGCGCAGCCATGCTGTTTATGTCGCGGTGGTACAGCACCGTCACTTCCGATGCCCCGAGGCGCACTGCGGTGCGGGCGGCATCCATGGCTGTGTTGCCGCATCCCACCACATACACCTTGTCGCCTTCTCTCACGGGCACTTCGTCGCGGCCTATGTAGCCTTCGCGCCATAGGCTCACGCGACGCAGGAAATACAGCGCGTAGCGCACGCCCCACAGGCCTCCGCCAGGCAGCTCGAGACGCTTTGGCTTTCCTGTGCCTGTGCCCATGAATATGGCGTCGAACCCTCGGGCGAACAAGTCGTCGATGGTAAGGTCGCGTCCCACGGTGGTATTGCACCGTATTGTCACCCCGAGCTGCTCTATCTTGGCGATTTCCTTGCGCACGACCTCTTTCGGCAGGCGGTACTCGGGGATGCCGAACATCAGCACACCTCCCGCTTCGCGCTCCATCTCGAATATTTCCACGGCCACGCCTTTTCGGGCCAGTTCGCCTGCAATGGTGAGCCCCGCAGGTCCGCTGCCTATTACGGCCACACGTCCGCGGTCCTTCTGTACTATGCTCTCTCGAGTGAGCGACATGTCGCTGTCGAAGTCCGATACGAAGCGCTCAAGCTTGCCTATGTTTATATGGGAACCTTGTTTTCCGAGCACACAATGGCCTTCGCACTGGCGTTCGTGCGCGCACACACGGCCGCATACGGCCGGCAGGTTACTGCGCAGGTTTATTATGGACATGGCGTTGCCCATGTTGCCCATCGACAGTTCGTGTATCCATGCGGGAATATCGTTGCTTATGGGGCAGCCTTTGCGGCATTGCGGCACTTTACAGTTGAGGCAGCGCTTTGCTTCGCGTATGGCCTCTGCCATTGTATAGTCTTTGTTTTCCATTCTGCTCGGATAATGTTTCAGCCTGCAAAATTACTATAAATCTTGGTTAAGAGGCCCGGCCCGTGTCCGTTTTTCCTTATTTTTCTGCCGCAGGCTCGTCGTGGGCCAGGGTATGGACGGACAGGAACGGGTGGCCGGCCACGCCGAAGCAGATGGTGTCCTCATTTCCGTTGGTTTCACAAAGGCAGCGGAATAATCCGTCGGTGATGAAATATATGTGGCTTGATTTTGAACCCTGTTTTACAAGAAACGCGAGTTCGGGATAAGGAACGCCATGAAACAATTGAATCGGCAGCTTGAAAAAGTTGCCGATTCTTTTGGTAGC
>VSPG01000034.1 GCA_009775265.1 Muribaculaceae bacterium
TTCAAGAGGTGGTCCCACTTGGGCTTGAACCAAGGACTCCCTGATTATGAGTCAGGTGCTCTAACCAACTGAGCTATAGGACCTGCAAATTTCCTTTTTGCGGATGCAAAGTTATGTGTTTTTTTTTGATTGTGCAACTTTTTTCATAATATTTTTTCGCATTTAAATTTCCATGATTATCTTTGCGAGGTAAAGCGAAGTTGCAATACCTTATTTTATATGCTAATAATTAGACACTTAAAACGAACTAAAATCACGATTGAAAACATAACGCCTACGTCTGTATTTTCTCATGCAGGCTATATGCCGATGATTGTGATGGTATATTTTGCGCTATAGACGCCGAACACCGTAAGAAAGTTGACATAGAGTTTTTCTTTGACACCGACTACATCTCCAGCGCACACAATAAATACGTTCTTAATCTTACGACTAATGCCGGATATTCAAAACGACACGTCGCCAGCGCAGAATGCGGCCGCCTTGTTTTTCATCTGGATGAAGATGACTTACAGAAAAAGGAACTCTTAGCCGAACTGTTGTCATTCTTCGGAACCCCGATAGCGAAAGTACGGCTACGCCTCAATGAACTTGACGAATACGGCAAAATATATGAAACAAGCGGATTAAAAGATGATGCAGACTTTGATGAAGCCTTGGAGGCGTTCATTAATAATGAGCGTTAGCATATAAGAGTCATCAAGTTTTTTACCTTTTTGTCCGCCTATATTTGTTATCTTTAAAGGAGCGTCAATAAAAAAGCGACCTACACATTACTTTTTATAAATATTGTTTATTACTTTTGCAGGTATGTTACAATTCATAGCACAAATCAACAACAAATATTCCGTTGCCGAACTTGCCCAAATGGCCATAGAAGGAGGCTGCCATTGGATAGAACTCGATTTGCCTGAAGCATCTGACGATTTCGTGCGGGCTACGGCTCTTGAGCTTAAAGAGCTATGTGTCGAAACCGGAACGTTCCTAACCATTGCCGACAGGCCCGAAGTAGCACGCGAAGCAGGGCTACACGGAGTCCAACTGCGCGGAGCCAATGCCTCACGGGCCGCTGCTGTCAGAGATGAACTCGGCGCCGAGGCAATAATAGGCATAGAGGCCGCCAATGCTGCGGCAGTGCTGAATATCCAAAACCTCGACATCGACTATGCAACCCTACCCTTAGGCATGCCAGTGGCAGAGGTCAGACAAATCGTAGAAACAATACGAAAAGCCGATATGTCTCTACCCATTGTGGCACGTGGAGAGTTTACGCCGGATGAAGCAATTGAAATGATGGTGGCCGGAGCTAACGGAATTGCTGTCGGAAGTGCCATTTCCGATAGTCCCGATCCGGCAGAAAGCACGCGCAGGCTGCTTGACGCACTGAAAGCCGTTCAGCAAGCATGAGCACACAGCTTCGCAACACCGGATGGAAAGTAGCAATAGCCACCTTTATTGGCATAGGCGTCGTAGCTTGGATGTTCGCACGCGAGTTCAAGCCCGAAACTTTGGACGGATTTATATTTGATTCCCGCTCTATACTATGCCTCGTGCTTGCCGCCATTGCTATGTGCGGACGCGACTTTGGGCTTGCATGGCGTTTCCGAAGCATTACCGATGGGGAGTTGTCCTGGAAACGTGCGTTTCAGGTCGATCTTATGTGCGCTTTCACTTCGGCCATAACGCCTTCTGCGGTAGGCGGCAGCCCTGCTGCAATTTTTTACCTCACACGCGAAGGCCTGTCGGTTGGGAGAGCCACCACACTTACTCTTACAACCCTTCTGCTCGACGAACTTTTTTTCGTTATCTTCTGCCCGATAATAGTATTATCCATTCCTTTCGGCGAATTATTCGGCGAAGGCGGAATAGTTCTCGGCAGCGTACGTATAGTGTTTTGGACCGTATATAGCTGCATAGTAGCATATACCGGGCTACTTTATACCGGAATATTATGGAAGCCTCAGGCTGTGGCACGCGGGCTGCATAAGCTGTTTTCCATTCGTGTGCTCCGCCGATGGCAACCCGCCGCCGACCGTATGACCGGCAACATGGTGGCCACCTCCGAGCGCGTGCGGCACTGCCCGCGAGCCTGGTGGATGCGCGTCTTCGGCGCCACGGTCGTGTCTTGGTTCTCACGCTATCTGGTTGTAAACGCCTTGTTTTGGGGATTTGTCCCCTCTGCCGACGGACTGCTCGTTTTCGGCCGTCAGTTTGTGGTATGGGTGGTACTCATGGTAAGCCCGACGCCAGGCGGAAGCGGTGTGAGCGAATGGCTGTTCTCAAACTATTACGGCGACCTTATAGGCAATGTCAGCATGGCTCTGCTGCTTGCTATAATATGGCGTCTGTTCTCATATTATGTTTATCTTATAGCCGGGGCATTCCTTGCTCCACGCTATTTCAAAAAGAATAAGTTATCATGAAAATCATGGCAATTATACCGGCACGTTATGCTTCGACGCGGTTTCCTGGAAAACCGTTGGCTTTGCTTGGAGGCAAACCTGTAGTACAATGGGTTTACGAGCGCGCGTCGCAAGTGTTTGAGTACGTAGCCGTGGCTACTGACGACGAACGCATACAGAACTGCGTGAAGGGTTTCGGGGGACGGGTCATAATGACGTCGCCACACCATTGCAGCGGCACAGACAGAGCTTGCGAAGCCATGCTCATCAGCGGATATAATCCGAATATAGTGGTAAACATACAAGGTGACGAACCATTCGTCGACCAAGCGCAACTCAAAGCTCTTGCAACTTGTTTCGAAGACGAGGACACGGACATCGCCACTATCGTGCGCCCGTTCACAGGCAGCTATGAGGAGTTGGAAGATCCAAACAAAGTAAAAGTAGTGCGTGACGACAAAGATTTCGCCATGTATTTTTCACGGTCAGTGATCCCCTACACTCGTGGCGCAGAACCATCAGCATGGCCTTCCATATCTGCCTATTATACACATATAGGACTCTATGGCTATCGTGCCGATGTCCTGAAAAAAATTTCCAAGTTGCCACAATCGCCACTTGAAAAAGCCGAAAACCTCGAACAGCTCCGGTGGCTTCAGGCGGGGATGCGCATACGCACGGCCGTAAGCGATAGTGTGTCAATAGGCATTGACACTCCTGCCGACCTTGAAGAAGCCCAACGCATCATAAAGAACAACCTGCATGGCTGAACTTGACCGAAACACCGCACCCGAAGTCAAGGCTTTTGACCGCATGACCTTTCGCAAAGAACGAGTGGAGTCATTGGCCAATGGGGCACGTCTCCACATAATCGCCGATCCGTCATGCCCCATGACTCATATTTGCATAGCCGCATCGGGCGGAAAAGACGAGGCGGAATCGCAAGCTGTTGCAATAACTGCCGCCCACCTGCTGCCGGAAGGGTCCAAAGAATTCGACTATGACACGACAGCCGATATAATAGATTTTTATGGCGCCAATCTGAGCGGAAGCACTTCCGACCATCTGACAAGGCTTGACCTTACCGCATTGTCACAGTACGCAGCTGAACTGCTTCCCGTTGTTACGGCTACTGTGTGCGCTCCTGACTTCACACCCGAGCGGTTTGAAGCGGCAAAATCATTGCTTTCCGCACGATGCGCTTACAACGACAGCCGTGTTGACCACATAGCATACAAAGCTGCTTACTCGCTCATTGCAGGAGAGGAAAGCGCAAAAACAAGATTTGCCTCTGCACAGGATTTTGTTTCGGTGGGCAGCGACGCTGTGAGTTCACAGCAGCGCAATGTGTTCCAATCTTGTGGCATAGATGTATTCCTGTGCGGCGGAGCCGACGACCGTCTCGAGCAAGGTGTGCGCGACATGGCGTCTTCCTTTCCAGCAGGGCGCGGTATAACTCCGCAAGTACATCCGTTTACCCCAAGCCCAGCACAGACCTTACACATCGAGCGGCCGGGCTCCGAACAGAGCGCCGTTCAGGTAATGATACCGGCCATCGGCCGGGAGCACCCCGATTACATACCTTTAAGACTCGCCGTAACCGCTCTCGGAGGCTTTTTCGGTAGCCGCCTGATGCAGAATATCAGAGAAAACAAAGGGCTCACCTACGGGATTTCCGCATCTTTGAGTGGTATGCAGGAAGGCAGTTTCATCGACATTTCCGCCCAATGCGCACCACAGCATACCGAACGCCTGCTCGACGAACTGTGTTCAGAACTGCACGGCATGGCCACAAATCCGCTAAGTCCGGACGAGCTTCTACGCATGCGCCTGTTTGAACAGACGCGCCTGGCGTCTCTGCTGGACAATGCCGTTGCCACCGGCGGCCATTATATAACCGCGCTTGCCGTAGGGTTGCCGGACGGCTATTTCGAACGTCAGGAACGCATCACCGCATCAATCACCGCCGAAGACATAGCCGACGTTGCGGCACGCTATCTTATAGCCGACAACATGCGCATCGCCATTGTCGGATAACAAACCAAGGAAAACACATAATGACGGACTTCAAAACCGAATGGGATAAAATGCTTAGTGGAGAAGTATACGATGCATATCGTCACGAGTTCTACCAGCGCCTCATCGAAACACGCTGCCAGCTTCAGCGTTTCAACAGCACGGATGCCGACAAAATCGACCAACAGAAAGAAATAATCGACAAACTGCTCGGAAGCCACGGCACGAACTGTATAATTACCCAGCCTTTTCGCTGCGACTATGGCTGCAACATTCATGTAGGCGACAATTTTTTAGCAAATTTCAACCTCACCATTCTTGATGAAGCAGAAGTAAGAATAGGCGACAACGCATTCATCGGACCCAATGTGAGCATATACACAGCATGCCATCCTCTTGATCCCGTGCTCAGAAGAAAGAATATACAATGGGCAAAGCCTGTGACAATAGGCAACGATGTGTGGATAGGAGGCGGCACCACCATTCTTCCCGGAATAAGCATCGGAAACAACGTAGTCATAGGAGCCGGCTCCGTAGTGACTAAAAACCTGCCTGACAATGTAGTTGCAGCGGGTAACCCGGCAAAAATCATAAAGAACATTAGTTAATATAAGTTAAAGCACTTGCGCCGTATTCAAAAACGCACTACCTTTGCACCCGTAAAACATCGCGGGGTGGAGCAGTGGTAGCTCGTTGGGCTCATAACCCAAAGGTCGTAGGTTCGAGTCCTGCCCCCGCCACTAAAAGAAAGCCGTTCGGTACGCCGGGCGGCTTTCCTGTTTCCATTTCTTCCAATATTGCACGCCATTTTGAAGAACATTGAATCTGTATAGTTTTGGACATTAGGCGGATATTCCGTAATTTTGCAGCGGATTATGAGAGCTAAGATTTTATTTATATTGCTTTTATCTGTCGCTGCCGGACGTATGACATGCGCTGCGGAACCTTCCGACAGCACCAAAACGGAAACGTCCAGAAAAAACATAATTTCGCGTATAATTGAATATTTCAGCGAAAGCAACCGCAGCTATCCGACAAAAAAATTTGACTTCAGCATAATTGGCGGGCCGCATTATTCGTCCGACTCCAAATTCGGCATCGGCATTTTAGGAGCCGGATTATACCGCAGTTCGGCTAACGACACGCTTACTCCCGTATCTCAGGTCTCTATATATACCGACCTGACAACCGCAGCCCATTTCAAGGTGGGCATATGCGGCACCCACATATTCCCCGGCGACGCAAAGCGTCTCACATATGACGTAAGCCTGTCTTCAATATCGACACGATTCTGGGGCATTGGCTATGACGAATGCCGCGACGACAATAACGACTCCAAATACAAATACCTGAATGCCCAGGTAAGGGCGAACTACCGCATGCGCCTCGGCAGACACATATACATTGGCCCTCTTGCAGCCATCGACTATATAAAAGGCGGCAATTTCGAGAAGCCATGGCTTTGGCACGGAGAAGCCACCCATACTTTCAATTTAGGGGTCGGCGCACTCGTGGAATACGATAGCCGCGACAATCTCAACAACGCGTTTCATGGCACGTATCTACGCCTCGAACAACACTTCTCGCCACGTTTTCTCGGCAACAAATACGCCTATTCCAGCACCTCGTTTCATGCATCCCATTACTCTCCACTCTGGAAAGGCGCCATTCTCGCCACGACCGCCGACTGTCGATTCACTTACGGAAACACCCCATGGGGACTGCTCAGCACATTCGGAGGCTCATCATCCATGCGCGGATATTTTGAAGGACGATTCCGCGACAAATCCGTAATAACAGCATGCGCGGAACTACGACAACATGTGCTCGGACGAAGCGGCGTGGCCATCTGGGGAGGCGCAGGCACGGTGTTCTCACGCTTCAGTCAGATAAACTCCCGCAGAATACTGCCCAACTACGGCCTGGGATACAGATGGGAGTTCAAACAGCGCGTGAACGTACGTCTCGATCTTGGATTCGGCCGCGGAACAACCGGTTTTATTTTCAGCATCAATGAAGCTTTCTGACATAAAACACATATTACGTCCCGACATACTCACGTGGATATTCCCACTGCTACTTATTGTCCCTAACATAGCATTGTGCTTCACAGAGCATTACGGAGCGGCACCGTCGCTCGCAAACGCGCTAATGCCTGCCGGCATCTACCTTTTGCTATGCTCATGCTCCGTCAATATAGGCCGTACGGTTCTGCTCTGCACCCCTTTGAGCATATATGCCGCATTTCAGATAGTGTTGCTTTTCCTATACGGCGAGTCGATAATAGCCATTGACATGTTTCTGAACGTGGCCACCACCAATTTCGGCGAGGCCACCGAACTGCTTGCCAACCTCGGCACAGCAATATGCGCGGTGGTAATTCTTTACCTCCCCCCAATTGTATGGTCAGTAATACTTGTGACAAAGCACGCCCGCGCCTCCCGGCTCGCTATTCGCAAAGCACGGCTATGCGGAGTCGCCATTTCGGTTTTAGGGCTTTGCGCCATAGGCATGTCTTATATAGGTTCTGAAGGATATTCTGTACGGCGCGGCATTTTCCCGCTAAACGTGGCCGACAACACATTTCAGGCAATCAACCGCTACCACGCCACAAAAGCCTACCCCGCCACATCGGCTCCGTTCACCTACTCTGCCAGCAGCATACATCCGGATTCAGAACGCGAGGTGTATGTGCTGATTATCGGAGAAACATGCCGCGCCGACAACTGGCAATTATTGGGATACAGCCGCAACACAACCCCACGACTGTCCGGAAGGAGCGACATCGTAGTTTTTCCGCACGTGCTCAGCGAAAGCAACACCACACACAAAAGCGTGCCGCTATTGCTCTCACCCCTGACAGCTGAAAATTTCGGAGATTCCATTTACATTACAAAGAGCATATTCGAAGCTTTCAACGAAGCCGGCTTCGCTACGGCCTTTCTTTCCAACCAACAGCACAACGGCTCTTTCATAGATTTTTTCAGCCGCCAGGCGTCACACTGCAGATTTATAGCCGACGAGCCTATGCGCAATCGCTACGACGCAGCCCTTTTGCCTATGCTGCAAGAATTCATAGCATCATCGAACTCCGAAAAATGTTTTATCGTCCTGCACACCTACGGCTCGCATTTCAACTATCGCGAACGCTACCCGGAAAACTTCAGGCAGTTCCTCCCGGACGACAGCGACAATGCATCGCGCCACAATCGCGAAAAACTTATCAACGCCTATGACAATTCAATTGTCGCCACAGATGCATTAATCGACGAGACCATAACCACTCTGGAACAGCTGCCCGACAGCGTGTCGGCAGCAATGCTGTTCGTGCCCGACCACGGCGAAGACATTTTCGACGACGGGCGCGACCGATTCCTCCACGCATCACCCTCTCCCACCTATTGGCAGATACACGTCCCCATGGTATTGTGGACATCACCGGCTCACCGCACCGCACACCCAGGGCTGCATGATGCCGCACAAGCCAATTCCCATAAAAACATATCTTCAAGCCGTAGCGTATTTGACACAATGCTGTCGATAGCAGGAATAAATTCTCCCTATGCAAGGCCGTTCCGCGCCGTCACCGACAGCAACTTCAAAGAAGATCCGCGTGTATATCTTAACGACTACAATGAAGGCATAGCGCTTGGCCGCGCAGGACTCCATCGCGAAGACTTTGACATGCTCGAAAGAAAGAATATATCGATCCGATGAATTCCATCCATTCCTAAGACCCCAACGGCAACTTTCAAAGGCGACGACGCCGAAAAGTTTTCCAAAATATTTTATACATCATTGCTTTTCAATAATTTCCACCGACGAACCATTTAAAAAGTTTTCCAAAAACAAAAATTGTTGATAAGTTTTAAAAGATAACTATTGTCATTTTTTATTTTGTCACTACCTTTGTACATCTCTTACCGACATCGGCAGAGAGCACAAATCAGACACAAGACCACAGACATGATACAGACAGTAGTTAAACGCGACGGCCGCGTAGTAGGGTTCAACGAAGAAAAAATCAAGGCTGCGATACGCAAGGCCATGCTCACCACCGAACTCGGAGAAGATGAGGCTCTAATCTGCAAGATTTGCGACCGCATCTCATTCTCGGGCCAAGAGCGAATGACTGTCGAACAAATCCAAGACATGGTGGAACTCGAGCTTATGAACAGCCCGAGAAAGGAAGTGGCAAAACGCTATATCGCATACCGCGACCAGCGAAGCATAGCGCGTCGGGCCAAAACCCGCGACATGTTCCACGAAATCATAGAAGCGAAAAACAACGACATCACTCGTGAAAACGCCAATATGAACACGGACTCGCCGGCAGGCATGATGATGAAATTTGCCAGCGAGACCACAAAGCCGTTTGTCGACGATTACTTGCTGAGCGCCGAGGCGCGCGATGCCGTACGTTCCGGATATATCCACATCCACGACAAGGACTACTACCCTACAAAAAGTCTGACATGCGTTCAACACCCTCTCGACCGCATACTTGAATACGGATTCATCGCCGGACATGGCGAAAGCCGTCCGGCCAAACGCATCGAAACCGCCACCATACTTGCATGCGTGTCGCTCGAAATAGCGCAAAACGAGATGCACGGCGGACAGGCCATTCCGGCGTTCGACTTCTACCTCGCCCCATTCGTCCGCTCCACTTTCATCGAGGAAGTAAAATATATAGAACAGATGCAAGGCGCGGATTTAAGTCATTTATACAACAAAGAATTTGACGATTACATAACTACTTCGCTTGACGGGCTTTCCGGCGAAGACCGCATGCTCCACCATGCAATCAACCGCACGGTAAGCAGAGTGCACCAAGCCATGGAAGCCTTCATCCACAACATGAACACCATACACTCCCGCGGAGGCAACCAGGTGGTGTTCTCGTCCATAAATTATGGCACCGACACAAGCGCCGAAGGACGTTGCATAATACGTGAACTGCTGAACAGCACATACGAAGGCGTAGGAAACGGCGCCACAGCCATATTCCCCATACAGATATGGAAGAAAAAACGCGGGGTCAGCTATCTGCCGTCCGACCGCAACTACGACCTGTACCAATTCGCATGCAAAGTGACGGCACGCCGTTTCTTCCCTAATTTCGTAAACCTCGACGCCTCATTCAACCAGCATGAGAAATGGAATGCCGACGACCCGTTGCGCTACCGCTACGAAGTGGCCACAATGGGATGCCGAACACGCGTGTTCGAAGACCGCTATGGCGAGAAGACATCCATAGGCCGTGGCAACCTGAGTTTTACCACCATAAACATTGTGCGTATTGCCATTGAATGCATGAGCATACGCGACAAACAGGAGCGCATCGAAGCATTCTTCCGACGCCTTGACGGCGTGCTCGACACGGCGGCCCGCCAACTATGCGACCGATTCGAGTTTCAAAAAACAGCACTTGCCAAACAATTCCCGCTCGTCATGAGCAAATTGTGGAACGGAGCCGACGTACTCGGCCCCGACGACCGTGTGGAAAGCGTAATCAACCACGGCACACTCGGCATAGGATTCATAGGTCTTGCCGAATGCCTTGTGGCGCTTATCGGCCATCATCATGGAGAATCCGAAGAAGCCCAGGCTCTCGGCCTGCGCATAGTAAGCCATATGCGCTCTCGGGCAAACGAGTATTCGGAGAAATTCGAACATAATTTTTCCGTGCTCGCTACTCCGGCCGAAGGACTTTCCGGAAAATTCACCGCAAAGGACCGCAAATCGTTCGGAATACTTCCGGGCATAACCGACAAAATATATTATACCAACTCCAATCATGTGCCCGTCTACTACCACTGCTCGCCACGCCACAAGGCCGAAGTAGAAGCGCCCTACCACGAGCTCACACGCGGCGGCCATATATTCTATGTGGAAATAGACGGCGACGCCACACACAATCCAGAGGCAATATCCGACATCGTAGACCTCATGGACCGCCACAACATCGGATACTGCTCCGTCAACCACAACCGCAACCGCTGCATGAACTGCGGCCATGAGGATGCCTCAGACAACCCCGAAACATGCCCTAAATGCGGAAGCACGGCAATCGACCGCCTCCAGCGCATCACAGGCTACCTCGTAGGCACCACTGACCGATGGAACACCGCCAAACTCGCCGAGCTGAACGATAGAATAGTCCACAAATGACCATACGCGTAGTCCACATCATAGAGGGCACATCTGTCGACGGCCCTGGTCTTCGCACCGCCATATACACCGCAGGATGTGCGCACGCATGCCCGTCGTGCCACAATCCATCCACTTGGGCATTCGATGCCGGACGCGACTACTCGCCGGCCGAATTGCTCGAGTGCATAAAGCAAAACGGCTTCAATGTCACATTCACAGGCGGCGACCCCATGTATCAGGCCAAAGCGCTAATACCTCTTGCCGGAGAAATAAAACGCCTCGGCTACAACTTATGGTGCTACACCGGATTCACATTCGAGCAGCTGCTCCGGATGACGGAACCAATGGAACTCCTGCAATACATAGACGTACTTGTGGACGGCCCTTACATGGAGGCACTCCGTGACACAGAACTGCGCTTCCGCGGCTCATCGAACCAACGCATAATCGATGTGCAGCACTCTTTGGCGGCTCACATAGTCGTGGAAGACACACGATATGTTTGAGTTAAACAGATTTTATTGTTTCCTTTGATAAAATTTGCATACAATTGCCAATATTTTAAAAAATTTGGCGTACCTTTGCACCAAATTTTACAAATCAAGGATGAAAGAAGTGACATACGAGGGCCATACCTTCGTGCCCTACATCTCCAGAGAATCCATTGACGCCCGCATTCAAGAGTTGGGTAAAGAAATAGTGCGCGATTACGCGGAAAAAGCGCCCCTGTTCATATGTGTATTGAACGGGGCGTTTCCTTTTGCCAGCGACCTGTTCCGTGCATCGGAAGGCATTGACGCGCAGATTACATTTATCCGCCTGAAAAGCTATGCAGGCATGGGTTCCACAGGTACAATCAAAGAAGTGATAGGTCTGCAGGAAGACGTGTCCGGACGCAACATAATCGTAGTCGAGGACATTGTCGACACCGGCCACACAATCGCCCACCTGCTGCGCGGCCTCAAAGAAAAGGGTGCTGCCGACATCAAGGTGGCCACTCTGCTCTTTAAGCCGGAAGCACTTGAAGAACCTGACATCAACCCCGACTATGTCGGTTTCCGCATCCCCAAAAAATTCATCATAGGTTTCGGACTCGATCTCAACGAACGCGCCCGCGACCTCAACGACATCTACGTGCTGAAAACACAGTGCGACTGACACGATAACATGCTTAATGTTGTAATCTTCGGTGCCCCCGGCAGCGGCAAGGGCACACAAAGCGAGCGCATAATAAAAGAATACGGACTTCACCACATATCGACCGGAGAAGTATTGCGCGACCATATAGCCCGAGGAACGGAACTCGGCAAAATAGTCGACGGCTATATTTCACGCGGACAGCTCATTCCTGACGACCTGATGGTGCGCGTTCTCGCTTCCGTGCTTGACGATAATCCGGAAAAAACCTCAAAAGGCGTCATCTTCGACGGCTTCCCACGCACTATTCCGCAGGCGGAATCCCTTAAAAAGATGCTTGCAGAGCGTGGTTCTGAAGTTCACGCCGTGATAGGGCTGGAAGTGCCGGAAGAAGAACTGATACGCCGCATGTTGCAGCGTGGCAAAGAAACAGGCCGGGCCGACGACAACATCGACACCATTACAAAACGCCTGAAAGTATACCACGAACAGACGGCCCCCTTACGCGAATATTATAAGCAGGAAGGAAATTACCTCCCTGTAGAAGGCAGTGGCGACGTAGACCGCATTTTTTTCGACATAAAGACGCGTATCAACGAACGGACATAATGAAATTTAAGTAAAAACATTAAAAACGCTGCAATATTGATGATTTTGCAGCGTTTTTTTTGAGTTTTATAGGAAATACGCATACCTTTGCACATAACTCTATAAATAATCAATCTTGTCTACATGAAACAAACTCTACTCACAGGCCTATTAGCTACTGCCGCTTTAAACATGGGGATGGTCTCTGCTTGACCTGGCATATGCAACTCCGACAGTCCTTGAGAAAAAGAGCCTCGATGTGACACAATTTGCCGGCAAAAAAACTAAATTCGCATTCCGCTATGTAGGCTCCGACGGAAACACAATGTTTATAGATGCAATTGGCGTAGGCTATCCCGAGCTTGAAGACATTTCCTACACCAACCCCTTTGAAACACTCTATTGGGGATTCGACCGCACATGGAGCATGGGATGCATGATGGGAAGCTTCGCACAATATCCCGTATACGGCCCCATCACGTGGACCAACAACATGACCATTGACAATGCATCCTATCATTGGGAATATTGCGACCCGGCCACAGCTGAGCTAACCACTTCCGACGAAGCTGAAGAACTCACGGCAACCTACATACCCGACTATACCAGCGACGCCAGCAAACGCAACAACTTCTTCACACCGCCAACCCTCTACGCCTCTGCTCCCAACAGTTCCACAGGCAGCTATGCCGCTCCATACCATTACTTCCAGGCAGGTGGCAAATTTGAGTACAAATTCGACGACGGGTCCGAAATCGAAGGCGGCCTCCTTCCGTTTGACTTCAATCAATCAGGACTGACATTCGTTTCGTATGACGATGCAGCCATCGGCGACCCTACAATTCCGCTTTTTGGCCATAATTCCAACACAAACAAGTACTGGCTCAACTACTCTCTCAACGGCAACGAACAGAATCCGAGCGACGACGTACAGCTCTATGGCATAGCAAACATGATTTTCCCGCCTTCCGCTCCGCTTGTAGTGAACGGAGTCACCGTAAATGCATGGGGCAAGGTCGACAATGACGCAGAATTCACCATCTCCATATATGCGTTCGACGAAACGATGGCATTCGACTATGATCTTCTCACCCTGCTTGGCTCTGCAACCATCAAAGGAAAAGACATACTGAAGGAATACTCCGCAGGCGATAGCAACGGCTACCTGTGCCTGCCCTTCGACTTCTCATCTCCCGTAGTAATTGAAAAATCTGACGCTACTCCCTGCTATTTCGTGTCTCTGACAGGATTTAATTCAGACAAAGTGGAGTATTTCGCCCCGTTGCAGTCGCAGGTAGACCACCCCGACTACATATGCCATGGTTATTTGATGAAACGTATCGACCTGAGCAGCCACACCGGCCGTCCGGTATATGATTCCTTCATCCCCCTGACCTATCGTGATGCCGACGACAACTACCACGACATGTGCAGCGCCTTCTCTTTCGGTCTTAACGCCGAATATCCGTGGCTTACGACAGAAACTGAGAAAATCGAGCTTCCAGGCGACGGCACTCCTGTGAAAGTAGCCCTTGGCAGCTACTACGACGGCAGCAAGCTTTCCGTAGAAGTGCCGGCAGGCGTCACCGCTTCTGTGAAAGGACGCTACGACAATTGCGAACTCACCCTCAGCCACAACGCTGCAGAAGTCATCGCTGAAGGCGATGTTGTCGTAAAAGCTCCCGGAGTAAGAGTCAGCATACCTCTCACACAATCGGCCGGCATATCTGATATCACCGTAAGCGAAAATGCCGAAATAACCGGAGTCTACGACCTCAGCGGACGACGCATCAACAAAGCAGATGCAAAATCAGGCATATATGTAGTCAAATACTCTGACGGAAGCGTACGTAAAGTTGCTGTAAAATAATACATACAATAGCTTTCTAATAAAGCGCCCCATGGCCCTATGGCTGCGGGGCGCTTTTTCATCGCCGTATTGCACGGGTAGGAAATCTTTCGTAACTTTGCCAAATAATAGCCTCATCGAAACATGGCAAACGACAACACAACGCCCATTCAGGCTGCAAGCCCCAAAAAACGCAGCTTCCGAATCATAAAATGGCTTTGGGCGGCATTCGCCGCCGCCACTGTATTTTCAGCAGTTTTCTTCATTCTTGTCTATAATGGAGTCATAGGATACATGCCTCCGGTCGAAGAACTTAAAAACCCGCAGGACAAGTTCGCTTCCGTCATATTCACCGCCGACGGCAAAGAGATGGGGCGATACTTCCGTGGCACAGGCAACCGCGTGTATGCCGATTTCGACGAAATCTCGCCAAACGTAATCGACGCCCTTATCGCAACCGAAGATGTCCGTTTCGAAAGCCATTCCGGCATCGATGCCAAAGCCGTAAGCCGTGCCGTATTCAAAACCGTGTTGCTTGGCGACAAAAGCGCCGGCGGCGGCTCCACCATCACCCAGCAGCTCGCCAAACAGCTCTACACCCCACCGAGTTCCGGCATGCTCGGCCGTGCTATGCAGAAACCCATAGAATGGATGATAGCCATCAAGCTCGAACGTTTCTACAGTAAAGAAGAAATCATCAAGATGTATCTCAACCAGTTCGACTTCCTTTACAACGCCGTAGGAATCAAGAGCGCCGCCAAAGTATATTTTAACACCACTGCCGACAAGCTCAACATCGAACAGGCCGCAATGCTTGTCGGCATGGTAAAGAATCCGTCGTATTTCAACCCCCTGCGCCATCCGGAGCGTACACGTGCCCGCCGCAACGTAGTGCTTGAACAGATGTACAAAGCAGACTACATATCCCGCGAACAGCTCGATTCGCTTTCGGCACTGCCGCTCAATCTCGATTTCCACCGCATCGACCATAAGGAAGGCATAGCACCATACCTGCGCGAGGAATTGCGACGCATGCTCACCGCCCACAAGCCAAAACGCTCCGACTATGCCGACTGGGACGGACAGAAATTCACCGATGACAGCATAGCATGGGCCATCAACCCGCTCTACGGATGGATTGACAAAAACCCGAAAGCCGACGGCAGCAAGTATGACATCTACAACGACGGACTGCGCATATACACCACCATCGATTCGCGCATGCAGCAATATGCCGAAGAAGCTGTGGGAGAACACATGCGTAAGCTACAGGCGTCTTTCGCCCGCGAGAAGCGCAACTCGTCCACGGCGCCATACTCGTCGAACCCCGCCGAACTTTCGGCGCAGACACGCGCAAAACTCATAGCCAACGCAGTGCGCCAGAGCGAACGGCGGCGCGTGGCAAAAGTAGCTGGCAAATCCGACGAAGAAATCACAGCCGAGTTCAATACTCCGGTAGAAATGACAGTGTTCAGCTATGCCGGGCCGGTAGACACGGTTATGACTCCGCTCGATTCGATACTCTACACAAAGAGTTTCCTGCGCACGGGATTCATGTCCATGGATGCATCTACCGGCCATGTCAAAGCCTACGTAGGCGGCCCCGATTTCCGCTTCTTCCAATACGACATGGTATCAACCGGCCGAAGACAGATAGGCTCCACCATAAAGCCTTTCCTCTACACATATGCCATGGAGTCCGGCTTCACGCCATGCAGCCAGTTGCTTAACGAACAACCCACTTTCACCGACGAAAGCGGCCGTCTGTGGACGCCGCGCAATAGCGGACGTTCACGCATAGGAGAAAACGTAGACCTACGTTGGGCGCTCACAAACTCCAACAACTGGATTTCGGCACGTCTCATGGCACAGCTAAGCCCGGCCGAACTTGTAAACCGCATGCATTCGTATGGCATCACCAACCGCTTGCCCGCAGTGCTGTCGCTCTGCCTCGGGCCCTGCGAAGTATCGGTAAAAGAAATGGTGACAGCCTATAGTGCCTTTGCCAACAACGGCATGCGCAGCGACCCCATGTTCGTCACCTCAATCACAGACAGCAATGGCAACGTAATCAGCGACTTCTCCCCTGTGCAGACGGAAGTCATCACAGACAAAGGATATTGGAGAATACTTTCCATACTGCTCAATGTAGTGGACGGCGGTACCGGCAACCGGCTACGCCGCGCACCATACAACATCACGGCACAGACAGGAGGCAAAACAGGAACCACAAACTTCAACGCCGACGGCTGGTTTATGGGCTTCACTCCCGAGCTCGTCAGCGGCGTGTGGGTCGGCGGCGACGAACGCTACATCCACTTCAACTCCATGGCAGAAGGCCAGGGAGCAAGTATGGCGCTGCCAATATACGGGCTCTACATCAGTAAAGTATATGCCGACCCCACCCTGCCCTACAAACAGGATGCCCGCTTCCATTTTCCCGCGACAGAACTCTGCGGGGGCGAAATTTACGAAGAAATTGAACCGGAAGAAGCCGAGGAGGTTATCGAAGGACTGTTTGACTGACGTAAAGCGGCATTTTTTGAAACCGAACAACCGCTGTTTCAATAATTTTTGTAAATTTGCAGGTAATTACGCGCCGGCCTGCCGCAGCGTGTGCCAACTACAATAGTATCATCAAAAACATTAATCCCTTATATTATGGAAATATCGCATATCGAACACATCGGCATCGCCGTTCCGTCGCTCGACGAAGCCATCCCTTTCTACGAGAAGATGCTCGGTCTCAAATGCACCGCAATTGAGGAAGTTGCCGACCAGAAAGTGCGCACCGCATTCTTCAAGGTGGGCCAGACCAAAATCGAGCTGCTTGAAGGCACTGCTGAAGACAGCGCCATCTCCAAGTTCGTAGCCAACAACGGAGGCCGCGGAGGCATCCAGCACATGGCATTCGCCATTGCCGACGGCGTGGCTAACGCTCTCGGCGAGCTCGAGGAAAAAGGCTGCCGCCTTATTGACAAAGCACCCCGCAAAGGTGCTGAAGGCCTCAACATCGCCTTCCTGCATCCCAAGAGCACAGTCGGTACCCTCATCGAACTTTGCGAAGACCCCAACAAGTAATCAAAATACCCATACCAATATCATACTATCAAAGTAATGAGCAGTCAGCTTGAAAAAGTACAAGAGCTCATAGAGCTCCGCGCCCAAGCCCGCCTCGGCGGCGGCGAAAAGGCCATCGAAAAGCAGCACGAACGCGGTAAATACACCGCCCGCGAACGCATCGCACAGTTGCTCGACGAAGGCTCGTTCGAGGAGCTCGACATGTTTGTGCGCCACCGCTGCACAAACTTCGGCCAAGACAAAAAATCGTTTCTCGGCGACGGCGTAGTCACCGGCTACGGTACCATCGAAGGACGCCTCGTATATGTGTTCGCACAAGACTTCACCGTGTTCGGCGGTTCGCTGTCCGAAACCATGGCACTGAAAATCTGCAAGGTCATGGACATGGCCATGAAAATGGGTGCTCCCGTCATCGGTCTTAACGACTCCGGCGGCGCACGCATTCAGGAAGGCATCAACGCCCTCGCGGGATACGCTGAAATTTTCCAGCGCAACATCATGGCTTCCGGTGTGATTCCGCAGATTTCAGCCATCCTCGGCCCCTGTGCCGGCGGTGCCGTGTACTCTCCCGCCCTCACCGACTTCACCATTATGGCCAAAGGCATCTCCTACATGTTCCTCACTGGTCCTAAAGTGGTAAAGACCGTGACCGGAGAAGACGTGTCCCAGGACGCTCTCGGCGGTGCTGAAGTCCATGCCTCCAAAAGCGGCGTGGCGCACTTTGCGGCTGAAGACGGCGAAGACGCTCTGCGCATCATCCGCAAGCTCTTCAGCTTCATACCTCAGAACAACCTCGAGGAAGCACCCCTCGTGCCCTGCACCGACCCCATTGACCGTCTGGAAGACTCACTCAACGACATCATTCCCGACTCTGCAACACGCCCCTACGACATGTATGAGGTAATCGGAGCCATTATCGACAACGGCGAATTCCTGGAAGTACAGCGCGACTACGCCAAGAACCTCATCGTCGGTTTCGCACGCTTCAACGGCCAGTCAGTGGGTATCGTGGCCAACCAGCCCAAATACCTCGCCGGCGTGCTTGACAGCAATGCATCGCGTAAGGGCGCACGTTTTGTCCGCTTCTGCGACGCATTCAACATACCCCTCGTGACCCTCGTAGACGTGCCCGGATTCCTTCCCGGCACAGGTCAGGAATATAACGGCGTGATTCTCCACGGCGCCAAGTTGCTTTATGCTTACGGTGAAGCCACTGTGCCCAAAGTTACCGTAACGCTGCGCAAGAGCTATGGCGGCAGCCACATTGTAATGAGTTGCAAACAGCTGCGCGGCGACATGAACTATGCATGGCCCACTGCCGAAATCGCAGTAATGGGCGGTGCCGGCGCTGTAGAGGTGCTCTATGCAAAAGAGGCAAAAGCATCCGACGATCCCAAGAAAGTGCTTGCTGAAAAGGAAGCAGAATACAACAAACTCTTCTGCAACCCCTACAACGCTGCACGCTATGGCTACATCGACGACGTAATCGAGCCTCGCAACACGCGTTTCCGCGTAATCCGCGCCCTGCAGCAGCTCGCCACCAAAAAGGTGACCAACCCCGCCAAAAAGCATGGCAACATTCCTCTGTAAGCCACTATGAAGAAAATATTTATAATAGCAGCTATCGCCCTCGTCGCAGGATGTGCGTCGCTTTCGGCACAAAGCCGTAAGGCCGTACGCCTCAACGAGGTGATGGTGGAGAACAATTCCAGCATCATCGACGATTATGGCGAGCGCCACGGATGGATTGAGCTCTTCAATTCCAACTTCGCGCCCGTACAGATTTCGAGCATGTATCTCAGCAACGACCCCGAGCAGCCCAAGATGTACCCTGTGCCGCTGGGCGATGTGAATACCCGCATCGAAAAACGGCAGCATGTCGTATTTTTCACCGACGGCGAACCTAACAAAGGAACGTTCCACACCAACTTTGTCCTTACACCCGGACAAGAGAACTGGGTGGGACTTTACGATGCCGACGGCTCGCTCATCGATGAGATAATTGTGCCCGCCACCCTTACTGCGAACTGCACATTTGCACGCACGTCTGACGGCGAAGGCGAATGGAGCATACGCACAGGCGAAGGCAATAACTACATCACGCCTTCAAGCGCCAACATCATCAAAGACAGCAACAACCGTGTCGAGATGTTTGCAGAAATTGACGAGAATGGCTTCGGCATGACAATAATGGCCATGTGCATCGTATTCTCGGCGCTTCTCATGCTGTGCCTCAGCTTCTACGCTATCGGAGCAATAGGCAAACGCATGTCTCGCAGCAACAAAATCAAGAGCAGCGGAGCCGACCATAAGGACAAAGAAGTGCGCGCAGCCACCGGCCACGACAGCGGCGAAGAAATCGCAGCCATCGTCATGGCGCTGCACGAACATTTCAACGCCCACGACGCCGAAAACACGATTCTCACTATCAACAAAGTGAAGCGTGCGTACTCGCCCTGGAGCTCCAAAATCTACGGCCTGCGCGAAGTGCCGACTCACGAGCGCAACCGTCGCTAAATCCACCTAAGTTTCAACCCCTGCATCTACATTGAAAAAATGAAAGAATACAAATATAAAATCAACGGTAACACCTACAAGGTGGGCGTCGGCGACTTGAACGACAACGTCGTGGAAGTGGAAGTGAACGGCGTGCCTTACAAGGTGGAAATGGAAAAGGCAGCAGCCACCAAAGTGGTAAGCGCACCGCGCGCCGCTGCCGCACCCCGCACAGCCACCGGAGAGAAAGTAATCGCCAAAGCATCCGGCAATGCCGGCACAGAAAGCATCAAGGCCCCCCTGCCCGGCGTAGTGCTCTCAATCCCTGTAAAAGTGGGCGACACCGTGAAAGCGTCTGATACTGTTCTCGTGCTTGAAGCCATGAAGATGGAAAATGCCATCCATGCAGGCCGCGACGGCCGTGTGGCTTCCATCAATGTCAACTCCGGCGATTCCGTGCTTGAAGGCGCCGTTCTTCTCACTCTTGAATAAAGCAGATTATGTCATTCGGCGATTTTCTGCTTAACAACCTGCGTCAGTTCTGGGAACTGACTGGTTTCGCCAACGCTGAGTTCGGCAACTTCGTGATGCTTGCCGTAGGTCTTTTCTTCATATGGCTTGCTATCAAGAAGAATTTCGAACCCATGCTCCTGGTGCCTATTGGCTTCGGCATTCTCATCGGCAATGTCCCGTTCAACACCGCCGCCGGTCTTGAAGTGGGCATTTACGAGGAAGGCTCGGTGCTCAACATTCTCTACAACGGCGTGTCTGCCGGCTGGTATCCACCTCTCATCTTCCTCGGCATCGGCGCCATGACCGATTTTTCGGCCCTCATCGCCAATCCGAAGCTGATGCTCATCGGAGCGTCCGCACAGTTCGGTATTTTTGGTGCATATATGGTGGCACTTCTGCTGGGCTTCGCACCAGACCAGGCAGGCGCTATCGCCATTATCGGCGGTGCCGACGGCCCCACGGCCATCTTCCTTTCGTCGAAGCTGGCGCCTAACCTCATGGGAGCAATTGCCGTGTCGGCCTATTCCTACATGGCTCTCGTACCCGTGATACAGCCGCCTATCATGCGACTGCTTACCACTAAAAAGGAACGCGTGATACGCATGAAACCGGCACGTGCCGTCAGCCAGAACGAGAAGATTATATTCCCCATAGTGGGCATGCTTCTCACATGCTTCGTAGTGCCCTCGGGCCTGCCTCTTCTGGGCATGCTTTTCTTCGGCAACCTGTTGCGCGAATGTGGAGTCACCACCCGTCTTGCCAAAACCGCAAGCAACGCTCTCACCGACATCGTGACCATCCTTCTCGGTCTCACAGTGGGAGCTTCCACACAAGCCTCGCAATTCCTGACGCCCCAGACCATCTTTATTTTCTTCCTCGGATTCATGGCATTCATAATAGCCTCAACAAGCGGCGTGCTTTTCGTCAAGATTTTCAACCTTGTGCTTCCGAAAGAAAAGAAGATAAACCCGCTTATTGGCAATGCCGGCGTCTCTGCCGTGCCTATGAGTGCACGTATATCGAACAACCTCGGTCTCGAATACGACCCCTCCAACTATCTGCTCATGCACGCCATGGGTCCGAATGTCGCAGGTGTTATCGGTTCGGCCGTAGCTGCCGGTGTGCTTCTCGGTTTCCTCGTGTAGGTTTCCGGTATCAGCCGATAATAAAAAGCCAGTGGATTTTGTCCACTGGCTTTTTATTATCGGTCTATCAGAAAATCATTCGAGGACAATCAACCATTTTTCGTTGGCAATGTCAGTGACTGCAAGCAGACGCTTTCCGCCTCCCTGCCCCACTCCGAGCTTGGCGCGCAACGCCTCCGCGCTCATTCCGAAATTGCGGACAGCGACCTCTATACGCGGATAGTCTTTGCGGAAACGTTTCAGCACCTTGGACGCATACGGCAAAACCTGCTCCACTCGACGCTTCTCTCCCGGGAAGCCATCCGGACATGCAATTCCAAAATATGCATGTGTATTAGCCGCCAATTTATGCAACCCATAGCGCTGCGCCACCAGACGCACGGCGCCGGCTTTCATGACTGCCGGATAAGGCTCACATACATAATCGCCGGCACGTGGCACACCATACACGGCATCGGCCACCATTTCTTCCGAACGCGAGCAGCGGAAAACAGACTCTGCCCCGTCGGAAACCGTGACTGCATCAATAATCACATCATCTTTCGCCTGTGGGGCATGGTCGAAATCCACCAATGCAAAAAGTTCCTTACACTCCGTTGGCGTGCCGAGGACATATATGTGCACACATGCTTCAAGCTCCTCGACAAGACGGCTTATATCAAGCATAGGCGACACTTTCACGAGCATTTTCGACGCCTTTTCCTTTATAAGCGGAAGCATGCCGACAATGTCCGGCTCGCAATCGGCAAGGGCAAATACACGGCCCCCGTCGGCCGAACGGCGCGCCGGATCAACAAACAGCAAGTCCAAGCGCTCTCCTCCGTAGCTCTTAAGCCACTCACGACAATCGGCGCACTCTACCGACACATTCTCCACTCCTGCCAAGCACATATTATGACGTAATGCTACCGCTTTTTCGGAATCTTTCTCAACCGCGATTATATGCGAAGCTATTCCGGAGCAGTGCAGAACGTCGATGCCAAGTCCGGCAGTCAAATCGGCCATACGCACACATTCGGGTACAAGCCTTGAATGGAATGCCGCGAGTTTGTCGCCGGTGGCCTGTTCGCCGGACAAAACAGACGGGAAATACCATTGCGGCACACGCAGCAA
>VSPG01000035.1 GCA_009775265.1 Muribaculaceae bacterium
TGACAGGCCGCCCAATACTCTATGTCTTTTGCTTGGTTGAAAAAAATAAAATTCTTATCCCGAACTCGCGTTTATAAGACGTCCGGGGAGCAAAAAAGTGACAAACGGCCACAGACATTTATGATAATTTTGCATTTAAAGCGAAAAAACATAAAAACAGAACAATCTTTCACAGCCCTAATACTTGCAATTGACACAAAACGACATAAAAAAAATTGAAAAACTCGCCTAAAATTTGCCGAAGCCACAAAAACTCAGTACCTTTGCAGATGCAAATCCGCAAGGAGAGATGGCAGAGTGGTCGATTGCGGCGGTCTTGAAAACCGTTGAGGGTCACACCTCCGGGGGTTCGAATCCCTCTCTCTCCGCAATAAACGCTGAAAATCAGCAAATTGCAAAACAAGCACCCAATTTTACACCCAAGAATGTAAAATTGGGTGTTTTTGTATTATTTAGAGGTTGTTTAATAATGCTTGTTAATGACAGGGAGGGGTTGCCAATGATTTTTAAACAACCTCTTATTCAACAGGTACTGAAGACTATATAATCGGTGAGTTTCGCAGAGTACGGAACGAAATCCGAAACCTGTTTGAAAACATGTTCTCAGGATTCTGAAAGCCATCATGTTAAATCCGGGGAGGCCGAATCGTAAATTTTATTACAAACGGCCTCCCCTTTATTATAAGCACACAATATTAATCAATTATCATTTCCCGAATGTAAGCCTCAGGCCTATGTTAAAGTTGAAATTCAAAGGTTTTTCTTTGTATATTGTCTGTAGCGGCGAGCCGTCGTTGAAATAATAATTCATGCCCGGTTCCACATACACTCCGAGCAGATTCACGAGGTTGTACTGCACGCCTGCCGCACAGCCCACAGACAATTGCAGGGGCTTGTCGCGGATGTCCTCTTTTCCACGTCCCACGCCTTGATGGCAGATTACATACTCTTTATCTATTTTAGCCGACACACACTTCTCCACAAGGATGCCGGATGAGGCATATACATCCAGTCTGCGCCATGAAAGAATGCGGTATTTCAGATTCAGAGGCATGCCGATGTAGTGTAGCCGCTGTTGGCCGGCATAATAATGGTTTTCGCTGCCTTCCCTGATGTCGGATGTCAGGTTCGTATAGCTGAGCCCGCTTTCGACAGCGAGTCTGTCGCTGAGATTATAGGAAACCGTCACTCCGGCCCTTACCGGAAAACGATGCCGGACGTCTGACTCAATATCCTGTCCCCGGTTGAACAGCAGAATGCCCAGCATCGGGTCGTCTTTCCACACGGCATTGTCCACTCCTATGCTTCCCGCAGCGATTTCGCCGGCGTAATGTCTGTTCAGCACCGACCCAGCCCCTCCCGAGGCGAACATGGAGCATGAGATTTTTCCGGCCGGCCGGTTCTGCGGAGCGATGGAGGCTATATGGTATGTGCGTTCCTTTAATTGCATCCCATAGGTGGTTTTTTTTGTCACGAGCATAGTATCCTTTTGTTCCCGGCCCCCCTCTTGCAGACTGTCTCGGACGACAGGCTCGGCAGCCACGCTTTCAGCACAGGTTTTACGGATTTCGCCGGCGCACCGCAGGCCCGGCTTCCCGACTGCACAAGTTTTTCCGGAAGTTGCAGCCGCCTGTGCCGGTGTTTCCACGCCGGCAGGCGGACACACATGTTCGGCTACAACAGGTGACGACGGCGGTTCTGCGAAATTTCCCGCATCCTTCATCACATAGAAACACAACAAACCCACAGCAGCCAGCACGGCGGCGGCCGCGCTTCTCCTTACCCATGCCAATATGACATTGCGCCCCGGGCGACCATGGCCGGAGGCCGGGGCCTGGCGCCGGTTCTCAATGGCCGTCCATAAACCGTCCGGCTCGTCTATTTCATAATCCGCCATGCGGTCGCGGATTTTATTCAGCCAGTCTTCATTCATGTCGATAAAGGTGTCATGTTTTGGTGTTGCCTTATTTTTGCCGCCAGCAAAGATTTGGCTCTGTGAAGCTGTGAAGCGGAAGTGCTCTCTTTTATGCCCAGCAATTCCGAAATTTCTTTATGGCTTTTATTTTCGACGACGTACAGATTAAATATTGTCCGATAGCCGTCGGGGAGTTCGCGTATCAGGCTATATATCAAAGATGAAGGTAATGCGTCTATATCCGGCTCATCTTCGGGCAGGCCGTGCTCGCTATCGGAAATCTCCACAAGTTCCATACGTTTGTCGCGCCTGAGAAACTTTAATATTTCATTTACTGTAACCTTTGCAAGCCATGCTTTCAACGAGCCCTCGCCTCTGTACTCAAAAGATTCTATTCCGGAGAATATTTTCAGAAAACTATCCTGCAACACATCCTTCACATCCTCGCTGTTAAGTATATATCGCGAGCATACGGCTGCGAGATAACGGACGTATCTGGAATACACCGCCTTCATAGCCGCAGAATCGCCCTGTCTTACAAGGCCAAGGAGCTGCAATTCGTTGTCTGTTTCTTTTGGCGCCATAGCAGCAAACAATCCTTTCGGGGAGGGCTGAGAAGGATTCCCCAAACTCCTTCACGCCCATCCCGAAAGGCTTTTTGTGTAATCGCTATTTTCTATTGTAACGGACACAATTGCCGTTTTCTTACTCCTACTCCACTGCTTTTGAGTGCAGGATGGAGCTTGCGTCCACGTCTTGCTTCAAAGGCCGCATTTTCAAATCAAACTCGACTGACTTTTCGCCGCTGAACGACATCCATTTCAGTTTAATCTTGGCCACATCGCCGAGTTCTCCTGCAAGACCGTTGAGGTTGAAGGCTACAAGGGCGTCGCCCCATTCTCCATGTATGTCGCCTTTGGCGTCGTGCCTTATCTCCAGCTCACAGGGGTCTGACTCATTCACGCCGGTAAGGAGGTTTATGGCGTGTCTGGTGTTTTGAATCCCCCATAGAGTGCGTACGCGCAGTGTAATATATCCGTCTTCGGCCACCGTGACCCAGTCGCGCACGATTTCAATCGGGTCTTTGCCGAACATTTCGTCATTGCGGTCGCCTGCGCTTTCCACCGGCAGTTTTGTGCGTATGCTGTCCAGCCAGTTCACCTTTACATTTCTTATTTTATCGTCGTCCGTGTATTCTTCCGTCTCGGTATAGTTGACGAGCGCACGCACTTCTTTTTTTCCGAACGGCGATGACGCGAGATTTGTCGGCACCAGACGGGTGGTGTTGTCGAGATGCATGACGAAGGTGCCGTCTTCGTCGGGGCATACGGTCACCAGCGCTGTCGGGAGATTAATACCCGACGTGTCGTCGTCATTGATGCACGACGGCAGCGCAGCCAGCATCACGGCGCCTGCAAGAAACTGCAATAATGAATGTTTTCTTATCATACTCAGTAGTGTTTAATTGGTTGTTCTACCATATAGAATCCCGCAATGGCGCAAATCTTGCATGAGCGGTATGATTTTTTTGCGGACAATGTGTAGCAAAAGTTAAAAATAAGATAAAAAGCAAGCTTGTCGGAACTTTCGGCATCGCGAGACGTTTCACTATTGATTCTTTTACAGGGGACGTATCCCTGCAACGGCACTACACACATAACATAAACTAACATTTATACCTCTCTCAACATGGCACAGACAACCCATCAGCCAATCGTGCAGGAACTCCTCGACATGATTCAGAAAAACAACTGGCAGGACAAATTCCAGCAGGCATTCGACAAAGCAAAATCATACAATGCCGTGGAAATGGACGAAATGAAGACTCTTGACGACTACTACGCATGGCTTGACGCGCAAATGACATGGGTTCCAACCGAAAACCAGCCCGGAAAAATCGTGTACAAGCACGTGTGTCTCTTTTATTTCATCCTCGACCAGGAACCCGTAAAGAGCCTCCAGAACGCCGTGATGCCCCACAACCCCGCCGAACCTCTCACTCCGCTTTCGCTATGGATGAGAAAATACATCCAGGAATTCGGCAAATGGATGGACCAGCCCGAATCGCTCACCCCGGAAGCCGTACAGTCCTACTACGACTCCCCGGCCTACAACATGGACATGTACATCCAGCCCCACGGAGGATGGAAGACCTTCAACGAATTTTTCGCACGCCATTACAAACCGGGCACGCACCCAATCGCAGCCATTGAAGACAGCCGCATAATCACATCGCCGGCCGACTCCACATTCGGCGGACAATGGGAGGTGAGCGACAACTCCGAAGTAGACATCAAAGGCATACGCTGGAAAATCCAGGAACTTCTCGCCGACAGCCCCTACAGAGACCGCTTCAAAGGCGGCATGTGGATGCACTCGTTCCTGAACACCACCGATTATCACCGCCAGCATGCGCCTGTGGCCGGCCGCGTGCTCGAATCGCGCTTCATCCAGGGCACAGTCTACCTTGAAGTCGTAGCCGACCGGGACGAAGCTGTGGCCGACGGACGAAACCACGTCAAAATGATACGCCACCTCGACGCACCGGACTCCCCCGGCTATGAATTCATGCAGTGCCGCGGCCTCATCGTAATCGACAGCCCCATCGGCCTTGTAGCCATTCTGCCCATGGGCATGGCACAGGTATCGTCCGTAGTCATGACCGCAGAAGTGGGCCAGGTGCTTCATAAAGGCGAAGAAATATCCTACTTCCAGTTCGGCGGTTCCGACATCGTGATGGTGTTCGAGGCCGGCAGCAACGTCAGCTTCACCGCCCAGCCGGGCATGCACTATAAGGTGGGCACGAAACTCGCCGAAGCCTATCCTGTGGTTTACCCCGCACGCTGACAAGCAACACATACACGCAAGGCCACGGAGCCTTGACACATTAAGCCGGGAGCCGATACTGGATGAAAAACCGGTATCGGCTCCTTTCCATTTCATCATAAGTACAGACCGCTATGGCTACCGAAAAAAACATTTCCACGTCTCAACAGTCATCTGCCCCCGGCGGTATAAGCGAAGAGACTCCACACACGCATCCCAAGGGAGGCGCGAAACAAATATCCATGATGGCTATGGCCATCATGATAGTGACTACTATCGTGAGTATGCGAGGTCTTGCGTCGCAGGCCGAATTCGGGCTCACATCAATATTCTATTACGTGTTCGCGGCACTCGTGTTCCTTGTGCCTTACGCCCTTGTGTGCGCGGAACTCGCTTCCACCTACACGCGCTCGGGCGGTGTGTTCCGCTGGGTGTCGGAGGCATTCGGCACTCGCACGGGATGGCTGAGCATGTATCTGGACTGGCAGATGGTGGTGATATGGTTCCCTGCCGTGCTTATGTTCGGCGCCGTGTCTCTCGCCTACATATTCTGGCCGGAAGCTTTTGACGCGCGTCTCGCCGGCAACCGCATCTACACGCTGCTCATCGTGCTGGGAGTGTACTGGGTGTGCACGTTCAACACTTTCCGCGGCATGCGCTACGCCAACAAGCTGAGCACTCTCGGAGGCCTTTTCGGCACGATAATCCCCGCCGCCGTGCTCATCGTCATGGGCGTTGTCTATCTGCTGCTCGGAAAAACCGTGAATCTGCCGCTCGACAAGCCGTTTTGGCCCGACTTCTCCCATTTCGGCACCATTGTGCTGGCTGCAAGCATCTTCCTGTTCTTCGCCGGCATGGAAATACAGGCCGTGCAGGTGCCGGGCATGAAGAACCCCGCAAAGGATTTTCCTAAATCGGTGTTTATAGCAGCACTCATCATCCTGGCAATCTTTATCCTCGGCACGCTTGCAATAGGCGTGGTAATCCCCGAAAGCAAGATAAATCTGCTGCAAAGCCTCCTCGTGGCCTACAACGACCTTTGGGCATCCATAGGCGCGCCATGGCTCGGCAATGTAATGGCACTCCTGATCACATTCGGAGTGCTCGGACAGGTAAGCGTCGTAATCGCCGGCCCGTCCACCGGCCTGCTTGCCGTGGGCAAAGCAGGATTCCTGCCTCGCTCGCTACAGCACACCAACAGAAACGGCGTGCAGACTACTATACTTTACGCACAGGCCGCCATCGTGTCGCTTCTCTCGCTGGTGCTCGTGCTTCTGCCCTCGGTGGAGTCGGCCTATCAGATACTCAGCCAGATGTCCACCATCATTTACCTCATAATGGTAGTCATCATCTACGCGTCTTTCGTGCGCCTGCGCCGTACGGCGCCCAACAAGAGCCGCGGCTTCAGAGTGCCCGGCGGCAAGTTCGGCATGTGGCTCGTCACAGCCGTCGGAGTGGCCGGAGCAGTAGTGGCCGGAGTGCTCAGTTTCGTGCCGCCGTCGCAGATTAAGACTGGCAGCCCTGCAGTCTACGTAGGCGTGCTCGTGGCAGGAGTGGCCGTGTTCATCGCGCTCCCCCTTATTGTCTACGCCAAACGTAAGAAATCGTGGCGCAGCCCCGACTCCACATTCTACCCCTTCGACTGGCAGATAGAGGGCCGCACTCCCGCGCAGGCGTCGAAATGGCCGGCCGGCTACCAGCCATCCGACACGGAAGTGCAGGCTGCAATGCAGAAAGAGGAACAAACCAAATGATACGGCTATGAGAATACCCACCGGAAAAGGCACCATCACATTGCCGGCTCTGCTGGCAATATGGTCGGTGTCGCTGGTGGTCAACCTTCCGGGGCTGGCCGTCAGCCCCATGCTCGGCAACCTCGACAGAATATTCCCGCATGCATCGGACCTGGAAATCCAACTGCTCACGGTGCTGCCGAACCTGTTGATAATACCCTTCGTGCTGTTCTCCGGCAAACTCTCCGAATCGCGCGACAAGGTGCGCATCGTGATAACTGGACTTTCCATCTACCTTGCGGCCGGAGTGCTTTATTTCTTTGCCGACAACATGGTGGAGCTTATATTGATAAGCTGCGTGCTGGGATGCGGATGCGGCCTTGTGATTCCGCTTGCGGCAGGCATGATAGCCGACACGTTCGTGGGGCGGTACCGCATGCAGCAGCTCGGCATAAAAAGCGGCATATCGAATATGGCGCTCGTACTGGCCACTTTTGTGGTGGGATGGCTCAACAAGGGCAACTGGCACCTGCCCTTCCTCGTATACCTGATACCAGCCATACCGCTGGCGCTTATGATGCCCGTACGCCGCCGCAACCCACAGGCGTCGGAAAAGATAAACATGCCGTCGGGCGTGCCGATGCCGGCCGACGCCGCGTCTTCCGCTCCCTCATGGGCCCGGCCCGGGGCGGGAGAGCGGGTGCGCGGCGGTTTTATCCTCGGGCGCATTGCCGGTCTGATAGGCTTTTATGCCTTCGCCACTTATTCCGTCATAGTCATATCCTATTATCTACCTTTCCTTATTCAGGGAGACCGCCTGAGCAGCAGCGTCACCGGCACGGTGACAGCCCTTTTCTATCTGGCTGTGTTCCTGCCGGGATTCTGCCTGCCTTTCATCATAAGACGGCTCGGACAGCGCACCATGGCCGTGGCCACGGCATCAATAGCAGGAGGACTGCTGCTTATGGCACTCGCCGGCGACTACTGGCTGCTCTATGTGGCCTCCACGCTTATGGGCTTCGGCTATGGCGTGTTCCAGCCTGTAATCTACGACAAAGCCACCTATACCGTCACCGACGGCCGCAAGTCCACGCTTGCACTCGCCATAGTGCTGTCGGTCAACTACATCGCCGTGACGGTGGCTCCGTTCGTCATCGACTTTTTCAGACATATTTTCAGAACGTCAAGCAACCACTTCCCTTTTGTTTTGAATTTCGCGCTCACTCTGCTGTTCGGCATTCTTGTCGTGGCAAAACGCAATTCTTTCACTTTCCGCATAAACGACGAATATATTCAATAGCAATGAAAAAAAGCGTCATCATTACAATATGCGCCGGCGCCATAGCCACAGGCCCGCTCCAGGCGCAGAACCATCCCACCGTACCCGACGAAGGAGACGTGAAGATTATTTTCAATCCGGGCGAGCCGGACCAGAAAGTCTATGACGCCTTCATAGAGAACGCGCCCAAACGCTTCAACGAACCCTCCGCACCGCGTTTCGCCATAAAAGGAAACCAGGACAAGTTCTATCTCGGCATCGGCGGCTATATCAAAGGCGTTGGCGTCTTCGACTGGGGCAACCCGATTCACAACGCCAACGACTTCACCACGGCAGCAATTCCCTCCGCCACACCCGAGGGCGACGGCGGACTGCTGCAAGGCAGCCTCGGGCAAAGCCGCATTTTCATCAACTTCGTGGCACTGCCGGGCACAAAAAACAAAGTGGGGGCATACATAAGCGGAAAATTCACCGGACCGGGCAACGGCTTCGTGCTCAACCACGCCTATATCACATACCGCGGCATCACCGTGGGCCATACATCATCGCTGTTTGAAGACGGCGCGGCCGCGCCGCCCACCATCGATGCAGAAGGCCCCTGCGGCCTTGTCGGCACCAACAACAATATCGTGTCATACCAGCATCCGTTCTCGTCGCGCATCAAAGGCGGCATAAGCGTCGAACTGCCCGATGCGAGCATCACCGCAGCCGATGGCACACGCACCGTCACACAACGGATTCCCGACATCCCTGCCTATGTGCAGTACAGCTGGGACAACGGCTCGGGGTGGCTGCGGTTTTCGGCGCTGATGCGCAACATCCAGTACCGCGACCTCGTGAACGACAAAAACCGTAACGTCACAGGCTGGGGCATAAAGCTGAGCGGAAGTTCGGCGCTCGGCGACACCCCGCTCCGGGCATACTATCAGGCGGCCTACGGACGAGGCATCGGCGGCTACATACAGGATCTTGCCGGACTCGGACTCGACCTCTCTCCGGAAGCAGGCCGCGAAGGGCGTCTCGAAGGCGTAAAAGCATGGGGAGCATACGCCGGACTGCAGTACACGTTCTCGCCCAAAGTATTCGCCTCCGCCACATACAGCCACGCCCGTGCCTATGCAGGGCGGTACGACGGAGGAAGCACGCCGTGGAACGAGCAGTACAGCTATGCGCAATACATATCGGCCAACGTGTTCTACACCATTCTGCCCGGACTTCAATGCGGCATGGAATATCTCTACGGACGGCGGGTGGACATGGACGGCGTTTCGCGCCACGACAACCGCATAAACACCATGTTGCAGTTCTCGTTCTGACAAAAACACGATGTCATTGATTCTAACGGGATGCTTCCCGTCCGGCAAAATTTGCGTATCTTTGCCGCAAAGACTGCACATATGGACATCTATGACATCATAGCACGGCGCTCATCGGTACGCGATTACGCCGACACACCTCTAAGCGCCGCACAGGTTTCCGCGCTCGAAGAAGCATGTGCGGCCACATCCGCCCCGTTCGGAGGCCGCGTGGCCGTCAGACTCACGCATTTCGCCGAAGGATGCGCCAGACGCCCCGGCACCTACGGGGTGATACACGGCGCACGCAGCTTTCTGATACTTTCCACCGACGGCAGTCCCGCCGCACGGCTTTCGGCCGGCTACGAATTCGAGCGCATTCTGCTTGAAGCCACACGCCTCGGCCTCGGCACATGCTGGATGGCAGCCACTTTCCGTGGCAGCGTGTTTGCCGAGGCCGCATGCCTGTCGGAAGGAATGGAGGTCGTTGCAGTGTCGCCCGTCGGTGTGCCTTCGGGCAAGCGCCATCTTCTCGAACGAATCACACGCAGCGTTGTACGCGAAAACACCCGTCTTGATTTCGACCGGATGTTCTTTTCGGCCGGTTTCTCAGAACCGGTGGCTCGGGATTCCGCATTCTTCCGCCCTCTCGAGGCTGTGCGGCGCGCGCCGAGCGCCATGAACGCACAGCCGTGGCGTGCGCTTGTCGACACCGATGGTGCGCGAGTACATTTCTACAGCATGCGTCGCACCCGCAGCCGACACGTCGCCCTCGACATGGGCATAGCCCTGTGCCATTTCCAACAAGCCTGCCGGGCCGAGGGCATACCGGGGCAATACGAATACCTTACGAACGCCCCGATTCATGAGGATATGGACTATTTGACGAGTTATTTGGTTAAAAAGAGTTAACACTGTGCATTTTTTTGTTTGAAAATTATGTTGCACAACATAAAACCCTTAACTTTGCATCAGTTTTTCATGGTATTAGATTTAAGGTAAGAAGATTATTCGTCGAGACGACGAGTAATTTTTTTTTGTGCCTGTATGAAACATGTGCAACCCTGCTCTGCCGCAGAGCCGCAAAGCAGGGTTTAGATGTTGTTTAATAATGCTTGTTAATGACAGGGGGCTGCCAATTCCAATGTTGACAACCTTAACAAAAATTTAAAATTACTTCTGCATGGCGTCTTTTATGTTAACGCATATTTACTCGTCGGTCGCAATGGACCCCGCAAAGTGCAAGTTGCGAGCCGCCTATTGTCACCCGAACACGCAGCGGAAAGCGTCTTCCACCTTGCCCACTTCATGGATGGTGATGCCGGCGGTTTCGCGGTCTATGCCCTTAAGGTTGCCTGCCGCCACAAGAATGTCGGTCATTCCGAGCTTGGCCGCTTCGCTGATGCGCTGCTCTATGCGTGTGACCGGGCGAATTTCGCCTGTCAGACCCACTTCACCCGCCATACACCACCCTTTCGGCACAGCCATGTCGACATTGCTGCTGAGTATGGCACAGATGACCCCGAGGTCGAGGGCAGGGTCGTTGACGCGCAGACCGCCTGCGATGTTGAGAAACACGTCTTTCTGCGCAAGTTTGAAGCCGACGCGCTTTTCAAGCACGGCAAGCAGCATGTTCATGCGTTTGGAGTCGAAACCAGTCACGGAACGTTGCGGGGTGCCGTAGGCGGCGGTGCTTACGAGCGCCTGCACTTCTATGAGAAACGGGCGGGCGCCGTCGACGGTGACACCCACAGCCACACCGCTCAGCGATTCCGCTCCGGAATCGTGGCTGAGCAGCATCTCGGACGGATTGGTGACTTCGCGCAGGCCGGTGCGCGCCATCTCGTAGATGCCCAGTTCCGACGTGCTTCCGAAGCGGTTTTTAATAGGCCGCAGGATTCGGTACATGTAGCGGTTGTCGCCCTCGAACTGCAACACGGCATCGACTATGTGCTCCAGCACTTTGGGTCCGGCCAGCGAGCCTTCTTTCGTGATATGGCCGATGAGGAGCACCGGCACATTTTCCTCCTTGGCGTATTTGAGCAGACGCGCCGCACACTCGCGCACCTGCCCTACACTCCCTGCGGCAGAGTCGAGCGCATCGGAGGCTATGGTCTGTATGGAGTCCACCACGAGAATCGAAGGCTGCACGGCCTCGATGTGGTCGAATATGTTTTCAAGAGATGTCTCGCACACTATGAACACATTGTCGGAGCCTCGGCCTATGCGGTCGGCCCGCAATTTGAGCTGCGTGGCGCTCTCCTCGCCGGACACATAGAGGATAGTTCGCGATTTGATGGCAAGCAGATTCTGAAGCACAAGCGTGCTTTTTCCTATGCCCGGCTCGCCGCCGAGCAGCACGAGCGACCCCTGCACGAGGCCGCCGCCAAGCACCCGGTTCAGTTCCTTGCTCGGCATGAGTATGCGCGGCTCGCTGAGCGCCTCGATTTCGTTGACGGCAAGAGCGCGTGAAGCCTGTGTGCGGCGCTTGCCGCCGCTTTTGGCCGTGGAGGCCGCAGAGGTCGCCACACGCTCCTCCACCATTGTGTTCCACGCACCGCAGGCCGGACAACGCCCAACCCACTTCGACGATTCCGCGCCGCACTCGGAGCAGAACCATGCTGTCTTCACAGTCTTCTTTGCCATAAAATAAAGCGTCTGTTTATACAAAAAGTTTCGAGCGGAACTGTGCCATGGCTATGGCTGCCGCCACGCCCACGTTGAGGCTCTCCGACGTAGGGCGGCCGGGCGGATAGCTCGGAATGGTGATGCGACGCGTCACATGCTCCGCCACGGCGTCGGAGATGCCGCGTCCTTCGTTGCCGAGCACAAGGATGCCTCCGGGGCCGATGCCCTGGGCCGTATAGATGTTCTCTCCGCCAAGGAATGTGCCATAGATTCCGATGCCACGTGGCATAGCGGCGAGCATGGCAGGCAAATCGCAGTAGAACACTTTCACCCTGGACACGGCCCCCATGGTGGCCTGTATGGCCTTAGCGCCGAATATATCGGCCGTATCGGCCGATGCCAGCACGGTGTCCACCCCCATCCAGTCGGCCGCGCGCACGATGGTGCCGAGATTGCCGGGGTCCTGCACGCAGTCGAGAGCCACCACGAGTGTGTCCGGCGCTATCTGCGGCTCGGTCTGTTGCGGAATCTCGTACACGGCAATGACAGGCGGCGGTGTGGACAGAGCCGTCATGCGCACCATGTCGGGACGCCGCGCCACCACGCTTTGTCCGAGGGCAGCCTCGCGCGGATGCTCGTCGAACCATGCCGGCGTGGCGGCAAGATGCCGCAGCCGGAAAGCTCCGAGAGTGTCGAGCACGCATTTCGTGCCTTCGGCGGCGAAAAGTCCGGCCTCGCGGCGGCGGCGTGCCGATGCGAGCGAGGCTATTGTCTTGCGCAGCGATGCTGATATATCGTTCATGGTGTGGGGTGTCAGAAATCGTAGCCGGCTTCGGCACAAAGCGTTTTATCCTCCGCCACGGTGGAGCCTACGGTCGTCAGCAGGTCGCCTACGATGGCACCGTTTATGCCTATGCGCATGGCACGCTTCTGCGCCTCGCGGCCCAGATGGTGGCGGCCGCCGGCAAAACGGAGCTGCACGCGCGGGTGCACCATGCGGAATATGGCTATCGTGGTGAGTATCTCGTCCTCGGAAAGTGGCGCCACATTCTCAAGCGGAGTGCCCGGGATGGGGCACAGGATGTTGACGGGTATGGACGCCGGAGAGACGGAGCGCAGCGTAAGGGCGAGTTCCACACGCTGGCGCATGCTCTCGCCCATGCCTATTATGCCGCCGCTGCACACCTCGAAGCCGAGTTCGCGCGCCATGCGGATGGTGGCCAGTTTGTCGTCGACGGTATGCGTGGTGCACAGCGTGGGGAAGAACGACGGAGCCGTCTCGAGATTGCAGTGGTAGCGGCGCACACCGGCGGCGTAAAGGCGCGACAGCTCCTCGCGGCCGAGCAGGCCGAGCGACGCGCAGGTGTGCAGGCCCCGGCTGCCGGCCTCGGAAAGCGCGGCGGCAATGGCGTCAAGAGCTTTGCCGCGTGTGGAGCGTCCGCTCGCCACAAGCGACAGACGCCCTATGCCGTGGCGGCAACAGGCATCGATGGCAGCGGCGCATTCGTCGCGGTCCACGATGGCGTACTCTTTGCATCCGGTTTCGTAATGCGCCGACTGGGCGCACCATTTGCAGTTCTCGGAGCAGTGTCCCGAGCGTGCATTCACGATTGAGCACGAATCGAATTTGCGCGGCGAGAAGCGCGCTGTCACTTCGGCAGCCGCATTGTGCAGCGCGGCTATGGCATCCGGGTCGGCGATGCCGGCCAGGGCGTATGACTCCGTTTCGGTTATGTCGGCGCCACCGAGCACACGCTCAAGCAGCGAAGCTACTAATTCCTTGTCTGTCATTGTTGTTAGGGTGCAGTTCAATGCTGATACAGATAGCGCTTTATGGAGCGCTTGGGTGTTTTTTCAAACTCTTCGTGAAGCATGCGCAGCCGCGAAATCTGGCTGTAGGCCGGCAACTCCGTGTTCAGCTGGTCGATGTTCCGCTTAAGCTGCACCTCTATCTGCTCGTCGTTGAGTCCGGCGGCATGCGCATTGTCGAAATCGGGATATATCAGCGCTACGAGTTTGTTCTCGTCGTCGACGACAAGACTCTCGGCCACATAGAGCATGCTGTTGAGTTTCTGTTCTATCTCCTCCGGGTATATGTTCTGCCCGCTCGGGCCGAGAATCATGCTTTTGTCACGGCCGCGGATGGTGAGGAATCCGTCTTTGTCAATGCTGCATATGTCGCCGGTGTTGAGCCATCCGTCGCGCGTTATGGCCGACGCCGTGGCCTCGGGGTTCTTGTAGTAGCCCTGCATCACATTGGCTCCGCGCACGAACAGCACGCCTGGCTTGGTCTGCGGGTCGGGCGAATCTATACGCGCTTCCATACGGTCGACGATGCGGCCGCACGAGCCGGGGCGCTGCACGTCCCATGGCGCATAGGTGATGAGCGGGGCGCATTCCGTCATGCCGTAGCCCACGGTGAACGGGAATTTTATCCGTCGCAGGAACGCTTCCACATCGCCGTTAAGCCCCGCGCCACCTATGACCATCTGCTGCAGCCGGCCGCCGAAAGTCTCCTCGATTTTATCCTTGATTTTCGACAGCAGGTGATCGTCGACCAAAGGAATGTGCATGAGCAGCTTCATCAGAGGCTTGTCGAGCATGGGGAAGACGCGCGTACGGATGATTTTTTCTATAATCAGCGGCACGGTGATGATGAGTTTCGGGCGCACCGTGGCGAAAGCCTCCATTATCACCTTTGGCGACGGGGTGCGCGTCAGGAAATACAGATGGCATCCCTTAACGAAAGAGTGAATCATCTCGAAAGCAAGCCCGTACATGTGTGCGAGCGGAAGCATGCACACTATGCCGTCGCCGGGGTTCAGGAAGCCGATGGCGTCCACGCCGTACTGGATGTTGCTCCACAGGTTTCCGTAGCTGAGCATCACGCCTTTGCTGAAGCCGGTGGAACCGCTCGTGTAGTTTATAAGCGCCAGGGTGTCGTGGGTGAACACCGGGTATTTCACATCGTCGGCCGTGAAACGGTCGGGCCAGCGGTGGCCGAACAGCTCGTTGAGATGGGCACGCGCCTCTGTGAGCTTGGGATTGCGGGAAAAAAGCAGGGTATAATCGGCTATCAGAAGCGCTCCGGCTATGCCGGGCATGGAGTCGGCGTCGAGATTCTCCCATATGGCCTCATCCACGAAAAACAGCTTGGCGTCGCTGTGCGTCACAAGATGGTGGATGTTGTCGCTTTTGAAATCGTGGAGGATGGGGACTGCGACGGCACCGTACGTGAGACACGCCAGGGCCGCGATGGCCCACTGCGCCGAATTGCGGCCGCACAAGGCCACTTTGTCGCCGCGCACCACGCCCGTGTGCTGGAACAGAAGATGAAGTTTCGCTATCTTGCGCGCCACATCGCGGTACTGGAACGACACGCCGTGGAAATCGGTGAGGGCGAGTTCCTCCCAGTTGTCGCGTATGGCCGACTGTATATATTCGTTTAAATGCTGATGCTGTTTCATAACGGAAAGTATAAGCTGAATGCAAATTTACTCAGAAAATATGTATCTCAACAATTATTAACCGCCAAAATTGCTTTATGTTGACTTTAATTGGCTATTTTTGCGGTAGAAACAAAAAAGTCAAAACAATATGGCAATATCAACGAAAACACTTGCAATAGGCGCGGCATTCATGGCCGCAGCCACAGCCGGCGCAGCCCCCTACCACGTGACCGTCCCTATGTCTGACGACGCAGAAGGAGCCATGGCATACATAGCCAATTTCGACACCGGAGCGAACATCGATTCCGTGCTCGTGGCCGGCGGCGTGGCCGAGTTCCGGGGCGAAATCGACGAGCCACTGCTCGCACGTGTGCTGCTCGACGGCGAGCGCTACGCCACATTCATCCTTGAGGAAGGCGGCATCGCTTTCAACAAAGACCGCGAGGCCGTAGGCTCCATGCTCAACGACCGCTTCAACCAGATGGGCGACTCCGCTTCGGCCATCGGAGCCAGGTTCCAGGCCGCCACAAGCGAGGATGCGCAAAGGGCCATCTACAACGAGTATACCGCGTTTATGGACTCGCAGCTCGAGGAAAACGCCGACAACCCCATAGGCTACTACCTTTTCCTTCAGAAAGCCGGCAACCTCAACCGCGAGGAATTCTCCGCCGAACTTGAAAAATATCCCGCGTTTGCGAAATACGAACGCGTGAAACTCCGCAAGGCTTCGTTCGACCGCCAGGAAGCCACGGCCGAGGGCAAGCCGTTCGCCGACTTCGAAATCGAGCATGACGGGGTGAAACACCGTCTCAGCGACGTAGTAGGCAAAGGCGACTATGTGCTCGTCGACTACTGGGCAAGCTGGTGCGGCCCGTGCATACGTCAGACCGAAGTGATAAAGGAAATCTACAACGAATACAAGGACAAAGGCCTCAAGGTGCTCGGCGTGGCCGTATGGGACGAGCCGGAAGCCACAAAAGCAGCCGTCGCGAAGCACAGCCTGCCCTGGGAAAGCTGGCTCAACGCAGGCAGCGTGCCCACCGACATCTACGGCATCACGGGCATCCCCTGCATAATACTTTACGGCCCGGACGGAACCATCATCAGCCGCGACAAGCAGAGCGACGAGCTTAAAGCGGCCGTCAGGGAGGCTCTCGCCGGAAAATGAAACGGTTCCGCCTCACAAGCGGAGAATCCATCGGCGCCATAGTGCTGGTGGTGTGCATGGCATTGCCCGTGGCCATGCATCTGTGTTCTCCAAGGGGACACGCAGATGCAGCCGCACAGGCCGCCGCCGACTCTGCCGCGCAGGCGCGCATCGATTCCATGCAGCAGCGCGACGACAGCCTGCGCACCGCGCGGCAACATCGGCGCGACTCCCTGCGTGCGGCACGCACGGCCCGAAAGCGCACGGCCAAAGCGCATGAGACCCCGAGAGCCGACCGCAACCGGCTCGACGAAATCATTTCGCAATAGAAAATTGTTATTACTGATATAACACCACACTCCTCAGCACATGAAAAAAGATTTCATATTTTTCTCCACGGAAGGCCGCGGACTCACATCCACGTCGGCCAACCATGTGGCCAACATGGCCAAAGAAATGATTCGCGCCATAGACGCCGAACTTGGCTCGCTCTCATTCTACTCCACGGAAGTGTCCCTGATAGGCAGCGACACGGCCAATGTGCTGTCACGCGGCGCCGACGCGCAGACCGTAAGCGCCACGGCCGACAAACTGCACCGCACGGCGCGTGCCAAATCGCTTATAGCATGGCTTCGCGAAGCCATCAAAGCAAAAGAGCGCCTCATCGCCGAAGTCGAGGACATTTCACTTGAAGAATTCGCAAAGGCGGAAAATATAGAAATCCCCGAGGAACCAAAGCGCGCCGAAGCCCTCACCCCGGACGAATATTACGCCGGCCTGTCGCTCGACGAGCGCAACCGCTACTACGAACTTGAGACCCTCGCCGCCGTGATAGGAAAAGAGATACATCCGGGCGGACATTTTGCCGAAGCACGCGAAGCTCTGAACCGCACCGCCCTGAACCCCCACGAGGTGAAAGGCGACGGACGCGACACGCTCATCTACAGCTTCGCGCCTACGGTGGACAGCGCCATCGTGGAAGACACGTATTTCGAACTGCAGAAACAATACCGCGACGCGCAGGCACGCCTCAACTCCATGAAGCACGACTGCGAGAAAGCCGTGGCCGATTCCGCCATAAAGGCGCAGACAGAGTACACGCAGGCGCTTGAGCGCCACAACGGCCTAATGGACGAGATACGTGCGCGCCGCACGGAATACATACGAAAAAAGACAAAAGAATACGGCGACATGAAAATCCTCATCCCTGCATCGCTGCAGGGGGTATACGAGGAAGTGTCGCACCTCGGCAAAAAAGGCGAAAGCCGGGGATAGGCTGCCCGATGGCGGAGCCTGTCCCCTAACGGCGGCACCGGCAGTCGGATTCATGGCAAAAGCCCCCGAAGCGGGGCATGCAATAGGAAAACGGACGCAAGTCTGCGCCGATTATTAAACATCCTTATTTTCCTGTCCGGGCGGGCGCAATATTTTTATTCCCGTGATGACTTGACTGTTCGGAGGAAGTTTTCGCTTTCGCAGCCTTCCCGGGTTTTCGACATGGATTTCAATTTTGCCCTTATCGGCTGCCCGGTTACGCCGGCCCGTGCCTGCGGCGGCGAGTGTCTCCTCACTCGTCGCCGCCTGGCGTTTTAGAGCGTGCGTAATGTTCTCCCGGTTCGGCGGCGACGGCATAGCCGCCGCCACCCTCGTCGTAGCCTTTCAGCGGCACTGCGCCCCGCATCCCGAGAAACGAGCGGTTTATGTAATATTCCACGGCCGCAAGAGTGCGTTCACGCTGAGCCTGGCGCAGCTGGCATTCCCACACCGTGAGCACATTCCAGCCCATGACCCGCAGGCGTGCTTTCTGCCGCTCGTCCCGCTCGCGGTTGTGCATGATTTTAGTCTGCCAGAACTCAGTGTTCGATTTAGGAATGTGGATATGTGTCTCGTGGCCATGCCAGAAACATCCGTGTACGAATATCACCACGCTATATTTTCGCAGCACGATGTCGGGCGAACCCGGCAGCCTCCGCACATTCTTGCGGAACCGGTAGCCCCGGCTCCACAGCCAGCGCCGCACCAAAAGCTCGGGCCTTGTGTCCTTGCCCTTTATACGCCTCATACACCGCGACCGCTGCCCGGGAGTCATGACATCCGTCATAAACTATTATCGAATTGCCGTAAAACAAATGATTTATTACGATATGGTATGACAAAAAACGTCCGTACGATGTTTCCTCACTCCTCCCCGTACTGCCGCAGGTATTCTTCGCAGGTGGAGGCGAGTTCTTCGTACCAGGCTTCGCCGAAACGGGCGGTGAGAGGACCGCGCAAAAACTGGTAGGCGCGGATGCCTTCGCGGCGGCCGAGCACCTCGGCGCATTTGCATATCTTCCAGCGATGGAGATTCACGGCTGTGAAATCCTTGTATTCGGTGAGGCGCACGGGATAGAGATGGCACGACGACGGCTTCATCCAGCCCACACGCCCTTCGCGGTAGGCTTTTTCGATGGCGCACAGGCACATGCCTCCTGAGGCATAGCATGTGAACACGCAGTTGCGGCCATCGACAATGGAAGTGACAAGGTCGCCCTCCTCGTCGACATACGCCACGCCCTGTTCTTCGATTACGCGACGGGCTGCGGGCGACAAATCGTCCCACACCTCGGGCAACACTTCGCGCAGGCGCTCGCACTCCTCCTCCGTCACCGGCGCGCCGGCATCGCCTTCAATGCAGCATTGTCCGAGACATGACTGCAGGTCGCAGCAGAAAAAACGCTCGACAAGGTCGAGACTTACAAGGGTGTTCTGTATCTGAAGCATATATGGATTCGTTGTTATCGGATTAATGCCACGGCTATGAGGCGGTCGTAGCGTGCGCCGGGAGCGCGGTGGTACACTTTCACGGTGTATTCGTTGCGCGTAGGGTGGTAGTCGCCCTCCACCGGCGCCGTGTAGCCCCGTGTAGCGCCCGGCGGCACCACGAGGTACTGGTAGTTGTATGCGCCCTGCTTGAGCAGCATGGCCCGCTCGTAAAGGCCGGTGTCGGGATTGTACATCATCCGCGATTCGGAATCGAACCGACGCGCGCACATATCGCCGTCGATATAGACTGCCGCTCCAGGCAGTTCGGGCATTTCAAGGGCGAAATGCACCACGGCGTAATCGGCCTGCACGTCGCTCTCCGCCGCGCCCTGTGCGCGCACGAGAAAACGTCCGCTCTGCGTGCTGTCGTAGGAATAAGCGCCCTCCGAACGCGGTTCGTCCGCGGCGAGAGTGAAATGGTAGTACGGCTCCACCCAGTCTGTCGACTCCACTCCCATGCCGGGATATGTGGTGCTGACGGTCTCAAAACGGCGGTATTCATTGCCTGCTTCGAATATGAGCTGCGGCTGATGCTCGTAGCGGGCTACCGTACGGGTGGCCCGCAGCGGATGGCGTAGCGCCACTTCGTTGTCGTAGCGGCCGTTCTGCTGCACCGCCACGATGAGTTCGTTGAAAGGGTCGGACACGTCGGCACGCTCCACGTCCACCGTCAGCGCGAGCTGCTGGTGCGCGTCGTTATAGTCCACATCGGTGCGGCCCGTGAGCTCGGCGGACACTGCGGCCGACTGCTCGCTCACCATGAGGCGCACCTGCGCCCACGGTTGGTCAGGCTCGTTTTCAGGATATATGCGCAGAAGGTAGTTGCCCGATATTTCAGGCATCATGTCAGGCGCAGGAAAGGCGAGCCGATAGTGAGTGTACGGCACTGTCGTGGCCTCCGAATAGGCATAATCGCCTATTTCGCCTTCGTTGAACCCGTCAATGTATTCGGCTTCCGCCAACTGCGACGGACGCCATGACGCGTCGCAGTGCGTGAGACTGTAGCGGAGATAGTCGCGGTCGTCGCTCAGCACATCGAATTCCACCATGAGCGCGCCTTGGGCTCCGAGCGGCACCACGGCCGTTTCCGCAGGCATCCCGCTGTACGCGTCCAGCACCTGGAGCGAGCGCAAGCGTTCGTTCAGGCTGCCGGTCATAGTGTCGGCACCCCTCAGGGCAATAGCCGCACACACGACGGCGACGGCAAGCGACAGCAGGCGCTTCACCATTTTATCGGAGCCTGGCCATGCTTCACCAGCCAGTCATTGGCCAGCGAAAAATGATGGTTGCCGAAAAAGCCGCGGTAGGCCGACAGCGGCGACGGATGCGGCGATGAAAGCACGAGATGGCGCGAACGGTCGATAAAAGCGCCTTTGCGCTGCGCATGGCTGCCCCACAGCATGAACACAAGGCCGGAGCGGTCGGCATTCAGGCGACGCACCGCCTCGTCCGTGAATTCCTCCCATCCCATGCCGGCGTGGGAGGCCGGACAATGGGCCCGCACCGTGAGCGTGGCGTTGAGCAGCAGCACACCCTGTCCGGCCCACCGGCCGAGGTCGCCCGACGAAGGCATAGGCGCTCCTGTGTCCGAACTCACCTCCCGGAATATGTTCACGAGCGACGGAGGCATCGGCACCCCGTCGGCCACAGAAAAACACATGCCCGTGGCCTGCCCTATGTCGTGATACGGATCCTGGCCGAGAATGACCACTTTCACCTCGTCGAACGGGCAGGCATCGAAAGCCGCGAATATACGCGAAGCCGGCGGAAACACCTGCCGGGTTGCGTATTCCGACCGTACGAAATCCGTAAGGCGTCGAAAACCTTCCGACTCCCATTGCGCTGCCAATGCGCGCTTCCACGATTCTTCTATTTTCACATTCATCTTGCAAATATAAGAAAAAAACCTTACTTTTGCAGAACATATCCCGCACCCATAGTTCAATGGATAGAATTACGGATTCCGGTTCCGTCGATTGGGGTTCGACTCCCCATGGGTGTACTCGTTTTCAAGCCGTGCAAGGAAATGCACGGCTTTTTCATTAATATTATATCCTATTGGACTAATTGCTATAAAGAGGGTATTGACAGAAGTTGCGAGTTTTTGTTTAGGGATTAATTATACTCCCAAAACTCACTGCCCATAACAACTATAACCATTACACTCTGAAAAATGGCAAACCACTATACCGAGTGAAACAATGTCAGAAGTTCCGAAACGCATTGACCAGCCAACGCTGAAAATGCTATAATATTCCAAAGGTCAACCTTTAGAATCCACATTCTCAATTTCCGATTTTCCCGAAATAGAATCTTCTATTTTTGCATTCCGGTGATAGCCGTGACGCACGTGCGGACCTACAAAAATAAGTTCTTTGTACCGTTCTCCGTCATCATTTTTCTTATTCTGCATCCTAAAAAAGCCTCTGACAGGAATATCATTGTTGTTAATTATCGTCCTGAAATATTTTGAATCCATAACAATGACCTCTTGTCCGATTTGGTTTATAACTTTCTTCTTTTCGACATATTCGAGTGGGGTTCCTTCAATAGCCGTATATGTACCTTGAGGAATAATTAAAGTCTCAACCTTTACATATTTTTTAACGGCTAAATATACCGCAATGAAACGAAGTCGAATTCCAATATCTTCTATACGATTTTGAATTGTACCGGCCAACAGATTATCATCATAACAGAATAGAGTCGCTCATTAAGAGTTTAGGTTGCCCATCTACAAATTCATATCCGGCAGAGAAATGGAACACACTACATCCATCTTGCTCATTAAAAAACCAAACATTCAATTGTCCATCACCAAACCCATAGACTAATGTTTCATTATTATTCTTAAGTATCAGAATACCGCATTCATCTGTTTTACTGAATTCCTTGAATAGATCAGGCATAATTTTTTCGAAGGCGGGCGCGCTTTCCTCCATAACTCTTTCAAAAGAAGGCATTACAAGTTCCGGCAATCCCCAATTAGGTTTCAAAGCCCGTATGTCATTCAAATGCTTCAATTCATCATTTAGAATCTCATAATTCACCTTGTTTTTGGGCGCGGCAAAGACTAAACCCTCTTGAAATCCAGAAATTTCTGGATTAAGCAACCAAGTGATAACAGGACGCTTCTTTATTATCATGACTTTGTCATTAAATTAGTAAATTTCATCTAATA
>VSPG01000036.1 GCA_009775265.1 Muribaculaceae bacterium
TGTACCCCTTTTCCCAACAAAGCTACCCAAACAAAGCCATCACAACAAAAAAACTTTTGTCACTTCTGTAACTTCTGTCCTTTTGTACCTCCCCCCACCTACAAAAAAACATCGCCCACCGGAGGACCCGGCGGGCGATGCTATTCTATGGCGGTGCAGCTTACTTCACAAGCTCCTTGCTCACTTCGGCGCCACGGCGCACGATGTAGATGTTGCCTGCTTCGGGCTGTGCCACACGCACGCCCTGGAGGGTGAAGTACTCGGCGGAAGCGGCGGCGTCAACCGTCACGTCCTCGATGCCCACAGTGCCGGTCTTGACGTCGAATTCGGTGGTGTGCGATGGAGTGTCTTCACCGTTCACTTTCACGGCAAGGGATGCTTTGTAGTCGGTTTCACCGGTAAGACCCGTCACAACCACTGTGCCTTTCAGCTTGTGGGTGGAAGTGAAATCTTCAGCTACGGGAGCCACTGCGGCTTCTTCCTCTGTCACAAGAGTGTGCTCGGTGTTGGTAGCAGTCTGATCGCCCACGGTGAACGTCACCTCATAGGTGTTGCCCTCGCGGTGGTTGTTCACATGCAGCGTATAGTTGGCGCGAACCACAGTCTTGCCGGCAAGCACCTCATGGGTGATACCCACGATTTTGGTGGGCTCGGACTTCACTACTTCGTAGGTCACAACGTCGGAGTCGTAGTTCTGCACGTTTTTCAGATAGTAAGAGAACGAACCGGCAGCAGAAATTTCAATGGTTTCGCCATCTGTATATTCGTAATACTCTGCTGCTTTTGCGTCAGTTGCTCCAGTTTCAGTAACGTTATAATAAATGCGGAATCCTTCGGGCACTTCGAAACTTGCACGAACAGCACCATCGATTAAGTCTATGGGATTACTAATGCCTTCGCGATTGAATTTCGGAGCTACTTCGGGATAAACATTCAGGCGCATGATTGCAAGACCTGCCATGTATTCTCCATCTTCGAGGGATTCTGCACGCAGAGTGTATGAGCCGGTTTTGTTCACGGTCACATTGATGCCGGCCTCAGTCTTTTCTATGCTGTAATCAGTATCGGCAAGGCCTGCTATTTTATAGGTAAGTTCACGCCCGTTGGGATTATTGGCTCCATTAAGGGCCGTCTTTTTTCCTACAACAGCGGCATTGATACGGGGAGTAAATGTAAGCTGGGCGGGTTTTAAATCCGAACCGACAGCTTTGTAGAACACATTGAAGCCCTGAATATCTACATTTGCAGTCGTTTTCATAACAAGAGTCACCTCGTTTGATTCTCCTTGCCATGTCTGAGTAGCAGCATCATAGCCAACACCTGTGAAATTAGTGCCTTTTTCGCGGATAACGGAAATTTTGGTTATCACATAACCTTCGGCGATTTCAAAAGTTGTGGATTTATTTGAGCAATTTTTCTGATAGCGCAGTCCGTTTGTGCTCCAAAGGCGCACATCTCCTGTTCCGGAAAGAGTCACTGTAACTATGCCGCCAGTACCATCTTCTCCATCAGTAAACGAGTGAGGATTAGGAAGATAGTTAGTTCCAGAGGTTTGACGAGGCATGCCATAATCTTTGTTCACAAAATCAAACTCGATAGTAGAAGTTTCAGGATTAACTGCATCAGGGTCAAGAATATGGGCTTCGTACGTAGCGGTAGCCTCACGATATTTTTCAGTCGCTGCTATTTTAGCAGTAATTACAACCAAACCCGCACCATGAACATCAGAAGGTGTAATCTCTCCAGTCGTTTCGTTAACACTTACAATGTCATTATTGGAAGAACTATATGTCACAGCACCATCGCCGACAGCAACATTTGCCGTCTGCCAAACAATTCCTGTGTTTACCTTTCCATCCACATGCTCTATGTCAAAGCTGATTTTCGATTCAAGGCGAGCCTTGGTCACTGTGACATTGAAAGTCTTTTCGCCGGCAATATACTTACCATCTGTCCATGAAGCAGTTATGGTAGTATTGCCTTCTGCCACGCCTACCACTTTACCTTCTTCTACTTTTGCGATAGATTCGTCGGCGCTGACATATGTCACATTTTTAAGGTCTTCGGGAGTATAAACAATATCAGCCCCCATGCCGGCCTCAACTATTACATCTTGGAACTCAGCATTAGCTTCAATTCCGGCTGCACTTGTATAAGTAATGCTTATTGAGCTAAAACGAATCTGGACAGAAGCAACCATAGTAATAGACTGTCCTTCAGATATACTTCCATTCCAACTCCAGGTATTACCGGAATAAGCCCCTAAGGTAGCACCCGATTCATCTTTGACGGTCTTTGCGTATCCACTGCCAACTTCCATTGACACACTGGTAATTGTAGCCCCATCAAGTGGAGTTATAACCATTTTATCGTTTGTATACCAACGCACCAAAGAACCATTGACATTGGTTATCGATGTATTTACTTTTACAAATTCCAGACTTACATTTCCGGCAGTAAATGTTTTGTCAGCCAGCTTACCTGAAAGTTCTGTAGACACTGTTGCCTCACTTGGAGCTGTACCGACATAGAACGATGCTACCTCGGCATTGGCCACGCCACTACCGAGCGCAAATGCGGCCGCAAGGGAGAGTAAAAATTTTTTCATATTGTTTATTGATTGGTTTAAGAAAATTGCGCGTGGTTCAGAACATCGCGTCAAGTGGCGCGCCGCGCCGCTCGGATGCTACCGGGCGAACGCCGCACTATGCCGTGACGGATGCTGAAATACGAAAAGGCCATTTGTGGCTGCTATATATTGTTTATTGAAAGCGAAGCAGCGCTGCGCGAGGGCTGCCGTGCAAAAAAAAATCGCACTCTCTGCGAGGCGGCGGTTTAAGCCTTACGCGGGAGTGCGGAATACGGATGGAAAAAGCACACAATGACTCATCGGAGCGGGTATCCGGCTAATCGAACGAATCGAAGCCACATACGGTCTCTTGAATGAGAGGTGCGCCGAGGATAAAGTGAGCTTGAGTTTCATGCTGCAAAGTTACGCCAAAATGGCGAGCGTATGCAACATTTTTTGTATTAAAATTTGTTAATTAACTATTGAACTAATTACCCGCGCATCATCGTAACCACGTAATAAACAGCGACTGAAAATCACGCCGCACGCAAAAAAGAAACAGGCGCGTAGCGCCAGGCAGCCGCGGCAGCGGCAAGTCTCAATCATAGCCACGGGCAATGGCCGCGTAGCGGTCGAAGCCCGTGGGCTTTACGGCACGCGCAAAAACAAGAGCTGCGTAGCTGCGGCTCTACCACCCCACATTGCGAATTACCACAAATTGAAACGGTAGCCCACACAGGCATTGAAGCTAAGGTCGCTGTTGACAAACGCCTGCTTCTTATTGTAAATCAAACCTTGGTCGGCACGGCCTATCAACCCCGCGAACCACCGCTTGTTGTTCCACACAAAACTAATGGCCAGACGATTCGAAAGCGCCATGGAATTCGGCCGGCTGTTGCCCGTCACGAGACCCTTTTGCAAGCCGAGTACCGGCGATTCGCTTATACCTATCAGCCAATGGCGCCCGAGCACCCAGTTGTAGGCATAGCCGAGCTTGAAACAATAATTGTCGCTGTTCACATGATAGGCGTAATTGTTCCACTCCTCCGGCAGCCTGTCGCGCATTTCAGGTGGCAGACTGCTGAAATCGAAATTATAGGAATTGTGGAAATAAGAGATGCCCGCAAAAAAAGAGCCCTGGCTGCGTAGCTGATAGCGGCCGAAATTGAACGCTGCCGACATCGAATAGCGTTTTTGGTTGAAAAACAGATACACATCGAACCCCTGCGTGTGGGTGTTGATGCCCTTGAACGGCAGACGCATGCGCTCCGAGTTGCGTTCGTCGCCGAAACGCGTTACGTACACATCGCCGTCGTTGTGTATGTTGTAGTAGTCAAAAGCGAGCAGGCTGCAGTTGAACCCGAAGTTGAAGCGTTTGCGCAGGCGGTTCGGGCCGCCGAAATAGCGCGAGATGTTCATGTCGTAGCCCACCGTAAGAGCAAGGTACGACAGACTGAAACCGGCCGAAGTGGCCGGCTCGGAACGCATGAGTATGTGCAGGTCGTCGGGAAGGTCGAAATTGTAGAGGTCAATCCAGCTGTCGCTTTTAAGGCGCACGTTGAAGTTGGTGTATGTGCGCGACACATACAGCGAATCGTAACCGTTGAAGAATTTGTCGCCCCAACGGTACACATCCATGCAGAAACGCGGAAATTTGCCCCACGCCGCAATAGAGTCCACATCCAGCGACAATGCTCCGGCGTGCTGCGGTGCGGCCAAAGCCGCTCCCAGCACGCCGAGCAAAGCGATTATGCGGAAGACGCGTTTCAAGCTTTGAGCTGTTCGAGCATCTTATCCATAGCGGCTGCTACGCCATCGGCATCCTTACCGCCGGCCTGGGCGAAGCCCGGCTGACCGCCGCCGCCGCCCTTTATGGCCTTGGCCGCCTCGCGCACAATCTGCGACGCGTTCTTGCCCGAAGCCGACAACGCGGCATCGGTGAGCATAAGCGTGAGCAGGGGCTTGCCTGCCGGGTCTGCGGTGGCTGCGGCAAAAGCCACGGAAGCATCCGGAGCCACGGCGGAGCGCACGGCAAAAGCGATGTTCTTCACCATTTCCGGCGCTAATATGCCACGCAGCACGGCGATGCGCATTGAGCCGCAGTCCACGGCCTTGTCGAGCAGCGAAGCCGCCATGGCTTCCGCGCGTTCTTTCATGGCCGCTTCCACCTGGCGCCGGAGCTCGGCATTCTCCTCGATGCTGCGGCGCAGGGCTGCCAAAAGGTCGGGAGCGTTGTTGAAAAGAGCCGATACAGCCTGCAGCGTGTCGGCCACATGGTCGATATAGTCCTCCATCACAGCGCCGGTCACGGCCTCGATGCGGCGTATGCCTGCGGCCGTGGAACTCTCGCTGATGATGCGTATCATGCCTATGTTGCCCGTGTTGGCCACATGCGTGCCGCCGCACAGTTCCACGGAATCGCCGTAGCGCACCACGCGCACGTCCTCGCCGTATTTTTCGCCGAACAGAGCCATGGCTCCCATTTCGCGTGCTTCGGCGATGGGCACATGGCGGTGCTCGTCGAGAGCTATGGCCTGGCGGACGCGGTTGTTGGCGAGGTGTTCCACGCGGCGTATTTCTTCGGGGGTGAGTTTCTGGAAGTGGCTGAAGTCGAAGCGCAGCGAGTCGGGGCTGACGTAGCTGCCACGCTGTTCCACGTGCTCGCCGAGCACTTCGCGGAGCGCCTGGTGCAGCAGGTGTGTGGCCGTGTGGTTGCGTTCCGTGGCCGTGCGGGCCTCGGTGTCGATGGCTGCTACAAATTCAGCGGCAGGGTTGGCGGGGAGTTTTTTGGCAAGATGCACTCCCACGCCGTTCTCGCGCTTGGTGTCGTAGATCTCCACCACCTCGCCGGTGGCGGTATCGGTGAGGGTGCCGCGGTCGCCGGTCTGTCCGCCCATCTCGGCGTAGAAAGGCGTGCGCGAGAGCACTATCTGATAATACTCGCGGCCCTTCTGACGCACATGGCGGTAGCGGAGCACGCGGGCGGGAGTGGACACTTCGTCGTAGCCGCAGAATTCCTGCTCGCCGCCGGCGAGTTCCACCCAGTCGGATGCCTCCACGGCGGCGGCATTGCGCGCGCGCTGTTTCTGGGCGGCCATTTCAGCGTCAAACTCCTCGCGGTCAAGGGTCATGCCCTGCTCTTTGAGGATGAGCAGCGTGAGGTCAAGCGGAAAGCCGTATGTGTCGTATAGCACGAATGCCTGCTTGCCGGCAATCTGCGTGCGGCCTTCGGCGCGCGCTGCCGCAATGGCATCGTCGAGCAGGCGTATGCCGTTCTCGAGCGTGCGAAGGAAGGCGTCTTCCTCCTCCTTGATCACTTTCATTATGAGGTCGCGCTGCGATGCTATCTCGGGATATGCTTCGCCCATGCTCTCCACGAGAGTGTCGACGAGACGGTACATGAACGCCTGTTTCTGTTCCAGGAACGTGTAGGCATAACGCACCGCGCGGCGCAGGATGCGGCGTATCACATAACCCGCCTTGGCATTGCCGGGCAGCTGCGAGTCGGCGATGGAAAACGCTATCGTGCGCACATGGTCGGCTATCACGCGCATTGCCACATCGGTGCGGCGGTCGTCGCCATAACGCTTGCCGCTGAGGGCTGCGATGCGCGAAATCAGGGGAGTGAACACGTCGGTGTCGTAGTTCGACTGCTTGCCCTGCAACGCCATGCACAGGCGCTCGAAGCCCATGCCGGTGTCTATCACCTTTGCAGGCAGCGGTTCAAGGCTGCCGTCGGCCTTGCGGTTGTACTGCATGAACACGAGGTTCCATATCTCGATGACAAGGGGGTTGTCCTTGTTCACGAGCGACGCGCCGTCCACAGCCTCGCGTTCCGCCTCGGGACGCAGGTCGATGTGGATTTCGGAGCACGGACCGCACGGCCCCGTGTCGCCCATTTCCCAGAAGTTGTCGTGTTTGTTGCCGTTGATGATGTGCGATTCAGGCAGGTGCTTGAGCCATATTTCGGCAGCTTCGTCGTCGCGCGACAGACCCTCCTCGGCAGAGCCTTCGAACACCGTGGCATAAAGCCTTGCCGGGTCGAGGCCGAGCACATCCACAAGGTATTCCCACGCCCAGTCTATGGCCTCGCGCTTGAAATAGTCGCCAAAGCTCCAGTTGCCGAGCATCTCGAACATGGTGTGGTGGTAGGTGTCCATGCCCACCTCCTCGAGGTCGTTGTGCTTGCCGCTGACGCGCAGACACTTCTGCGAGTCGGCAACACGCGGATATTTTGGAGCCACAGCGCCAAGGATGATGTCCTTGAACTGGTTCATGCCCGCGTTGGTAAACATCAGCGTGGGGTCGTCTTTGATTACCATGGGCGCGGATGGCACGATGTGATGGCCTTTGGAACGGAAAAATTCCTTGAAAGATTCGCGTATTTCTTTAGCGGTAAGCATGTTGTGGTGCTATAGTATAATTATTATTGTGTATTTTCTTGTTTTCAGACTGCAAAATTACGGCATATTTCGTACTTTTGCAAGCGAAAACCAAGTCAATGAGCCAAAAAGCATTCTACCGCATGAACCCCGCCACGGGGCAGTACGAGCGTGTCTATCCCGGCGCGTGGCAGCGCATTGCGTCGTCGCTGCGCCATGGTGCGGTGGGCGCGGCCGTGGCCGTCGGGGCGGTGACAGCGCTTTACATCGCATTCGACTTCCCCAAGGAGCGCGTGCTGCGCGCCGAAAACGAGCGCCTGCAGCTCAGCGTCGACGAACTCGGCCGGCGAGCCGACGAAGCCATTGCCGTGATAGGCGACATCGCCGCGCGCGACGACAATTTCTACCGCGTGATGATGCAGGCCGAGCCGCTCGGGGCTGCCCGCCGCTATGCCGGGCTCGAACGCCGCCGCAACTACGAGCGCGCCGACTCGCTGGCCGACGTGGAACTCACGCGCGAACTCTCCGACAAAATCGACCTGCTGGAGCAGATGGTGGCCACGCAGTCGCGCTCGTTCGACTTCCTGCGCGAACAAGCCGCCATGCAGCGCGACCGCAGCACCCACATCCCGGCCATACAGCCCATAAGCCAGAAAAGCCTGCGCGCCATGGCTTCGGGCTACGGCTACCGCCGCGACCCAGTCTACGGCACAGGCAAGTTCCACGAAGGCATGGACTTTTCGGCTCCCACCGGTACACCGGTGTATGCCACAGGCGACGGCCGCGTGCGCTCCGCCGACTGGAACAGCGGCTACGGCAACCTGATAGAGATCGACCACGGCTACAACTATGTGACACGCTACGCCCATCTCAGCAAAATGCTCGTGCGTCCCGGACAGACCGTGCGCCGAGGCGACCTCATAGGCCACGTTGGCAACACCGGCAAGAGCACCGGCTCACATCTGCACTACGAAGTGCGGCTCCACGGCGTGCCGCAGAATCCCGTGCACTATTATTTCTACGACCTCACACCCGAGCAGTACGACGAAATGATACGCCTGGCCGAGAACGCCGGCCATGTGATGGACTGACCGCCCTGCATATGGAAAACCTCGACAAGAAATACTACCGCATAGCCGAAGTGGCAGCCATCGTGGGCGTGCCGCAGTCGACACTGCGCTTTTGGGAGAGCCGCTTCCGGGGCGTAATCAAGCCACGGCGCAACGCGGGCGGAACGCGGTTCTACACGCCGGCCGACGTGGAGGCCGTGCGCATGGTTCATTATCTTGTGAAAGAACGCGGACTGAAAATCGACGCCGCCATAGCCGAACTGCTCAGAAACCGCGAAGGTGTGAGCCGGCGTTTCGACGCCATCGACCGGCTGCGGCGCATCCGCGAGCGACTCGTGCTGCTGCAGCAGGCACTCGACTCACGGCGCTGACAGGCCGTGCGGAATTGTTCCACGTGCAACAACTTTTCCGTTATATATTACGCAAAACACGTAGCGTCAATACCACGTTATGCCGTTCGACGTAGACGAGCGTTTGTCGTATTTAAGGTCGCTCAGCAGCGAGCTTTTCACCGCTATGTGGAAATTATAGCTTTTGTACGGCCCCACAGGCACGAAACTGGCCGACATCTGGAAGCAGTGCAGGTCGCGTGATATGTTGCAGTTCATGTAGGCAAGCCTGCCCGTGTCGAAATTGTACGACGCCGAAAACGAGAAATTCCAGTTCTGCGTAGGACGTATGCTGCCCGAGAAACTAAGGTTCTGCGTGATGCGGCCGTCATACTCCATCTTCTGCTTGTTGAAGGCTCCGTAGGAATAGTTCACGGAGTAATTCAGCGTGAGGCTCCACGGCACTTCCCATTTGGCATAGCCGTCGTTGCCCATTTCGAGCTCCTGCCCGTCGTCGTGGTTGTGGCCTCCGCGGCGGTCGTCGGATGTCTCGTCAAAGCCGTCGCTCTCGTCATCGCCTTTGTCATTGTCCTTCTTCTTGTCTTTTTTCTTCTTGAACGTGTCGTTGTTGAACGTGTAGCTGAACGACGTGCCGGTGTTGCGCAGGCGCCCAAGCCCCTTGCCGGAAGCTATGCGAAGTTTGTTGACACGCACCGGCGCTCCGGCATCGTTGAGGGCGTAGGTGTACACGTCCCACGTAGTGTTGAGGTTGAGGTTGAAGCCCTTGGTGAGGCGCAGCAGAATCGACGCGTTTATGTCGCTCCACCGCAGCGAATCGGCAGCCATGTTATAGCTCTGCGATATGCTCAGATTCTCTATCAGGGATATTTTTTTCTCTCCGATGGAGTCGTTGCTGCTTTTCACCTTCATTTCGAGGTTGTTGGCGAGGTTGAAGCTCACCGTGCCCTGCTTGCCCTCGGAGGGCACGCCGAACAGGGCGTTAGGGAACATCGAGTAGCGGCGCGTGCGCTGTTCGCCCGTTTTAGGGTCGGCGTATTCATACTGCCCGTAGTAGCCGAAAAACGGCGCGCCATAGTCCGGCGCGGCCGAGAACGACACCGACGGAGTGAGCACATGGCGTATCATCTTCACCTTCTTGCCAAGGAAACCGAGCGGCTGGAAGAAACCATAGAGTTTGGTGTCGAGCGACACGCTGGCCCGCATGTCCCACACGTTGTAGAGGCTGTATGTGGTGTCGCATATCTCCATTCCCGCCACAGGATCCCACTGGCGGCGCACCTTGCGGGTGTACATGCGGTCCTGCAGGTCGATGCTGGGGGTGATGTTGAGATAATTGAACATATTGAACGTGGCCGAAATGGGCACACGATGGTTCATGCCGTTACGCCAGTCTTTTATAAGGCTTTTTTTGAAAAACTGGTCCTGTTTGGCAGTAAGGGAGTTCTGGAACTGGCCGTTGTAGCTGATTTTGATTTTCTCATACCACCGCTCGGCACCCGCCGCACGCTTGCGCTTGAACGGCTGCGTCTGCGCCATCGTGATGGTAAGGTTCGGGAAACCCACGGTGAGCGTCGAGTCCTGCGTGCGCTGCGCCACGTTCATCGTGGCCGACACGCTCCACTTCGACTGCGGGAAGCGGTAGGTCATGTTGACCGTGGAACTCTTTGTGCTTTCCGTGAAGGAGTTGGAATAGTAGCTGTTGAGGTCGTTGCGCGAGTAGCCACTGGTGGTGAAGTTGACCGACGCCGAAAGGCTCATGTTCGGGTTGGCCTTCGAGTCCTGCGAATGGCTCCACAACACCTGGAAGTTCTTCTGCAGGCTGTAGTCGGGCGATCCTTTCTCGCCGTTTTTCGTAAGCAAGTAGGAGATGTTGAAATTGCCGTTGTACTTGTAGCGCTTGGCATAGGTGCTGCGCGCGCTGAGTCCCCACGAGCCTTTGGTGTATATTTCGCCCGTAAGGGCAAGGTCTATATTGTCGCTGATGGCGAAATAGTAGCCGCCGTCGCGCAGATAAAAGCCGCGGTTGTAGTCGTCGCCGAAAGTGGGCACTATCACGCCCGACGCATATTTTTCGCTGAACGGGAAGTAGCCGAACGGCACCGCGAGCGGGAGCGGAAGCCCGGCGAGCACCATATAGGCCGGACCGGTGATTACGTTCTTGCCCGGACGCACCTTGGCCTTGGTGAGCTGCATGTAAAAATGCGGGTCGTCGTGGTTGTCGCAGGTGGTGTAGCGTCCGTCCTTTATGTAGTAGCTGTCGTCCACGTCTTTTTTAGTGAGTCCGCCCGTCAGATAGCCTTCGCCCTGCTGCGTCACCACATTGGTGATTATGCCTTTCGAGGTCTTGAAGTTGTAGCGCATCGTCTTGGCCTCGTAGTCGGAACCCCCTTCGTGGAACACCGGCGTACCCTTGACTTCGCCGACGCTGTCGGCTCGCCCTACGGCATACACCGTGTTGTCGCCGAGATTCATCTCTATCTGCTCCGCATCGAGCTTTATGTCGCCATAGGTCACTGAGCTGTTGCCGTACATGAATGCCGAATCCCGCCGCAGGATAACCATGGAATCGGCCGATGAAAACACCACCGGGGCGTCCAAATCCACTTTCTTGCGCACGATGCGCGAAGACGCAGGCGGCGTACGCTCCGGCAGCGGCGTACGCACTATCATGGATGAGTCCACCGGACGGCCGCGCAAGCTGTCTGCGCCTGCCGCCGACGCTGCCACGCTGTCGCGCGTCATCGCCGCGACAGGCTGCAACCCGTCCGTGTCGGTCCCCGGAACGGCATACACCGCCACAGCCGGACCGGCCACAAGAGTTGCCAGAAAGCCTATGGTAAAGCGTCGCATAAAGTGCATAATCGCCGCAAAATTACAAAAACTATTCGGCAATTATGCTATAGCATGCGATAAATTTAGCCCGCATGCTTTCTTTGAAACAGCTTATTTCAATACGTCGGCCACAGACGGCGTGGCCGGACGCGACGGCAGGCCGCATGTCCAAGGGATGTAGCGGACACAAGCCCATACCACGGCCGGCATCACGGCCAGCACCGTCAGCGATGCAGCCAGCGCCCCCATGCCAGACGAAGCACGGAGTGCATATATCAGCGGAAAATGCGTGACAAGCACCACTATGGAATAACGTCCGAGATACGACACGTACGGCAACCTGCCAATTAAGAACGACATGCCCCACACCATGGCTGCAGCAGCAACGAATCCAGCCAGAATGGAAAACGGAGAAAGCTCGAACACGAGCATACACCACGACACCTTGCCCGAAGGCATCGAAGCGCACACTACAGCCCCGACAACGCATGCTGCAGCAGCCATGCGCATGTTGCGCGGACTACGTTTTAAGGCGGCAATGCCGCAACTTCCTATCGTACAACCTGCAAAGAGGAAGGGCAGCATGGCTGCCGCCTGAAACAGGCCGCAACGCATCACCATCTTGCGCTCCACCTCGCCGAGTTGCGGAATGCAGGCCGAAAACCAGTACACTCCAAGCGAAGCGGCCAGAACCATAAGCGCAGCTATAGCTGCGCCATGCGTCAGCATGGCGCGCAGGCCGTACATCATCAATGACCCGACAAACAAAGCGCGTAGAAACCACAGAGGAACATTCACGAACGAACTCCAGTATACGACCCAGCGCGCCGGGTCGCACAGGCGGCTGAGCGACCATTCTGTCCATGGCACGCAGTCGAGCAACATGCCGCCGAGCGGCCCGAACACAATAACCGGCACCAGCAGCAGGCGGAATTTCCGGGCGGCGAATGCCGGAAAACTACCATAGCTCTTGAAAAAAAGACCTGAAAGAAGGAAATACAACGGCATGAGGGCCACATTCACAAGCGTGCAGAAAAAATCAATATTTTCCAACTGTTTAAGCGCTCCGCCATTGTGCATCACAACAAGAATGATGCATATGCCTTTCATAAGGTCAATCCATTCGATGCGTTTCTTATGCTCCATTGCGGCACAAAGTTACTCACAAAAAGCCGCCTGCACACAAAAAAAGACAAAAAACATGACAACATCTCCATGTTTCGGAGAAAATGGCTATTTTTACAGCCGCTGTCGAAACCAGCCACATAAAACCGCTATTCAAGAATGAAAAGACCAATCATCACCCTGCTTGCCGCCACCGTGACTCTGGCGGCGGCAGCCGTACCGGCCAAGCGCGGCGTATTGTCCGTGACGCAGCCCGACGGCACAGAAATGCCCGTTCTGCTCATGGGCGACGAATTCCGCCACATCTATCTAACCGTCGACTCTCTCCCCCTCACCACCGGCGCCGACGGATTCATGCAATATGCCCTCTACGACGACAACGCCGGGCGACTACGGGCGTCAGGCGTGCGCGCATCGGCCGACGCACGCCTCCGCTCTGCCGCCGAACACGAAGTCATAGCCACTCTCACTCCACGCGCCACACGCGCCGCCATGCTTTCTCCCAAAAAGGAAGTCCGGCGCCGCAGAGCCATCGCGCAGGGCGGTCTCGGACTGTTCGATTCGAGTTTTCCTGTGAAAGGCGACGTCAAAGCCCTTGTGATACTGGTAAACTACAAGGATGTGAAATTCCAGACGCCCGACCCTTCCGCCTACTTCAGCGACATGCTCATGAAGCAGGGCTTCAGCGAATACGGAGCCACCGGCTCGGCCTACGACTACTTTTTCGACAACTCCGACGGCCAGTTCCGTCCGCAGTTCGACTGCTACGGCCCCGTCGACCTCCCCAACAACCGCAGCTACTACGGAGGCAATAACTCCAACGACGAAGACAAGGCTCCGGAAGAAATGATTATACACGCCGTGGAACTGCTTGACGACGAAGTGGATTTCTCGCAATACGACACCGACGACGACGGATTCGTCGACAACGTGTACGTGTTCTACGCCGGACGAGGCGAGGCCGACGGCGGAGGCACCAACTCCGTATGGCCCCACTCATATAATATATATTGGGGAGCCGGCAGAATATGCCAGGCCGACGGTGTGATGTTCGACTACTATGCGTGCTCCAACGAGTGGGACGGCGCCAAACCCGACGGCATAGGCACGTTCGTCCACGAATTCTCGCACGTGATGGGTCTGCCCGACCTCTACGACGTCGATTACAAGAATGCCAAATATGTGACGCCCGGCGCATGGAGCGTGCTGGACATGGGCAACTACAACAACAACAGCCGCACGCCGGCAGCGTACGGCGCATTCGAGCGCAACGCCTTGGGATGGAACGAGCCCCGAGTGCTCGACGGCCCGGCCGACATAGAACTGGAGCATATCCTCGGCAGCAATGAGTCCTGCCTTATCCCCACAGAAAAGGACACGGAATTTTTCCTGTTGGAAAACCGGCAGAAAAAAGGATGGGACGCCTATGTCCCAGGCGCAGGAATGCTCATCTGGCATATCGACTATAACAGCCGTGTGTGGCAGAACAATGAGGTGAACATCAACCGCTCCCACCAGTATGTCGACATTGTGGAAGCCGGAGGCACAGCCAACAACGGCATCAACTCCGCCATGAGGTCCTACACCTTCCCTGGCTCCAAAAACGTGACAAACTTCACATCATCCACCACACCGGCGCTCAAATCGTGGGCCGGAAAGGCTATCAACCTCCCCATAACCGACATAAAGGAGAGCAACGGCAAGATAAGTTTCAAGGTGGCCGGAGGCTCTGCGGGCATTGACGGCATCGAGGCCGACATGGCTGAATCCGCAGCCGAGTACTTCAACCTGCAAGGCATCCGCGTGGCGTCTCCCGAAGCAGGCAACATCTACATCGTGCGCCGTGGCGCGCAGGTGAGCAAAGAGCTTGTGAAATAAGCGGCTACGCATCATAGAACATCATCGCCCGCCGGGTCTTCCGATGGGCGATGTTTTTTTTGTAGGTGGGAGGAGGTACAAAAGGACAGAAGTTACAGAAGTGACAAAAGTTTTTTTGTTGTGATGGCTTTGTTGGGAAAAGGGGTACAAAAGGACAAAAGTGACATAAGAAACAGAAGGTTTTATTTGATATTATGTCTCCAAAAAATAAAAAACTTTTGTTACTTATGTCACTTTTGTCCTTTTGTATCTTTATCTCCTCAAAAGACATTTTTTTTGTTGTGATAGCTTTGTTGGGGCAGAGGGTACAGAAGGACAGAAGCGACAAAAGGTCTTATTAGATTTTATGTCTCCAAAAATAAAAAAACATTTGTTGCTTACGTGCCTTTTGTCCTTCTGTATCTATACTATCCAAGCAAAACTCTTATGCCTTTTGTACCCTTTGAATCCGTGCGGGTCTAATGCATGCTTAAAGACATGGGTTGCGGACGCTTGACTACGGAGGAGTACACGTTGCCGCAGCGGTCGGCGACACGGATTTCCACCGGCGTATCGGCTGCGGATGCCTTTGCCGTGAAAAGATGCATGGTATACACGGGTCTTACAGTTCCGATAAGCTTATTTCCGGCAGCCATGTAAGGTATGGGGCACGAAAGCAGGAACAGCGGGTCTCTGGCGCGTTGTCGTTCGACGGATAATGCTTTTCCGTTCTCAAACATTTCTACGCTCCATCCCGGGCCGTAGCCCCACACGTTCACCATCACTTCATTCGTTTTCTCGCGCCCGGCGGCATATTCAGGCGCCACTTCGGCGCCGTCCAGTTCCACCATGTTCATGTCGTAGGCGCGGAACTGCACACCGTCAGGCAGGCCGGTCGATTTATAATAATCAGAGAACTCGCCGTCGGTCCATTTCCACACGGCATAGCCAGAGGGAGTGCCGTCGCGGCAGATATTGTTGTCGTTGCCAAGGTCGACGCGTGCGTTAAGCCACCACGAACCGCACACCGCCCCGTAGTTGTTCTCATAAATCCTGCCGTCGGCCGATTGCGACGCGTAGCTGACATGCGTGTGACCCGACAGCACCCGCACATCCCTGAAGCCGTCGAGCGCGTCTATGAGTTCCTGCGCGTTCTCCAGATAATAGGTCTTCGCTCCTCCCGGGAAATAATACAGAGGCGCATGCATCGCCACGACGAGCGGGCGGTTTTTATCGGCCACCAGCGCCAGGTCCTGCCGTAGCCACTCGAGCTGGCCGGGCGTCAGCCTGTTTTTGTACACACACTCGCCGTCGTCGCTCAACTGCGGACTGCCGTCCACTATTTCGATGTTGTCGAGCACCACGAAATGAACTCCTCCCTTGTTGAACGAATAATAGTTCGGCCCGAGATTCCGCCTCCATTCGGCGGCAGCGTCGAAATCGTTCATCGCGGTGTTGTCGTTGTCGTGGTTGCCCATCACGCTGTAGAGCGGCGCGTTGAGCTTGCGCAGGTCGGAATACGCCTCCTGAAGGCCGTAGCGGTTGGACTTCCAGTAGCAGTCGTGGGCCTGGTCGCCGAGAGCTATCATGAAAGGCGCGTAGCCGCCGGCACGCAAGGAGTCAAGCGTGGCATTGATGTCCGGCACGGTGGTGGAGTTGAAGCACGCCACCTCGCCGGGGCGGTTGCTTATCTGATTGTCGGCAAAGGCTATGAACGCAAAACGCGAATCGTCCACTTTGTCGAGCACGAAATCCGCCGTCTCGTCCTCGTCGGACGGACTCGTGACAAGCCTCCAGAACAAAGGCAGGTTGGCATTGGCGGCAGAGGGCGCATAGCCCGAAGGCGTGCTGACAAACACCAGTCCGGCAGCCTTGTCGGTTTCGATGCGGTAATGCCCCGACGCGTCTGTCTGCACCACGCGGAATCCGTCCGACACAGGCACACCGGCCAAAGGAGCGCCCGAACTGTCCCTGACAACGCCGCTGACTACCGCAGCGCTTGCGGCTACCGACGTCAGTGTCGCCGCAATAATTGATAATATCGAGTGTTTCATTAGCAGATGCAAAAAAGGGCCGTCAAGATGGCGGCCCCTTTTTTTATTAATAAAATCTTATTTCCAAAGTTCCTGTTGCTCAAGAGCGCTGTTAAGGCCTATCTGACCGGAAGGAATCGGGAAGAGGTATTCACGCTCGGCGAACTTGCGTATCTGACCGCCCGAGGCATCCATATAGCCGTTCACATTGGCCGGACGCTCGCTTTCGGGAAGTGCCGTGACGTTGGCTCCGAGATAAATTTCGGGATGAGACTGCGAGTCGAGCAGGTCGAGCTTGTGCCAGCGCACGAGGTCCCAGTAGCGCAGGTCCTTGTCGTAGATGAGCTCGCAGCGGCGGCAGCGGCGGATTTCCCACAGCAGGCTCGAAACACCCATGTTGTTGGCGGGGTCGTTCATCGATTTCAGGCCGTCCACGGTGGCATCGGGCAGTCCGGCACGGGCAAACATCTTGTTAATGGTTTTGTTGAGGTCGCCGTCGGAAAGTGTGCCGAGCTCGGCCTTGGCCTCGGCATAGTCAAGAGCCACGAGGGCGCCCCAGTAGAGGGGAGCGCAGGTATAGTTCCATATCGTGGTGGTGTAGGTGTAGTCCATTTCGGGATTCACAAACTTCTTGACGCCGTAGCCGGTGACCGAAGTCATGGGCATGGAGTTGGGGCGCTTGTAGGGATGGTCGGTGAAATACACGCGGTCGTCGATGGTCTGCGCAAGGCGTCCGTCGCGCACTGCGAGGAGAGCGCTTATGTCGATGGTGCCGTCGGCGGCAAGCACGCCTGCGTCGGAAGTGTCCTCGGAGGTAAGACCTTTCGGCTTGCCGTCTTTGAACAGATAGGCGTCGAATGCGTCCTTGGTGATGCCGCTGATGGGTGTCGACGAGCTGGTGTAGTCCACGGTAGCGTGCATGAACACGTCCTTTTCATACTCTTTCATGAAAATGACCTCTGCGTTGGCGCTGAGGGCGCTGCGGAAAGAGTTGTACGTGGCCTGATAGTCGTCGCCTATGGGATAGGCGTCCACGAGCGGGCCGGCGCAGTTCACCACTGCGTTGAAATACTTCTCGGCGCGGGCGGCGTCGTTCTGGTGGTAGCGGGCGATGGAGCCTTCGTAGAGGCATGCTTCCGACATCATGGCGGCGGCAAGGTCGCGGCTGAAAGCATTCTTGCTTTTCTGCGCGGCTATGTGCTTGACTGCGTAATCGAGGTCTTCGAATGCGTAGTCCATGACCTGGTTGCGCGGGGTGCGGGGACCGAAGATTTCCTTGCGGTCTTCCTCAACAGCCGGGTCGAGAGCCTTTGTCACCAGAGGCACGTCGCCGTAGCAGCGCACCAGCTGGTAATACTGAAAGCCGCGTATCAGGCGTGCTATGGCCGTGAAGTTTTCCTTCTCGGCATCGGTGAGCGTGCTGCCTGCCACGCCTTCGATAATCAGGTTGGCGCGGCGGATATAGATATAGGGGTCGTCCCAGCTTGTGGACGATGTGGGCACATTGATGTTCTTCCACGGGGCGAGCTGGTTGCCGCCGCTTCCTGAGGTCTGGTTGTCGTTCAGGCCGGGGAAGTAGAATTCACCGCCGCCGGAGCCGTTGCCATAGCCGGAGAATAATTCATAGAAATAGTTGCACTGCCCCTGTACGTTGCCGGGATTGCTCCAGTACTCGACGTTCGAAGTCTGTATGGACTGCGGGTAGCGGTTGTCGTTGAGGAAGTCGTCACAGCTCGAAAGAGAAGCGGCGACTATGGCGACAGCGCTCATTATATATATTCTTTTCATTGTTTGCATGTTTGAGATTGTCGGTTTAGAATGTTACCTGAAGACCGAAAGAGTATGTGCGCATCATGGGCACCGTGCGTCCGAAGCCGCCGTAGCCGTCGTTGGTCACGGAGCTGTAGCCGCGGGTGACTTCGGGGTCCATGCGGTATTTGCGCACGCCGTTGTAGAGGTCGGCGAGATTGTCGGCCGAGAAATAGATGCGGGCACGCTGTATGAGTGCTTTCTGAGTGATTTCGGCAGGCAGCGTGTAGCCGAACGTCAATGATTTCAGGCGCAGATAGGCCATGTTGAGCAGGTAGCGGCTCTGGGGGTAGAAGTTGGCGGTGCCGCGGCCGATGTTGCCGATTGTGCCGTTGACAGCACCGGAACCGTTGACCATGTTGGGATACATGTTGCTCTGATCCACGTCATAGCCTATGATTTTGTAGGTGTGGGCATCTTCATCCACATCCAGCACATAGTGGTTGTAGGACTGCTGGTGCTCGAATGTGCCGAGGTTCGACGCAGCCATAGGAATCATCAGCGAGCCGGTGGCCCAGTAGTTGCGCTTGCCCACGCCCTGGAAGAACAGGTCGAGGTCGAAACCTTTCCATGCGCCGCCGAGGCGGAAGCTGTATTCGTAGCGCGGAAGCGCGTTGCCTATCACCTTGAGGTCGCCGTGATCGTCGATGGTACCTTTGCCTCCGTCGATTTTGCCGTCGCCGTTAAGGTCTTTGTACTTCACGTCGCCGGGGCCATAGTGGAAGCCGTTGAGGTTCTCGAGACCGCTCTGGTCAGCCACGCCCTGTGCATAGTTCCACGAGCCGTCGGGATTGCGTCCGGTGAAGTCGCTTTCCTCAAAGTAGCGGTCGGTTTCGAAGCCCCAGATGTCGCCGTAATACTGGCCGGCGGTGTAGCTCTTGGCGGTGGGGTCGGGATTGAATGTGTAGAGGAGTCCGTTGGGATTGTTCCAGGCGGTCACTTTGGTGCGTGCGTCGGAAATGTTGAAGTTGGCGTACACGTCGGCGTCGCCGAAGGAGTGGTTCCAGCCGATGGAGAATTCCCAGCCTCGCGTGCGGAGCGAACCTGCATTGGTGTAAGGAGCGCTGGCGCCGAGAACCGAAGGCAGCACTTCGCCGGGAGCGAGCATGTCCTTGGTTTCGCGCTGATACCAGTCGAAGCCCACGTTGAGCGCGTTGTTGAAGAAGCCGAGGTCGATACCGACGTCGGTGGTGATGACGCGTTCCCATGTGAGAGTGGGAGATACGAGAGTGGGCATGCCGGCCTCGCTGATTTTCACACCGTTCTGTAGCCAGTGCACCTTGGATGCCTCGACGGGCGAAATTGTGGATATGAACATGTTGTTGCCCACGGCCTCGTTGCCTATATGGCCGTAGCTGGCACGGATCTTACCATTGCTCCACCATGCCTTGAGGGGTTCGAAATAGGCTTCTTCAGAGAAGCGGTAGCCAGCGGAGAACGAGGGGAAGAAGGCCCACTGGTCGGCGGCGGGGAAGCGGCTCGAACCGTCGTAGCGGCCGTTGGCCTCGAACAGGTATATGCCTTTGTAGTCGTAGTTCACACGGCCGAAGAAGCCTGCTGTGGCGCGGTTTCTCTTTTCGGCGGAAGTGGAGTATGTGGTGCCGTCGGTGAGGTTGAAGTTAGGCAGCGAATTGTCGAGGAGGCCGGAGCGGCGCACATAGAAATTGTCGTAGCGCTCGCGTTCGGCAGTGCCGCCCACCATCACTTTCAGGTTGTGGTCTTTCGCGAATGTCTTGTCGTAGGTCGCGAACACATTGATGGTGTACAGGTCGTTGCGGTAAGCCTCACGTGTCGAAGTCGTAGCCGACTGACTCGGCGCTGTGTAGAGCGTGAACGGCGCGGTAGTCCAGTTGTTCCACATGGTGGCAGGAGTGTAGGCCGAATCGTAGCTCATGTTGCGCACCTCGTAGGTGAAGTCGGCCTGCAGGGTGAGGCCTTTGATGATCTGTGCCTGCAGCCAGCCCTGGAGTCGGGTCTGGTTCACCCTTGTCTCATCCATATGCGAGCCGTCGCGTATGCCCATCTCATTGCGGAAATAGTGGACGGTGCCGGCATCGTCCTTCCTGTAGCCGTAGGTTTCGAAGAACGACGGGAAGCGCCACATGTACTGGTAGGAGTTGCGGCTCACGTTAGGCTCCTCGAACGAGCGGTTGAAATACGACATACGTCCGCCGGCTTTCAGCCACGAGAATATTTCGGTCTGCACCGAAGCGTTCACCATGTGGCGGGAGAGTTTTTCGGGGTTGTAACGCATAAGGCCTTCTCTCGCGTCATAGCCGTAGCTGATGCGATAGGCTGTTTTGCCCGACGAGCCTTCCAGACTGATGTTGTGTTTCTGCGAGGGAGCCGTACGCAAAAGGGTCTTTCCGGTGTTCCAGTCGGCATAGCGCACCCACTGCCCGTTCGGCAGGACGGCATAGTCGCCCACGTTGTCCCAGCTCTCGAAGGGCTTTAGCTCGACAGCGCTCGTGTACTGCTTGCCGCCGTGCTGCTCCTGCCATGCGCGGGCATAGGGAAGCACATCCCAATAGTTCATGCCGAATACTTCCGAAGACGGTTTGTTGGCACCGCGAGCATAAGCCTGCAGGGCTGTTTCGAGGTCGGTGACGGTGTTTGCGAAATCGGGATAATACGAGGCATTGCTCCATGCGAAGTTGTTGACATACTTCACGGATACATGGTCCTTGCTTTCACCGCCCTTGGTGGTGATGAGAATCACACCGAACGCGGCGCGTGTGCCGTAGACGGCGGCGGATGCTGCGTCTTTGAGCACGCTGATGTCGGCGATGTCCTCGGGGTTGAGGTTGGACATGTCGTCGACGGGCACGCCGTCCACAACGATGAGGGGCGAAGATGTAGCGCCGTTCGACAGCGTGCCTGTGCCACGGATTTTAATGGAAGGAGCGGCACTGAAGTCGCCATTGTTGGTGGTGATGGTGAGACCGGGTATCGCACCCTGGAGAGCGCGGGTGACGTCCTGCACGGGGCGGCTGTCCATGACGCGCGCCACGTCGACGGTGGCCACGGCGCCCGTCAGGTTGGCTTTCTTCTGTGTGCCGTAGCCCACGACTACGAGCTGGTCGAGCTGCTCGGTGGTGGGCTGCAGATATACGGTCATGCCGTTGGAGGCGGCCATTTCCTCGGGCTTGTAGCCCACGTAGCTGATGCGCAGCGGGGTGCCGGGGGCCACCTTGATGGTGAAGTTGCCGTCGAAGTTGGTCGTCACGGCGTTGCTCTTGACGCCTTTTTGCATTACGCTTGCACCGATCACGGGTTCGTTGTTCTCGTCGAGAATCGTAC
>VSPG01000037.1 GCA_009775265.1 Muribaculaceae bacterium
TTGCCCGGGGCTAACATTCAGACTTGCCGCTACGCGGCTGCTTGGCGCTATGCGCCTTTCTTTTGCGGAGGGATTCGATATGGGGGACAGAGTAGCAGGTGTGCGCCCTTCTTTATGAAATGTATAAATGCATGTGGAGCTGCGCTGGTGTCGGTGATTCAGTGACGAATTTGCGGTGCAGGGTATCCCGTCGGGGAAGGCGCGTAGCGCCAGGCAGCCGCGTTAGCGGCAAGTCTTAATTTTAGCCTTAGGCAATGGCCGCGTCAGCGGTCGCAGCCTAAGGTAACGGCGCACCACACATCCCGCCGAGCCGCGTAGCGGCGGCTCCATCTTCATGTTTTTCTGACGGGCTCAAAATTAATATGTTTCATAATTCATTTCCGTAGTATTGAACGGGACGTATGGAAAGAATCGCAGCTACGCAGCTCTGAACTGTGGGTGCTGCTTCGATACCCCGGGCTGCGACCGCTACGCGGCCGTTGCCCGGGGCTAACATTCAGACTTGCCGCTACGCGGCTGCCCGGCGCTATGCGCCCATTCTTCGGATAGGAATTTTAGATTGCTATGAGCGCCGCTTAGGTGGCACAAGCCCACATGGCTGTAGAAGGACAGAGCCGCCGCTACGCGGCTTTGCCATTTTTGCAGGCTGCGTTAGACCCCGGGCTGTGACCGCTGACGCGGCCTTTGCCCGGGGCTAACATTGAGACTTGCCGCTACGCGGTTGCTTGGCGCTATGCGCCTTTTCTTTGTGGAGGATTCGAAGCGGGGCTGAGTCGCAGCTACCTCGGCTGCCCGGCGCTATGCGCCGGGGCTTTGTGCGGGGGAGGTGATGGGAGAGTCATGCGGAAATGTATAGGCTGGCAGGTAAATTCATGTTTTGCAGCAATGTTTTATGTATTTTCAGCTTAAAATAGTGTGTTTTTGATGGAAAATTGTTACTTTTGCTGAAAATTTTACTACTATGTCACACATGGATAAAATAGACAATCTCGACCGTCATATTCTGAAGATAGTGATGCACAATGCGCGCATCCCTTCGAAAGACGTGGCGGTGGAGTGCGGTGTGAGCCGTGCGGCCATACACCAGCGCATCCAGCGCATGATAGACCTCAATGTAATCACGGGTTCGGGCTACTCTGTAGACCCTCACGTACTTGGTTACAGCACATGCACTTACATAGGCGTGACGCTTGAGCGCGGCGCCATGTACCGCGATGCGGTGCCTGAATTCGACAAGATTCCGGAAATCGTGGAGTGCCACTTCACGACGGGTCCGTACACTCTGCTTCTGAAACTCTACGCACGCGACAACGAGCACCTGATGGATCTGCTGAACAACAAGATTCAGATGATTCCGGGCGTTGTGGGCACCGAAACGCTCATCTCGCTGGACAACTCCATATCGCGCGAAATCCCGGTGAGCTACAAGAAGTAGCATGGCTGCGTTCGATTTCAAAAAAGACTTGTGCAGGCGCATCTCGCAGGTGAGACCCACCCGCTGGGTGCGCTTCGGCATTGTCGCTGCGGTGTTCCTGCTGTGGGTGGCGTGGATAGGCAACCCGTGGTGGGCGCTGGCGCTGTTGCTGCTGTTTGACATCTACATCACGGGGTATATACCTTTCACGTGGTGGAAAAAGAGCAAGAACAAGGCTGTGACGGCCGTGATGAGCTGGGTGGACGCCATCGTGTATGCGCTGGTGCTGGTTTATTTCGTGTTCTCTTTCGTGGGACAGAACTATCAGATACCTTCGTCGTCGCTTGAGAAAACACTGCTGACGGGCGACTATCTGTGGGTGAACAAGCTGACGTACGGCCCGCGCGTGCCGATGACTCCGGTGCATTTCCCGCTCGTGCACAACACGCTGCCCATATTGGGATGCAAGAGTTATCTCGACAGCCCGTCGAACGGCTACCGCCGCCTCAAGGGGCTGCGCGGCGTGGAAAGCGGCGACATAGTGGTGTTCAACTTCCCTGCGGGCGACACGGTGTGCGCACGCTTCGAGGAGTCGCCTGAATATTACGACCTTCTTGTGAAGCGCTACGGCCGCGAGACGATAAAACGGAACCCTGACAAGTTCGGCGAGGTGATATACCGCCCGGTGGACCGCCGGCAGAATTTCGTGAAGCGCGTGACCGGCATGCCCGGAGAGCGGCTGCGCATATCCGGCGACACTGTGTACATAGACGGCCGGGCACAGGCTATGCCTGCGCAGGTGCAGTTCAACTACATAGCGGCTCTCGGCCGCCCTATCGACGAGGAGCGCATGCACTCGCTGGGCATGGCGCAGGGCGATGTGCAGGCTTTGCTGGCCGAAGGTCCCGACCGCCTGCGCCTGCAGGCTCTGCTGCCGCAGGCCGCGCAGGGCGACTTCTTCTACATGATGCCCATGACGCAGGATATGATAGCGGAGCTGCGTGCCGACGGGACGCTGCACGACGCTGTGAAATTCGGCGACGTGTTCCGCACGGACGGGACGGCTCTGAATCTGTTTCCGGAAGGACTCTCCGACAACTGGACGCTGGGCGACTACGGCGGCGAGGAAGGCCTGCTGATTCCGCGCAAGGGGATGACGGTGGCTCTGACTCCGGAGGCGTGGCAGACTTACCACCGCGTGATACGCAACTATGAGGGGCACACGGACTCTTACATGCGCGACGGAAAGGTGTATGTGGACGGCAAGCCTGCCGACACTTATACTTTCGCGATGGACTACTATTTCATGATGGGTGACAACCGCGACAATTCGCAGGACTCGCGCTTCTGGGGCTTTGTGCCTGAAGACCATATAGTGGGCACTCCGATGCGTGTGCTTATAAGTTTTGACAAGGACCGCAGCATTTTCAACGGCGGCATACGCTGGAACCGCATCCTGAAGGATGCGAACCCCGACAAATGATGCGGCAAGATGCAAAAACGGCGGATGCTCCTGTGTTTCCGCCGGCACTGGCGCCCCAGGCAGGCTATTATGCCCTGCTTGGGGCGCACAAGCGTGTGCGCATAGCGATGGAAGCTCCCTACGACAAACGGCGCAAGGAGACGCACCGCTATGATGTGGCCGACACGCGCGGACGGCTGACGCTGACGGTGCCTGTGCGGCAACCGCACGGCATCGCGAGGGCGCGGTGGACGGATGTGTCGATAAGCGGCCACGGCCGATGGCAGGCTGTGCATGCGGCGGCTCTCGCATCGGCCTACGGACGCACGCCTTTTTATGAATTTTACATAGACCGCCTGGCGCCGGCGCTGTTTGCTCCGGAGGATACGCCGCTGAGCGAGCAGATTATGGCCGTGAACAGCGTGCTGTGCGATATTCTGCTTATCGACACGGAAATCGATTACGGGGCTGACGCGGTGGCGGATATGCCGTCGATGCCGGGCGTGGGGCCTTACTGGCAGGTAAGGGGGAGGGAGCACGGATTTATCGGAAATCTGAGTGTGCTGGACCTTCTGTTCAATATGGGGCCTGAAGCGGCGCTACTGCTGCGGCGCGCATTTTAAAGTTTGTTTAATCGTTGTAGATTTTTGAGCCGCCGCGATGCGGCTCTATTTTTTTGGATGCTTTATACCCCGGGCTGTGACCGCTACGCGGCCGTTGCCCGGGGCTAACATTCGGACTTGCCGCTACGCGGCTGCCTGGCGCTATGCGCCTTTTCTTTGTGGGGATTCGATGCGGAGCAGAGTCGCAGCTACGCGGCTGCCCGGCGCTACGCGCCTTTTCTTTGTGGGGGATTCGATGTAGGGAACAGAGTAGCAGCTAACGCAGCTCTGAATTGTGGGTGCTGCTTCGATAGCCCCGGGCTGCGACCGCTAACGTGGCCGTTGCCCGGGGCTAACATTTGGACTTGCCGCTACGCGGCTGCCCGGCACTATGCGCCTTTCTTTTGTGGAGGATTTTATGGGTGATAGAATCGCAGCTACGCAGCTCTGAACTGTGGGTGCTGCTTCGATACCCCGGGCTGCGACCGCTACGCGGCCGTTGCCCGGGGCTAACATTGAGACTTGCCGCTACGCGGCTGCCTGTCGCTATGCGCCTTTTCTTTGTGGGGATTCGATGCGGAGCAGAGTCGCAGCTACGCGGCTGCCTGGCGCTACGCGCCTTTTCTTTGTGGGAATTCGATGCGGGGGACAGAGTAGCAGCTGTGCGCCCTTCTTTATGAAATGTATAAATGCACGTGGGGCTGCGCTGGTGTCGGTGATTCAGTGACGAATTTGCGGTGCATGGTATCCCGTCAGGGAAGGCGCGTGGCGCCAGGCAGCCGCGTTAGCGGCAAGTCTTAATTTTAGCCTTAGGCAATGGCCGCGTCAGCGGTCGCAGCCTAAGGTAACAGCGCACCACACCTCCTGCGGAACCGCGTAGCGGCGGCTCTATCTTCATGCTTTTCTGACGGGCTCAAAATCCATTTCCGTAGTATTGAACGGGACGTATGGAAAGAATCGCCGCTACGCGGCTCTGCCGTTTTGGAGGCTGGATTAAACCCCGGGCTGCGACCGCTACGCGGCCGTTGCCCGGGGCTAACTTTGGGACTTGCCGCTACGCGGCTGCTTGGCGCTATGCGCCTTTCTTTTGTGGAGGATTTCATTGGTGGTGGAGTCGCTGCTACACCTTGTGGAAGGTTCATTTGATATCCCGGGCTGTGACCGTTAACGTGGCCGTTGCCTGGGGCTATGCGCCTTTCTTTTGTGGAGGATTTCATGGGTGATAGAATCGCAGCTACGCAGCTCTGAATTGTGGGTGCTGCTTCGATACCCCGGGCTGTGACCGCTAACGCGGCCTTTGCCCGGGGCTAACTTTGGGACTTGCCGCTACGCGGCTGCCCGGCGCTATGCGCCTTTCTTTTGCGGAGGGATTCGATATGGGGGACTTGGCGCTGTGCGCCATGCTTTGTGGGAGGTGCGGCAGTGTCAGCGGCGGGTGCCGTTGTTCTGCATGAGTCCTCCGCCTCCGGCGGGGCGTCCCTGGGTGCCGTAGCGGTTGCCGCCGATGGAGTTGAGGAAATCGGAGCTGCCGAATTCGTCTTCGTCCTCGTCGTCTTCGTCGGTGCGCTCGCGGCGTTCGCCCGGACGCAGTTTGGGCTTGTTTTTCTTTATGGCTTCCGGTTTCTGGGCGTCGAGGGGGAGTTCGTTTATGTTCCAGTCCTGTGCGACGTCCCAGTTCTTTTTGAGTTTGAGGGGCTTCGGGAAGTAGTATACTTCCTCGGGCTGTATGCTGTCGAGGATGCCGGTGTCCCAGCGTCCGTTGGCGTTGCGGTCGAGGAACAGGCGGGCGTAGTAGGTGGATGGGGCGAGATGCAGGAGCTTGGCGCGGCCGTCGGAACCTACGGGAGCTGTGTAGAGGGGTGTGTCGGAGTTGCCGAGCAGCTGTACTACCGCTTTTTCGCCGGGTGCGAGGCCTTGTATGGTGAAATGGACTGCGGAGTATTCCTCCTCGGGCTTGACTGTGAATTCGTGCTTGAAGGGTTTGTTGTGGTCGCCGTAGATGCCTGTGACTGCTGCGGAATCTATGGTGAGGGTGTATTTGGCTCCGGGCGTCCAGTCGAACGCGAGGATGCGGCGCAGCATGTCGAGGCTGTCGGGGAGCAGGCGCGGTGCCTGCACGGGGACGAGGAGGGTGTCTTCGTAGACGGACATGCGTATGGCGGCGGTGTCGAATGCGGCGAGGGGCTGGTCGAACTCGATGCGCAACGGATGGTGGAGCTCCTGTGTGGTGCCGGAGAGGGCGCGCACGGACAGGAATGTGAGGGGCACGGCTGCGGCTGCGCTATCGGCTGCGAGGCTGTCGGCGGCCTGTTCGTCGGCTTTTTTCTTCTTTTTCTTTTTTTCCTTTACCTGCGGGTCTTTGAAGAAAAAGCGGAGGGTGTCGGTGGTCCAGACGAGGCGCTCGAGCGAGTCGGGCTTCTGATAGCTGACGGCGAGGCGGAGGGAGTCGGTGGAGTAGACGGCCGAATCGGTGAGCCAGTAGGTGAGTGAGTCGCGTCCGGGGTTGACCTGCAGCATGTTCCATCCGTCGCGGGGGATGATGCGGCGTGATGCGGCTGTGGTGTCGTTGACGATGGTGAGGAGTGGAAGCGAGTCGCATGAGGCGCCGAAACCGAGGGTGATGGTGCGTCGTGTTGGACGTGCGTAGTCTTTGAGGTATTGCGCGCGGTAGTTTTCGTTGAACCATGTGAGGAGGATGTCGTTGGGGAGGTATCTGAGGCCGGGGTGCGTGACTACGGAGTCGGTGCCGAGCGACGAGCGGAGGGTGTCGGTGACTTCGATGTTTTCGACGGAGGGACGGATGTCGATGTCGTAGAAGGCGATGTCTTCGCTGCGGTCCCAATGGTAGTCGCGGTTGATGTCGTTGACGGCGTAGATGCGGTAGGTGCCGGGGGCGAGGCCGCGCACGGTGAACTGGCCGAGCTGGTTGGTGCGCGCCACGCGCTCGAAGGGGAGGGTGCGGACGGTGGAATCGGCCACGGAGTCGGCGCGGTAGACGCCTACGAGCATGCCTTGGGCGGGCTCGAGGTTCTCGGCGGCGAGCACCATGCCGGAGATGCGCAGCGAATCGATGGCGGAGCCTGTGGAGAAGTCGATGGCGAAGCCGTCGAGCACGTTGCCTTCGTTGAGGTCTTTGATGGCGTCGCCGAAGTCGATGGTGTATGTGGCGGGGGTGACGAGTGTGTCGCGCAGTTCGACGCTGAGGCGGCGTCCGTTGGCGCTGACGCTTGGAGGCGTGCTCTGCACGGGCGACACGATGACTTTGTTGAACGCGTCGTCGAGCTGTATGTTTTCGTCGAACAGAATCGAGAGGCGTGTGGACTTCACGCCGGTGGCTCCTGGAGCGGGGCGTGCGGAGACAAAGACGGGGGGCTCGGTGTCGCGCGCGCCGCCCTCGGGGCGCCCTATGCTTGCGCATGCCGGGGCAAGGAGCGCTCCGGCGGCTGCCATGAGCGCCAGAAGATGTCGCCAATATCGTTTCATGAGGGCAAATTTAGCCAAAATCGGCGAATAACGCAAAAAGAGCGCGGGGTGCCGCGCTCTTTTTGACTATACGTCGGGTGGTAATCGGTGTCAGCCGGTGGTGCGTTCGAGCCATTTCACCATGGCGAACATGACGCCCATGGACACGAGGCATACGGCAAGGAAGACGCCCCAGGCGTAGGATATGGGCCATTTGTTGTACATCAGCGGGCCTATCCACAGGAGGAGGTTGCCGACGGCGGTGGCGCCGAGCCAGAGGCCCTGGCAGAGGCCCTGGAGGTGTTTCGGAGCCACTTTGGAGACGAACGACAGGCCGAGGGGGGAGATGAACAGTTCGGCCACAGTGAGGAAGAAATAGAGGGCTATGAGCACCCATGGGCCGGCTTTGAGGCCTTCCTTGGCGGCTGCCGACATGGCGCGGAATTCGTCGCCGGAGGGATAGCCCTGGATGGAGCAATAGACGCACAGGAAAAGGTAGGCGATGCCGGCAAGACCCATGCCGTAGGCTATCTTCTTAGGAGTGGAAATCTCGCGGCCCCGGCGCGACAGGGATGAGAAAAGCATCATCACCAGCGGGGTGAGGACGATGACGAAGAAGGGGTTGACGGCCTGCCATATCTCGGGGGCTATGGTGTCGGTGGCCACGAAGTCGCGTGCGAAAAGGGAGAGCGAGGTGCCGTTCTGGTGGAATGAGAACCAGAAGAAAATGACGATGCCGAGGACGGCGAACAGGGCGTACATGCGCTGGCGTATTTCCTTTGCCATGGCCTGTTTTTCCTCGGGGCTGTACTGCACGCTCTGCACTTTTTCGCGTGCGGCGGGCGAGGGAAGGGCTTTTTTGGTGGCTATGAAAATGACGAGCGAGAGAATCATGGCGGCCACGGACGCGATGAACGAGTAGTGGATGCCGGTGTTGAACACGTCGAGGTACTGGGAGCAGAATGCGCGGAGGTCGGCGCCGGCGGTGTGTCCGGCGGCTGAGGCCACGGCGTAGAGGTTGTCCATGTTCTCGGCGGTCATGGAGCCTGTGAGGCTGAGGAAGCTGTGGCACATCTCGGGGAAGTCGGCGTTGTATGTCATGCCGTGGATGTCGAGCCACCAACTGCGGAGCATGGGTGCGACGAAGGGTGCGACGAGGCCGCCGATGTTGATGAACACGTAGAATATCTGGAATCCGGAATCGCGCTGCGAGCTGTAGCGTGGATTGTCGTAGAGCTGTCCGACGATGGCCTGGAGGTTGCCTTTGAAGAGGCCGTTGCCGAAGGCGATGAGGAAGAGTGCGGCACATGTGAGGGTGAGGAGCCATGTGGAGTTCTGCGGCGTGGCGAGGATGGGCACGGCGAGGATGGCGTAGCCTGCTGTCATTATGATGAGGCCGTTGATGATGGTGCCTTTGTAGTTCTGTGTCTTGTCGGCTATGGCGCCGCCTACGAGGCTGAGGATGTAGATACCGGCATAGAAAAACGAGTAGATCAGCGCGGCTGTGTCGCCCGAGAGCCCGAATTTGGAGCAGAGGAAGAGCACGAGCACGGCGTTCATGATGTAATAGCCGAAGCGCTCGCCCATATTGCTCAATGCTGCGGGAATGAGGCCTTTTGGATGGTTTTTAAACATAAGGTTATTGTTTCGGTGTTATTGGTTTTGTCATGAGCGGTTTTTGGCCTTGAAGGCGAGCGCGTAGACTCGCATCTGCTTCACCATGGCGAGGAGGCCGTTGCTGCGTGTGGGGGAGAGGTGGCGGCTGAGGCCTATCTCGTCGATGAAATGGAGGTCGGCGTCGAGTATTTCGTCGGGTGTGTGCGAGTCGAGGACGCTGACGAGCAGCGATATGATGCCTTTTACGATTATGGCGTCGGAATCGGCCCGGAAGTGCACGCGCCCTTCCCGGTCGATGTCGGCGTCGAGCCATACGCGGCTTTGGCAGCCTTCGATGAGGCGGTCGGGTGTCTTGAGCTCGTCGGGCAGCGGAGGCAGGGCGTTGCCGAGGTCGATGATGTAGCCGTAGCGGTCCATCCAGTCCTCGATGTCGGCGAATTCGGCGACTATTTCCTGTTGGCGTTGTTCTATGGTCATTTTTCCTTGTAAATTAGGCTTAAAACTGTTTTTCCGGCACGCTCGAGGGTGCGCGGGTCGATGTTGTCGATGTTGTCGGAGTGTGTGTGCCATGAGGGCGGGAAGCCTCCTGTGGCGGGGTGTACGCTTTCGATGATGTCGACGGCGGGGATGCCTGCTCGGGAGATGTAGACGTGGTCGTCGACTACGGCTCCGCCGGTGCGGTCGACAAAGGTGTCGGAGTAGCCGAGGGATGCGGCTTCCGCCCATATGCGGTCGACGATGCGCGCGGCGGCGGCGTCGGAGAACTGCTCTCGCAGGAAACGCGCGCCGGTGCCGCCCACCATGTCGAAAAGCACGGCGTAGGCCGGAGCGGGGCGGGAGGCGTAGGGCTCGGATTCGGCCCACATCTGTGTGCCGAGGCACCATGTGTGCTCTCCGGCGCGTACGCCCGGGGCTATGATGTCGCTGTGGCCGCTGTCCTCGGCGTCGGCGAGGAGGATGTCCACGCCTATGGAGGGGGCTGCGGCTCCGATGCAGCGGGCTATCTCGAGCACTACGGCTACGCCCGACGCTCCGTCGTTGGCTCCGGGGATGGGCCGGCAGCGCATGGCGGGGTCGGCTTCCATGTCGGCCCAGGGGCGGGTGTCGTAGTGGGCGGCGAGCAGTATGCGTCGCGGTGCGTCGGGGCGGAACGATGCAAGGATGTTGCAGGCGGGCAGTTCCTCGCCGTCGAAACGGCGCACGATGCCGCGCTGCATCCACACGGAGTCGGCTCCGGCTGCGCGCAGTTTTCCGGCCATCCATTCGGCACAGCGTGCGGAGGCTTCGCTGCCGGGCGTGCGCGGCCCCATGGCCACCTGCTCGGCGACGAGGGCGTAGGCCGAATCGGCGCTGAAAGCGTCGGCAGGCCGCGCCTGCGTGGCGGCCGTGGAGGATGCGGCCCGCTGCGTGCCTCCGGCCGAGCATGAAACCATGGCCGATGCCGCGAGCAGCAGCGGCAATATATAGCTTTTCTTCATTTTGCGAAGTTACGTATTTTTTTTGTAATTTTGCACACAATGGAAGTAAAGGCTGAAAAAGTGTTGCCGTACGGGGGCGACGAGCGTGGAAAAGGCGAGCAGGTGCGCGAGATGTTCGACAGCATCGCGCCTGCCTACGACTTCATGAACCGCGCCATGACCATGGGTGTCGACCGCGTGTGGCGCCGTAGGGCCGTGGACGCTGTGGAGGCCGTGCGCCCAGTGCGCGTGCTGGACATCGCGACAGGCACGGGCGATGTGGCAATTGCGCTCGCACGCCGCCTGCCCGGGGTGTCGGTCACCGGCATAGACCTGAGCGAGGGCATGGTGGAGATAGGACGCCGCAAGGTGGAGCGCGCCGGACTGGCCGCGCGCGTGGAACTGCGCACGGGCGACTGCCTGGCGCTGGACGTGCCGGACGGGTCGGTGGATGCCGTGACGGTGGCCTACGGGGTGCGCAATTTCGAGCACCTCGACCGCGGATATGCCGAAATGATGCGTGTGCTGCGCCCGGGCGGCCTGCTGTGCGTGCTGGAGCTGTCGACGCCGCGCGGATGGCTGGCTGCGCCTCTCTACCGCCTGTACACGCGGTATGTGATTCCGGCCGTGGGGCGTATGGTGTCGCACGACGTGCGCGCCTACAGCTATCTGCCTGAAAGCATCGCGGCCGTGCCTCAAGGCGAGGATATGTGCGCCATCATCCGCGGCGCGGGCGCATCGGAGGCCTCGGCCCGCAGCATGACTTTCGGGGCATGCACCCTTTACACTGCAAGAAAATAGACAGGCTCTGCCACTTCAATAACCGAACATCAAGACATCGCATATGCAACTCAAAAAAGCCCTCTTGCTGCTTGCCGCAGCCACCTGTGCTTTCAGTTCCGACGCCCAGTTCCACTACCGCAGTTCGGCCCGCGCCGCCGATACGGTGCCCGCCCCGGTGCCTTCGCCCGACGAGGCGGATGCAGTGGATTTCGTGTTATTCGACGAGGAAGACACGGCCGATGCGGACAGCACTGCCGAAGAAACGCCGGCCGACACTCTGGTGAGCCTTACTCCGCTACCGTCGTATTTCTTCCTGCCGGCGGTGTATTCGCACTACGATTTTCCGGACAGCGTGGATCTTGCCGTTCCGGACTTTTCGGGCGAGGCGGCCATGCGGTGGCTGGAGGACGCCAATTCCGTGGCCGCACGCATGAAGCGCATACGCCACCGCTTTTTCTTCGGCCATCCGGAGCTGACGCCTTATCTGGCCTCGGAGCTGCCCGACGCTCCAAAGAAGTATTCGGCGGTGGTGAACCCGTCGGATTTCTCTGTGGACATCGTGGAGACTGTCACTGGTCCGGCGGATGTGCCGACGGTGAAGGCCAAGGAGGTGGAGAAGCGCCACTGGATACGCGGCTTCAACGTGTCGCTGCAGTTCTCGCAGGCGTATGTGTCGCCCAACTGGTACCAGGGCGGCAAAAACAACCTGAACATGCTCGGGCAGATATATTACAATGTGAAACTCAACCAGGAATACCACCCGAACCTGCTGTTTGAAACCACGGCGCAGTACAAGCTGGGCATGAACAACGCCCCGGACGACGAGGTGCACAACTACAACGTAAACGAGGACATATTCCAGGTGAACAGCACTTTCGGTCTGAAAGCGGCCCGCAGGTGGTACTACTCCGTGAGCGGGCAGTTCAAGACGCAGCTCCTCAACTCCTACAAGCCGAACACCGACGAGCTGAAATCGGGATTCCTCTCGCCGGGCGACCTGACGCTGGGTGTCGGTATGACGTACAACTACAACAACCCCAAGAAGACTTTCACTTTCGACGCCAACATATCGCCGATTTCCTATAATCTGCGCATATGCACGAGCGACCGGCTGAACCACGAGAGCTACGACATACGGCAGGACCGCACGACGGCCAACAAGTTCGGTAGCAACGTGGAACTGAAGGTGTACTGGAAGATGAGCTACAACATCTACCTGCGTTCGCGCCTGTACGCATTCTCCGACTACAATACCGTGCAGACCGACTGGGAGAACACCATAGTGTTTGAAATCAACAAGTTCCTGACCACGCAGCTTTTCTGCCATGCGCGTTACGACTCGTCGACACCGCGTGTGGAGGACAGCAAGTGGCACAAGCTGCAGTTCAAGGAAATACTGTCGATAGGCTTTGCCTATAAGTTCAATTCGCTCTGATGCGGCGACTGCTGCCACTGCTGCTTGCTGTGCTGATGCTGCCTGAGACGCAGGCGCAGCACACGCGCCGCGCGGGGCGCCACCGCGCGCACGGCGGTGTGGCGGCACATGCCGCCGTGGCTGCGGCAGACACGGTGGCGGGGGACGGGACGGCGCGCGTATCGGGTTTCGACAAGGCGCTGTCGGCACGGCGCGAGAGTTTTTTCGTGACGAACGATGCGCCGGACAGCGCCGACATTGTGTGGATGCTTGTCACGCTGGACTATACGGACGAGGCGGGGCGCCAGCTGCACAGACGCCGCGAGCGTGTGCGCTGCCACATCCCGGCAGGATGCACGCGACGGGTGGACATCCCGGCATGGGACACGCAGCATGTGTATTATTACCGGCTTACTCCTCCGCGCAGGCGTGTGCAGGGCTCGGCCGCGCCGTTCGACGTGCGGGTGCGGGTGGATTCGATAGCGCTGCTCAGATAATTTTTGCGGCAGGACAGCCGCGATGCGCCCCCTACCCCAGCCTCTAAAGGATTTCGAGTTTTGCCAATTGCCGCAAAAATAGTAAATTTGCAGCATGGGACGCCTTCTTTCTATCGACTTCGGACGCAAGCGCTGCGGCATTGCGACGACCGACACTCTGCAAATAGTGGCCAACGGTCTATGCACGATTGCCACGGCGGATCTGTGTGCGTGGGTGAAAGCGTATATCGCCCGCGAGACGGTGGACAAGATAGTGGTGGGGCTGCCTGTGACGCTGCGGGGCGAACCTTCCGAAAGCCAGCGCTGGCTGCGCCCGGCCATCGGACGGCTTGCGCGCGAGGTGGCTCCGGTGCCTGTGGTGTTCTACGACGAGCGCTTCACTTCGGCACTCGCCCACAAGGCCATGCTCGACGGCGGCCTGAAACGCATGGCGCGGCGCGACAAGGCGCTCGTGGACGAAATATCGGCCGCCATCATCCTCAACGATTTTCTACAAAGCAGACAACACAACCAGCAATGAAACTACCCGTATATCTCTACGGCCACCCCGTGCTGCGCAAGACCGCCGAAACGGTGGCGCCCGGGCGCGAAGGCCTGAAAGAACTCCTCGAAAACATGTATGCGACGATGTATGCCTCGGAAGGCGTGGGGCTGGCGGCTCCGCAGGTGGGGCTGAGCGAACGCATCGTGGTGATAGACGCCGACCCTGTGGGCGAAAGTTTCCCGGAATGCGCCGGCCGCAGGCTGACGCTCATCAACCCCGAGGTGGAGGTGCTCGACGGCGAGCGCATCGTGCGTGCCGAGGGCTGCCTGAGCCTGCCGGGACTGAGCGAGAACGTGGGACGCACGGAGCACATACGCCTGCGCTGGCAGGACGAGAACTTCGAGCAGCACGAGGAGGAGATAAGCGGTTTTCTGGCGCGTATAGTGCAGCACGAGTGCGACCACCTGTACGGCAAGCTGTACATAGACCACATATCGCCGATACGCAAACAGCTCATCCGCGCCAAGCTCACCAATATAGCGGGCGGAAAGATAAGGGTGGACTATCCTGTGAAGTTCGCGCCTAAAACGCGGAAATAATCTGTAATCCAAGACAAACCAAAGAATACATATGGCCGACGACAAAAAGATAATTTTTTCGATGGTGGGTGTGAGCAAAATCTACCCGCCGCAGAAACAAGTGCTCAAAAACATCTATCTCTCGTTTTTCTACGGTGCCAAAATCGGTATCATCGGTCTGAACGGCTCGGGCAAGTCGTCGCTGCTGAAGATTATCGCCGGCATCGACAAGGAATACCAGGGAGAAGTGGTGTTCTCGCCCGGCTACTCGGTGGGCTACCTCGAGCAGGATCCCAGACTCGACCCTGAAAAGACGGTGATAGACATCGTGCGCGAGGGCGTGCAGCCTGTCATGGACATGCTTGCCGAATTCGACCGTGTGAACGAGGCTTTCGCCGACCCTGACGCCGACTTCGACGCGCTGCTCGCACGCCAGGCCGAACTTCAGGACAAACTGGACGCCGCCGACGCGTGGAACATCGACAGCAAGCTCGAACGCGCGATGGACGCCCTGCAGTGTCCGCCCGACGACCAGCCCGTGGCCACCCTGAGCGGCGGCGAACGCCGCCGTGTGGCTCTGTGCCGCCTTCTGCTCCAGCAACCCGACGTGCTGCTGCTCGACGAGCCGACCAACCATCTCGACGCAGAGAGCATCGACTGGCTGGAGCAACACCTGCGCCAGTATGCCGGCACGGTGATAGCCATCACCCACGACCGCTATTTCCTGGACAATGTGGCGGGGTGGATACTCGAACTGGACCGCGGCGAGGGCATCCCCTGGAAGGGCAATTATTCGTCGTGGCTCGACCAGAAGACCAAGCGCCTGGCTCAGGAGGAGAAGCAGGCCAGCAAGCGCCGCAAGACCCTCGAGCGCGAGCTTGAATGGGTGCGCATGGCTCCGAAAGCGCGTCAGGCCAAGGGCAAGGCCCGCCTCAACAGCTACGACCGTCTGCTGAACGAGGACCAGAAGCAGCGCGAAGAACGCCTCGAGATATTCATCCCGAACGGCCCTCGCCTGGGCAACAAGGTGATAGAAGCGCAGCATCTTGCCAAGGCTTTCGGCACGAAGCAGCTTTTCCGCGACCTAAGTTTCATGCTGCCTCCGGCCGGAATCGTGGGCGTGATAGGCCCCAACGGCGCCGGCAAGACCACGCTGTTCAAACTGATAATGGGACTTGAGAAGGCCGATGCGGGCAGTTTCGACGTGGGCGAGACCGTGAAGGTGGCCTACGTGGACCAGACGCACCGCGACCTGCATCCGGACGCCACCGTGTACGAGGTAATCTCTCAGGGCGTGGAGAGTTTCCGCATGGGCGGACGCGACGTGAACGCCCGCGCCTATCTGTCGAAATTCAATTTCACGGGCGCCGACCAGGAGAAGAAAATCGGCGTGCTGAGCGGCGGCGAACGCAACCGCCTGCACCTGGCCATGGCTCTTAAGGAAGAAGGCAACGTGCTGCTGCTCGACGAACCTACCAACGACATAGACGTGAACACGCTGCGCGCGCTCGAGGAAGGTCTCGAGGACTTTGCGGGATGCGCCGTGGTAGTGAGCCACGACCGCTGGTTCCTCGACCGCATCTGCACCCATATCATGAGCTTCGAGGGCGATGGCGAAGTGGTGTGGTACGAAGGCTCGTACAGCGACTATGAAGACTACAAGCGCGCCCGCAACGGCGGCAAGGAACTGCCTCGCCGCCGCTACCGCAAACTCATGGAGTGAGGCGGGCGGCATACATATTGCTCGCTGCTGCTGCATGCTTCCTCGGCGTGGCATGCAGCAGCACGCGTCATGTGCCGCAGGGGCGTATGCTGCTGCGGGACGTGGCCATAGACGTGCATGGCGACCGCGAGGGCGTGGATGCCGACGAACTGTACTATTTCCTGCGGCAGACACCCAACCACAAGGTGCTCGGATTCGCGAAGATGCAGCTCGCCACCTACAACCTTTCGGGGAGCGACTCCACGAAGTGGTTCAACCGCTGGGTGCGCCGCCTGGGGCAGCCGCCGGTAATATACGACGCCGACCTGACGGAGGCTTCCGTGCGCCAGCTGCGCACGGCTTTGGTAAACCGCGGGTATATGGGCGCTCAGGTGCATGCCGACACTGTCGTGCACCCGGGAGGCCGCAAAGTCGACGTGGTGTACAGCATAGATACAGGCACTCCCCACACCATAGCCGCCGTGGACTATGACATAGCCGACACGGCGCTGCGCAGCATAGTGCTGGCCGACACGGCTGCCACGAAAATACACACCGGCGGCCCGCTTGACCGCAACATCCTCGACGCCGAGCGCGCACGCATAACGGAGAGGCTGCGCAACCGCGGGTATTACGCTTTCACGAAGGAATACATCAGTTTTCTGGCCGATACTGTGGCGGGCTCGCACGAAGTGGGGCTCACGCTGCGCATGCGGCCGCCGCATGCGGCGGCCGTGCGCGGGGATTCGGCCACGGCGCAGCGTTTCCGCATAGCGTCGGTGACTTTTCTGACCGACCCCGAGGCAAATCCCGGGACACGGCTCGACACGGTGCGCTACCGCGACGTGAGCGTGGTGTACGGTCCCGACAGGTATCTGCGCCCGCAGGTGCTTGAGGAAAAATGCTATCTGACGCCCGGACAGCCCTACAGCGCGCGTGCGGTGGACCGCACCTACGAGGCTCTCGCGCAGCTGGGCATACTGCGGTTCGTGAACATAGAGATGCGCCCGGCGGCGGAAGTGGACGGAGAGCAGTGGCTCGACGCCGTGATAAGCGTGGGACGCAACCGCAAGCAGGCCGTGAGCGTGGAGCTGGACGGCACCAACAGCGAGGGCGACCTCGGCGCCGGCGTGGCGCTCACCTACCAGCACCGCAACCTCGCTCACGGGTCGGAGATGCTCACCGCCAAGCTTCGCGGGTCGTACGAGAGCATCAGCGGCAATCTGGACGGCCTCATCAACGACCGCTACACGGAAATAGCCTCGGAAGTGGGCATCACTTTCCCTAAATTCGAGTTTCCGTTCCTGAGCAGGCGATTCAAGCAGAAGGTGAGGGCGTCGACGGAATTCGCCGTGTCGTTCAACTACCAGGAACGTCCGGAATACACGCGCCTGATATTCGGCGCGGGGTGGAAATACAAGTGGCAGCAGCGCGCACGCGACTTCCAGCTGCGCCACAACCTCGACCTTATAGACGTGAACGTGGTGAGCCTTCCTCGCTCCACGCTGGGATTTCTCGACGAGATAGCGCCCGACAATCCCCTGCTGCGCTACAGCTATGAAGACCACTTCATAATGCGGCTGGGATACACGCTCTACAGGACAAACCGCCGCATACCGACGGCCACGGTGAACGCGTTCGCCATACAGCCTTATGTGAGCACGCTGCGCGTGTCGGGCGAGGTGGCGGGCAACCTGCTGTATGCCCTCTCGAGCATCGACGGGCAGAAGCGCAGCGAGGGAGTGTACAAGATTTTCGGCATCCAGTACGCGCAATATGCGAAGGCGGAGCTGGACTACACGTATACGCGCAATTTCAACAGCCGAAACGCGCTGAGCGTGCATGTGGGGGCGGGAGTCGCCGTGCCCTACGGCAACTCGCAGATGGTGCCTTTCGAAAAACGTTTCTACGCGGGAGGCGCCAACGGCGTGCGCGGATGGGGCGTGCGCACGCTCGGCCCTGGGGCATACGACTCGCGCAACTCGGTGAGCGATTTCATAAACCAGTGCGGCGACATCCGCCTCGACATGAGTGTGGAGTACCGCGCGAAGCTGTTCTGGGTGTTCGAGGGGGCGCTGTTCGTGGACGCCGGCAACATATGGACGATACGCGACTATGCGACACAGCCAGGAGGCGTGTTCCGCTTCGACAGGTTCTACAAGCAGATAGCGGCGGCCTACGGCGTGGGTCTGCGAATGGATTTCACCTATTTCCTCCTCCGCCTCGACCTGGGCATGAAAGCCCATAATCCGGCCGAGGGGCAGGAACGGTGGCCGCTGCTGCATCCGCGGTGGGGACGCGACGCCAATTTCCATTTTTCGGTGGGCTATCCGTTCTGATGCGGACGGATACAAATATTTCGTTGATTCCGCCGTTTTATCATAAAACATATAAATAAAGAACCGGTATGCGCTCACTCGTTATTTTCGACCTTGACGGAACTTTGCTGAACACTATCGCCGACCTCGGTGCGGCGGCCAACCACACTATGGCTGTTATGGGCTATCCGCAGCATTCGCCGCTTTCGTACCCGGCCATGGTGGGCAACGGCGTGGCGATGCTGATAGAGCGCGCCCTTCCCGACGAAGCGCGCACCCCTGAAATACGCGAACGCGCTCTGGAAATTTTCCGACAATACTACGATGAACATCTCGCCGACAACACCGTGCCTTATCCAGGCATAGCGCTACTGCTCGACGAACTCACGGCACGCGGGGTGCGGGTGGCCGTGGCGTCGAACAAATACGAGAGCGCAGTGAAGCGGCTCGTAGGCAAGTTTTTTCCGGAAATAGAATGGGCCGCTGTGTGCGGAAATGTGGATGGCGTGCCTGTGAAGCCCGACCCTTCCATCGTGTTCCGCGTGCTTACGGAGTGCCCCACTCCGAAGGACGAGGTGCTGTATGTGGGCGACAGCGGCGTGGATATGGAAACGGCGCGGCGCGCATGCGTGGACAGTGTGGGCGTGACATGGGGATTCCGTTCGGCTGCCGAACTGCGCAGCCACTACGCATGGAAGATAGTGAGCGAACCGGATGCAATACTTGAGACGGTGACAGAAAATTGAAAAAAGATTTTTAAAAACATCACAATAACTTATTTTTTAGTTTTTTTTGTATACATTTGCGAACATTAACTCTCAAAAAGTACACAATGAGAAAAACTTTTACTCTTGCTTTTGCCGCACTGGCACTCACTGCCGCCGCAGCCACTCCCAAACAGGAATTAATGCGCACGACGCTGCGCAACGCGGCCAAGACGGTCGGCGCCATGCCCGGAAAAACACATGCGGGAATACAGTCGGCAGCCCCCACGGCCAAGACCGAGCCGGAGCACGAATGGGTGGGCATGGGCGAAGGAACTATGTTCGACGACATCACGGTGTCTTATTTCTTTGAAGTGCAGCCCGGGAACATACAGGTGGAAGTGGAAAAGGATGCAGCCAACGAGGGATGGTACCGGGTGGTGAATCCATGGAAGAACTTCACACAGACGGCAACCGTCACTGCCGCCGGCGGCACGCTTGAACAGACCGACGACGTGGTGATAGTGATAGACGCCTCTAACCCCGAGTATGTGCGCCTGCTGGAAAACAACATAGGCATGGACGACGGCTACGGGGCTTCCACTCTCGTGGGATTCACCGAACTCGCGGGAGAAAACCTCGGCATAGGCGGCGACATCACCCAGGAGGAAGCCGATGCGAGAGCCGGAAAAATGGAAGACGGCGTGATAACGTTTCCTGTGAAAAATTCGCTGATGTTCCGCCAAGGCACCGATTTTTACAACGCCAATTCCGAAGGCAGGTTCTCTCTCAGCCTCCCCGGCAACGACATGCCTGTGGACTATACGGTCAAGAGCCTGTCGACAAGCCGTTTCTGCCCTGAAGACGACGGATGCTACCATGTGGAGTTTTCCGGCGACAGCCGCATAGCAGGCGTGAAATGGATCAAAGACAAGGAATACCCCGAAGGTGACGCAGCCGTGAACGCCCTAATCGGCAGACTGAAGAACGAAGGGCAGGTGGTGCCCATCAATTCGGGTATAAAAGTGGACATCAGCGATGCCACAGGCCCTGAATATTTCATATTCTTCGCTCCCGTCGACGACGAGGGCAACCTTGCCGACGAACAGCCCTACTACATGGCTTTCTGGGTGCCGGACACGGACACGGAAGGATGGACGACAATAGGCAACGCGACCATGACGGAAGGTTTCCTCTCGTGCCTGCTGCCGGATAAATTCACGCCTGAAAGCTACAAGGTGGAAGTGCAGCGCAACATTGCCAATCCCGGACTCTACAGAATAGCCGAACCTTACAACCCCTGGACGCAGGGCGCGGCATTCGTGGTGAACCACGACCACACCCATTACATCTATTTCAACGCCGAGAACCACAACAACGTATACATCATGGAAAGCGGCCTCGGACTCTCGCTGGCCAACATGGGAGAAACGGGCGTGGGCAGCGGCTATTACGACATGGTGCGTGAATACGGGCTTGATTTTCTCGCGTGGCTCGACATCGTGAGCGGCGGAACCATCGTGGACAACGTGCTTACATTCGACGGCACGAACGAAATAAAAATATACCTTGCCGGCACGGGACGATGGTATTTCACCAACGTGAAGCCAAACCCCGATTTCGTGGAGGGCACAAGTCCCGAGGAGGAACGCTATCTCGGCGGCGATTTCAAGTTGGACATGACCGGGCTTGACCTTTCGGGCATAGCCGACATTGAAGCGGACGGCGCGGACGGCGAAGCGGAGTATTTCAACCTTCAGGGCATGCGCGTGCAGCACCCCGAGGCAGGCTCCATATACATCTGCCGCAAAGGAGGCAAAAGTTTCAAGACGATGGTGCGCTGACACGTTGCATACGAATATTACTTGACAGAGCCGCCGCTACGCGGCTCGGCTGGGGATGTGCCGCGCTATGGTTACCTTAGGCTGCGACCGCTATGCGGCCTTTGCCTAAGGCTAACATTCGGACTTGC
>VSPG01000038.1:0-5753 GCA_009775265.1 Muribaculaceae bacterium
TTCTTCATTTCAATATCGGATGATGAAGACGCTGAAAATCTCGAAGACTCGTCAGCCATGACACTGAACAGCCCCGAGCTGGCAGCCGCTTTTTTGAATAGAAACAAGTAACATAAGTAGATGTTGAAAATTAGTTTATATCACTTTTTTTTGCGTAAATTTGTGATAGAATAGGCTTTGGCCGATTATCTCAAAAAACCACGAGACATGAGCAACGAAATCCTGTACATCCTCCTGCCCGACTATGCCGCCCACGAGGCGGTGTATCTTTCAGAAGCCGTCGCCTCCGACGAATCAGCCTTGAAAGAAAATCCGAAATACGTCAACAAAGTCGTTGCGCCCACCCACAACCCCGTAAAGTCCATAGGCGGCTTCAGCACCGTTCCCGACTATTCCTTCGACACCATGCCCGGCGACTATGCGGCGCTGGTTCTCATCGGCGGTTTCGGCTGGAGCACGCCTGTGGCGGAAAAAGTCGTGCCCATCGTCCGGCAAGCCCTCGACAACGGAAAAATAGTCGGAGCCATCTGCAACGGAGCCTCCTTCATGGCGCGCCACGGTTTTCTCAATAGCGTCCGGCACACCGGCAACGGACTCGGACAACTGAAGCTCTGGGGCGGCGACAGCTACACCAACCCCGAAGGCTACGTCGCCGAGCAGGCCGTATGCGACCGAAACATCGTCACCGCCAACGGATCCGCCACGCTGGAATTCGCCCGCCTGCTTCTTCTGCGGCTCGAAAACGACACACCCGAGCGCATCGAGATGTACTACCAGTTCAATAAACAGGGATTTTGCAGCCTATTCCCCGGCTGACCGGCTCTCACGTCACATTCACGATTGCCGCCACCCATGCAGAAAGCTCTCGCCGACATGACATTGCAAGAGTTGTGGGACCTGTTTCCCGTGATTCTGACTCCCCACAACCCGCAGTGGAAAGCATGGGCCGCCGCCGAGACAGAACATCTGTCAACGGTTCTCGCGGATTTTTCACCCGTAACAAACCATATCGAAAGCACAGCCATCCCCGGCATACTGGCCAAGCCCATCATCGACATCCTTGTCGAAATCCCCGGCCATTCCACATAAAAGTAGCAACCGACCATAAAAAAACAGGCCGGAAACCCTGAGGTTTTCAGCCTGTAATCATGTGCCCGGAACCGGGATCGAACCGGTACGGATTGCTCCATCGGTGTTTGAGACCGACGCGTCTACCAATTCCGCCATCCGGGCATGTGGCCGCAAAGTTACGAATTTTTTGCCGCCCCACAAAGATTTTCCGTATTTTTACACCAAAAGATATGCAGTATCGGGCGTCACGGCGAATCCGTCAAGCATAATATGCCAGTCCGTCACGTCATCAATGCCGTACGTGCCCTCATCGCCCTCGTGCATCGACGCCACATCGTAAGGCTCCTGCATCAGACGCGCGCGGAAGCGGTCGCCCTCAGCCTCTATCAGCTCAAACCATATGTGCTCGCGCTCGTCGCCCTGCACGGCGCTGTCCGTTTTCAGCCCCACTTTCAGGATTATGCGGCAGTCTTTCTTCGCCATGTACGTCACAAGGCCGAAACGTTCGCGAGCAAGCGCGCTCATGCGCTCCGTCTCCTCCTTGCTCAGGAAAAACATCGGGTTGTCGCCCCATAGCCCGTCGTACACCGACACCTTCCGCAGCCGCCCCTGCTTCTCATCGTCCTCGCAAGTGTACAGAAACACCGGCGCCGTGCGCCCGTTATGGCTCTCCATTCGGTCACGCGCGCCGCCGAGCACACCGCCGTCATACTCGCCCATCGCCTTCACCCACGACACATACGTGGCCACGATGGGTCTCTGGTCGCTCAGCATGCCTATGTGCATCCCCTCCCCCGGCGCAGGCGCCTGCGCCCCGCAGTCAAGCATACGGCTCGCGAGAGTGGCGATTATGTGGTAATGGTCATTGCAGTTCTGATTGTCAGAAGCCAGAATCTCCAGTTCATAAAGCCCGCAGCGGTTCAGCCCGTGGGTGTGCAGCCACACATCGCCGCCGCCGTCGCCGCCCACAGCCTGCACCGTAAACAGCGCGCTCGCGCCAGGCACCACAGCCGACTGCGCCGCCAGCACAGCCCAGCGGCCGCACACAAGGCGCTCCGCGCTCTCGTCCATCAGAGCCACCGCATCCGGCACCATGGCCACCGCCAGTTTCACCTGCAGATGATACGACATCTTCGCATCGCTGCCGAACTTCATGAACAGCGTCAGCGCCGACGACGCACCCCGCACAGCGTCCATCTCATCGTCAGTGAAATAATAGCCCTGGCGGCTCATCATCTCAGGCAGAGAAAAAGCGCCGGCATAGAAGCCCGCCTCATACACCTCGCCGCCGTATTCCACCCTCAGGAGCCCGGGCTTATCGCCCTCGGGCAGACGGCTTTCCAGCAGCGTCACCCCGGCTATGGACTCCACTCGGCCCACGGCGTCGGCCGACACATCCGGCATCCCGCCGCCCGGCACCACAGCCATGTACGATTCCTCCTCCCAATAGCATGCAGGCTGCTCCTTAAGCAACACCTTACCCTGGTTCTTGCTCTTTCCGAAACTTAATATTCCCATTGCTGTAGATTTGTTGAAGTGCAAATATACGAATAAGTCGAGAGCAAAACCAAATCTATTTGAGTTTTGCCGAGCGGAAGTATATAGGACGCAGTCAAATATACGAATAAGCCGAGAGCAAAACCAAATCTATTTGAGTTTTGCCGAGCGGAAGTATATAGGACGTAGTCAAATATACGAATAAGCCGAGAGCAAAACCAAATTCCGGCAGCCATATTTTTGCCGCATCCATGCCCGATTTTCACAAATTGTTCCGTATATTTGTGCTCAAAACCCCCATCCCACCCCCACCATCATGCCCGACATGAAAAAGACACTCCTTATAATCGGCGCCGGCGGATTCATCGGCGGATTCATCGCACGCGAAGCCGTGCGCCGAGGCTACGACACATGGGCCGGAGTCCGCCCCTCCACATCGCGGCGCTGGCTCGACATCGACACACTGCGCATCATCGACTTCGACTACGACGACCCCGACGCAATACTCGCCACACTGCACGCCGCAGCCCCCTCGCCCGCAGGATGGGACTACATAATATGGAACCTCGGCGCCACAAAATGCGCCAATTTCGCCGACTTCAACCGCATCAACTTCGAGTACCTCCGCACATTCACCGAATGCCTGCGCAGCGCCTCAATGCTCCCCGAGCGATTCCTGTTCATGAGCTCGCTCAGCGCCCTCGGACCCGGCGACGAGAAAAACTACACCCCGCTCTCAGGCGCCACAATACCCCATCCCGACACACGCTACGGCCTCTCCAAAATAAAAGCCGAGACATGCCTCGAACTACAGCCCGACCTGCGCTGGACCATATTCCGTCCCACAGGAGTCTACGGCCCCCACGAGCGCGACTACCTCATGATGGTGAAAAGCATCGACGCCGGATGGGACTTCGGCGTCGGCTACCGGCGGCAGATGCTCACATTCATCTACGTCGACGACCTCGTCGCAGCCATGTTCGACGCCATAAACACCCCCGCCACGCTGCGCCGCAAATACATCATAAGCGAAGACCGCGCCTACTCACAGGCCGACTTCCGCCGCCTCACGGCCGCCAGCCTCGGCAAGCGCTTCGTAGTGCCCGTACGGCTGCCGCTGTGGGCCGTCTACGCAGCATCCGTCATAGCCGAAAAAATCGCCGCACTGCGCGGAAAACCCTCAACACTCAACCGCGACAAATTCAAAATCATGCGCCAGCGCAACTGGAGCTGCGACATCTCCGACGCACAGCGCGACTTCGGCTTCACACCCCGCTGGCCCCTCGTCCGCGGCCTCGAAGCCACCGTAGCCGAATACATCCGAGAAAAAAAATCCCGAAAGGCAAAAGCATGAAAATATCCCCGCACACAGCCCTCAAAGCAGCCGCCACCGTCACAGCCCTGCCGCTGCTCGTATGGCCCCTGTGCGCCGCGCGCGCCGGAGCACAAGCCCTCGTGTGGCTCTACCCCGTCGCCATAACAGCCTACGCCGCACTTGCCGTGGCCTGCGGCCGAGAGCGCCCCGCCCTCGCATGGATACTCCTGGCCATGAGCACACTCACCTCCTTAGCCATATGGATGCTATGATGCAATGGGACCGACTCATATGCGACAAACGCTTCGGTCTCGAACACTACCACGACCCCAAGAAAAGCGCCCTGCGCAGCGACTTCCGCCGCGACTACGACCGCCTCGTCTTCTCATCCCCATTCCGCCGCCTGCAGAACAAGACACAAGTCTTCCCGTTGCCCGGCAGCATCTTCGTGCACAACCGTCTCACACACTCCATGGAAGTGGCCTGCGTGGGCAAAAGCATCGCCGACCGCGTGGCCGACACACTGCGCGAGCGCTACGCCGGCCGGCCGTGGGCACACAAACTCAACTCCCTCGGCGACATCACCGCCGCCGCATGCCTCGCCCACGACCTCGGCAACCCGCCCTTCGGACACAGCGGCGAAAAAGCCATCTCCACATTCTTCAGCGAAGGCGCCGGAAACAGCCTCCGCCAAAGCCTGAGCACCGAACAATGGCACGACCTCACCAACTTCGAAGGCAACGCCAACACATTCCGCGTGCTCACCCACCAGTTCCGCGGACGGCGCGCAGGAGGCTTCGCCATGACCTACAGCACCCTCGCCTCAATCATCAAATACCCCTTCCAGTCCACACTCGCCACACGCGGCAAATTCGGATTCTTCGCCAGCGAGCGCGAAAGCTTCATCCGCGTCGCCACCGAGACCGGCATGCTCCGCCTGCCGTCGCCACCCGGCACACTGCGCTACGCCCGCCATCCCCTCGTATTCATCGTCGAAGCCGCCGACGACATCTGCTACGAAGTCATGGACATCGAAGACGCCCACAAACTCAAGATACTCTCCGCCGCCGAAGTCATCGACGCCTTCCTCGCATTCTTCGACGACACACGCCGCCTGCACATGCAGCAGATCATGGACACCGTCGACGACCCCAACGAAAAAATAGCCTACCTCCGCTCTTGCGTCATCGGCACACTCGTCGAACAATGCGCCGAAGCATTCCTCCGCCTCGAGCCCGACATTCTCGCCGGCACATTCCAGGCACCGCTGCTCAGCGCCGTCAGCCCCGACCAGCAGCAATGCTACCGCCACTGCACCCAGCTATCGGCCAAGCGCATATACACCGCAGGCTCCGTAGTCGACGTCGAACTCGCCGGCAACCGCATCATCACCTACCTCATGGACAAACTCATCGGAGCCGTCACACGCCCCACCCTCAACTACTCACGCCTGCTGCTGTCCAAATTCCCGGAACAATACGACGTCGAAGCCCCCACGCCCTACGGCAAAGTACAGTCCGTGCTCGACCACATCTCCGCCATGACCGACGTCTACGCCCTCAACCTCTACCGCACCCTCGAAGGCTCCTCCCTCCCCGCCGTCTGACCCCTCGCAGCTCACACAAGAGAAAAAGCGCGGAGCGCCAAGTCCACCATCAAATCTTCCGCAAAAAAAGGCGCGGAGCGCCAGGCAGCCGCGGCAGCGGCAAGTCCCAATCTTAGCCCCGGGCAACGGCCGCGTAGCGGTCACAGCCCGGGGTAATCTAATGCATAGATAAGGGGGACAGAGCCGTATCGCGGCGACTCTAATACCCATCAAATCCAACAACAAAAGAAAAGGCGCGGAGCGCCAGGCAGCCGCAGAGCGGCA
>VSPG01000038.1:5853-10456 GCA_009775265.1 Muribaculaceae bacterium
GCAATGGCCGCGTAGCGGTCACAGCCCGGGGTAATCTAATGCATAAATAAGGGATAGAGCCGCATCGCGGCGACTCTAATACCCATCAAATCCAACAACAAAAGAAAAGGCGCGGAGCGCCAGGCAGCCGCAGAGCGGCAAGTCCCAATCTTAGCCCCGGGCAATGGCCGCGTAGCGGTCACAGCCCGGGGTAATCTAATGCATAAATAAGGGATAGAGCCGCATCGCGGCGACTCTGCAAACATAAAAAAACAAAAAAATCCACGGACCGCCTGCGCAGCCCGTGGATGAATGCCGTCACAGCACGCGCGACTTACTTGCCGTGCACCAGCTTCAGCATCGTCGGTGCTATCTCATCGTTATTGTTGAATCCCTTGAACAGCTCCGCACCAACGCCTATGGCAAACAGAGGCACAGGGTTGCCGCTATGGCTGCTCGTGGTGAAGCCCAGCCCCGCAGCCTCGTTGATAAGCTTGAACACATCCACAGCGAACGCATTGAAATTCGCATACAGCGTCTGCTGGTCCTCGCTGTTGCGCAGCTCAAACGTAGCCGCAAAGCCCTCCTTCAGCCGCTGCTCCTGCTCCGGCGTCACCGGAATCACGGAAAACAGGCCGAAATCACGCTCCAGCTTCTCGCACATGTCGTCCCACGTGTACACGCGGCGGTCGCGCAGCATAGCCTTGCACTCAAGACTGAACGCCTCCTTCGACTTGCGCTGGTGGTCGAAATAGCCGAATTTCGAAGAATACTTCGCCGTGTCGTTGCCCATCGCGAGGCCGCCCGTGTCATGGTCGGCCGTCACCACGATGAGGGTCTCCTCCGGGTGGGCGAGATAAAACCTGTACGCCACCTCCAGAGCCTCGTTGAAATTGATGATTTCCTTTATGGCGGCGCCCCCGTCGTTGGCATGCAGCGCATGGTCTATGTTGCCGCCCTCCACCATCATGAAGAAATGCTCCGGCGAGTACTTCTCAAGATGCGCCAGACAGGTCTCCGCTATCAGAGGAAGCGTCAGCCTGTCGGCCACAGAGTCGATGGTATAGCCCACGTTCCACACATTGCCGGTCTCGGAGTTCAGCAGGCACACACGGCGCGAATCCAGAGCAGCCTCCGCGCCGGCCTTGCCATAGAGCATCCGCACCCCGTTCTGCTCCATAAGAGCCACTATTTCGTCGTGTTTGTCGCCCGTGAGCCCGCGCAGACCGGCCCCGGCTATGAACTCATAGCCGCAGCGCGCAGCCTCGCAGTCTATCTCATAGCTCATGCCCCGGTTAGGCACATGCGCGTAGAATGCGCCCGGAGTGGCATCGTCGGCCGACACGCTCGTCGTGATGCCCACGCCCCAGCCCATATCATGCAGACGGGCGGCCACCGACGTCACCGCCGTGCTGTCCGGAGCCACGCCCAGCATGCCGTTGCCCGTCTTCGTGCCCGTCGAGAGAGCCGTACCCGCCGCAGCCGAATCGGTAGTCGTCGACGACGCCGACCATGTCTGGCACCACGCCACCGTCGGAAACTGCATCATCAGCAGCGGTTCATCGTTGCCAAGCACCACACGGTTGTACGTCTGCGCGGCCATCACAGGACCCATGCCCATGCCGTCGCCTATGTAATAGAAAATATACTTCGGCGCCTGACCCGCCTGCGCCGCGAGGGCCGACACAGCCAGTGCGCCCGCCGCCATGATGTTTTTGAAAAAGCTCATATATCTGAAAGTTAAAGTTTTTATGGAAATCAGCCGTCAATGCGCCTCCAGCCAGTTCTGCGCCACACCCGCGCTCACCTCCAAAGGCACACGTCCCGCGTGCGCCGCACGCATGTGCTCCTCCACAAGCTGCTGGAGCTCGGCCAGTTCGTCGGGCTTTACATTGAAAATCAGTTCGTCATGCACCTGCAGTATCATCCGCGAACGCATGCCCCGGCGCCGCATCTCGCCGTAGATGGAAATCATCGCCACCTTTATGATGTCCGCCGCCGAGCCCTGCAGAGGAGCGTTTATGGCATTGCGTTCGGCAAACCCGCGCACCGTGGCGTTGCGCGACCCTATTTCAGGCAGATAGCGTTTGCGCCCGCGCAGCGTGCTCACATAGCCCTGCTCGCGGGCCCGCTCAATCGAGCCGTCCATATACGCCTTCACGCCCGGATACGTGCGCATGTAGCCATCTATAAGCGCCTTGGCCTCCCCGCGCGGGATACCCAGACGCTCGCTAAGGCCGAACGCCGATATGCCGTAGATAATGCCGAAATTCGCCGTCTTGGCGGCGCGGCGCTGCCCGTCCGTCACATCCTCCGGCCGCACACCGAATATTTTTGCCGCAGTGGCGCGGTGTATGTCCTCGCCGTGGAGAAACGCCTCGGTCATCTCCTCGTCGCCGCTCATGTCGGCCATAAGGCGCAGTTCTATCTGCGAATAGTCCGCCGACAGCAGCAGGTCGCCCGCGTCGGCCACGAAAGCGCGGCGAATCTCGCGTCCCTCATCGGTGCGTATGGGTATATTCTGCAGGTTGGGGTTCACCGACGATATGCGCCCCGTAGCCGTCACCGTCTGCTTGAAAGTAGTATGTATCTTGCCCGTGCGCGGATTCACAAGCTTCGGCAGCGCATCCACATACGTCGCCAGCAGCTTCCGCAGCCCGCGTATTTCCAGAATCACCCCCACTATAGGGTGCTCCTTGGCGTATTTGTTCAGTTCTTCTTCCGTCGTGCTCCATGCCCCGCGCTTCGTGCGCTTGGCCTTCGGGTCTATCTTAAGGCGTTCGAACAGCACCTCGCCCACCTGCGCCGGCGAACTCGCGTTGAACGCCCCGCCGGCCAGCTCCGCAGCCTCGTTTTCGAGCCGCTCGAGCTTCGTGTGCAGGCGCCCCGATATGTCGGACAGCACACGCGGGTCTATGCGCACACCCTCCCATTCCATCGACGCCAGCACGGGGATGAACGGCAGCTCCACCTCGCGCAGCAGCGCGCCCAGCCCGTCGGCCTCCACAAGGCGCAGCAGCTCGGGCATCAGGCGCAGCACCGTAGCCGCCCTCTCGCACATCGGCTCCACAGCCTCGGCAGGCTGCTCATAGCGCAGTTTGCGGCGTTCGGGAGACGTAATCGAATAGTCCGCCGTCTTCACGTGCAGATAGCGGAAAGCCGTATCGGCCAGGTCGTTGCTCATCTCGGGGTTAAGCAGATAGCGCCCCACCGAAGTGCTGAACCACGGTGCCGTCCATTCCAGCCCCTCGCGGCGCAGCAGCAGCATGCCGAGCTTCACATCGTGCGCCGCCACCGTGTGCTCCCCGCCGAACACAGGCACCAGAGCCTCGATCATCGCCGCCCGTTCGGCCGCGAAGTCAGGCAGAGCGATGTAGGCCGTGCGGCCGTCCGCACGGGCCACAGCGATACCGAACAGACGGGCCGTCATGCCGCCGTCGCCCGCAGCGTTGAAAGCCACGGCGCAATCGGCCATGGCAGCAGCCGCCGCAAACACCCTTGCCGCGTCCACATCCTCTATAAGCGAGAAATCGCGGCCTCCGGCCTTCGCGTCCGCACCGTCCTCCGTCTCCTCCACCATGTCGAAAAGCGAAAGCTGCCCGCCGGCACCAGGGGCAGGGACAGCCGTGACGGCGGCCACAGGAGGCGCATCGTCGTCCCCCAGGCGGTTCAGAAACGTCCGGAACTCCAGCCGGCGGTACACCTCGCGCAGCGCCTCCGTGTCAGTGTCGCGTCGCTCAAACGACGCTATGTCGAGCGTGCCCAGCGGCACATCCGTCTTTATCGTCACCAGAAATTTGGAGAACAGAATCTGCTCGGCATTATCGGCCACCTTGCGCCCGAGCGCACCCTTTATTTCAGGCGCGTGCGCAATGATTTCCTCCACAGGGCCATACAGCCCCACAAGCTTCACAGCCGTCTTCTCGCCCACACCGGGGCATCCAGGCACATTGTCGCTCGCATCGCCCTCGAGTGCCAGCAGGTCCACCACCCGTGCAGGGCTGTCGATGCCGTAGCGCTCGCACACCTCCGCCGGCCCGCGCAGCTCGAAACCCTTGCCGCCGAGCGCAGGGCGGTATTGCAGCACCCGGTCCGTCACAAGCTGCCCGTAATCCTTGTCGGGCGTCATCATGTAAGTCATGTAGCCCTCCGCCTCGGCCATGCGGCTCAGCGTGCCTATCACATCGTCCGCTTCATAGCCCGCGATTTCCACCACAGGGATGCGGTAGGCAGCGAGAATCTCCTTTATGTATGGGACAGACGCCGTAATGTCCTCCGGCTGCTTCTCGCGCTGCGCCTTGTATTCAGGATAAGCCTCATGGCGGAAAGTGCTCCCCGCAGGGTCGAAGCACACCGCTATGTGCGTAGGTTCCTCCTTCCGCAGTATTTCATCCAGAGTGTTGCAAAACCCGAATATCGCCGAAGTGTTCAGCCCGTCCGAAGTATAGCGAGGCGAGCGTATCATCGCGTAGTATGCGCGGTATATCAGCGCATAAGCGTCAAGCAAAAAAAGCTTCTTGTTCTCCATAACGCGAATTTACAACATTTCTCCTATATAAGACGAATAAAACCCTCAAAACCCACATCAAATCCACCCACAAAGAAAAGGCGCAGAGCGCCAGGC
>VSPG01000038.1:10556-19418 GCA_009775265.1 Muribaculaceae bacterium
AGCGGAGAATCTGTCCCACATCAAATCCACCCGCAAAAGAAAGGCGCAGAGCGCCAGGCAGCGGAGAATCTGTCCCACATCAAATCCACCCGCAAAAGAAAGGCGCAGAGCGCCAGGCAGCGGAGAATCTGTCCCATATCAAAGCCACCCGCAAAAGAAAGGCGCAGAGCGCCAGGCAGCGGAGAATCTGTCCCACATCGAATCCACCCACAAAGAAAAGGCGCAGAGCGCCAAGCAGCCGCAGAGCGGCAAGTCCCAATGTTAGCCCCGGGCAACGGCCGCGTCAGCGGTCACAGCCCGGGGTATAAAAGCTACACCCACAAGACAGAGCTGCGGAGCTGCGACTCTATCCCACATCAAATCCCCCGCAAAAGAAAGGCGCGGAGCGCCAGGCAGCCGCATAGCGGCAAGTCCCAATGTTAGCCCCAGGCAACGGCCGCGTAGCGGTCGAAGCCCGGGGTATCAATGCCGCACCAATAAAACAGAGCTGCGTTAGCTGCGACTCTATCACATCAAATCCAGGCTCTCGGTAATTTCTTCATACTCTACTTAGCCTTTACCTGCCCGTGCAGACGCAGGTCGGCCGACGAAGCCCCCACGGCCACATCCACCTTAGCGCCCTTAGGCAGACGGAAATCGCGCTCGGCAGGACGCCAGTCGCCCGCCTCGTCAAGCGGCAGACGCAGCTCCACACGTCGGCTTTCACCCGCCGGCACAGCCACTCGCGCAAAACTGCGCAGCTTATACGGCTCGCCCGGAGCAACGCGCATATAGAGCTGCGGCACCTCGTCGCCGTCCGTGGCACCCGTGTTCGTCAGCGTGAACGACACGCACACCTCACCGTCGCGCACGCCCGCCTTCATGTCCGAATAGCCGAACGTCGTATAACTCAACCCATAGCCGAAAGGATACAGAGGCTCCGCCTTCGAATACATATAAGTGTGTCCGTTGCGTATGTCATAGTCCATCATCGGCGGCAGGTCAAGGATGTCGCGCGGCCATGTCTGCGTCGTGCGGCCCGCAGGGTTCACGCGTCCCGTCAGCACATCCATGAGGCCGTGGCCCTGCTCCTGCGCGCAGTGCGTGGTGTGCAGGATGGCAGCCACCTCTTCCGCGCCCTTTCCGAGCGCATACGGGAAACTGCTCACAAGCACCAGCACCGTGCGCGGGTTGGCACGCACCACCTCCCGCAGCATCTCCTCGTCGGGCAGCAGCAGCGAACGGCGGTCCATAGCCTCGCGGCCATCGCTCATCACAGGGCAGAACTTCCAGTCTGGACGCGTGCCGAACGGGTGATTACCCGTCATCACTATCGCCACATCAGCCTCGCGGGCAATGTTCACGGCGCTGTCCATGCGGTTGTCCGTGGCATACAGCAGCTCCACGCCCAGCGGCTCAAGCTCCTCGGCCAGAGCCTGCCGCAGCGTCACAGTGTACGGAGGCATGCCGCCGTACCAGTCCTGCACCACCTTGTCGGCGTACGGGCCTATGAGCGCCACCTTGCGCAGCTTGTCGAGGCGCAGAGGCAAAAGCCCGCTGTTCTTGAGCAGCACGGCACTGCGGCCCACAGCCTCGCGGCTCAGCGCGCGGGCCTCCGGGCGCTCGTGCGGGGCGACGGCCGTAGTGTCAGCGCCTATGGCCGCGTACGGCCCCGCAAACTCGTCAGGCTCGTCAAGCAGACCCAGTTTCAAAGCCACAAAAATATTGCCGCGGATGGCACGCTCTATCTCGGCCTCCGTCAGCAGACCGCGCTCAAGAGCCTCGTTCACATCGTCGAGATAGCGGTCAAGAAACATCCCCGTGCCGGCCTTCACAATAGCGGCAGCGCCCTCCGCACGCGTCGGAAAACGGCGATGGGCATCGATCAGCAGCCCAAGCGCGCCACCGTCGGTGCATATAATGCCGTTCTGCCCCCACTCTTTCCGCGTTATGCTGTCAAGGCAAGGGTGCATCGCCATCGGAATGCCGTTCCAGCTGTTGTACGCAGCCATGAACGCACGCGAGCCGCCCTCCGTCACACCCTTATAGAAAGGATACGAATAATAGTCGCGGAACATACGTTCGTCAAAATCGCTCGTCGAACTGTCGCGGCCGAACTCGTTGCTGTTCGCCAGAAAATGCTTCATCAGCGAAGCCACGCGCCAGTAGCGGGGATTCTCGCCCTGCAGCCCCCGCACCTTGGCCACCGTCATCGCAGCCGTCAGTCGCGGGTCCTCGCCGTAGCTCTCCTCGTTGCGTCCCCAGCGCGGGTCGCGCGCGAGGTCGGCGTTCGGTGCAAGCATCACAAGCGCCCGGCGCACCGATTTCGGCGTCTGCGTGTAGTAGCGGGCCTCCGTCGAAGCCTGCTCCGCCACACGCCGCACAAGCGTCGTGTCCCACGAAGCACCCAGCCCGTAGGCCTGCGGGAAAATAGTGGTAGGCCGCCGTCTCTCGGAGTCGCGGGAGCCGGGTCCTCCGAGTTCCAGACCGTGCAGACCCTCCACAAGACCGCAATGCGGGATTCCGAGCCGTTCCACACCCAGGTCGGTGCCCAGCAGCCCCACCTTCTCCTCAAGTGTCAGCTGCGACAACACACACTCCACACGCACGCTGTCGGCCAGCGACGTGTCCCGGAAACTATAATCAGGATTCAAAGCATAAGCACCCGTCGCACACACCGCGAGAGCGCACAAAAAAATCTTTTTCATGGCATTTACATTTTTCACAAAAATACAAAAGAAAATCATCAACACACAAAGATAAAACATTTTAGCACCAAATTATAAACATATATGCGCAGCCCATCACCGCGCATCATTGACTCAACCATCATAATATAACCATCACCGAATCCCACCAAAAATAAAAGGCGCGTAGCGCCAAGCAGCCGCGGAGCGGCAAGTCTCAATCTTAGCCCCGGGCAACGGCCGCGTAGCGGTCACAGCCCGGGGCATCAATGCTGCACCAATAAAACAGAGCTGCGTAGCTGCGACTCCACCACAATAAAAATTCACCCCGCGAGCATCCAAAATTCACGCATCGGAGGGCGAACGCCTCCGTATTTTAAATTCTAAAAAGGCGTAAAATCACATATTACACTAATAATCAATATAATACGCACATTTTTGGCCGTAGGGAATTTTCCTAATCCGTGAGCAAAATTGATAAAAATGCAATTCTCCATGGAAATTCAAAAAAAAATGCTAACTTTGTGTCCTAATTACGAATTGATGACACCTGCATTTCAATGGATATGCGATGGGGTGCAACTTCAAGGCGTTGACACCCGCCGACTTGAACAGTGGATTGAACAAGTCACGGCGTCGCACAACCGTATTTTAGGCCCGCTCGGCTACGTGTTCTGTTCCGACAGCCGCATCCTTGAAGTAAACCGTCAGTTTCTCAACCACGATTATTTTACGGACATCATCACTTTCGACTATTCGCAAGGGCGCGTAGTCTCGGGCGATATGTACATCTCACTCGACACGGTGCGGAGCAACGCCGCGCTCGTAGGCGCAAGCTATGAGCGCGAACTTCTGCGTGTCATCATCCACGGCGTCCTCCACCTGTGCGGCATCGACGACAAAGGCCCGGGCGAACGCGAAATCATGGAGCGACATGAAGACGCGGCCCTCGCCATGCTGCCGCCGGGACTGCTACCGCAAGACTGAGTCCGCCGTCCATTCCTAATATCCCCCTTTTTGCGCAAATGAATTTTCATTACGATGTAATCGTTGTCGGCGCCGGTCATGCCGGTTGCGAAGCAGCCTCCGCAGCGGCGCGTCTCGGCGCGCGCACACTGCTCGTCACCCACGACATGAACAAAATAGCGCAGATGAGCTGCAACCCTGCCGTAGGCGGCATAGCCAAAGGACAGATAGTGCGCGAAATCGACGCCCTCGGCGGACACATGGCACGCATCATCGACGCCTCCGCCATACAGATGCGCATGCTCAACCGCTCCAAAGGCCCGGCCATGTGGAGCCCGCGCGCGCAAGCCGACCGCATGCGTTTCTCAGCCATGTGGCGCGACACCCTCGAGCACACACCCGGCCTCGACATGTGGCAGGACGCAGTCACATCCCTCGACATAGACGAAGACACCATGCAGGTGCGCGGAGTGCGCACAGCGCAGGGCGCATCATTCACGGCCGCGCAGGTAGTGCTCACCAACGGCACTTTCCTCAACGGCCTCATGCACATAGGGCGCGTACAGCTGCCCGGCGGACGCATAGCCGAGCCGGCAAGCCACGGCATCACCGAGCAGCTCACAGCCCTCGGATTCGAAGCCGCACGCATGAAAACCGGCACCCCCGTGCGCATCGACGGACGCAGCGTAGACTGGACCCTCGCCACAGAGCAGCCCGACGAAGAAGACTTCCACCGCTTTTCCTACGGGCCCGCCCCCGAGCATCCGATGCGGCGCCGCGCCTGCCACACCGTCTATACCTCCGAAGCCACCCACGAAGTGCTTCGCCGGGGGCTGCCCGACTCTCCCCTGTACAACGGACAGATACAGAGCATAGGCCCGCGCTACTGCCCATCCATAGAAACGAAAATCGTCACCTTCGCCGACAAGACCGAGCACCAGCTGTTCCTCGAGCCCGAGGGTGAAACCACCACCGAATACTACCTCAACGGCTTCTCCTCCTCGCTGCCTATGGACATACAGATAGAAGCCCTGCAGACCATACCGGCATTCCGCAACGTGCAGATACACCGCCCCGGCTATGCCATCGAATACGACTTCTTCGACCCGACACAGCTGCGCCACACGCTCGAGACACGTCTCGTGGGCGGCCTCTACTTCGCCGGACAGATCAACGGCACCACAGGCTACGAGGAAGCCGCCGGACAAGGACTCATAGCCGGAGCCAACGCCGCGCTGCGCTCGCAAGGCCGCGACCCGTTCACACTGCTGCGCGACCAGGCCTATATCGGCGTGCTCATCGACGACCTCGTCACCAAAGGCGTCGACGAGCCCTACCGCATGTTCACATCACGCGCCGAATACCGCATACTGCTGCGCCAGGACAACGCCGACGAGCGCCTCACGCCCCTCGCCCATGCCATAGGCCTCGCCGACGAACGCCGCATGCAGCGGCTGCGCGAGAAAATCGGCTGGCGCGACGCCATCGTGACACTCGCCGCCGAACATTCCGTGCGCGCCGCCGACATCAACCCCACGCTCGAAGCCTGCGGCGAATCGCCCCTCCAGCAGGGCGTGAAACTGCAAAGCATACTCATGCGCCCGCGCGTCGGCATCGCCGACATCGCCCCCGCAGTGCCCGCGCTCGCAGCCGCCATCGACAGCATCCCGGCCGACCGCCGCGACGAAGTGGTGGAATCCGCAGAGATACTCATCAAGTACGACGGCTACATCCGCCGCGAACAGATGGCGGCCGACCGGCTCCGACGGCTCGAGGACGTGCGACTCGACGACAAGCTCGACTACGCGTCCATTCCGGCGCTCAGCACGGAGGCCCGACAGAAACTCACCAGGCACCGCCCCGGGACACTCGGCCACGCATCGCGCATTCCCGGAGTTTCGCCCGCCGATGTAAACGTGCTCCTGATACTGCTAAACAAGAACTCCTAAATTGTTCCACGTGAAACAATTTTAAAATAACAGACATAGAATCAAACAATTAACAGCACAATAAAACATGGAATACATCAAATCCAAAATCCGCGACGTAGTGGACTTTCCTACCAAGGGAATACTTTTCAAAGACCTCACCACAGCATTCAAGGACCCCCGCGCGCTGCACATCATCGGCTGGGACCTCTCGCAGCTCTACCGCGACAAAGGCGTGACAAAAGTAGTGGGCATAGAATCGCGCGGCTTCATCGGCGGCTCCATCCTCGCTTTCGAACTCGGCGCCGGTTTCGTGCCCGCGCGTAAGCCCGGCAAGCTGCCCGCCGACACCGTAAAGATGGAATACGCCAAGGAATACGGCACCGACACCATCGAGATGCACCGCGACGCGATAGGGCCCGACGACGTGGTTGTGATACACGACGACGTGCTCGCCACGGGAGGCACGATGGCCGCATGCTACGAACTTGTAAAAAGCATGAACCCGAAGAAAATCTACATCAACTTCATCATCGAGCTCGAAGCGCTCAACGGCCGCTCTACCCTGCCGGCCGACGCAGAAGTGACTTCTCTCATCAAATACTGATTACGGACGGGGCTTAAGCTATAAAAAACTTAAGCCCCTCGCTTTGTCATCATGAGAATAGTGATACAACGCGTGGCACACGCAAGCGTGACCATAGGCGGCGAACCGTTCAGCAGCATCGGGCGCGGCATGATGGTGCTCGTGGGAGTGGAGAACGGCGACACCGACGACGACGCTGCATGGCTGGCATCCAAGACCGCAGCCCTGCGCATATTCGACGACGAGGCAGGGGTGATGAACCGCTCCGTGGCCGACACGGGCGGCGAAGTGCTCGCCGTGAGCCAGTTCACGCTCACAGCCTCCACACGCAAAGGCAACCGCCCGAGCTACATACGCGCCGCTGGCCACGACACAGCGGTGCCCCTCTACGAGCGTTACTGCTCCCTGCTCGAAAGCACGCTCGGCCGCCCCGTGCGGCGCGGCCGTTTCGGCGCCGACATGGCCGTGGAACTCCTCAACGACGGCCCCGTCACGATAATCATAGATTCGCGCCTGCGCGAATAATCATATAACGAGATTCAAAACAACACCACAGACAACAGCATGAACACAGTGGAAATATTCTGCGAGAACACACGCAGCCACCTGCATGTGCAGGGCGGACAAAGCCTGTCAGAAATCGCCGCAAGCCTCGGCTTCGACTTCGAGCCGGTGTGCGCGCGAGTCAACAACAAGACCGAAGGGATGCACTACTGCATATACCGCCCCAAGACGGTGGAGTTCCTTCCGGCCACAAACCCGTCGGGCCAGCGTGCCTACGTGCGTTCGCTGTGCATGCTGCTCTACCGGGCCATCACACGCGTGGCTCCCGACGCATGCCTGCACATACAGCATTCGATAGCCCGCGGCTATTACTGCACCCTCAACGACGACGCAGGATTCATGCCCGTGTCGCCTCGCCTGCTCTCGGAGACAGCCGCCGAGATGCGCCGCCTGGTTGACGCCGACCTTCCCTTCGAGCACTGCGAGGACCGCACGGAGGACGTGATACGCCTATTCGAGCAGCAGGGGCTCGACGACAAGGTGCTGCTGATGCGCACCATGCACGAGCCGTACACGGTGTATTACCGCCTCGACGGCATCTGCGACAGCTATTACGGCACGCTGGTGCCGCGCACCGGGATGCTGTGCAACTTCGACCTGCGCCCCTACAAGAAAGGCTTCCTGCTGCTCGCCGACGCGGCAGCTGCAGCACGCCCCACCGACATGCAGGAAAAGATGTACAAGGCGTTCACCGACTATCTCGACTTCAACCACATCGTGGGCGTGCGCAATGCCGGCGAAATGAACCGCATGGTGCAGGACAAACGGGCGGCCGACTTAATCAACGTGGCCGAAGCGCTGCACAACAAATACATTGCGCGCATAAGCGACGAAATCACGCGGCGCTACCACGAAGGCGGCGCACGCGTGGTGCTCATAGCCGGCCCGTCGTCGTCGGGCAAGACGACCACCACCAAGCGTCTGGCCATACAGCTGATGACCAACCTGCTGAAGCCGCAGATGATTTCGCTCGACGATTATTTCGTGGACCGCCACACCACTCCGCTCGACGAGCACGGCGACTACGACTACGAATCGCTTTACGCACTGGACCTCAAACAGTTCAACTCCGACCTTGCCCGCATTCTCGCCGGCGAGGAGGTGGAGCTGCCCACCTACAATTTCGAGACCGGCCACCGCGAATACCGCGGCCACCGCGTGCGCCTCGAGCAGGGAAGCATATTGCTCATCGAGGGCATACACGGACTGAACCCTGAACTCACCGCCCAGATAGCCGACGAAATGAAGTTCCGGGTGTTCGTCTCGGCGCTCACCACCCTCACCATCGACAGCCACAACTGGGTGCCCACAACAGACAACCGCCTGCTGCGCAGAATCATACGCGACTACAAATACCGAGGCATATCGGCCCGCGAGAGCATACGCCGCTGGCCCAGCGTGCGCCGCGGCGAGGAGCGCTGGATATTCCCCTATCAGGAGAACGCCGACGCCACGTTCAACTCGGCGCTGCTGTTCGAGATAGGCGTGATACGCGAGGAGGCCGAACGCATACTGCGCGAGGTGCACAGCGACATGCCTGAATACAGCGAGGCCTACCGCCTGCGCCGCTTCCTCGAACACTTCGAGAGAATCCCCGACGAACTCATTCCGCCTACGAGCCTGCTGCGCGAATTTGTGGGCGGAAGCTCGTTCCATTATTAGAGCGTAAGTTGCCGACGTTTTTGTGGCAACGGAGCCGCCGCTCTGCGGCTCGTTCTCTTTGACGTCGATTCTCACCCCGGGCTGCGACCGCTGACACGGCCTTTGCCCGGGGCTAACATTGGGTCTTGCCGCTACGCGGCTGCCTGGCGCTATGCGCCTGTGCTTTTGTGGATGGATTTCATGGGTGATAGAGCCGCTGCTACGCAGCTCTGTTTGATGGGGGCTGCTTCGATACCCCGGGCTGCGACCGCTAACGCGGCCTTTGCCCGGGGCTAACATTCAGACTTGCCGCTACGCGGCTGCCTGGCGCTATGCGCCTGTGCTTTTGTGGATGGATTTCATGGGTGATAGAGCCGCAGCTACGCAGCTCTGTTTGATGGGGGCTGCTTCGATACCCCGGGCTGCGACCGCTGACGCGGCCTTTGCCCGGGGCTAACATTCAGACTTGCCGCTACGCGGCTGCCTGGCGCTATGCGCCTGTGCTTTTGTG
>VSPG01000038.1:19518-19871 GCA_009775265.1 Muribaculaceae bacterium
GATGGATTTCATGGGTGATAGAGCCGCAGCTACGCGTCCATTTTATGGAATGTATAAATGCGTGTGAGGCTTTTAGTGCCCGTGACGAATTTGCGGTGGGTGGTATCCCGCCAGGGAAGGCGCGTAGCGCCAGGCAGCCGCGTAGCGGCAAGACCCAATGTTAGCCTTAGGCAATGGCCGCGTAGCGGTCGCAGCCTAAGGTAACTGCGCGGCACACCTCCCGCCGAGCCGCAGAGCGGCGGCTCTACCCTCATGCTTTTTCTGACGGGCTCAGAATTAGAGGTTGTTTAATAATGCTTGTTAATGACAGGGCCGAAATTTTTCAGACGGATTTATTCCTGTGGCGAAGGAGC
>VSPG01000039.1 GCA_009775265.1 Muribaculaceae bacterium
GTAGCGAATCAGGGAATCGAACCCTGGTCTCCACCGTGAGAGGGTGGCGTGCTAGGCCACTACACTAAATCGCCATTTGCACTGCAAAGTTACGCTCGTTTTTCGAATCCCGCAAATTTTCAGGCCTGTTTTTATAGTGAAAAAATGTTAATCGAATAATATTCCGTTAATTAATCATGATGGTATGGCTCCCCGCGCAGTATAGTCATCGCACGGTATATCTGCTCCACAAAAAACGGCCGCACCATTTCGTGGCTGAATGTCATGGCAGAAAGCCCCAACAGGCCATCGGCGCGACTTCGCACATCGTCGCTGAACCCATAAGGACCGCCTACCACAAATATAAGGTTGCGCGGAAGACTCGACATTTTTCGGTCTATGAAACCTGCAAAATCGCGCGATGTCATCTGCTTTCCGTGCTCATCAAGAAGCACCACGAAGTCTCCCGGCTGGACCGCCTTGAGCATCTGCATCCCTTCGGCCTGCTTCTGCGCCGCTTCGGTAGTCGATTTTGTAGTGCGGACATCGGGCAGCTCCACTATTTCAAACGGCACATAGCGTTGCACTCTGGAAGTGTATCGTTCGGTGAGTTCGCGAAGCGCTGTGTCGCGGGTGCGTCCCGTGACCATCAATTGTATTTTCATGCGCGTATTGAAAAATATTTTGTACTTTTGCACAAAAGTAGCAATAATAATCAGATTAAACATGAAAAGTATCGATGAATTAATCGACGACCTGCTCACTTTGGCTTTTGCCGAAGACGTGGGCGACGGCGACCATACCACACTGAGTACAATTCCGGCCGACGCAAAAGGGCGCCAGCGCCTCATCGTAAAAGAGGAAGGCATTCTCGCCGGTGTTGAGATTGCCCGACGTGTGTTCGAGAAATTCGACCCATCGCTTAAAATGACCGAATACATCGGCGACGGCACCCGTGTACGTCCGGGCGACATAGCTTTTGAAGTATCCGGCAGCGTGCGCTCATTGCTACAGACCGAGCGCATAATGCTGAACATAATGCAGCGCATGAGCGGCATAGCTACAACCACCGCACGCTACCAGCAGAAACTGGAAGGACTGCCGGCTAAGGTGCTTGACACCCGCAAGACAACACCCGGCATGCGCCTGCTCGAAAAAATGGCTGTAAAAATAGGCGGAGGGCACAACCACCGCATAGGTCTTTTCGACATGATTCTTATCAAGGACAACCACGTGGATTTCGCAGGTGGCATACCGCAGGCCGTGGCAGCAGCGAAAGCATATTGCGAAGCCAACGGCAAGGACTTGAAAATAGAACAGGAAGTGCGCAACACTGAGGAGATAATGCAAGCCATTGAAGCCGGAGTAGACCGCATAATGCTTGACAACTTCACTCCCGAACGCACCGTAGAGGCCGTACGCCTCATCCGCGAGAAAGCCCCGGCAATAGAAATAGAGTCCAGCGGCGGCATCACAATAGATACGCTGCGGCAATATGGCGAAGCCGGAGTCGACTTCATAAGTGTCGGAGCCCTTACCCATAGCGTAAAAGGACTCGACATGAGTTTCAAGGCATTCTGACACCGCTGTTTGCGGGCGGCGCCTGCGCCGCCCGCAAACATTTTATGCCTTTGATTTGTATAAATATAAATAATGAGTCCCTCGCAGAACAACAATTCCTCACCCGTCACATTAGGCACAAAGCCAATAGGCCCTCTGCTGCTGCAATACTCACTTCCCGCCATCATAGCAAGTGTTGTCACTTCGCTGTACAACATAATAGACAGCATATTCATCGGGCGCGGAGTAGGAGCAATGGCCATATCCGGCCTTGCCATCACGTTCCCGCTGATGAATCTTGTAATCGGATTCTGCACGCTTGTCGCCGTAGGCGGCGCCACCATAAGTTCCATATTCCTCGGACAGAAAAATATGGAGCGTGCAACCGACACCGTGAACAACGTGATGCTGCTATGCATCATTCACTCCGTGGTGTTCGGCGGTCTGACGCTTATATTCCTTGACCCCATACTGTATCTGTTCGGAGCCACGGAGGAAACCATCCCTTATGCCCGCGAGTTCATGAAAGTGATACTCTACGGCACGCCTATAAGCTATGTCTTTATAGGCCTCAACAATATAATGCGTGCTACCGGCTATCCCCGCAAAGCCATGGTGTCGGCACTGCTTTCGGTGGGTGTGAACATCGTGGCTGCACCCATTTTCATCTTTAAACTCCACTGGGGTATAGCAGGAGCCGCGGCAGCCACTATTCTCGGACAAACATGCGCGCTGGTTTGGGTAATGGCCCACTTCCTGTCCCACAAAAGCTTCGTACACATCAACTGGAAGGAGCGTTTCTTCGTCCCGGCACTGATAAAGAGAATCTATGGCATAGGCATGTCGCCTTTCCTCATGAACTGCACGGCATGTGTAGTGGTTGTGTTCCTGAACAAATCCCTGCTCGACTGCGCAGGCGACATGGGCAACACGGCCGTAGGCGCTTACGGAATCATCAACCGCACCACCATGTTTTTCGTCATGATCGTGTTCGGCGTCACGCAGGGCATGCAGCCCATACTGGGCTACAACTATGGCGCAGGCAACCATGCGCGCGTTGCAGGCACGCTCAAACGCGGCATGGTTTGCGGCTTTGCCATCTCGGCAATAGGCTGGGCCGTGACCGAATTGTTTCCCGACACAATAAGTTCGCTGTTCACCACAGACACAAGCATGATAGACATCGCCAGAAACGGATTCCGCATCTATTTTATATGCTACCCGGTGGTGGGCATACAAATCGTAATCCAAAACTACTTCCAAAGCATCGGCAAACCCAAAATATCAATATTCCTGTCATTGACGCGACAACTGATATTCCTGCTGCCTCTATTGTGGTTCCTGCCGAGATTTTTCAATATCAATGGCGTATGGGCTTCGATGGCCGGAAGTGACATGCTTGCTTTCATCACTGCCATCACCACGCTCATAATAATGAACCGACGATACAGCCACCAACTTACGAACAATGCTACACAGAATAAACCTGCAGGCAACGCCTGAAACAGCCTATAATCCCGAAGCGCTTCCGCGCGCGGCAGCCATGGAACTCGGCATGGATGTGTCCCGCATCAAGCGAGTCGACATATTGCGACGCAGCATTGACGCAAGACGACGCCACGTCTTGGTGAACCTGTCGCTGGCAGTGCACGTTGATGAAATCGACACCGACGCCACGCTATATACCCCTACTCCATTCACCTCATTGACACCCGACACGGCACAGGCCATAATAGTGGGTGCCGGCCCGGCCGGTCTGTTCGCGGCACTGCGACTGATTGAACTTGGCGTGCGGCCAGTGCTCCTTGAGCGCGGAAAGGATGTGGACGAGCGGAGACGCGACATGGCCCGCATAAGCCGCGAAGGCATAGTCGACCCCGACAGCAACTACTGCTTCGGAGAAGGCGGCGCCGGGGCTTATTCCGATGGCAAGCTGTACACACGAAGCAAAAAACGCGGTCCGGTAGACACCGTTCTCCGCTGGCTGTGCCAGCACGGGGCTCCGGAAGATATTCTCATCGACGTGCATCCGCATATCGGCACCGACAAGTTGCCTGAAGTAATCAAAGCTATCCGTGGCACCATACTGCGATGCGGCGGCGAAGTCCATTTCAACACCCGTGCAGAGAACCTCATTACTGATTCGGAAGGCTCCATCACGGGCATAAAGGACAATAACGGCCACGAATGGCGCGGCCCCGTAATCCTCGCCACCGGACATTCCGCACGCGATGTATACCGGATGCTTCATGATTCAGGCGTGGAGATCCAACCCAAGGGGATAGCCGTGGGCGTTCGTCTCGAACACCCGCAGGCGCTCATCGACCGCATACAATACCACTCGCCACAAGGACGCGGACGCTGGCTTCCCGCAGCGGAATACACCATGCTTACGAGAGTCGACGGACGCGCCGTATATTCTTTCTGCATGTGCCCGGGGGGATTCATCATTCCTGCAGCAAGCGAACCGGGACAACTGGTAGTCAACGGCATGTCGCCAAGCAACCGCGGCACCCGATGGGCCAATTCCGGCATGGTCGTGGAAATCCTGCCGGAGGACCTTCCGGAAAGCTACGACTCTTTCGGAGCCCTTAAGATGATGCACTATCAGGCGGACATCGAGAAACGCTTCTTCGAGGCATCGGAATGCACGCAGCGCGCACCGGCACAACGCATGACCGATTTCGTGGCGTCAAAGCCATCGCACAATCTGCCGCCAAGCAGCTATGCTCCGGGGCTTATACCGGCACGCATCGACCTGCTCCTGCCTCGCCCAATAGCATACAGACTACAGGCCGGCTTCTTAGAGTTCGGCCGCAAAGCCTGCGGCTTCCTCACCCCGGAAGCCACACTCATAGGCGCGGAGACGCGTACGTCAGCACCGGTACGTGTGCCCCGCGACCCCGAAACACTCACCCACATCTCCCGCCCCGGCTTGTTTCCGTGCGGCGAAGGCGCCGGCTATGCCGGAGGCATAGTAAGCGCCGCCATAGACGGCATGCGCTGCGCCGAAGCACTCGCCGCATCAATTAAAGACTGAAAACATATGCGTATTTTCCGTTTTTTTACAACTCTACTCATAGTCCTATGTGGAGCGGCGGCCGCAGTAGCAACCGAATGGCACCCCGACTCGGTGCTCGGCGAAGGCTTCGAAATGCGTAGCGTCACGCACCCCGACGACTATTCCGGAAATGTACGTTCCACGATAATCCGCCACCGCTCCGACTGCGGCGACAGCACCGCTGTGCTGTACATCCACGGCTACAACGACTATTTTTTTCAAGACGAAGAAGCCGAACGCATAGCCGACTCCTGCTACCATTTTTATGCAGTCGACCTGCGAAAATACGGACGTTCGCTACTGCCCGGGCAGGAGCCGTACGAACTGCGTGACATCAGTGAATATTACGCTGACATCGACTCCGCGATGGCGGCCATGCGCGACGACGGCATTAAAGACGTGGTGCTGATGGGACATTCGACAGGCGGTCTCGTATCTTCGGCCTACATGTCGGAGCATCCCGACACCATGGTCCGGGCACTCATCCTGAACAGTCCGTTCCTCGACTGGAACATGAACGCTTTCATGCGTAAGGTGGCCACTCCGTTTGTCGGATTTCTCGGAAAAATAGCGCCACGCATGAAAATATCTCAAGGCAGCGGCGAATCGCCTTACGGACAGTCTCTGCTACGCGGCAGACATGGCGAATGGGACTTCAACACCCGGTGGAAAACAATAGTTCCTCGAAAAGTAGAGGCATCCTGGATAGGAGCCATCACCAGGGCACAGAAACGTGTAAGAAAAGGCCGCATACAAGTGCCCGTATTGCTCATGCACTCCGACAGTTCCGCCTATGGAGACCGATGGACTCCACAATTTCAAAGTGCCGACGGAGTGCTGAACATAGAGCACATGAAAAAACACGGCCCGAAACTTGGACAGGATGTGGAATTGACAGAAATCCCCGACGGCATGCACGACCTGTTTCTATCCGCGCCCGCTGCCCGCGAAAAAGCATACAAAAAAATGTTCAGCTGGCTAAAAAAGAGAACAAGCCCATGAGCAAAGCCGCATTGAAAAAAGAGTTCGCGGGAATGACCCGCGAACAAATCATACAAATAGTGCTCGACGCCTACGCAGCCCGCAAGGAAGTGCGCGAGTATTTCGATTTCTTCATCGACCCAGATGTGGACAAACTCATGGAGAAAACCATCGCACGAATCGACAAGGAACTGATGCGTGGCAAACACGGCCGTTCCACATCACGCATCACCTTAGTACGTCGCGCCATAAAGGATTTCGCATCATTCGACCCCGGGGCAGAATATGTAATGCGCGTCATGCTCGAAACACTACGCCATATCCTCGAACGCGAAAAATACATATATTTCAAAGAATCTTTCGAAAAAGGAACACATAAACTCGTATCCGACATCATTGCATATGCAGACGCACATGCAATGGTCCAAAACACGATGTCAAGCCTGCACGACATGGCGCGCGACATGCAGCTGGGCACTGCCTCATTCCGCAACAGACTGTTAGGGCGTTTCATGGGTATCAGTTAGAATACCCGACATAAGCGGAATGGGCTATCTCGCCTCGCGCATACGCCACATAGAACTCGTCCGGCTCCTGCTTTTCATTCGTTCCACCCCACCTGCATCCGGCTCAGCCAACGGCTGGCGCTTGCCCGATATTTCAATAGCCACATTGCGCAGTACCGACGGCGGCATACATGCGCGGATACAGAGGCATGAAATTTTTGGTGAATATTTGTTCTATTCTGTTCACGTTTGCAAGACTCTCCTGGCGGCTGTTTTGTGACAAACGCAACTAAAATTTTTCTTTATTGCCAAAAATAACTAATTTTGCATCGTATGAGAATGAACAAATTTACCGCTGCCGGACTGGCATTCCTCTTCCTGCTATGGTTAGGGCTCGTGGCGCTGATTATAGCCGGCACCCCGAAATTCACGCTCTACACCGCTTTCGTAATAGCGGCATCGGGCATCATAATATTCGTGCCCCTCTATCGTAAATATTTCAAAGACAAATAGAATTCGAGTCTCAATGCCGATGGAAGACAACGAACATAAAAGCATACTCTCCTCCATAAACTCGCCCGACGACCTAAGACGTCTTGCACCCGGGCAGCTGCCTGCTTTGTGCACCGACATCCGTAAATTCCTCATAGATTCGCTGAGCACAAATCCGGGACATTTCGCTTCCGGCATGGGGGCAGTGGAGCTTACTGTGGCATTGCACTACGTGTTCAACACTCCTTACGACCGCATCGTATGGGACGTAGGCCATCAGGCATATCCCCACAAACTGCTTACCGGACGCCGCAAAGCATTTGCGGAAGGCAACCGCAAGTTCGGAGGCATAAGCGGGTTTCCCAACCCTTCGGAAAGCGATTACGACACATTCAGCGCCGGGCATGCATCCAACAGCATATCAGCCGCACTCGGCATGGCAATGGCAAGCCAGCTCAAAGGCGAAAACCCGCGGCGCAATGTAGTGGCTGTCATCGGCGACGCCTCCATTAGCGGCGGCCTCGCATTCGAAGGGCTGAATAATGCCGCAAACACCTCCAACAACCTCCTCATAATCCTCAACGACAACGAGATGAGCATCGATCATAACGTAGGATCTCTGCACTCCTATTTTGCCCATCTCAACACATCGCAACGATATAACAACTTCCGCTACAAGGCGTACCGCACAATGCGGAAAATGCATCTCGTCGACGACCGCGGCAAAGGCGCCATAATGCGGTTCAACAACAGCCTGAAATCGTTGCTCACACGCAGCCAGAACATATTCGAAGGATTGAACATCCGCTATTTCGGGCCGTTCGACGGCAACGACATCAACACGATAGTGCGTGTGCTCAACGACATAAAGGACATGGACGGCCCGCGCATACTGCATCTGCGCAGCGTCAAAGGAAAAGGCTACGCACCGGCCGAGGCCAACCCTGCCGCATGGCATGCACCCGGATGTTTCGATCCTGCCACAGGAAAGCGCGCCGAAGAAGAAGCGCCAAAAGACGGACGCATGAAATATCAGGACGTGTTCGGCCACACCCTGCTCGGCCTTGCGCGCAGCGACCGGCGTATTGTGGCCGTCACCGCAGCTATGGCCTCCGGCACATCCGTCAGCATAATGCAGCATGAAATGCCGGAACGGGTATTCGATGTCGGCATATCCGAAGGGCATGCCGTCACATTTGCCGGAGGACTTGCAAAAGACGGGATGAAGCCGTTTGTCGCCATTTATTCCAGTTTCCTTCAGCGGGCCTACGACCATATCATACACGACGTGGCACTCCTCAACCTGCCGGTGACATTCTGCATCGACCGTGCAGGCATAGTCGGAGAAGACGGCCCCACCCACCATGGCGCTTTTGACATAGCCTATCTGCGCAGCGTCCCCAACATGACCATTGCCTCTCCACGCAACGAACACTGGCTACGGAAACTCATGTGCACCGCAGCTGCTGACGGACACGGCCCGATTGCCATCCGCTACCCGCGCGGAAAAGGACGCATGACGGACAATTGGGAGTGCGCCTTGGAACCCGTGGCCATCGGACGCGGCGAACGTCTGCGCGACGGCCACGAAGCTTGCGTGCTCACCATCGGCCCCGTTGCCGACGAGGCAGCAAGTGCAATTGACTCGCTTGCCGTACGCGGCCACAGCATAGCCCATTACGACATGGTATTTGCCAAGCCCCTCGACGAAACCATAATGCGCGAAGTCGCAGAAAAAGGCCTGCCGGTGATAACAGTGGAAGACGGTATTGCTTCAGGCGGCATGGGGTCGGCTGTCGTAGAGTGGCTCGCCGACCATGACTACACCCTGCCCGTACGTCGTGTCGGACTTCCTGACGCATTCGTTACACAAGGCACTCCATCCGAACTCGCTGCTCTGTGCGGAACCGACGCCGCGGGCATCGAGCGTGCAATTGCCGAAACCTTAAAGATCCATCCCGAAGAATGAAAATAGTAATAGCGGGGGCCGGAGAGGTAGGCTCGCATCTTGCAAAGCTGCTCAGCAACGAGGAGCAGGACATCCTGCTGATAGACGAAAACGCCGACAAACTGGCAATGCTCGATGCCAGCTACAATATAATGACGATGGCCGGCAATCCCACCTCTTTCCTCAACCTGCGCAATGCCTTGCGCGACGGCTGCGACCTTTTCATAGCCGTCATGCCTGTCGAGTCCAGCAACATCGTGGCATGCTCCATAGCCAAAACACTCGGAGCGGCCACCACCGTGGCACGAATAAGCCATTACGGATACATGGCGGCAGAAAACCGCAAGCCCATGAAGCAAATGGGCGTAGACCGTGTAATCTATCCGGAATATCTCGCGGCTCAGGAAATCATCACAGGCCTAAAACACCCTTGGACGCGATACTGGTTTGAATTCCACGACGGCAAAATAATCCTTGCCGGCGTGCGTCTTCGCGCCGGAGCGCCTATCATAGGAATGCAGTTGAAAGAGTTTGCCAGCACCAACCACGAGTTTCACGTAGCCGCCATCAAGCGCCATAACGAGAGCATAATCCCACGCGGCGACGACCGCATGGAGGAAGGCGACATTCTCTACATCACATTCACACGCGAACACGCCGACACGCTGCGGCGCATCACAGGCAAGACGGATTTCCGCGTGAAGCGCGTAGTCATAATGGGCGGCGGAAAAATAGCCATAAGAGTTTATAATCTAGGCCACGAACAATTCAGATTCAAAATCATAGAAAGCGACCCCGACATCTGCCGCGCATTGCCCGCAAAATGCCCCGATGCGGAAATAATAATGGCAGACGCCTGCGACCCCGAAATGTGGACCGAAACAGGGCTTGACTCAGCCGACGCATTCGTGGCGCTGACACAAAGTTCAGAAACCAATATCCTCGCGTGCATGGCCGCCAAAGACCTTGGTGTAAAGCGCACAATGGCCGAAGTCGAGAACCTTCAGTTCATATCGCTTGCCGAAGGCATGAATATCGGAAAAGTGATAAACAAAAAACTGCTTGCGAGCAGCAGCACGTTCCAGCTGATGCTTGACGATGATGAATCTTCATCGAAATGTCTCGCTCTCACCGACGCCGAAGTGGCCGAACTTGAAGTAAAACCAAAATCACGCATCACGGAAGCTCCCGTAAAAGACCTGCGTCTTCCGCGCAGCATGACCCTGGCCGCACTCATCCGCGACGGCCGCGGCATGCTCGTCAGCGGCAACACCCACATGCAGTCCGGCGACCGCGTGCTGGTGTTTTTCCTGCAAGGCGCCATCCACAAAGTAGAGCGTCTTTTCAACTGACATCGCACGTATGTACCACAAGAAAAAACGCAGTCTCATAAACCTGCCCATGCTGCTACGCGTATCAGGCTGGCTTATGATGATTGAATCCCTGTTCATGCTCATCCCCATGGGCACATGCCTTTATTTCAGAGAAAGCGACTGGCTGCCGTTCGCATTGACCGCTGCCGGAACAGGAGCCACGGGATTTGTTCTCAGCCGCCACATCCGCCCGTCTCACTACAGTATGAGCAAGCGCGACGGCTTTCTGCTTACAGCGATGGTATGGGTCGTATTCTCCATATTCGGCATGCTGCCGTTCATGTTCTGCAAGATGCCTATCAGCTTAAGCGACGCCTTTTTCGAGGCTATGTCGGGATTCACCACCACCGGTGCAAGCGTACTGCTCGACGTCACACATATGAGCCACGGCATACACATATGGCGCGCCACCATGCAGTGGCTCGGCGGAATGGGCATAATACTGTTCACTTTGGCTGTAATCCCGATGCTTAACTCCTCCGGAGGGATGCTCATGTTCAATGCCGAAGTCACAGGAATCACCCATGACAAACTCAGACCGCGCATAAGCCAGACGGCCAAAGCATTGTGGATGTTATATTTCGCATTCACAATAATGCTCGTGGCTCTGCTTTGGAGCGGCCCCATGAATTTCTTCGACAGCGTGTGCCATGCGTTCGGAGCCATCAGCACCGGCGGTTATTCCACACGCAACGAAGGCATCGCAGCATTCAATTCCATATACGTAAAAGTGGTGCTGACTATATTCATGTTCGTAGGAGGCGTAAATTTCTCGCTCATATACCGCAGCTTGCGCGGCGAGTTCGGCGCACTGCGACGCAACGACGTGTTCCGCACCTACGTGGGGCTAATTGCTGTGATGTATATTCTTTTCGTCATAGGAATAACCACACAAGGCACTTACGAAGGATGGGAAGATCTTACCATCGACCCCTTGTTCCAGATAGTGTCCACAATGACATCGACAGGTTTCACGCCATCCAACTTCGAGCAGTGGGGTCCGCTGGTGCTCGCCCTCGTGTTCATGCTGATGCTGTTCGGCGCATGCGCCGGCTCCACAAGCGGAGGAGCGAAAATAGACCGTCTGCTGTTCCTGGTGAAAAATTGCCGTAACGAACTTTACCGCTGCATATATCCCCACGCCATAATGTCGGTGCGTGTCAACGGCAAAGTCGTCAGCAACGACATAGTGGGAAAAGTCATAGCATTCCTGTGCATTTACATGCTTCTCATAAGCATAGGGGGCACGGCAATGGCAGCGATGGGCGTGCCCATCATTGACGCATTCTTTTCTGCATTCTCATGCATGAGCAATACCGGCCTCGGCGCCGGCATCACCGGTTACGGCGGTTCCTACGAAATGCTCCCCGACGCTGCAAAATGGCTTCTGTCGTTCCTCATGCTCACAGGGCGTCTGGAAATCTTCACGGTACTGCTGCTGTTTGCGCCTTCGTTCTGGCGCAAGTGAACACTTGCCTCGCTTCGTGTGTTGGTTAATAAAGCCTAACCGACACACAATGAAAGCCCTACGAATTCACTCACTCTATGCAGCACTCGCACTTCTTCTATCCTGCGCTTGCAGCAACGGAGACGTATGGAATGAAGTGCCCGGGAAAATAGCCGAGTTCATAAACCGCTTCTATCCTAATTCCGAGCTTGCCTCATGCGACAAAACCGGAAGCGACTACCGCGTGCGCATAAAGGACGGTCCGGGACTCACATTCAACTCCGAATACGAATGGACGGTTATCGCTGGATATGGCGAGACTATCCCCCAAATGCTGCTTTTCGACCAGTTGCCACCACCCCTGTACGCATACCTTGAAGAAACCGGTGTACTAAAATCAGTGTACAGTCTTGAGCGTGACAATGCACAATACACTGTCGGGCTGCAGAACACGTCTGTAGTCTATGACATCGCTTCCGGCATCATACACTCTCCTATTCCACCGGAATAATCATATTTTCATAACTAAAACTTCAATTACCTATGTCATTCCTTTGGTTCATAATCATCGGCTGCACCGCCGGCTTCCTTGCCGGCAAATTCACGGGCGGCTCAGGCTTCGGCCTCGTACTCAACCTGATAATCGGTGTCGTCGGCGGCATTCTCGGAGGCGTGCTTTTCGATGTCCTCGGTATCCACACCACCAGCATAATCGGCAGTCTCATAACTTCGGTAGTAGGCGCAATCGTGCTGCTTTGGATATTCTCATGGCTGTCACGCAAGCGTAGCTGACCACATCCGCAAACTCACAAAAAAAGCAACTCCCACAGAGCTGCTTTTTTTTGTTTTCAGTGCTCATTTTGGATTATTTACAAAAAATCCGTAACTTTGTAGTGAACATCCACGAGCCTTGAACATGACCGACACTGACAGCCCCGAAATCATAGACGAATCATCACAGAACGACCCCACGCAAGGAAGCAAGACATTCGACCCCACGGCCGATGTTGTGCGCCACCGCCTGCAGGGCATGTACCGCAACTGGTTTCTGGACTACGCATCATATGTGATTCTTGAGCGCGCAGTGCCACACATCGACGACGGACTAAAACCCGTGCAGCGCCGCATCCTCCATTCCATGAAGACCCTCGACGACGGGCGATTCAACAAAGTGGCCAACATAGTGGGAAACACCATGCAGTATCACCCGCATGGCGACCAGTCCATAAACGACGCACTCGTGCAGCTCGGACAGAAAGAACTGCTTGTGGAAACGCAGGGAAACTGGGGCAATATCCTCACCGGCGCCTCGGCTGCAGCCGGACGATACATCGAAGCTCGCCTGTCGACATTCGCCCTCGATGTGCTTTACAATCCCAAAGTGACGGAATGGACTCTGAGCTACGACGGACGCAAGAAAGAGCCCGTCACGCTGCCGGCTAAGTTTCCGCTGCTGCTGGCTCAGGGAGCGGAAGGCATCGCAGTCGGGCTCTCGTCGAAAATACTGCCTCATAATTTCAACGAAATACTCGACGCCGCCATTGCTTATCTGCGGAACGAACCGTTCGAGCTTCTCCCGGATTTCGCCACCGGCGGCTTCATAGACGTGTCGCGTTACAACGACGGACGACGCGGAGGTGTGGCCAAAGTAAGGGCGAAAATCGAGAAAGTGGACAACCGCACACTGGCCATAACGGAAATCCCTTACGGACGCACCACCGGAGCCGTCATCGACAGCATACTGAAAGCCTTTGAAAAAGGCAAGATTAAAATACGCAAAGTCGACGACAACACTGCCGAAACGGCACTTATTCTCGTGCACCTGCAGCCGGGGACATCAAGCGACAAGGCCATCGACGCCCTTTACGCTTTCACCGATTGTGAGGTCAGCATATCCCCCAACTGCTGTGTAATAAGCGACAATAAGCCTGTGTTCCTCGGTGTCAGCGACGTGCTGCGGCACAGCGTAGACACTACCTTGGCAATATTGCGCAACGAACTGGAGATACGTCTCGGCGAGTTGCGAGAACAACTGCTTTTCGCCTCTCTCGAGCGCATATTCATCGAACAGCGCATATACAAGGACGATGCATACGAACAAGCACCCGACATCGATGCGGCCGTTGCCCACATCGACTCCCGCCTCGAGCCGTACAAAGGCGCATTCGTGCGTGAGATTACACGCGACGACATACTGCGCCTTCTTGAGATAAAAATGAAACGCATCCTGCGGTTCAGCGCGCACGAAGCCGACGAAGCCATAGCCGCACTGCAAAGCGACATCGCCGACACCGCCGACAAGCTCGATCGGCTCACCGACCACGCAATAGCATGGTACGAAAACCTTAAGGATAAATACGGCGAAGCCTTCCCGCGCCGCACCATAGTGCGCAATTTCGACAATATAGCTGCTGCCAACGTGGCCGAAGCCAATGAGAAGCTTTACATCAACCGCGAGGAAGGCTTCATCGGCACATCGCTAAAAAAAGACGAGTTTATCTGTAACTGCTCTCTGCTCGACGAAGTGATAATTTTCTACAAAGACGGCCGCTATAAAGTAGTGAAAGTTCAGGAAAAACTGTTCGTCGACAAAAACGTACTGCACGTGAATGTATTCAAGCGCAACGATTCACGTACGATATACAACGTCATATACCAGAACGGACGCGGCGGCGCATACTACATGAAGCGCTTCGCCGTGACCGGACTGACGCGCGACCGCGAATACAACCTCACGCCCGGACAGCCCGGCACACGCGTCGTATGGTTCTCGGCCAACCCCAACGGCGAAGCCGAGGTGGTGAAAGTGGTGCTGAAACCCAAAGCCCGGCTCGTGAAACTGCAAATTGACGTGGATTTCTCGCAATTGGCCATCAAAGGCAAGCAGTCGCTCGGCAATCTTGTAACCAAAAACGAAGTGGCCCGTTTCTCACTGAAAGAGCGCGGAGTGAGCACGCTCGGCGGACGCGACGTATGGTTCGACCGCGACGTACTGCGCCTTAACTACGACGGGCGCGGAGAATATCTCGGAGAATTCAAAGGCGACGACCTTGTACTCGTAGTGCTTAACAACGGCGAATTCTACACCACAGGCTTCGAAGCTACAAACCATTACGAGGACGGCATACTGCACATTGAGAAATTCAGGCCCGACCAAGTGTGGACTGCCGTTCTGAACGACGCCGACCAAGGTTACCCCTACATCAAACGCTTCCACTTCGAACAGTCCCCGCGCAAGCAGCGTTTCCTTGGCGACAACGAGGCTTCCACGCTCATAACCCTGAGCGACAAAACAGGAGCAATGTTCCGAATCAGTTTTGCCGCACCTGACGATTTCCGCGAACCAGCCGTAGTGGATGCGGAGGAATACATCGGCGTGAAAAGCTTTAAAGCCAGAGGCAAGCGCCTTACCACTTATGCTCTCGCAGCAGTGGAGGAGCTCGAGCCAAAATTCACGGAATCAGAACCTGCAGAGGCAGAAACGGACGAGACAGGCATCGCCTCAGAGGAACCGGCCGCAGAAGACAGTTCCGACGACGAAGTGCGCGATGAACTGACAGGACAGCAACGATTATTCTGATGCGCCGTCGTCTGCTCATATTACTCGCATCCATATGCGCGCTTGCCTCCACAGCGGCAGAATCGCCCGATTCGCTGCGTCCTTACCGGCCTGTGGTAAGCGCATATACCCTCGCAATAGGCTCTGCACACATCTGCAACACCTACCTGACACCGCTGCATTACACCGGCCTTACCGGACGGCTGCATTACGAGCGCATGCAGGCAATGGCCTTCAATCCCGAACGGGCCGTGATGCAACTCGACATCGACATCGAGGCAGACCGCACAAGGAACCCTGCCCGCAATGCCACTATGACAGGACTCGAACTGCGCTTCGCGTGGGCAATGATGCGTCGCCACAGCATTGCCTCAGTTCCGGGCCTCAGTCTCTATTGGGGCGGATATACCGAATTGGGCGGCGGCGCACTGCTGCTTACCCGCAACGGCAACAATCCGGCTCAGGCCATAGGCGCATGGGCCATAGGAGCTACGGGCGCGGCAGTCTTCAATACCACCATAAGCCGCCTGCCAGTCACCTTCCGTTATCAGGCGCGGATGCCTCTTACAGGGGCTTTTTTCTCTCCGGATTACGGCGAACTTTACTATGAGATTTACCTCGGCAACCGCAGCGGCCTCGTGCACGCTGCATGGCCCGGTAGTTATTTCCGCATCGACAACCTGCTCACAGCCGACCTGCATCTTGGCAACACCGTGCTGCGCGTAGGCTACACCTGCGACATATTCTCGTCGAAATGCAACAACATTGTAAGCCGCGACATCAGTCACAGCTTCGTATTAGGCGTGGCCACGGAGTGGCTTTCGATAGGACGCAGCCGAGGCATCGACAGCCATGCCCGGATAATTTCCGCCATATATTGACCCCATGAAGATAACGCTACGCACCCTGCTCCTGTCTGCCGCATTCCCATTGCTTGCGTCATGCCATCACGTCGAAGAATGGGACGGCGGCATGCAAGGCAACTTCGACGCATTATGGACCATTGTCGACGAGCATTACTGCTTCTTCGACGAAAAAGGCATAGACTGGCAAGAGACCGGCAAGCGTTACCGCGCACGTATAAATCCTGAAGAAATGAAGGCCACCGATTTCTTCAACCTGTGCGGGCAAATGCTCAACGAGCTGTGCGACGGACACGTGAACCTGAGTTCCTCGTTCAATACCTCTTACTACCGCCGGTGGTGGAGCGACTACCCACAGAACTTTGATGAAAGACTGATTCAGCAATACTATCTTGAGTTTGACTACGCGCAGGCCGGCCCGCTGAGCTACAAAGTGCTCCACGACAGCATTGGATATATGCGCGTAAGCACAATGTCCGGAGGCATACCCGAAGGCGCACTTGACGTCTCTCTCATGAGTTTTGCCGATGCCGGATGCAACTCCATTGTCATTGACGTGCGTGACAATGGCGGCGGCATGATGACTACGGCCGAACGACTGGTGTCACGCTTCTTTGACGGAAGGATTCTTGCAGGCTACATCAGCCATAAGACCGGTCCGGGACACAACGATTTTTCCGAGCCGTACCCTTTTCATTACGACACAGCTTCAGGCCATGTACGATGGCTTCGCCCGGTAGTGCTGCTGACAAACCGCAGCACATTCAGCGCCGCCAACAACTTTGTGTCGATAATGCGCCTGCTGCCTAACGTGCGCATAGCAGGCGACACCACCGGCGGAGGCAGCGGAATGCCGTACTCCTCGGAACTTCCCTGCGGATGGGCCGTACGCATGTCGGCCTGCCCGGTCTATGATGCCGAAATGCGTCTTACTGAACACGGCGTGCCTCCGTCCGACGGCTGCCGTATCGACCTCGACCCTCAGCTTGCCCTCCAAGGCACTGACACGATGCTCGAATTTGCCCTCGACCTTGCTGCCGACTGGCGCGAATGGATAGAAAAGAAATAAAACAACATAAAATGAAAAGAATATTAATCGCGGCCGTCGCAGCCGCATGCTCGACCGGCATCCATGCCCAAGAGAACACAGACAGCGTGGAAGGCTTCGTATTCACAGACGAGATTAGCATACCCGTCACATCCGTAAAAGACCAGAACAAAAGCGGAACATGCTGGTGCTTCTCCGGCACGTCTTTCTTCGAAAACGAGATACGCAAGGCAGGAGGCGATTCGCTCGACCTTTCCGAGATGTTCACCGTGCGCCACTGCTACGCCGACAAAGCCGACCGCTACGTGCGCATGTACGGCGGCACACATTTCGCAGCCGGAGGCTCCATTCTCGACGTGCCTTATGTGTGGGAGCGATACGGAGCCGTGCCTGAGGAAGTATATTCAGGTCTCAACTACGGTGAAGACAAGCACGTGCATGAGGAACTTGACGGAGTGCTGAAAGCCTATCTTGATGTAATCATAAAAAAGCCGAACAGCAAGCTGAGCACTGCATGGCGCAAAGGCATAGAAGGCATACTCGACGCCTACCTAGGCGAACTGCCTGAGACATTCAACTATAATGGCAAAGAATACACGCCGCAAAGCTACGCGGCCTCTCTCGGTATAGACCCCGAAGATTATGTGGCACTCACCTCGTTCACGCACCATCCTTTCTACGAGGCGTTCGTCTTTGAAGTGCCCGACAACTGGCTTTGGGCACAATACACAAACGTACCGCTCAACGAGCTAAAGGCTGTAGTGGACAACGCTCTTTCCTCGGGACACACGGTGGCATGGGCAGCCGACGTGAGCGAGGGTGGTTTCAAATGGACCGACGGAGTGGCACTGCTGCCAAAAGGAAAAGACGAAGGAGACATGAGCGGCACCGAGTTGTCGCGCTGGGTGAAACTCAGCGACAAGGACCGCGTAAACGAAAAATACAACTTCACGGGTCCGGTTGAGGAAATAGAAGTCACACAAGAGCTACGTCAGGAATATTTCGACCGTCAGGAAACCACCGACGACCACGGAATGGAAATTGTAGGCACGGCACACGATCAGAAAGGCAACCGCTATTACAAAGTCAAAAACTCCTGGGACACGAATCAGAAATACAACGGATACATCTACGTATCAGAACCTTTCTTTTTGGGCAAAACCCTTAACATTCTTGTCAACAAAAAAGCCGTTCCTGCAGCTATAGCAAAGAAAATAGGGCTTAAATGAAACGCATAGGGCTACTCAGCGACACCCACTCCTGCCATGACGACCGCTACGCGCTCCACTTCGCCGGTTGCGACGAAGTGTGGCATGCAGGCGATGTGGGCGACGCGGCCCTGCTGCGGCATCTTGAAAGCATCGCTCCGGTGTTCCGTGGCGTACGCGGCAACATCGACCACGGAGATGTGGCGCGGCGGCTTCCTGAAATGCAGCGATTCCGCGTGGAGGACGTCAATGTGCTGCTCACACACATTGCAGGCTATCCCGGGCGCTATTCGCCAGGATTCTCCAAAGTGCTTGATGCCGGCCGGCCGCGTCTGCTTGTCGCAGGCCACAGCCACATTCTAAAGGTTATGCCCGACCCTGCCCGCGACCTGCTATACATCAATCCCGGCGCTGCAGGCAACCAGGGATGGCAGAAAGTGCGCACCCTTGTAAGATTCATAATCGATGGAGCCGACATCCGCAATCTTGAAGTGATAGAACTTGGAAAAAGCATTTCTCTATGAAGAAGATATTCGTGTTGTTAATCGCGGCAATGACTCTCGCCGGTTGCCGCACCAATGAAGCCAATTACCGCGCAGCATACGAAAAAGCCATTGCCGGACGAGACGATGGAGCACCACTCGACTCGACGATATACGGCAAAGTACGCCGCGAGATGAAAAGCAGCATGCTTGTGGCAGACGCCGACAGCGTGCCGTTGCGCACTATGCACGTCAACCATACACCCGACGAGAACAACGCCGTCGCAGCCACGACTGCGCAATACGGAGTTGTGGCCGGACAGTTCAAGACCCTTTTCAACGCCCGCTCGCTGTGCCGCAGGCTGCATGACGCCGGCTACAAGGATGCGTCCATAGTAAACACATCCGAGCCATACTATTATGTAGTCGCATCATGGCATACCGGCGGCACCCAGGCAATCCATGCCCTGCGCAAACTTGAAAAAGAGGCGCCCGTGGCCATGCGCGAGCCGGTGCCTTTCATACTGAAGCCAGCCGGACGTTGATGCGACGCGTTCTATCCCTGCTGTGCATGTTCACCGCTGCCGCTTTTTGCGTAAGCGCGCAAAGCAGCGATGCCATAGTGGGTAAATGGCACGTCACAGGCAGCAACGCAGAGTTTGAAGTGAGTCCGTCGCCCACTACCGCCGGACAATTCCGCATCACACTTCTTAACGCCGACGACATGTCTATAATGCCGGGCACAGTGATAGGGAGCGCCCACACTACCCCTACCCCCGGACGTTATGTCGCATCCATGGCAGCCAGTCCGTCGCGACCCAAAGGAAAGCAACGTAAACTCGTAATCACCATAAAGGCAAATGGCAGTCTGGGATTCGAGCCGTTCTCAACCGGGCGACGTATCAGCCTTTGGCGATGGATTCCATACCTGTTCCGTGTAACGGTTTCGGAGCCGCACAAACCGCCTGCCGACATTGAAGGAGCAGTGCGTATCGACCGCCCTGATCTCACCCGCCACAGAGTGCTATAAAAATTTTCATAGCACTGAGCGGAATTGTAAGAGGTTGTTTAATAATCATTGTTAACGACAGGGTGGTGTATTTTATGTTAAGGTGCAGTTTATGATGAGGGAGCAATGGGGTTCCATTGTGACCGACGAGTAAATGTGCGTTAACATAAAAGACGCCATGCAGAAGTAATTTT
>VSPG01000004.1 GCA_009775265.1 Muribaculaceae bacterium
ACAAAAAGTAAGCCCAACTTCTGCTGTTCAAGAAGTTGGACTCACCCTTTTATGGTTTAGCGGACAGTAATAATAAATATATATCAGATTATGGCATGCAGCATTGATTTCATTGAATTTGTCTGCGATGCCCTCGCCCCTTTGGGCGAGGTGTGCAGCCGCAAAATGATGGGAGAATACGTGATTTACGTAAACGGAAAATGCGTTATCACAGCCTGCGACAATACGGCATACATAAAACAGCTGCCTTGCGTAGCCGACATTATGGCCGATGCAGAAACCGGATGCCCGTACAAAGGCGCGAAAGAAGCCTACATTCTGGATTTTTCAGACCGTAGAAAAGTTCTTGACGCCATTGCTATACTATGGGATGACCTTCCATTCCCGAAACCGCAGAAAAAGCCGCAGAAATAACAAATGGACTGCACTATAGAAACCCCTCGGCTGCTTCTTCGTCTATGGAAAGCATCAGACTTGCCGCTATTTGCAGCAATTAATGCAGACGAGAGGGTTATGGAGCACTTTCCACACACACTATCACAAGAGGAGTCCGATGCTTTTGCTGAACGCATCGTTGCTGAATTCAAAGCATTCGGATGGGGACTTTATGCCGTAGAGCTGAAAAGCACCGCCCGCTTCATAGGATATTGCGGCTTCCATAATTTCAGCTTTGAAGCGGAATTCTCACCCGGCGTAGAGATCGGGTGGCGTCTTGGCCATGCCCATTGGCATCACGGCTACGCCACAGAAGCCGCGCTAGCATGTCTGGAGTACGCTCGCAGCAAACAATTGCTCGACCGCGTATACTCGTTCACATCCACATTGAACCGCCGCTCAGAACGAGTAATGGAAAAAATAGGGATGGAGCGGCAAGGCACATTCAAGCATCCCCTACTCCCGGAGTCACATCCGCTCCAAAAGCACGTATTGTACAGAATCGACCTGTAATGCACAGCATAAACAAAAAGCACCCCGAGGCTTCTCGTCTCGGGGCGCTTCGCTTATAAAGCTAATATTATTCAGCTGCGGGAGCCTCAGCTGCGGGAGCCTCAGCTGCGGGAGCTTCGGCAGCAGGAGTTTCAACAACTTCTGCTTTCTTGCCGCGCGAGCGACGTGTCTTCTTGCCTTTTCCGGCTGCAGTGCTTTCTTTAAGCATAGCTTCGTTGTAGTCTACAAGCTCGATAAAGCACATCTTAGCATTGTCGCCGAGACGGTTTCCGGTCTTGAGGATACGGGTGTAGCCACCGGGACGGTCGGCAATTTTCGGACCAACTTCCTTGAAGAGTTCCTTGACTGCCTCCTTGTGGTTAAGACGGCTGAAGACCAGACGCCAGTTCTGCATGTTATATTCCTTGCCGCGGTTAAGCAGGGGCTCAGCAAAAACGCGGAGAGCTTTGGCCTTGGCGAGCGTGGTGAAGATTCGCTTGTGGAGAATCAACGACGCCGTCATATTCGAAAGCATAGCGTCGCGGTGGGCGTGCTTGCGGCCGAGGTGGTTGAATTTCTTATTATGTCTCATCGTTAGTGTTTACTCTTTGTCTAATTTATATTTGGAGATGTCCATTCCGAACGACAGGCCGAGGCTCGTAAGGAGTTCTTCAAGCTCTGTCAACGACTTCTTGCCGAAGTTGCGGAATTTGAGCAGGTCGTTCTTGTTGAAGACCACAAGTTCGGCGAGCGTTTCCACTTCTGCGCTCTTGAGGCAGTTGAGGGCACGCACGCTCAGGTCCATGTCGACGAGTTTGCTCTTAAGGAGCTGTCGCATGTGGAGCACTTCTTCATCGAACTCTTCATTTTCCACGCTTTCACTCACTTCCAGCGTAATCTTCTCATCAGAGAAAAGCATAAAGTGGTAAATCAGGATTTTGGCAGCCTCTTTCAAGGCATCCTTCGGGAGGATTGAGCCGTCGGTCGTGATTTCGAGAGTGAGTTTATCGTAGTCGGTCTTTTGATCGACACGGAAGTTTTCGACTGTGTACTTCACGTTTTTGATAGGCGTGTAGATGGAGTCGATTGCTATCTGGTCGATGGCATCGTTGGCGCTGCGGTTTTCATCGGCAGGCACCCACGAGCGACCTTTGTTAATTGTAAGCTCAATTGTGAAGCTTGCGCCGGGATCCAAGTGGCAAATCACAAGGTCGGGATTGATTACCTCAAATCCCGTGAGCACCTTGCCGATGTCTCCGGCCTTGAACTCTTCCTGACCCGAAATTGTGATGGTAGCCTTTTCGAATTCAGTTTCTTCGACAACACGCTTGAGATTGACCTGCTTAAGGTTAAGGATTATGTTCGTGACATCTTCCTTAACGCCTGCAATGGTATCGAATTCGTGGCGGACGCCGTCAATTTTAATCGAGGAAATAGCAAAGCCTTCGAGAGAAGACAGCAGTACTCGACGGAGAGCGTTGCCCACAGTGATGCCATAGCCGGGTTCCAAAGGCTTGAACTCAAACTTGCCGTAGAAATTGTCGGCTTCCAACATGAGGACCCTGTCGGGTTTTTGGAATGCTAAAATAGCCATGGATCTTGCGTTTATAGATTATTACTTAGAGTAGAGCTCGACGATGAGCTGCTCCTTGATGTTTTCGGGGATGTCCTCGCGTGCGGGCACATGAAGGAACTTACCGGCCTTTGTGGCCTCGTCCCACTCAATCCAAGGATATTTGCTGTGGTTGAAACCTGCAAGATGATCGGCGATAACTTCAAGAGACTTGCTCTTTTCGCGGACGCCGACAACGTCGCCGGGTTTAACCTGATAGGAAGCGATGTTCACTACTCCGCCATTGACTGTGATGTGGCAGTGCAGAACGAGCTGACGGGCAGCTGCACGTGTCGGGGCAATGCCCAGACGGTATACAACGTTGTCAAGACGGCTTTCGAGAAGCTGAAGCAGAATTTCACCGGTGATACCCTTCATCGAACTTGCACGCTCGAAAAGGTTGCGGAACTGCTTTTCAAGTACGCCGTAGGTGTACTTGGCTTTCTGCTTCTCACGCAGCTGAACGCCATATTCCGACGTTTTGCGGCGCTTGTTCTGGCCGTGCTGGCCGGGGGGGTAGTTGCGGCGCTGGAGGGTCTTGTCCTCTCCGAAGATGGGCTCGCCGAACTTGCGTGCTATTTTGGTCTTGGGACCTATGTATCTTGCCATTTTGTTTAAAATCAGTTTTGAGCGGTACCGTTCCTTTGGGCTAACGCCGTCGTCTGTGCAGCCGCGACCATAGAGAGGTGATGAAAATATGGTCTATTCACTCGGAAGGCGTCCTGATATTGTCCGTGCCGGCTATCTCGGCCGTTTTCTGCCGGAAGCTCCGCTGGCACCGCTCGGTTTTAATTGATATGAGGGGTTGATTTAGAAACTAAAAGCTGAAAGCAGAGGGTCGCCCTTGCCGTATGGCGGAAGACTCCGGCACACGGCGAGGCGCCAACTGATTTTTAAACTCTTCTGCGTTTGGGAGGACGGCATCCGTTGTGGGGCAGCGGAGTAACGTCTACGATTTCGACTACTTCGATGCCTGCACCATGTATGGTACGGATAGCGGACTCACGGCCGTTGCCGGGGCCCTTGACGTATGCCTTCACTTTACGCAGACCGAGGTCATAAGCAACCTTAGCGCAATCCTGAGCGGCCATCTGGGCTGCATAAGGAGTGTTTTTCTTGCTGCCGCGGAAGCCCATCTTGCCGGCGCTCGACCAGGATATTACCTGTCCTTCGCTGTTGGCTAAGCACACGATGATATTGTTGAATGAGGAATGTACGTGAAGCTGGCCTTCAGCGCCAACTTTGACGTTACGCTTCTTTGCTGCGACTGTCTTTTTTGCCATAATATCCTATTATTTAGTAGCTTTCTTCTTGTTAGCAACGGTTTTTTTGCGGCCTTTGCGTGTACGGGCATTGTTCTTTGTGCTCTGACCACGCACGGGCAACCCATTGCGATGGCGGATGCCGCGGTAGCAGCCGATGTCCATCAGGCGCTTGATGTTCAGCTGGATCTCGCTGCGAAGGTCGCCCTCCACTTTGTATCCGGCGCCGATTACTTCACGTACTGCGGCTGCCTGTGCGTCGGTCCAGTCTTTTACTTTGATGTTCACGTCCACTCCGGCCTTCTCTAGGATGGTCTTTGCGGAGCTTCGGCCGATGCCGAAGATATATGTCAAGGCGATTTCACCTCTTTTGTTTTGGGGGAGGTCAACTCCCACGATACGTACTGCCATGTTTGTTTCTTCTTAGTTGTTGCAAAAATAGCAAGAATTATCCTTGACGCTGTTTGTACTTAGGGTTTTTCTTGTTGATAACGTAGAGACGACCCTTGCGACGCACGATCTTGCTGTCCGGGGTGCGTTTTTTGATTGAAGCTCTTACTTTCATATCTCTTAGTGTTTCTGTTTATTTGTAGCGGAATGCAATACGGCCTTTGCTTAGGTCGTAGGGCGACATCTCCACTCGCACTTTATCGCCGGGAAGGATTTTGATGTAGTGCATGCGCATCTTACCGGAAATGTGTGCGGTGATTTCGTGGCCGTTCTCGAGTTCTACGCGGAACATTGCGTTGCTCAGAGCCTCCACTATGGTGCCGTCTTGTTCTATTGCTGACTGTTTTGCCATATATCGTGTGTTAAATAAATCTATCCTGAAGCGCTTCGCTTATATAGTCGAATGTCGTGAGCACCTGCGGCTCGTCGTCTACCATAGCTATGGTATGCTCATAATGGGCTGAAGGTTTGCGGTCGCGGGTGCGGCATGTCCAACCGTCGCGTTCAATAATTATATTGCGGCTTCCCATGTTTATCATGGGCTCTATGCATATGCACATGCCGCTGCGGAGCACAGGACCGATACCGCGGCGACCATAGTTGGGAACCTCAGGCTCCTCGTGCATGGACTTACCGATGCCGTGGCCGCACATTTCGCGCACCACGCTGTAGCCCCGGTGTTCGCAGTAGGTCTGCACCGCATTCGCTATATCGCCGATACGGCTGCCGACTTTTGCGGCGCGTATACCGGCATAGAGCGATTCCTTGGTGGTGCGGCACAAATCGAGCACTTTCTCGTCCACTTCGCCGACAGCGAAAGTGTAGCAAGAGTCCCCCATAAAGCCGTTGAGTTCCACCACAAGATCCGTGCCGACAATATCTCCTTCACGCAACGCATAGTTTGAAGGAAATCCGTGCACTACCACATCATTCACTTCTATGCACAACGTGCCGGGAAAACCTTGGTAGCCTAAACAGGCAGGACGGCCACCATTGTCAAGGATAAACTCCTTGGCAATGGTGTCGAGCTTGCGTGTCGTGACACCGGGAGCTATCCAGCGGGCCACCTCGCCCAACGTACGCGACGTCAAATCCGAGGCTGCTTTTACCAGCTGAATCTCATCGGGTGTCTTCAGGTAAATCATTTAATCTGACTTTGGGCTGTTAATAAGCCTGACCGGTGGTGCGACCCTTAATCTTGCCCTCTTTCATAAGGCCGTCATAATGGTGCATCATCAGATGAGACTCTATCTGCATGAGTGTGTCGAGCACAACACCTACCATAATCAGCAGCGATGTGCCGCCGAAGAACTGGGCGAAATTCTGGCTGATGCCGAACCAGCGCGCAAATGCGGGCAGGATGGCGACAATGCCAAGGAAAAGAGAGCCGGGAAGGGTGATACGGCTCATGATGGTGTCGAGATACTCAATTGTGGCTTTGCCGGGTTTCACTCCGGGAATAAACCCGTTGTTGGCCTTCATGTTCTCTGCAATGTCCTTCGGACGCACCGTTATGGCAGTGTAGAAATACGTGAACGCAACGATAAGAATGAAGAACACGACGTTGTACCAGAAGCTGTTGATGTCGCCGAAAGCAGCCATGAATCCGGAATTACCGCCACGGAAACCCGCAACGGTGATAGGAATGAACATGATTGCCTGAGCGAAGATTATGGGCATCACGCCTGCTGCATTCACCTTCAGGGGAATGTAGTTGCGCGCGCCGCCGTACTGGCGGTTGCCCACAATGCGCTTGGCATACTGCACAGGCACTTTGCGCGTGCCCTGTACAAGCAGCACTGCGCCCACCGTAACAGCGAAAAGAAGCACGATTTCAACAAGGAACATCACCAGACCACCCTGGCTGCCGGTGCTACCGGGCAGACGGCTGGTGAACTCGAAGAACAATGCTCCCGGAAGACGGGCTATAATACCCACAAGGATGATGAACGAAATGCCGTTGCCTATTCCGCGATCAGTGATGCGCTCGCCAAGCCACATAATGAACATGGCACCGGCAGCAAGGATAATCGTGAGATAGAGTACGGTCCAGAAACCGAACACCATGGGAGCGGTGCCGTTGCTGGCGCTGTTCACCTGCACCTGCAGATTTATCAGATAGGCGGGAGCCTGCAGGCAAAGAATCAGCACTGTAAGATAACGGGTGTACTGGTTCAGTTTCTGCCGTCCGCTTTCACCCTCACGCTGCATCTTCTGGAAAGACGGCAGAATCATGCCACATAGCTGAATCACAATCGAAGCCGTGATGTATGGCATGATGCCGAGGGCAAAAATGGAAGCCTGAGAGAAGGCTCCGCCGGAGAACATGTCGAGGAGCTGCATAAGGCCACTTTTGTTGGTAAAGTTGGCCAATGCGTCAATTGCTGCCGGCGATATGCCCGGCAGCACCACATAACAGCCCAGGCGGTACACAAGTACCAGCCCGAGCGTTACGAGGAGACGCTTGCGCAGCTCTTCGATAGTCCAAATATTCTTGAGTGTTTCGACAAATCTCATTACGCTTCAAGTTTATTGACGGAGCCTCCGGCAGCCTCGATAGCAGCCTGTGCGGCTTTCGAGAATGCATGTGCTTCGACGTTGATAGCGCGGGTGATCGTGCCGACGCCGAGAATCTTAACCAGCTGGTTGCGATTCGCGAAGCCTGCGGCACGGAGCTCCTCAAGACCGATCTTTTCAAGATTCTTGGCCTCGGCGAGCTGCTGGAGGATAGCCAGATTCACGGGCTTGTACTCCACACGGTTGATATTTTTGAAACCGAATTTGGGAAGACGGCGCTGCAGGGGCATCTGACCGCCTTCAAAACCTACTTTATGCTTATAGCCCGAACGCGACTTAGCTCCCTTATGACCGCGGGTCGATGTGCCTCCTTTGCCGGAACCGGGACCGCGGCCGATACGGGTCTTACGCTGTACGGAGCCCACAGCGGGCTGCAAATTACTTAAATCCATAGTCATTGAATGTTTAAGCGTTGGTCACTTCTACCAAATGACGAACTGTGTTTACCATACCCATCACGCTGGGGGTGTCTTCCTTAACCACCGTGTGGTTCATTTTCCTGAGACCGAGAGCGTCGAGCGTGCGCTTCTGCACTGCGGGACAATTTATACGGCTCTTGATTTGCTTTATCTTGATCTGTGCCATTGGTGGTTTAGCCTTTGAATACTTGTTCGACACTGATGCCACGGTTCTGCGCGATTTGCGCGGGCGAACGCATCTCGCCGAGAGCGGCGATAGTGGCTTTAACGAGGTTGTGGGGGTTCGACGAACCTTTGCTCTTAGCAAGCACGTCGGTGATGCCCACACTTTCAAGCACGGCACGCATAGCACCACCGGCTTTCACACCGGTACCATGCGATGCAGGCTTGAGGATGATGCGCGAGCCGCCGAATTTAGCAATCTGCTCGTGGGGTATAGTGCCTTTGTGCACCGGCACGCGGATGAGGTTCTTTTTAGCAGCCTCAACGCCTTTGGCGATAGCAGCCTGAACTTCGTTGGCTTTGCCGAGACCCCAGCCTACGATGCCGTTTTCATTGCCGACAACGACGATGGCTGCAAAGGTGAACGCACGGCCACCCTTGGTGACCTTGGTTACGCGGTTGATGGCAACGAGACGATCCTTGAGGTCGAGGTCGTTGGTAGTCTTTACGCGGTTATTCATTGCTTTTGCCATAGATTTTAGAATTTAAGTCCGCCGTTGCGAGCAGCATCAGCAAGGGATTTCACACGACCGTGGAACAGATAGCCGTTACGGTCGAATACTACTTCAGTGATACCGGCTTCAAGAGCCTTCTTGGCGATGTTCTCGCCTACCTTTGCAGCGATTTCGCTCTTGGTGCCTTCCTCGATGCCTTTGGACGAGGTGGAAACAAGGGTGACGCCTGCGAGGTCGTCGATGAGCTGAACGTAAATCTGCTTGTTGGAGCGGAACACGGTCATGCGGGGACGGGCTGCGGTGCCGGAGATTTTGCCGCGGATGCGGGTCTTGATTTTATTTCTTCTTTGAATCTTCGTTTTCATAGCTTCAGTGTTACTTATTTGGCACCAGCCGATTTACCGGACTTGCGGCGGATAACCTCGCCGACGAACTTGATACCCTTGCCCTTGTAAGGTTCAGGCTTGCGGAGAGAGCGGATTTTGGCGCACACCTGGCCGAGGAGCTGCTTGTCGCCGCTCTCGAGGATAATCAGGGGGTTCTTGTTGCGCTCGCTCTTTGCCTCCACTTTCACTTCCGGGGGAAGCTTGATGAAGATAGCGTGAGAGAAACCGAGAGATAGTTCCAGGACCTGGCCGGTAGCTGTTGCGCGGTAACCTACGCCTACGAGTTCCATTTCTTTGCGGTAACCTTCGCTTACGCCTACCACCATGTTGTGGATAAGCGCGCGGTAGAGACCGTGCTGCGCGCGGTGCTCACGGTCGTCGCTGGGACGTGTCAGCGTTACGTGACCGTCTTCTATTTTAACGTCGAGTTCCGGATTGATGGTCTGTGTCAGTGTGCCTTTGGGGCCTTTTACCGTAACCACATTTTCCTTGACATCGACGCTTACGCCTGCGGGGATGGCGATGGGTGCTTTACCTATACGTGACATATTGATTTCTTTGTGGTTGGATTAGTAAACATAGCACAGAACTTCACCGCCGACTTTCTTTTCAGCGGCAGCCTTGTTGGTCATCACACCCTGCGAAGTGCTGAGGATGGCGATGCCGAGGCCGTTGAGAACTCGGGGCATTTCCTTGTAGCCCGTGTACTGGCGGAGGCCGGGACGCGATACGCGTTTGAGGCCTTTGATAGCATTGACACGGCCCACGGGATCGTATTTAAGGGCAATCTTGATGATGCCGGCGGGGGTTTCACCCTCTATAAACTTGTAGTTAAGAATATAGCCTTGTTCGAAGAGAATCTTGGTGATTTCCTTCTTCAAGTTTGAGGCAGGTACTTCAACCACGCGGTGGTTGGCTTTGATAGCGTTCCTCAATCTTGTCAGATAGTCTGCTATAGGATCTGTCATTTTGTTTATTGTTTAAATTGATTGGGCTGTTCCCAACAATATTTAATACTCTGAGTCTTTAGCTCGGGAGGATTACCAGCTTGCTTTCTTCACGCCGGGGATGAGACCTGCGGAAGCCATTTCGCGGAACTGGATTCGGCTGAGGCCGAACTGGCGCATGTAGCCCTTGGGGCGGCCGGTGATGGAGCAGCGGTTGTGCATGCGTACACGCGAAGCGTTCTTGGGGAGCAGTTGCAGAGCCTGGTATGCCTCGTAGTCGCCCTGAGCCTTGAGTTCGGCTTTCTTGGCGGCGTATTTGGCAACGAGTTTCGCACGCTTTACCTCGCGGGCTTTCATTGATTCTTTTGCCATATCTTCTGATTACTGTTTTTTAGCATTCTTGAAGGGCAGGCCGAATGCCTTGAGAAGTGCATAGCCTTCTTCGTCGGTGTTGGCGCTGGTCACGAAAGTGATGTTCATGCCCATGAGCTTGCTGATGGAATCGATATTGATTTCGGGGAAGATAATCTGCTCGGTGATGCCGAGAGTGTAGTTACCACGGCCGTCGAGCTTGCCTTCGATACCTTTGAAGTCGCGGATACGGGGCAGAGCCACACGAATCAGACGCTCCAGGAACTCGTACATGCGTTCGCGGCGCAGAGTGACCATCACGCCGATAGGCATTTTTTTACGAAGCTTGAAGTTCGAGATGTCCTTTTTGGAAAGGGTAGCCACGGCTTTCTGGCCTGTGATGGCGGTAAGCTCGTTGATGGCAGTCTCGATGACTTTCTTGTCTTGGGTGGCTTCACCGAGACCCTGGTTGATGACGATTTTCTTGAGCTTGGGCACCTGCATTACGGTGGTGTAGCCGAACTCCTTCTCAAGAGCGGGCACAATGCGCTCGTTGTAGTCTTTTTTAAGGGTTGCAGTCATTACTTAATCTCCTCTCCTGATTTTTTGGAAAAACGAACGGTTTTGTCGCCTTCTTTGCGGATGCCGATACGGGTGGGTTTACCGCTCTTGGGGTCGATGAGGGCGAGATTGGAAATATGTATGGGGGCTTCAACCTTCACAAGGCCACCCTGCGGGTGCTTTGCGCTGGGCTTGGTAGCTTTGGTCACGAAGTTTACACCCTCGACGATGGCGCGCTGTTTGGAAGCCTGAACTTCAAGCACGCGACCCTGCTGGCCGCGGCTTTCGCCGGCAAGTACATAAACGTTGTCGCCCTTTTTAATATGAAGTTTCATTTACTGTCTTGTATTAAGGGTTGATTAGAGAACTTCCGGAGCGAGGGATACGATTTTCATCTGGTTAGCGGCACGGAGTTCGCGGGCAACAGGGCCGAAGATACGTGTGCCACGGAGTTCACCGGCGTTGTTGAGGAGCACGCAAGCGTTGTCGTCGAAACGGATATAGGAACCGTCGGGACGGCGGATTTCTTTCTTAGTGCGGACGACTACGGCCTTGCTAACGGTGCCCTTTTTCACGTCGGAACTGGGGATGACGCTTTTCACAGAGACAACGATAATGTCGCCTACGGAAGCGTAGCGGCGACCGGTGCCGCCGAGCACATGGATGCACAAGGCTTCCTTTGCTCCGCTGTTATCGGCGACGGTCAGGCGGGTTTCAGTCTGTATCATGGTTGTTACTTAACTTTTTCTACGATTTCTACTAAGCGCCAGCGCTTGGTTTTGCTGAGAGGTCGGGTCTCCATCAGACGAACGGTGTCGCCTACGCTGCACTCGTTGTTTTCGTCGTGAGCGTGGTACTTCTTCGATTTGTTGACGAATTTGCCGTAAATCGGATGTTTTTCCTTCCACTTCACCATGACGGTGATGGTCTTGTCGCCCTTGTTGCTGGACACCACACCGATACGCTCTTTTCTGAGATTTCTTTTTTCCATAGTGGCGTGTAAGATTATTTGTTGTTGAGTTCGCGCTGACGCAGCTCGGTTTTCACGCGTGCAATCATGCGGCGGTCGGCCGTGATTTTTGCGGGGTTGTCGATGGGCGACACAGCGTGGGTGGCCGTAAGCTGAAGATATTCAGTCTCCATCTGCGCGAGACGCTCGCGCAGATCGGCCGTAGACATTTGTTTGATTTCTTCCTTGTTCATGATGCCTTAGACGTTTTGAGTGGGGTCATAGTCGCGACGCACCACGAATTTTGTAACGACGGGAAGCTTCTGTGCTGCCAGACGGAGCGCCTCTTTGGCAATGTCGTAGCTAACACCTTCCACTTCGATAATCATGCGTCCGGGAGTCACGGGAGCCACGAAGCCTTCGGGCGAACCTTTACCTTTACCCATTCGGACTTCTGCAGGCTTCTTGGTGATGGGCTTGTCCGGGAAGATACGAATCCAGATCTGACCCTGACGCTGCATATAGCGAGTCACCGCGATACGGGCAGCCTCTATCTGACGGCCGGTAATCCATTTGGCCTCCAGAGTCTTGATGCCGAAGGAGCCGAATGCGAGCTGGTTGCCTCGCTGGGCGTTGCCCTTCATGCGGCCTTTTTGGGCGCGGCGGAATTTGGTTTTCTTAGGTTGTAACATCTGTGTTTACTGATTCTTGGAGGTTAACGATTGGTTTTGGCACGACGGAAGCCACCACGACGGGGAGCACCGGCGCCATTGCCGCCACGGTTTTCCTTCTGCTGGGCGAACTGGGGCGCGAGGTCGCGCTTGCCATAAACTTCGCCACGGCAAATCCACACTTTCACGCCTACTACGCCGACTTTTGTGTGCGCCTCAACGAGAGCATAATCAATGTCGGCACGGAGTGTGTGCAGAGGCGTGCGGCCTTCCTTGAACATTTCGCTGCGGGCGATTTCGGCGCCGTTCAGACGGCCACTCACCTGCACCTTGATGCCCTCGGCGCCTGCGCGCATGCTGCTCTGGATTGCCATCTTGACAGCACGGCGGTAGGCCACCTTGCCTTCAATCTGACGTGCAATGTTTGCAGCCACGATTTCAGCGTCGAGTTCGGGACGCTTAACCTCGAAAATATTGATCTGAACATCTTTGTCGGTAACCTTCTTGAGTTCCTCGCGAAGTTTCTCGACATCCTGGCCACCCTTACCTATCACCAGACCGGGGCGCGAAGTGCACACGGTTATGGTGATGAGCTTGAGGGTGCGCTCAATCACGATGCGGCTCACGCTGCATTTGGCCAGACGGACATTCAGATATTTGCGGAGCTTATAGTCTTCCAGGATATTTTCACCCTGCTTGGTGCCGTCGCTCCAGTTGGAGTCCCAGCCGCGGATGACACCCAGACGGTTGCTTATCGGATTTACTTTCTGTCCCATTTGTATTAAGCCTCGTGATTGTTAGTGTTGTTGATAGTGTCCACGATTACGGTGACGTGGTTGGAACGCTTGCGGATGCGGTAGCCGCGGCCCTGGGGCGCGGTGCGCAGACGCTTGAGCATGGGAGCGGGATTAACGAAAATGGTGCTTACGTAAAGCTCGCCGCCTTCGGCTTTCTTTTCGTTTTTCTCTTCCCAGTTTGCCACTGCAGAACGCAGAAGTTTCTCGAGTCTGGCAGCAGCCTCCTTGTTGGAGAACTTGAGTATGCCAAGGGCTCGGAACACTTCTTTGCCGCGAATCATGTCGGCAACGAGGCGCATTTTGCGGGGCGAAGTAGGCACGTTGGTAAGCTTTGCAAAAGCCACCGTTTTACGTTCCTGCTTTTTCTGATCGGCAGATATTCTTTTTCTTACACCCATTGTATGTGTTGCTTTTCTTTGTCAATTAAATTGATTAGCTTGGGCCCTTATTTCTTCTTGTTGCCGGCGTGGCCACGGAAGTTACGCGTGGGGGCGAACTCGCCCAGCTTGTGGCCTACCATGTTTTCGGTGACGTACACGGGGATGAACTTATTGCCATTGTGTACCGCGAAAGTATGGCCAACGAATTCGGGGGCGATCATGGACGCGCGGCTCCAGGTCTTGATGACATTCTTCTTGCCGGAAGCATCCATGTCGGCGACCTTCTTTTCGAGCTTCACGCTGATGAAGGGTCCTTTCTTTAATGAACGGCTCATATTTGCTATTTTATCAGATTACTTTTTGCGACGTTCGATAATATACTTCGAAGACTGCTTCTTCGGGGCGCGTGTCTTAAGACCCTTGCTGTAAAGACCCTTGCGCGAACGGGGATGTCCACCGCTGGCGCGGCCTTCGCCACCACCCATGGGGTGATCGACAGGGTTCATGACTACGCCGCGGTTGCGGGGACGACGACCGAGCCAGCGGCTGCGGCCTGCCTTACCGGAACGCTCCAGCGAGTGCTCGCTGTTGCCGACAACGCCTATTGTAGCCTTGCAGGCACAGAGAATCTTGCGGGTCTCGCCCGAAGGTAATTTGACGATAGCATAGTCGCCTTCGCGGCTCACGAGCTGCGCGAAGGTGCCGGCCGAACGTGCCATGAAGGCACCCTGGCCGGGACGCAATTCGATATTGTGAATCACCGTGCCGACGGGGATTTTGCCCAAAGGAAGGGCATTGCCCACTTCGGGAGCTGCATCGGGGCCGCTCACCACGGTTGCGCCTACTTCCAAGCCGTTGGGTGCAATGATGTAGGCCTTTGCTCCGTCCACGTAGTACAGCAGGGCGATGCGGGCCGAACGGTTGGGATCGTACTCGATCGAGTGCACTACTGCGGGAACTCCGTCTTTGTTTCTCTTAAAGTCAATGAAGCGGTATTTGCGTTTGTGACCACCACCAAGGTAGCGAGTGGTGAGGTGGCCTTCGGCGTTACGACCGCCGGAGGCACGTTTACCGACTGTAAGAGATTTTTCCGGCGTGGTAGCAGTGATTGTACCTTTGAACACGCCGATAACTTTGTGTCGCTGCCCAGGAGTTGTGGGCTTGAATTTTCTTACTGCCATTTTATTTATCAGATGTTGCTGTAAAAGTCGATGGTTTCGCCTTCAGCGAGAGTGATGAAGGCTTTTTTCCAGCGAGCTGTCGCACCGCGGAGCAGGCCGCTCTTTGTCCAGCGGCTCTTGTTCTTGCCGCGCATGACGGCGGTGTTCACTCGCACTACCTTCACCCCGTAAAGCTTTTCAACGAGATCCTTAATCTGGAACTTGTTAGCTTCGGGGGAGACACGGAAGGTGTAGCGATTGAGCTTGTCAGTCAGACTGGTAGCCTTCTCGGTTACGATGGGTTTGATTTCGATTTCCATTGTCGGTTCCTCCAGGGGTTTACAGGTTGTTAATCACAGCAAGGCTACCTTCCGTAAGGATGATAGCATTGTTGTTCATGATAGCATACGTATTGATGTCCGCGGCACTCATCAGACGAGTGTCGGGCACATTTCGAGCAGACAAAGATACAACATTATTTCGTTCTGCTAAAACCAAGAGGAGTTTTTTGCCATCTACTTTAAGATTTTTAGCAAAGTTTACGAAATTTTTAGTCTTTGGTGCGTCGAATGTGAAGTCCTCTACGACGATAATCTCGTTAGCCTGACACTTTACCGTCAGCGCGGAGCGGCGTGCGAGCTGCTTCACCTTGCGGTTGAGTTTGAAACGATAATCGCGGGGACGGGGGCCGAACACACGGCCACCGCCTACGAGCACAGGCGAGTTGATGTCGCCGATACGGCTTCCGCCGCCACCTTTCTGCTTGTGGAGCTTTCGGGTAGAACCGCTCACTTCGCTACGTTCTTTGCTCTTGTGTGTGCCCTGGCGCTGGTCGGCAAGGTACTGCTTGACATCGAGGTAGATGGCGTGCTCATTGGCGTCGATTGCGAACACCTGATCGTTGAGGACTGCCTTGCGGCCGGTGTCCTGTCCTTCCTTATTGTAGATTGCAACTTCCATTTTACTTCTCAATTAAGACGATGGAACCTTTGGCGCCGGGGATGGAGCCTTTTATCATGAGAATGTTGTGCTCGGCGATGACCTTGAATACCTGAAGGTTCTGCACGGTCACGCGCTGGTTGCCCATCTGGCCGGCCATACGCATGCCTTTGAACACTTTTGCAGGGTATGAGCAGGCGCCGATAGAACCGGGCGCGCGCAGACGATTGTGCTGGCCGTGAGTGCTCTGGCCCACACCTCCGAAACCATGACGCTTTACTACGCCCTGAAAACCTTTACCCTTGCTGGTGCCGACAATATCGACGAAGTCACTTTCAGCGAACATGTCCACTGTCAGCGTATCGCCGGCTTTGTATTCGCCGTCGAAACCTTTGAACTCGGCCAAGTGGCGCTTGGGAGCTACGCCGGCTTTCGCGAAGTGACCGATTTCTGGCTTTGTGAGGTGCTTTTCTTTCTGCTCCTCAAAGCCGAGCTGGAGGGCATCATAGCCGTCCTTTTCGGTGGTCTTCACCTGCGTAACAACACACGGGCCTACTTCGATAACAGTGCACGGTACATTCTTACCGTCGGCACTGAAAACGGATGTCATTCCGATTTTCTTTCCAATTAATCCTGGCATTTCTGTGTTTGTTTTAGGAGTGAATATATTTCTGTATATGTTCTGTGTCGATTATTACACCTTGATTTCCACCTCAACACCGCTGGGAAGCTCGAGCTTCATGAGAGCGTCGACAGTCTTTGCTGTGCTGTTGTAGATGTCAATCAGGCGCTTGAACGACGAGAGCTGGAACTGCTCGCGGCTCTTCTTGTTGACGAAGGTCGAGCGGTTTACTGTGAAAATACGCTTGTGGGTGGGCAGAGGTATAGGACCGCTGATCACTGCACCGGTAGCTTTCACAGTCTTCACAATCTTCTCGGCGCTTTTGTCGACGAGATTATGATCGTAAGATTTGAGTTTGATGCGAATTTTCTGACTCATATGGTTGCTTTATTTTTGACGGATTATTTGACGAGGTCTACGCGGCCCTGGCATTCGGTGAGGACGGCACGGGCAATACCGCTGCTGACTTCGGAATAGTGAGAGAAGGTCATCGTGCTGGTGGCGCGGCCGGAAGTAATCGTACGGAGTGCCGTAACGTAACCGAACATTTCAGCAAGGGGAGCCTTGGCTTTAACCACGCGTGCGCCGCTGCGGCTTGTTTCCATGCCTTCAACCTGGCCACGACGCTTGTTAAGGTCGGAGATAACGTCGCCCATCGATTCTTCGGGAGTAACGACTTCAATCTTCATGATAGGCTCAAGCAGCACAGGACCTGCTTTTTCGCTCGCCTTCTTGAATGCCTGAATTGCGCAAAGTTCGAAAGAGAGCTGGTCGGAGTCCACGGGGTGGAATGAGCCGTCGATTACGGTCACCTTGAGGGTTTCCACCGGATAGCCGGCAAGCACACCGTTCTTCATGGCCGTAACGAAGCCCTTCTGTATGCTGGGGATGAATTCCTTGGGGATATTACCACCCTTGACTTCGTCGACAAACTGGAGGCCTCCTTCAAAGCCTTCGTCGGCAGGTTCCACGCGAACGATAATATCGGCGAATTTACCACGGCCACCGGTCTGCTTCTTAAACACTTCGCGAAGTTCGACAGGCTTGGTAATTGCTTCTTTATATGTAACCTGGGGCTGACCCTGGTTGCATTCAACCTTAAACTCACGACGCAGACGGTCGATAATGATGTCGAGGTGGAGCTCACCCATACCGCTGATGACGGTCTGACCTGTTTCCTCATTGGTTTCAACACGGAATGTCGGGTCTTCCTCAGCAAGTTTCTGCAGGCCAACGCCGAGTTTGTCAAGGTCTTTCTGAGTCTTGGGCTCAACAGCGATACCGATAACGGGATCAGGGAATTCCATAGATTCGAGCACGATGGGTGCGTCTTCTGCACAAAGGGTGTCTCCGGTGCGAATGTCCTTGAAGCCTACGCCTGCGCCAATATCGCCGCAACCGATTTTCTCCATAGGATTCTGCTTGTTGGAGTGCATCTGGAAAAGACGGCTGACACGTTCTTTTTTGCCGCTGCGCGCATTGAGGACATAGCTGCCGGCAACGACATCACCGGAGTACACGCGGAAGAATGTCAGACGGCCGACATAGGGATCGGTGGCAATCTTGAACGCCAATGCGCACATGGGCGCTTCGGGCGAAGGTTCGCGTGTAACCACTTCCTCGGGGTTGTCCACAGAATGACCTTCCACCACGCCGGAATCGACAGGAGAAGGAAGGTATGCGCAAACGTTGTCGAGCAGACACTGAACGCCTTTGTTTTTGAAAGACGAACCCAAAGTCATGGGAACGATTTCCATGGCCAAAGTGCCCTTGCGGAGAGCTTTCTTCACTTCCTCCTCGGTGATGGTGGAAGGGTCGTCGAAATATTTTGTCATAAGGTCGTCGTCGAACTCGGCGATTTTCTCAAGCATCTTATCGCGCCATTCTTCCGCTTCGTCCACAAGGCCGGCAGGAATTTCTTCCATAGTGTAGTCGGCGCCCATGCTTTCGTCATGCCAGAAGATGGCTTTCATACGCACGAGATCGATAATACCTTTGAAGGTCTCTTCAGCGCCGATAGGAATCTGTATAGGACACGGATTTGCGCCGAGCACGTCCTTCAGCTGACGGACTACTTCAAAGAAGTTCGCTCCGCTACGGTCCATCTTGTTGACATAACCGATTCGAGGCACATTGTATTTGTCTGCCTGACGCCACACGGTCTCAGACTGAGGCTCAACGCCGCCTACGGCGCAGAACGTAGCCACCGCACCATCGAGCACACGGAGCGAGCGCTCCACTTCGACGGTGAAGTCGACGTGTCCCGGAGTGTCAATCAGGTTGATTTTGTATTTTTCGTCGTTGTACTTCCAAAATGCCGTTGTCGCGGCGGAAGTGATGGTGATACCACGCTCCTGCTCCTGCTCCATCCAGTCCATGGTGGCGGCGCCATCGTGCACTTCACCGATTTTGTGAGTCAGACCGGTGTAGAAGAGGATACGCTCCGACGTAGTGGTCTTACCGGCATCGATGTGAGCCATGATACCGATGTTGCGGGTAAATTTGAGCTGTTCGTCTTTAGCCATTTTGCGTTAGGATTGGTCAATGAAACAATTAGAAGCGGAAGTGTGCGAATGCGCGGTTAGCTTCTGCCATTTTGTGCATATCCTCTTTGCGCTTGAACGCGCCGCCCTGCTCATTGTAGGCATCTACGATTTCAGCAGCGAGTTTGTCGGCCATAGTCTTGCCGCCACGCTTGCGGGCATAGAGGATGAGGTTTTTCATTGATATTGACTCCTTGCGGTCAGAACGGATTTCGGTAGGTACCTGGAAGGTGGCACCGCCAACACGGCGGCTCTTCACCTCCACCTGGGGAGTTACATTCTCGAGGGCCTTTTTCCATATTTCGAGGGCAGTCATTTCCTCGTTGGGAAGCTTCGACTTAACATTGTCGAGAGCCGTATAGAAAATATCGAACGCCGTGTTCTTTTTTCCATCATACATAAGGTGGTTTACAAACTTTGCCACACGTACGTCGCCGAACACGGGATCGGGAAGGATTTGGCGCTTCTTAGGCTTAGCCTTTCTCATTTTAATCAGTGCGTTGTGTTTTCAGATTGCTTGGTTGTGCTCCTCTAATGCTTCAGCCGCATCCTCCGATGCCGACTTACTCAACCGGACAGCTTTCAAGAATCAAAAAACGAGTTTAAATGAATTAATTAAATCTCGCGGTGCGTTCAGTTAACTTCACTCGATTGCCAAAACCGAATTACTTCTTGGCTGCACCGGCCTTGGGACGCTTGGCCCCGTACTTGGAACGACGCTGCGTGCGGTCTTTCACGCCGGAGGTGTCAAGCGTGCCGCGTACGATATGGTAGCGAACACCGGGGAGGTCCTTCACACGACCGCCACGAACAAGCACAATGCTATGTTCCTGAAGGTTGTGACCTTCGCCGGGGATATAGGAGTTCACTTCTTTACCGTTGGTGAGACGCACACGTGCCACCTTACGCATTGCCGAGTTCGGCTTTTTGGGGGTGGTGGTGTACACACGCACGCACACGCCACGACGCTGGGGGCAGCTGTCGAGAGCGGGGCTTTTGCTCTTGTCCACGAGCGCCACGCGACCCTTACGTACTAATTGCTGAATAGTAGGCATCTTAGTTGTTTGGTTTAACTTTGGTTTATTTCTTCTTATTCTTTTGTTTTCTATATCGACTTGACACGCACATCAAACGCCCCGTATCGCCGTAACTGTCACGCAGTTAGCGATACACGAAGCGCCAATACGCCATAAAATCGATGCAAAATTAGCAATTAATCCGCTATTATGCAAACATTTCCGCTTTTTTCTGCCGATATTTTTTTCGCCTATAAATCCGGCGTATATTAACAATAGAAACGAGACCCACTTTCAGACAACAAATAGAACAAACACACAAACAATGACACTCAGACCTCCGAATCTGACATTATTATATAACGCCCCACCCCCGACGGCCGCACCATCACTCAACCCATTCTCACGCAAGACATGCCATACCTGAACTGTCGGCCGCCGCAGAACACAAGCCATCTAATGCAAAACACAAACAAATGCACCAATTAACGGCAATTTTGACCAATATACTTTCTAATTTTGCATTTTTACAGCCTTTTCTGAATTTTTTCTCTTTAAAATTTTGGTAGTCTCAAAAAAGGTCGTACCTTTGCAGCGCTTTCAGCGATAACGGGCGCTTAGCTCAGCTGGTTCAGAGCGTCTGCCTTACAAGCAGAGGGTCGGGGGTTCGAATCCCTCAGCGCCCACTAATCATTTTCTCTATATATCGTCCAATCTTGGCTTCAACGGCCGAGATTTTTTATTTATACCCGCCCCCTGCTCTATTTCCCGACATATCGGGACAGACGCAAAACATCATCTGACGAATACCACTTTGGCGAAAGGAGTTCCGAAAGCGGTATTTCAGGGTATCGTTCCATATATGAGCGAACAATGCGATAGCCTATAAATCTGCCGGCCCGGCCCGGAGTGCGGGACGAAAGCAGAGTCGTGTACGGAGCAGGCGACACCAGACGAGAAGCATCCGAAGGAAGCGTACTATAAATCAACCCCTTGGATACAAGCACACGCCACATTTCACCTTCGCGGCTTAACAGCTCGGAATACTCATCATCACCATAACCTAAAACCTGCGCATCAGAGCCGCCGACAAGCCGCCGACAGGCCTCGACCAGAGCACCTTCATACAGCATACGGGACAATGCCGTAGAACCTTCTTTGCGCACATAGGGTATGGAAACCGCTACAATAGCCTCGGCCATATCATAAGGCAGGCGCCCAGGGGTCTTTGCACGGCGCAAATAGGGAGCAAGGTGGCTATAACCGGCATAACTCTCGCCAAGGTAATGGTTTAGCGCCACGAGCATGACGCTATCGCAGAAAACAATACTTTCAGGCCTACCCCATACGACCGCCGCATAGCGCCGCTGTGGAAGCGCCAGACCCTCGGCCGCCGCACGCGAAAGCATATTTCCGAGATCGCGCTCAATACATCCGAGAGAAGCATATACGCTGTCGACATCGGGTGTAAAAACGCTGACAGCCGGAGAATTCGCCCATGCCACCAATGACGAATCGGACGCATCCGCGCCCATCACCGTCATAAAAGCCTCCACTTCCGGCCGCATACTCTCCGGAAGCACAGGCCGGTCTTCATATCCTGCAAAATAATCATAAACAGGAGCCACCTCCTGCGGAATCCCCTCATTGCGGGACTCCGAACAGGAGGCGGCTGCCATTGATATTGCAACAAGAGACGCGATGCTCAGGCGCATGGTTTTAGTCATAGTCAGCGTACGGCTACTTTATAACTGCGCCCGTCCACAAGCACTACGTAAATTCCGGCCGACAAACCGGCGTAAGGCACGCGCCGGCCGCTCATGTCGTAGACCGCAGGCACGGCGTCCGTACCATTGACGATAATCTCACCGACGCCGCCTACCACGCTCACATTAGAGCCATCTGCCACGGCGTCGTCGATTCCGCTGAGTCCTTTTGTCGCATAAATCGCAAAACTATTGGCGGGAACATTAAGACGCAACGCTCCGCCCGAACCGCTCAGCGAAGGATTGGCAAAACCCTCGCACGCGTATATCAGCTCGGCATTGGAAACGTCGAGAGCCACACCGCTGACGGTCACGTCCTGCGCAGCCTTAGTGGAAGGGTTGAAGAATGCCACAATTGCCTTTCCGTCTTTCTCCACACACAATGTGCGTGGAGAGGCAAGGCTCGCACTCCACGAGCATTTGAAGGATGCGTCCTCGCCGAACATGGTTTCATTTGCCGCACGCAAGGCGCCCGCAGCACGATACGACGCAAGAATATGCTTGTTTATCTCATTGTTGACGGCATTCCAGTTCACACGTTTAGGCGAAGTGTCATTGTCGCTGCCTTTTTTTGTAGTCTGGTCATTGCCCAGCTCCTGGAACTGCCATATCATCTTCGGACCCGGCGTAAGCGCCATCCATGCGCCGAGAGCCGCAAGACGGCGCGCGCGCACTCGTCCGTTCTTTACGTCCTCCGAGCCATATGTCTTGATTTTATAGCCCAGGCGCTCCTCATCATGACTTTCTGCATAAGAAACCGAACAGAACGTGCGACCGGCGTTCGGGGCATAGAACTCCGAAACTCCCTTGTTGTTTTCATCCCATCCCATGACGAACTGCCCTGAATTATACTCCAGGTTGTGCCAACCGATTTGCTCGTCCTCCGCATTGGCATTCTCCTCGCGATTATCGCCGAGCAGCTCGTTGATGTGTATGGCATCGGGCTTAACTTCACGGATAGCGGCATGCAGACGTTTCATACGGTCGACACGGCTTTGATTGAAGCCGTCCGTTCCGGAGCCGTAGCTGCCGTTGTCGCCGAGACCTTTTACGAGATCGAAACGGAAGCCGTCTACGTTATATTCACGCAACCAGTATTGCAACACGTCTTTGTAATGCTGCTCCACAAGCGCGTAACCGGGATCCAGATCGTTGAGCACACTCCAACCATGCGGAGACGTCGCATTGTAAAAAGGATTCGACGAGGCCGGATACATCTGGTACCATGGCGCAAGGCCATCGGTCTGATTAAACACAATGTCAAGAATCACAGCCAGACCATTGCGATGGCATTCATCTATAAAGTCTTTATACTCCTTCGGCGAGCCGTACGCTTTGTCAGGAGCCATGTAGAAGTTCGTGTTATAGCCCCACGAATTATTGCCGTTAAATTCCATAATAGGCATCAACTCCACAGCATTTACGCCGAGACTCTTGATGTACGGAATCTTTTCCATTGCTGCGGCAAGTGTGCCGTTGCCGAGGCTTTTACCCTCAGTACCCGTGAAGTCGCGCAGAAGCAACTCATATATATATAGGCGGTCGTGGGAAGGAATCTCAAATGCGCTCCATTCATATTTGTTCATATCGCGGCGCCATACAGCCAGCATCACATTGCCTTCCACTTCTGCAGGATATTCAGGCATGCCCTCATAACCCAGCCCGTCTCCTGCAAGCCATTTGTCACTATATGGGTCAAGAACCAGTTTTGCATACGGGTCGCCTACCGAATATGTGCCGTCCACAAGATAATAATATATGTAGTCCGTGGCATCGGCCAGTTTCGGAGATTTTATCCAGAAATAGCGGTGGCCGTTGTAGTCCTGGTAGAACATGGTGTTTTCGCTGCGCACCTTGTAATCGTCCCAGGACGGAACTATGGTGACACTTGTCTTGCCCGGAGCTGCAAAACAGAAAGTGACCGTTCCGTCGGCATTGTCCACAGCGCCTTGCACCGGCACACCGCCGGGATATTCACGCTCGGGAGAAGCCCCCACCCACGACACGGAATAAACCTCATCTATGGCCTTGCCGTCTGCCGTGGCTGTAGCTTTGAACTCATAAGCCCCCTCTGAACTTATGTCATAGGATGCGGAAAGAGTAGAAACTCCTGTTTTGGACGCAATGACCGAACCATTGACACTTATCTTTATATCTGCCGCCATTGTCGTTCCGGCCTTAAGTTCCACACGTGTAGCCTTTGTAACTACCGACGGAGCCGAACATTCAAAATTAAGAGCAAGCCCTGCCTGATGCACATCCACGAATATATCCTTGTCGCCGGCCGCTTTTCCCTGACGGCTCCCCCCACTGTTGCGGAACACCATGCAAAGGCGGCTCACCGTCTCCGATGCGCCTACCTCGAAAAAAGTGCGTATATCACCGATGTTCAGCGCATACGTATTGGCATCCACACGTGAAAGTTTGCACTTCGGCAAATCCACATCCCAATTGGCAACAGTATGTTCCCAGTCTCCAGTTGCGGTAGTAACGCCTATGTGCGCATACACATCGTCGCCGGTGTAGTCCTTAAGCCCGTTGTTGCCGAGAGGAGAATCAGCATGATAATACAGCACCACACCTTGAGAATTCTCCTGCAGCACCTCGGGAATGGTAGTCACAATCTGCGCCGACGCACAAATGCCGCACAAGACTGATAATGCCACAAATAGCGAAAAAATCTTTCTGTTCATCAAATAACTGTGTTTAAGCAAGTATGATATTAGAATTTGCGCAAAGATACAACCTTATCTCCACATCTGCAACACCATAGACCGAGGTTTGCATTTTTTACCACACATACGGGTTCTCCAAACACTAAAACAAAAGAGGGGCACCGCGGCTATTACGCCCGGCGCCCCTCCGTATGGGCCACATCAAAGGATGCGATGAAACTCCGAAAAGACAGGGTTTGAGTGCTCGCCGTCCTTTGTAATCCTCCGGCTCTAAGGCATCCGCCCACCCGTAGGCAGCGGCTGAGGCCCGCCATCGGGCGGCAAAGCTTGTCTCGGCATTTCAATATAATTTGAAGAGTTTCCCAATCTACTTTGATGTGGTTTTTCTTTCTTCAAGCCCTCCGGCTTTCTTCATTTCTATAACGCAAAGTTAAGGCATGCTGTTCTTAAATCCAAATTTTTCAATCGGATTTTTTCAAAAAAATGCAATACGCAAAGAATTCGCAACTACGCACAACAAAGCAGTGCTCTGCAACTCCTGCCTCCTTCGGAGGAATCATGCATGCACTGCTCCTGCGTGCTATTGCCGTCGCCCTCTCGGGCAACGCAGCAAATAAAAGGTGCGGATACGAGGCGCTTATTCCTCTACGCTGCGCAACTGCTGCACGTAGACGGCCTTCATCATCTTCTTGCGGTTGGTGACAGAGGGCTTTTGGAATGCCTGACGCGCGCGCAGTTCTTTAACCACGCCGGTGCGTTCAAATTTACGTTTGAATTTCTTGAGAGCACGCTCGATGTTCTCGCCTTCTTTTACTTGTACAATAATCATATTATTTTTGTGTTTGTTTTGTATTTCTTTGCTGTAAGCTTTACATTTAGCGGGGCAAAATTACACATAACTTTTGACATAACAAAACATTCTCCAGCCAAATAATGAATTTTTACCGAAAAACGCCTTAAATCTTTCACTCTCCGAGAAAATCCACAAGCTGTTCGGCTATGGCCTTCATGCCGGCGGAGTCGGGATGCCCCATCCGTTTCTCTATTCCGGACAACTGCAGACAACGCACCCCATGGGATGCGCACAATTCAATAACAATGTCACGCACCGGCCCTTGAATCTCATCGTTGAGAATAAATACGGATTCAGCCTCCGGATATAGCGCCCCTATCTGCTGCAAAAGATAGTCCATGGCGGGGCGGAAGGTATAAAACGGATGCGGCTCGGGAGTTTCCGCCGCTTCAGGAGAAAGCGCCACATGTGCCCAATAATCGTTGGTAGCCCCGAATATCAGTATCAGATCAGGCTCGCCGAGGTCCGACATGCGGTTTATGAAAGAACGGCGGCTATAGTCATCGCCCTTATATCCACGGTTGCATACCGTGGAGCCGGAATAGGAATTGTTGCGTTCCAGTTCATATCCGGTACGCTCCATAAATATACGCCACCACGTCTGCTCAGGAGATGTGACGTCTGTTTTTTCAGGTTTATCGTCAGGAAAATACCACACCTCATTTCCTTCAGGCTCCACAGCCCCATAAAATGTGGAATATGAGTCGCCGAGTATCGAAACCTTTTTGTTTCCCTCTGCGAACGCAGGAACAACGGCCACAATAGCCGCCAAAAGTAGAGTGATTCTATACATGGTTGTTTAGATTTACAGCTTGTTTAAAATTTATGTGGAAGTCAGGTGCAAATTTAGCATATTCCGCCTGATTATTCCAAAATACATTCCAGAATTATTGGAAAACCTTTTTGTCTCTTAATTTTCACAAAAGCCATAAAAAACATCCACTATAACCTTTTTCTATAAATTAAATAATGTATATTTGCACTTTAACAACAAATGTCTCCTCAATATCGCACAGCCATGAAGCAATACAACCGCATAATGCCGGGCGAGCATGGAAAATTCCTCACAGAATGCCTCGAACACGGCTATATAGGTGCAAGCTGGATACCGGACCACGACCTTTCGACCCAATCACACGACGAAGAAAGCATCTGGAGACAGAGCATGACATCCTTATATCTTGACACATACCCCGATAAATCAATCGGCACGGCAAGGACAAGCGTCGGATTCCTATGGACCATATGCTTCGGTCTGTCAAAGGGCGATATAATACTGGCTTCCAATGGCAAAGGCTCATACCATGTAGGAGAAGTCGCCGGGGATTATTATTATGCGCCCGGCTCACCGCTGCCGCACCAAAGGGCTGTAAAATGGAAAAATACCATCATCTCAAGAAGTCAGATGTCGGAAAAGCTCAAAAATTCCATCGGCTCAATAGGCACCTGCTGCAACCTTACAAAATATGCCGACGAACTGGAACTACTGATCGGGAGCACCGCCTCAACCGAACATAAGCATTCCACTCCGACAGAAAAAAAGCATTACAAAGAACGCAGTCTCCACCGGCTGCTCGCTCATTATCTTCTTGGACAGAATAGGTTCTCCAAAACTATATTCCACGAAATTTCAAACAAATCCGACCAATCCCGAAAATGGATTCATCCGGACATGGTGGCTGTGGAATTCAATCAGTTTCAGGACCCCAGCACCCAGGCCTTCCTTAAAGCAGCTGAAACAAAACGGTATGTCGACCTTTATTCCTTTGAGTTGAAACGTTCCATAATGAACGACCACCAGCTGAAAGAGTACTTTTTCCAAGCCTTGTCCAACAGCAATTGGGCCAATTACGGCTATCTCGTCGCGCTCGAAATCAGCGAGGACGTCCTGGAGGAAATGGAGCGCCTGAACCGAGCGTTCGGCATCGGGCTAATCGAACTGTCGCCCTACTCCAACGACACCAAAATAAGATTTCAGGCACGCAAGAACGAACTGGACTACCACACTATTGACAAATTGAGCCGCATCAACCACGATTTCAGAGATTTCATAGCCAAAACCACTAAGGTGCTAAACGCCCACAACGACGTGCTCGACGACGTAAAAAACGGCTTGCAGAAATTCTGCGACAAAGGTTTTCTGTCGGAAGAAGAAATCGTGAAATATTGCAACGACAACGGCATTCCGTGCTGACAGACAGCCGCGAACAGCCAATCAACCATCACATATATAATTCGTTTTTCATGAAGTACTCCCAAAAATTGGCAGCCGCATTATTAATGCTACTGCCGGCGGCAAGTCTGAATGCCGCCACACGCTATGTATCCCCCGGCGGAACAGGCGACGGCTCGTCATGGGCACAAGCGACAAACGACTTGCAGGCTGCCATTGACGCATCCGAAAACGGAGACGAAATCTGGGTGGCAGCGGGCTCCTACAAACCCACTGCACTCATAAAATCAAACAAGCCCACAAGCAAAGCGTTCATACTCAAAGACGGAGTATCGCTATACGGCGGATTTGCCGGCACCGAAGCCGCGCTTGACGAACGCGCGACTGACGGAGCGGCATACGACATGACAAACGAAACCATTCTCGACGCCGACGATGATGTGCCCGATGTATGGACACGAGTAATCGCCGAAGCCACCACATACCGATGGGAATGGGAACTGACAAACAATCAGGTCAACGGCACAAAAGGCAACAGTTCACACGTGCTCTATTCCGCGACTACACTCGCATCTCCCACCGTAATAGACGGATTCACCCTAAAAGGAGCCAACGCCAACGTGGCCACGGCTAAGCCATCCGGAGGAGCAGTATACGCCCCGGGCAAAATCGACCTGCGGAACTGCCGTATCATCGAGAATTCCGCATACTTTACAGCAGAAGCCGACAACTGCAACTCATACGGCGCAGCTGTCTATCTCAACGGAGGTTCCATAAAGGACTGCTATATAGCGAAAACATTCTGCCATTCATCTTACGGCAGCGGCATAGGCGGAGGCGTATTCGCACAAAACTCCACCATAGCCGGCTGCGTATTTGAAGACTGCGTGGGTCTTGACGGCGGAGGCGCCGTGTACATGCAGGGCGGAACTCTCGAACGCTGCACGTTCGCCCGTTGCTACTCGTCGAGCGGTGGCGCCATCTACAACAACGGGGGCACTGTCAGCAATATTGAAATACTTGACTGCCGGGCACTCAAAGGAGGCGGCATATTCAACGCCGGCAATGTCACCGATGCTTTGATTCGCGGCTGTCATGCCGACGCCACAGAATATTCGGAAGGGCAGATGTACGGCGGAGCCGTGTACAACCAATCCGGCGACCTTGCAGGAATTGCGGCTTTCAACAACAGCGCATACGACGGCGGCGGCATCTACCTTACCGGAGGACGCCTGATTAACGCTACCGTACAGAACAACACCGTGCGCAACACAGAAGGCGGAGCCAATGTGGCCGGAACAACCGACGGCACAGTGCTCAACTCCATCTCCGGCACCGACGTGAAAGCCTCCAACTTCATTTCTCCCACAGCATTCGCAGGCCGCGCCACCGACGACGCACAGATGGCTGCTCTGACCACAGCCGACTGGCGTCTGGCACCGGGCAGCGAATTCATAGACGCCGGCACTCCTGTCGACGGCTATACCCAGGGCACAGACCTCGCCGGAAAACCGCGCGTTTCGGGAGCATCCATAGACTGTGGCGCATACGAAGCGCAAGGCAACGAAAAAATTCCTACCATCGTGCTTACATTCGCACCAGGCACACAGGCTGCAAAACTCGGAGTAGGCGGAGACGACGGCTATGAATTCACCATAGACTGGGGCGACGGCGTGGAACAGGCCTACAACACGCAGAGCTATCATGAAGGTCTGCTCAAAGGTTCGACAGTGAAAATATACGGCGATGAAATCGTTTTGCTTTACGCCAACTCCCAAGACATCGTGGCCGCCGATCTCTCGCGCGCGTCCAGCCTGACTCGCACCCAACTGCAGACCAACGGACTGACATCGCTTGTTCTCGGCGAGCACCCCAGCCTCGACGGCATCTACGCGGCAGGCAACAGCCTTACTTCCATCGACGTATCGAAATGCCCGGCCATTAAAGTGCTTGACCTTCACGAGAATGCCATCGAAGGCGCCATAGACTGCTCTGCCATGAGCAACCTTTCTAAAATAGACGTGGCCGACAACAGACTCTCCTCCCTCACGCTGCCAAAGACCACGACCCTCTACGAAATCGACTGCTCGCGCAACCAACTCACCGCACTTGACGTGACCGGACTCGACGGACTTGACGAATTGTCATGCTCGGAAAACAAGTTGACCGAACTCGACCTGACTGGGCTGACCGCAATGACGTCAATCTACGCCGACGGCAACATGCTGACAGGGCTTGACATCTCTCCGTGCACATCACTCGAAAAACTCATGGCGGCAGAGAACGCCATAAGCTCCATCAGCCTCGCCGGCAACAAGACTCTCTCGGGCGTATATCTCCAAAACAACAGACTTACGGAACTTGACGTCACAAAGAACCCAAACGTGCGTTGGCTCAACGTCGGCAACAACTCTATTGACGAACTGGACGTGAAAGCCCAGCCTTATCTGTCGATTCTCATCGCCAACAACAACAGGATTTCAGAAATCGATCTCACCGCGAACACATCCCTTTCGAGTCTTGACCTCAGCGGAAACCGCCTGAATGCCATCGATGTGTCAAAAGCATCCTATCTCAGTCAGTTCCATATAGAAAACAACGCCATATCGAGCCTCGACCTCAGCGGAAACGCCTATCTTTACGGCCTTTTCTGCGGCAACAACCTCCTGACATCGCTCGACATCGCCAAAAACACCTATCTGCAACGCCTGGAGGCACAAGGCAATGCCCTTACGGAACTGGACATCACCAACAACAAGGGTCTCCAGGAAATCCTTCTGCAAAGCAACAACCTTGACGCCGGAAAGCTCGCAGCGTTCATCTCGGCACTGCCCGATGTCAGCACCGTCCCATCCACACCCGAAACCGAAGACTTCATCCGCAAGCTAAATATCAGCTTCATGCCCGGAACAGCCGAAGCCGACATCGCAGCAGCTGAAGCAAAAGGATGGTTCGTCACAGCCGAGTTCGACAAAGCCGAAGAAATCACACTCACCTCCCTCGACATTCTCATCAACCGCTGTGGTTCTGATTTTGCCGAATCATGGAACGCCACCATCGAATGGAGCAACGACGACCACTCCGCCATCTCAATAAAAGATTTCATCGGAAGCGGTTCCAGCCTCAACGCACAGGTCGATGCCGAAGGCAACGTAAAAATTGCACCGCAGGTGTGCGGAATGGACGAGGACTACAACTATCTCATGATAGTCAACGCCGAATCCACTACAGCCAACCCCATGGAAATCACAGACACCTACGTGGCCGGCCATTTCGACGGAACAAGTCTCAGACTCGAAGAATGGAACCTCATAATAGTTCCCTACTCTTTTGCTGAAAACCTCGGCACATTCTACACCGGCAACATATCCTCTGAATTTGTAAAATCCAACGGCACAATGGAGTATACGACTGCCGACGGAAAAGCCACTACGCAGAACATATATGCCATGGCAGACACCGACAATGCAGACGCCGTGGTGGTTTACGGATGGGGCGAACGCGCAATGGCCGTTCTTTCAAGGGTGGAAGGAAAATGGACCGCCGACGGCGACTTGGCAGCCTGCACCACACCGGAAAGCGACTATACCCTTTCATCCGAAAACGGCGAACCCCTCGTGGCAACCGCACAGCCCGACGCACGCACCCTGATATTCGGAGCGTGGCAGCTTAAAGAAACAGACGGCACAAAAATGCTGCTCAAAGGCTCGAATGCCACCCTGCATTTCGGATTCAACCTGCCTTCGCAAAGTTCAGGTATAACCGATGCCCTTACAGATGCCGAAATCGTAAGCACCGTCTACTATAACGCCGCAGGCATCACCTCCACAACGCCATTCAGCGGCTTCAACATCAAGGTAGACACTCTTTCCGACGGCACCCGCCGCATAACTAAACTGGGTATCCGCCGCTGATAAACACCGCACTTAATCCAATCGGAGCGTCCTCCCTGGAGGTGCGCTCCGATTTTTTTATTTCAAAATTCATTTAATAATTTGCCTGAATGAAGAAAAAACCGTAAATTTGCAGGCAATTTTTCCGTAACGGGCTTTATATCAAGAGAAGAACAGCATGATGTTACTTCCGCCCGTCGGGTTAACTTTTTAAAGTTCAGATACATGTACGTTATCGTAGAAATTCAGGGACAGCAGTTCAAAGCCGAAGAAGGCAAGTTCCTGTATGTTCACTACCTCGGCGAAAAAGCCCAGGCCGGTGACACCGTGGAGTTCGACCGCGTTCTCCTCGCCGACAAAGACGGCGAAGTTCTCGTAGGTGCTCCCACCGTAGAAGGTGCAAAAGTTGTTTGCGAAGTAGCCGAATCCCTCGTTAAAGGCGACAAGGTTATCGTATTCAAGAAAAAGCGCCGCAAAGGCTATCGCCGTAAAAACGGCCATCGCCAGTACTTCTCCAAAGTCGTGATCAAACAAGTTGTTGCTTAACCCCTAAAACACTATCAGAAATGGCACATAAGAAAGGCGTAGGTAGTTCTAAGAACGGCCGCGAGTCCGAAAGCAAACGACTCGGTGTTAAAATTTTTGGTGGTCAGTTCGCCAAGGCCGGCAACATCATCAAACGTCAGCGCGGCACAGCCCACCACCCCGGCCTCAACGTAGGCATCGGCAAAGACCACACGCTCTATGCCCTTGTGGACGGCACAGTCCTCTTCACAGAAGGCAAAAACGGCCGCAAATTCATCAACGTAACGCCCATAGAAGCGTAACGCTCGAAAACACGACAGCATCAAGACAGCGCCCAGAGTTCCGGACTATCCGGACTGCGGGCGCTGTCTTTTTCTATGCCACAAACGAACCTTAATGCGCCGCTGCACGTTTTAATAATACAACGTGTTCAATATAGTTTATTTATGAGTTCGTCACAAATGCTCGGTGCACTGCTATTGATGGCAGTAGCTCCCGGAATGCAAGCCGAGAGCCTTGAAGCCATAGTGCAAAGGCTCTCGGCCGCTTCGTCTTCTTCATACCACGCAACCGCCCGCTACGAAGTCCTCTTGCCGCAAAGCGAGGAACCCGTCGCTTATTCCGTCTCGCTCAATTCTTCCAGAACGCAGCCATCAGACACTCTCGCTCCCTGCTGCTATCTCATCGACTGGACTGCGGAAACGCCATCTGGACGCGCGCGCGGCTTCTGCTCATACTTCGACGGCCACCATTATCGCTTCCGCGACAAACGCCTGCAGGAATACCATTACGACGACGACTCCACTCCATTTTACGCACGCGGCACGACAGCACTCGGCGTGCAACAGCAGGCCCAATTCGCCTCGCTGCTTCCGGATTTCATCGCCGAAAGACTGCGTGGGATTCAACATGACAGCAGTTACACTTACACAATAACAACAGATAGCGTACGCCATACAGTCTCGATAGAAGGCAAACAGGAGTTCGCAGGCTGCGAAGGCCTTGATTTCAAATACACCTTCAGTACAGCGACAGGACTTCCCGTAGCCTCTGATTTCTGCTACAATCCGGGGCAGATGAGCGAGCAGAGCGTCAGTGTGGAATACGGAGCCCCCGATGTAAACGCCACCGACAGCAAACTGTCCGAACCTCTGCTTATGGCACTATACCCGGAAGCATTCTCACGCTATCGCGAAAGCGGATACACTTTGGCAAATCTGCCCGGCAGGCCGCTGCCGGCATTCTCCGCTCCGACACACGCAGGAGAGAGATTCACCTATCACATAGGACAAGGCTTCGCATCGCCCACCGTCATAGCTGTGCTTGACGCCGACGTTGACGGCTGCTCCGAGATGGTGGAGACTCTGCGCACAGCAGTCGAAACATCGCCGACGGCGGCTTCGCTTATTCTCGCCTTCGTAAGCAACCATCCCGAAACCATTGCCGAAGCAATCGGTGTGCAGAACCCCGGCGAAAGCATTCTGTCCGGGGCAAAAGGCCTCGCTCGCGACTGCGGAGTAACGGCCACGCCTGCGATAATAGTATGCAGCAAAGATGGTATGGTGCAAAATGCGCACAGCGGACGGAACAAAGACCTTGCCGCAATTGTTATACAGGAAATATCTTTAGCAAACTGATATGGAAACTGTATACCTCCACGGCACCCCGTGCCACACCTACGGATTCATGCCCGCTATAGGGACAAAAGCGCCATGCTACACCCTCGTCGACAAAGACCTCAAAGAAATAAGCTGCATGGATTTTCTCGACAGACGGGTAGTTTTAAACATATTCCCAAGCATCGACACCGATGTGTGCGCAGCGTCAGTCAGGCGCTTCAATGTTGAAGCATCCGCACTTGAAAACACCATGGTCATATGCGTGTCAATGGACCTTCCTTTCGCCCAAAAACGATTCTGCGCAGCCAACGATATTGAGAACGTTGTCGTCGCTTCGGCTTTCCGCTCGCCTATGTTCGCTCAAAAATTCGGGCTACAGATGGTCGACGGCCCCCTTGCAGGGCTACTCGCCAGAGCAGTCATAGTCCTTGACGAAGACAGACAGGTAATTTATTCTCAGCTCGTAAATGAAATCACCACTGAGCCGGATTATCAAGCCGCCATCGCAGCATTGAAAAAATAACGCACAAATTTACATTATACGAAAACAAGGCCGCTTCCTGACGTGTAATCAAGAAGCGGCCTTGTTTATGGGATAAAAGAATCTGTTACTCAGCGATAGGAGCCAAAGGCGAAACCGGAGTCGCAGGTGCGGCAGGAGAGATAGGAGCCCCGGCAGCGCCTCCGGCAACGGCGGCAAGGGGTTTGGCCTCCCAACCGAGAGCGCTCGCGCCAAGCACGGCGGCATCGGCATCTTTAAGTTCGCTCAACAGCACTTTTGCCTTACCCTTAAACACGCTGAGCATGCTGCGCTCCATAGCCTCACGCAACGGACGCATAAGAAGTTCTCCGCTCTTGGCAAGACCGCCAAAAAGAATAAATGCCTCGGGAGAGGAGAACACCATCATATCGGCAAGAGCCTCACCCAAAATCGTGCCTGTATACTCAAACACATCCTTCGCCAACTTGTCGCCGTTGATAGCTGCATCGTAAACATCTTTCGACGTAATCTGATCCACGGGCAGATTGCGCAGCGTAGAAGGCTCGGTGCGTATTTCCAAAAACTCACGTGCCGAACGGGCAACACCCGTAGCCGAACAATAAGCTTCAAGGCATCCGGTGCGTCCACAGCCGCACAGACGGCCATTGCTACGTTTAACGATAGTATGACCCAGCTCTCCGGCAAATCCGTCATGGCCATACACTACCTGACCATTGATGACAATACCGGAACCTACTCCTGTGCCGAGCGTAATCATTATGAAATCCTTCATACCTCGGGCTGCACCATAGGTCATTTCTCCTATAGCCGCCGCATTTGCGTCATTAGTCACAGCCACGGGTATACCGAATCTGGAGCTCACCATCTGAGCCAGAGGTATTGGCGACGGCCACGGAAGATTGGGCGCGTCCATTATCATGCCGTTATAATAATTGGCGTTAGGCGCTCCTATGCCGATGCCATGTATTTTGCCTTCGGCATCGTTGGCTTTGATAAGGCGGGAAGCTTCGTTATAAAGCTCGTCTATGTAATCTTCTACTTTGCTATGTTTTGCAGTTTTAATAGAATCGGAAGCAATGACTACACCGCGGGCATCCACAATACCGAACACGGTATTGGTGCCGCCTATGTCTATACCAAGAACGTATGGTTTCATTCTATTATATTTATTTAAAGGTTAAGAGTTTATGTTGCAAATATAGTCATTTTCCACCAACCTGCAAAAGAGTCGGGAACAGAACAAACGCAAAAATTGTGTAAATAAGACAAAAATACCATCTTATCTTAACAAAAAAGGAGCGACGTTTCCGTCACTCCTTTTGAGCCGCGAGTGGGACTCGAACCCACGACCTTTTCGTTACGAATGAAATGCTCTACCAACTGAGCTATTGCGGCCTATCGCATCTTTGCGGTGCAAAGGTACTAATAATTTATGGTTTGATTGCTATATGTGAACGAAATTTTTGTTTTCTCCAACGAAATTTTCGCCATGGCAGGCCCCTGCACATAAGGAACAATGGCACTTTCCGTGCTGCTATAGTCCCAATAGCTCGAGCCTGTGGTTTCGAACAGGACATCCACCGGACACAGACGGAAAGTCATGTCTTCAGCTGTGATTTCATCTTTTTCAAGCAAGTCAAGAAGATACTTACGCATGCTGGCAAATGTATAGCAATGCTTATCAGTGTTGTATGCGGCATAAAACGATGTCTTATTGTCCGGCAACTGGTTGGAAGCAAAGAACTCGTCTTTCTTGCTGGCAAGGACAAGCAAAGCATATGGAGGAGCCCCGATACCTTCAGGATTGGACAGCGTATCGGCAGGAATAGTCATGGACAGAGTGTTTATGACTGAACTCTCCCCTTTGTTTGCATTGTAGCTTGCAATGATTTCACGGGCAGGAAATGTCAATTCCACCTCCACTCCGGCGGGAGCCACAAGCATGTTTTCTCCGGAATTGAGCATTGCGGTAATCTCATCGCTCATTTCGAAGCGGATGTTGTTGTTTGTCACCACCTCGGGAGTAACCGCCATGTAATTTCCTATTTTATACACGGTAGTGTCTTTCTGCTTCGACTCATCAAAATAGGTGTGGTGATAGAACATACGCATCATCGTCTGAGATACGCGGCTGACACGGCCACGGCCATAGCTGTTGCTTATATACACGCCTGGAAAGACGTTGGAAATAAATGCCTGGGGAGTGGCGAAGTTCTCAGGATTTGCTTTATACGCATTAAAAATGTCGCGAGCGAGTTTCTTGGGCATACCGACCTCTATGTACCTGTATGCCGATGCTGCAACCGTGTCGCTCTGCCCTACCGCCGACGCAGAATAGACCGCAGAGCCGAGACGGTCGGAGGAATCAAAATATTCAGCAGGCGAGAAGTTGCTGTATATTGGCGACGGCAACTCACGATTCAGACGATAGACGTCTATTCCCATCGGCACCACGCTGTCGCCGGTAAAGGCGTTTTTGTCCATGCGCAGCACCAGTTTAAGCGAGTCTATGTCGTCGGCCGTGATTCCTGTCGTGTCTATGGCAGATGCCGCCATAAACTGCGTGACTACCGTAGAACTGAGCGAGCCGAACTCTTTGGAGTCTATGCTGCCTATAAGTTGTGTGAGCGTGCGCGACTGCACGGCACCCATTTCCACCGTGTGGCCGGTCAGGGTAAATGTAGAGTCTATGACTATGCTGAGTTCGTCTTCGACGATAGTACTTCCTATGGAGCTCGTTTCCTCGCATGAGCCGAATGCGAGCGCGGCGAGCGCGGCCGGAATTATGAGAAATCGCTTCATTGCAGATTTGTCGTTGGGCAATGTTATGAATCAGAGAGAGGCGTAAAATTCCGCAACCTCGCCGGCATAATTCTCGGCCGACGGGCAAGAGAGGAAAGGCTTTCCACTTGCTTTGGCATATTCCACAAGAGAACTGTCCGCACCCGGCATCACCTCCATCACCGCATCGGCGTTGTCGATGGCTATACGCATCAGTGCGTGATAGTCCACGGGCGCTTCGCCAAGAACAGAAAGTTGCTCATCGGTGAACCCATCCATGCGAAGTTTCTCCACGAAGCGGGGATCAAGTGTGCCATCGAAAGCATCCGGCAACAGCGAAACCACTATTTTTCCGGTGCGGAACGACGGATCTTCATTGTATTTATGCTTAAGATAGAGAGGGGTCAAGGCCGTTATCCAACCCGTGCAGTGCACTATTGATGCATCCCAGCGGAGTTTCTTTACCGTTTCTACAGAGCCGCGCACAAAGAACATGCTGCGCTCGTCGTTGTCGGACGCATGTGTCTCCGTTTCAAGGCCGTCGCCGGTGTGACGATAGAAATAATCATCGTTGTCCATGAAATACACCTGCATACGAGTGGGCTGCAATGTAGCCACTTTTATTATGAGGGGATGGTCAGTGTCGTCTATGATGATGTTCATTCCGGAAAGGCGAATCACCTCGTGCAACTGATTGCGTCGTTCGTTGATAATTCCGTAGCGGGGCATGAAGGTGCGCACCTCTATTCCTTTTTCCTGTATGCCGCGTGGGAGCTCGCAGCACAGATTCGATATTGCATTCGCAGGCACATAAGGGTGGATTTCCTGCGATATGAACAGCACTTTTTTAACGTCCATTCGTGATGGCGGGTTTTCGATTCGTTTATAATATGCTGCAAAGGTACTAATTATTTTGCAGACTTGTAGTCCGCCGGTCCGTATGCGCACTCCTTTTTTCGTTTTTTTAAGTTTATAATAAGAGTTGTGTGTAGTAATTTTGCACTCGAAAACGAAAATTCCTCATTTTATGAAAAAATATCTCATTGCGCTCGTCGCCGTCATGGCCGTGGTGATCGGCGCCGCCGCCTCCCAGCCGGTAAAATGGCGCACATCCGTGCGTATGACGTCGCCCACGGAAGGCACAGTCACGGTGCGGGCCATAATTCCGGAAGGATTCCATCTATATGGCATGAGCATGCCAGAAGGAGGCCCCAAAGCTACATCGCTTGATTTCACAGGCTCGCGCGGCATCACTCTGATAGGCTCCACAGGATTCGCACCGGCACCGGTCACTGCACACGACGAAGCTTTCGGCTGCGACCTGCAATGGTGGGCCGGGCGCGTGGCGTTCACCCAGCGCTTCCGCCTCACCGAACCCAAGGAGGCGAAGGTCAACATCAAGATTTCATTCATGACCTGCAACGGCTCCAACTGTACGCCGCCGCAGACAGCAAACATATCAGCACCCATACCGGCCTATAAGCCCTGACGAATTTATGAAATTCAAAAACATACTTTTCAGTATCATAGCATTGGGCTGTTTCGTCGCCTCCAATGCGCAACTGCCCGAACACGCATCGTGGAGCGCACGCATAGACAGCATCGCGCCTGACCGCGGCAACATAGTGCTCACAGCCGAGATGTCTGACGGATGGCATATATACGGCTTTGACAAGCCCACAGAAGACGCAAGCATGTTTCCGACGGAACTTTCCGTAGAACCATCCGACGGCCTCGAGCCGCTCGGCGACTGGACTCCTTCACGCCCGGCCGCCGAACATTTCGACAGCATGCTGCAACTGAAACTGACATGGTGGGACGGGAGCGTGAGTTTCACCATGCCGTTCCGAGTAGCCGACACTGCATCCAGCACTCCTATAAAAGTAAAAGCCGCATTCATGGTGTGCAACGCCCAAAGCTGCACAGCTCCGGCACGACGCACGTTCGACTTGAGATTCGGGGCTGGTACGCCGGCAGCTGAAAGCGCACCGCAGAAAACTGCCGATAAAACGCCCGCGACAACAACATCCGTTCCTGCCGACGACAATGCCTGGTGGGCTCCGGTCGATTCGGAAAACGCCTCTGACACGCTTCCGGCAAGTCCGCTTTCCCTTTTGGGGCTCGGATTCATCGGCGGCCTGATAGCATTGCTGACCCCATGTGTATGGCCCATGATTCCCATGACTGTCAGCTTCTTCCTTAAACGGGGCCGAAGCCGAAGCCGATCCATTGCCGACGCACTCATCTACGGCGCCAGCATAATCGTCATATACCTGATTCTCGGAATTGCCATAACCCTTATATTCGGAGCCGGCAAACTCAACGAAATAGCTACAGGAGCAGTATTTAATGTATTGTTCTTCGTCCTGCTTGTAGTTTTCGCCATAAGTTTCTTCGGCGCGTTCGACATAAAACTGCCCTCGCGCTGGAGCAATGCAGTCGACGGCAAAGCAGAGAGCACCACAGGCGTGCTGAGCATCTTCCTGATGGCCTTCACTCTCGTGCTTGTCTCATTTTCCTGCACAGGCCCCATAATAGGCACCCTTCTGGTGGAAGCCGCATCTCAGGGCGAAGTGGCCGGCCCCGCGATAGGCATGGGCGGTTTCGCTCTCGGCCTGGCGTTGCCGTTTGCCATGTTTGCATTCTTCCCGTCCATGCTTAAAGAAATACCGCGCAGCGGAGGATGGCTGAACAGCGTGAAGGTGGTGCTCGGATTCGTTGAATTGATTCTGTCGCTCAAGTTCCTTTCTGTGGCAGACCTCGCATACGGGTGGCACATTCTCGACCGCGAAGTGTTCCTTGCCATATGGATTGTGCTGTTCGCCCTTTTGGGCATGTATCTGCTGGGCAAACTGCGATTCAGTCACGACTCGCCCTCGCAGCACAGTTCTGTAGGTGGCTTCTTCCTTGCCGTGTGCTCGTTCAGTTTCGCAGTATATCTTTTGCCAGGCCTTTGGGGAGCGCCGCTTAAAGCCGTAAGCGCCTTTGCTCCGCCTCTGCACACTCAGGATTTCAACCTCTATGGCGGTCAGTTCCGCGAATTTGACGACTACGACGAAGGCATGCGCTATGCAGCCGAGCACAATATGCCCGTGCTTATGGACTTCTCGGGCTATGCCTGCGTGAACTGCCGCAAAATGGAAGGCGCCGTGTTCGACACCCCGGCTGTCCGCAGCATGGTGGAAGACAATTTCGTGCTCATCAAACTGATGGTGGACGACAAGACACGCCTGCCCAAGAGCTATACCGTCGAGGAAAACGGCCGCACAGTAGACATCGAGACAGTCGGCGACCGCTGGAGCTATCTGCAGCGCCACAAATTCGGCAGTGCGACACAGCCCTATTACATCATGCTCGACAACGCCGGCATGCCGCTCGGCCCGTCGCGCAGCTACGACGAAAATGCCGCCGCATTCCTGCAATGGCTCGAAGGCGGACTTTCCAACTACGCACAAAAGCAATGATACATACACGCGAAGAACGCATAGAAGCCCTCGGACGCGTCATAGACACACTTGAAATCCTGCGGGTAAAATGCCCGTGGGACGCCAAACAGACCAATGAAAGCCTGCGTCCGAACACCATCGAGGAAGTGTACGAACTTTCCGACGCCCTCATGAACGGCGACGTCGCCGACACACGCAAGGAACTCGGCGACGTGCTCCTGCACATCCTGTTCTACAGCAAAATCGCCGACGAAAAGGGACAATTCGACATCGCCGACGTGGCCGATGCACTGAACGACAAGCTTGTCTTCCGTCATCCGCACGTGTTCGGACAAGTTCAGGCGGACGATGCGCAACAGGTGTCCGAGAACTGGGAAAAAATCAAACTACGCGAAAAAGGCGGCAACCGCACCGTACTGAGCGGCGTGCCGACGGCTCTCCCGGCGCTCATAAAAGCATTCCGCATCCAGGAAAAAGCCGCCAATGTGGGCTTCGACTGGGAAGAACGCTCACAGGTGTGGGACAAGGTGCGCGAAGAAATGGACGAAGTAGAAGAAGCCGTGGAGGGAAGCGACAAAAACCATCTTGAAGCGGAATTCGGCGACCTGCTGTTCTCCATTGTCAATGCCGCACGCCTTTACGGCGTCAACCCCGACACCGCCCTCGAACATACAAATGCCAAGTTCATGCGCCGCTTTTCGCACATAGAGGCTACGGCAGCCGCACAAGGGCGCTCCGTGACAGATATGTCTCTTGACGAAATGGAAGCGGCATGGCAGGACGCAAAGAGCCGAGAATAGAGTGAAGGTCTGTATAACCGAGAAACCCAGTGTGGCACGCGACATCGCAGCCATACTCGGAGCTTCGCAGCGCCGCGACGGCTACTTCGAAGGCGGAGACTGGTGTGTCACCTGGACATTCGGCCACCTTTGCTGCCTGAAAGAGCCGCACGACTACAGCGCCCTGTGGAAGCCGTGGACTCTGAGCCGACTGCCTATGGTGCCCGATAAATTCGGGATAAAGCTCATCGACGTCGATAGCTACAAACGCCAGTTTGCAGTAATAAAAAGCCTGATAGAACGAGCCGACGAGGTAATCAACTGCGGTGATGCCGGACAGGAAGGAGAACTCATCCAGCGGTGGGTAATGCAGAAAGCCGACATCAAATGCCCCGTGAAACGTCTCTGGATTTCGTCCCTTACTGACGAAAGCATACGCGAAGGCTTCCAGTCGCTCGAACCGGCGGAAAAATTCGACAACCTCTATCTGGCCGGACTTTCGCGCGCAATAGGCGACTGGCTTTTGGGAATGAACGCCACACGTCTGTATTCGCTGCGTTATGGCGGAGGCAACCGAAACATACTGAGCGTGGGGCGAGTACAGACCCCTACCCTCGCATTGATAGTTGAGCGCCAGCGCGAAATCGACAACTTCACACCAGAGGACTATTGGGAACTGCACACCGACTACCGCGGCGCCGACTTCTCTGCATCCTCCGGGCGATTTACCAATCACGAAAAAGCGAAAGACGCACTTGAAAAGGTAAAGCCTCTGCCCTTGGAAATTACATCCGTAAGCAAAAAAGCAGGCAGGGAGGCTCCTCCGAGACTTTTCGACCTCACATCGCTTCAGGTAGAATGCAACCGGCGCTGGGGATGGACAGCAGACGACACCCTGAAACTCATTCAGAGTCTTTACGAAAAGAAGGTAACGACATATCCCCGTGTAGATACAACATACCTCAGCGAAGACATATACCCGAAAGTGCCGGACATACTGAAGCGCATGACGCCCTATGCCGCCATCACCGCCCCTGTACTCGGCGCCAAAATTCCAAAGAGCAAAAAGGTGTTCGACAACACCAAAGTGACGGACCACCACGCCATCATCCCCACAGGGCAGGCACCCTCCACACTTGTCGGGCTCGAACGGCAGCTTTACCACCTCATCGCTCTCCGCTTCATTGCCGCTTTCTATCCTGACTGCCGCTTCGAAGGCACGACTGTCGAAGCACGCGCCGGCGACACTGCATTCAAAGCCACTGGCAAAGTCATAGTGGAGCCCGGATGGAGAACCCTTTTCGCGTCAGACAAAAATGACAAAAACGCTGACTCCGGCGAAAGCGCCGACGATGCCGTGCTCCCCGCATTCACAAAAGGAGAAAGCGGCCCGCACGCGCCACGTCTGGCAAAAAAGACCACACAACCGCCGAAGCTTTACACGGAAGGCACGCTGCTGCGGGCCATGGAAACAGCAGGAAAAACAGTTGATGACGACGAACTGCGCGACGCAATGAAAGAAAACGGCATAGGCCGTCCATCCACACGCGCAGCCATCATCGAGACCCTTTTCAAGCGAGGATACATAGAGCGGCGACGCAAATCAATAGCACCTACTCCCGCCGGAGTAGACCTCATAGCGACAATACGCGACGAACTGCTCAAGAGCGCGAAGCTGACAGGACTCTGGGAAAACAAGCTCAGAAGAATCGAACGCGGCGATTATTCTCCTGCCGAATTCATCGGTGAACTCAAGGAAATGATTACCCGCATTGTCCAGGAAGTGATGAACGACAACAGCGGCCATCGCATTAACGTAGAACAGGAAAAACCGGGTGCAAAAAACACAAAATCCACAAAAAAAGCGCCATCGGACAAGCCCAAAGCTCCAAGAAAAAAGCCGATCAAGAGCCTTGATGAAATCACATGCCCGGAATGCGGAAAAGGACACATTCTGCGCGGGCGGGCGGCCTACGGGTGCAGCCGATTTGCCGACGGATGCTCTTTCCGCCTTCCTTTCGACAAATATCCCGCCGACCTCACGCCTGCGCAACTCGCACGCAAAATAAAAAAATAACCGCAAAGATGGATTGGCAGCTTATTATAGTCATTCTCATAATCATAGCCGCAGTTGTCCGCACGGCAGTAGCTGTTGTGCGTCGTTTCCGCAACCGTTCATCGTCATGTTCATGCGGATGCGACGACTGCGCGTTGTCAGGCTCTTGCAAGTCTTTCACAAAAAAGAAAAAACTGTTTTGAGATTTCTTGCGATATTTGTCCTGCTTGCGGCATTGTCCGCCCATGGAGGCGGCAGAATCGAAAAACGGCTTGCCGCGGCAGGATATATAGACGTGCAGCAGGCTGTTCCGGGATTGATGGTGGAACTGATGTACGCACGGCCCGACAATTTCACTGGCATCGTGCTATACGACAGCACCGAACGGGCATTTCTGCACCCCGATGCCGCACGCGCACTCTCCCGGGCCGGCCGGCTGCTTGCTAAAGAAGCCCCGGGCCTGCGCCTGCTTGTCAAGGACGCAGCACGCCCGGTGAGTGTGCAACGTAAAATGTTCAATGCAGTTCGGGGTACACCCAAAGCCCGCTATGTAGCAAATCCTGCAAGAGGAGGAGGCGTACACAATTTCGGTCTCGCCGTAGACATCACCCTCTGCGACAGCCTTGGCAATGAACTCTCAATGGGCACACCGGTGGACCATCTCGGCTATGAATCCAATATCACGGCAGAACAGACACTGCTGAAACGCGGAATCATCACGGCACAAGAATTGACGCTCCGTCGCCTTCTACGCAGCGTCATGACCCGTGCCGGATTCAAAACAATTCGCAGCGAATGGTGGCACTTCGAACTTGTACGCCGAGCCGATGCCCGACAGCGTTATAAACTGATAGATTTCTGAATGGCAAAAATCCAACATTTTCAGCTTCGCACCATTGCAGGGATTTAATAAAGGTTAAATACACAAATTTTTGCCATTGAAATTTGTACAAATCGGAATCACTGCATAAATTTGCAGCGTGTTTTCATGGTATAGATTTAAGGTTAACTGGATTGGTAGTCGCGAGACTATCAATTTTTTTTGTAATTTAGAACTCGGATAGTTTGTCTAAAAATTACAATAAATGCAAGAATACACATCACCTTTGGTAAGTGTCATAATCCCCGCATATAACGCCGGGCGGTACATTGCCGAAAGCGTAGGCTCCGTGTTGAAACAGACTTATGCCGAAGTGGAAGTTGTATGCTTTAATGACGCGTCTTCCGACAACACGCTCGAGAAGCTTAAAGAACTTGCCGAGTCAGACAAGCGCATACGCATAATCGACTCGAAAGTGAACATAAAACAAGGTGGCGGACGCAACCGCGCACTGCTTGCCGCACGCGGGGAATATGTGATGTTTCTTGACGCAGACGATTCTCTTGCCCCCGACGCCGTAGAGACTTGCATCGGTTTTGCCTTGAGAAAAGGCGCCGACATGGTTATGTTCGACTACGAGCGCAATTCACCATCTACAGGACATAAAGAACCCGTGTGCCAGCTCGGCAAAGACGCGGCGTATCTTGGCGGCGATGAACTGCGTCTACGCATAATCAGCCGCACTTCGCCGGTGTGGTCGGCGATGTACAAGCGTTCCAATTTATTGGACAACAAACTGTTTTTCCCGGAGAGAGTGTTCTATGAGGACAATGCCGTGGCCATGGCCATGCAGCTTTCCGCTCTCAACCCCTGCAAAATAAACAGGAATCTGTATCTGTACAGGGTAGACAACATTTCAGTATCCCGATCGGCCGACAACTATCGTTTTTTCGACCGCCTCGAGTCTGCAAAAATATTAATGGAACACCTCAAGCGTCTCGGGATTTACGACAAATATGCCGACGAACTCGATTTCGTATTCCTGAACCAGTACTATATCCACAGCATATTCGGATGCGTCTACCGCTTCAGTAAAGTGCCTATGCTGCGCCACCGCTACATATGCAAGACCGTAAGGCGATATGTCAGACACCCGGCAGAAAATCCGCAATACCGTGCATTGCCATTGAAAATGCGCCTCAAAATCGAATTACACGCACGTTTTCCGCGCACCATGAAAACCATTTCCAATATCAAGCACACACTGCTACGATAGCAGAAGGCATGCGTCGCCGTAGCTCAGAAAGCGATAAGGCACCGACAGGGCATGGTCATACATACGGCGCCATTCATCGCCCATAAATGCAGAAACGAGCAGCAGCAACGTCGACTGCGGCTGATGAAAATTCGTAACCATGCCGCTTACCACCCGATAGCTGTACCCGGGGGCTATTATTATCCTTGTTGACGCCGTAAGCACGCTATCCCCTGCGCCGTCAAGATGCCGCAGTATGAAATTTAGCGCATCGGCTACCGGCAATCGGGGATGCGCGTCCGAATAAGCATACCATTGCGGCACTTCTCCGTTCCACAGACCCTGCGACATCAGGCATCCTATATGGTAAAGGCTTTCAAGCGTGCGCACAGAAGTCGTACCGACGGCTATGACACGGCGCTTTGTATCGGCAAGTGCCTCTATCACTTCGCGCTCAACCGCAATGAATTCTCCGTGCATCTCGTGTGCGCCTACTTCTTCGCTTTTCACAGGCTGAAACGTACCGGCGCCCACATGCAGCGTCACCTCCAGGCGAGGAATGCCACGGGCGGCAATATCGTCGAGCACTCTGTCGGTAAAATGCAGTCCGGCAGTCGGGGCCGCCACCGAACCGTCAATGTGGCTGAACACCGTCTGATAATCCACACTATCGCTTGCCTCGGTCGCACGGTTTAGATATGGCGGAATCGGAATCTCGCCTATCGCACCTATTATGCGGGCAAAGGTAAGACGGGACTCATCCCAAGAAAAACGCACGGCCGAAGAATTGTCGTCCCGCGACACGCGTTCGGCGCATAAAGTAGCATTCAATCCGTCTATTTCCAGTTTCATACGCAACATTCCCTGCTTCCAGCGCTTGCTGTTGCCCACGAAGCATTTCCACACACAAGTGTCTGTAGAAGCAAACGCCTGCGCGTAATCTGCCGGAGCCACCGGCTCCAGACAAAATATTTCAATCAGCGCTCCGCTTTCTTTATTCATACGCAGGCGCGCGTTGATTACGCGGGTATTGTTATAAACCAAAAGACTGTCGTCGGGAAGCAGCGACGGGAGTTCGCCGAAAACACAATCGTCCAGTTGGCCGTCAGGGCGGCGCACAAGAAGCCGGCAGGCATCACGGCAGGCAAGCGGATGCTTGGCTATCAGTTCGTCGGGCAGCGGATAATTATAGTCGGAAATATGGATTTCTTTAGGATTCATGATGCAAAATTACTCATTTTCCGGCTACGCGGCAAATCATCGGCGACTCATCTCCCTCGCAGCCATGCGCATGGTCGTGGCCGTGTCGACGTGGGTGAAAAGACTCGACACGGCATCAACAGCCTCCACGGGCGATTCTCCGGAAAATACGGCAAGACGCTTGCGTGCGCGCGAGAACGCTACATAAAAAATGCGGGCTCTGTCCAGCCGCGAGCCTCTGAAGCTGTTTGCATTGTACACAATCACATTATCCATTTCAAGGCCTTTGGCTTTATGAACTGTCATTACACTGAGGCGCTCGGACACCCCGCAGTTGAAGATGTCGGCTTCGTTAAAGCTGTATAATTCATGAAGATGTGCCGAAAGTTGATGACGCAGGCAAGGCTCAGTCACGCTGTCGCCGACAACAGAAACCAGCAGCCCGCGCACCGCATCCCATCGTGGAATACGTTCGATGAAACCGTTCACAAGCATCTCACGATAACAATAATCAAGTTCCGACGACAAAGTATTGCCATGACCGGACAGGGTGTTTTCAAGCATCTGCTGCGTGTGATGGTACAACGCCCCATATCGTTCTTGAAGCCGTTTGCACAGATTCACACACCACTGCTCCGATGCAAGTGTCTTCTGAGACTCCAGTTTTGAATGAATGACAGGCGACAGGTAGGAAAGCAGAGCATCTTCACTACCGAACACTTCCAACAGATGGCGCGCTCTGCCCTTTCGCCGGCCGGGCAAGAGCATGGCTGCAAGCTGCATAATCTGACTATTGGACAAAACATAATTTCCTGCCAATGCCTCTGCACCACACTGCACCAATGTCTTTCCATCGTAGCTTAAAAGGTCGGCAGGGGTCATCGAAACTTCCGCCAGCAGCCTTACATATTCCTCAGCGTCGGCCATACGTCGCACGCAGCCTGTCTGATAAAGCATCCTCACCCAATCGGCAGACCTCGATGGATTCAATGCCACAGCCATATGAGCCATCAATGCCTTGAACGGAACCTGCCGGAAACAATCCCGCACCCCTACGGCAATATGGGGCAATCCTGCTTCCTCGAGCAGACGATGCACTTCGGCCAGTTCCGCATTCGTACGCACCAAAACAGCGGTGGTCTCCTCGGGATATTTCTCTGCGAATCTCCGTGCGAGCGCGACAGACGCATATTTCTGCGCATCCCCCGAAGCATGGAGCATAAGCAAAGAATCCGCATCTCTGACGCATTCTTTATCCGGCTCGGGCAAAAAATCAAGGTCCACATTAAGCTGGTTTACGGCCAGCCAATTGCATAGTTCTACAAGGCAAGGAGCAGATCGATAGTTGCGGCGCAACTGCATTATGCGCCCTGCGCATAGCCTTTTGACGGAAGAAAGCGCCGCCGCACCGGCCCCGATAAATTCGAATATTGCCTGCCGCTCATCACCGAGATACAGCAATGTGGCATCCGGCGCCGGAGCAAGCATACGCACTATCGCAAGCTGCAGAGGCGTCAAATCCTGCACTTCGTCTACCTGCACCCACGAATATCCGGCAACACTCCCCGCTCTGAGCGCATCATAAGCCCACAAAAGACAATCATCAAAGTCCATAAGGCCATTGGCCCTCTTATGACGCTCGTAAGCCTCGGCGCATTCGACATGGCGTTCAGTGGGCGAAAACCATAGTTTTCTGTACAATGTATCCGGATATTCGTTTGCTTTCATGTACATGTACACGGCTGTAGCCTGCACCTCACTTAGCCATGTAGCAGACACCGATGGCATGATTCGGCCGATGCATTCGGCCGAATCATCCTCGTCTATAATTGCAGTGTCGCCGGAAATCAGTCCGTTTTCACGCAGAAAAAGGATACAGAACCGATGGATATTTCCGACGTAAAGCCCCTCGGGCACCTCGCCCAATCTTTCAGATATGCGTTCCCGCATGCCCCGCGCCGAGCGGTTTGTGAATGTGAGACACAGCATGCGTCTGAAATCCGTGCCATACTTCTCACGTTCATATGCCACGCGTTCGGCAAGAATATATGTTTTTCCACAGCCCGGGCCGGCAAGCACCAGGGCCGGCGAGCCCCGATGCCCGACAACAGCCCTTTGCTGCGAATCAAATTTCATTTCTTACTGACTTCAGGACGAACCAACTTGCGATTTACATCACCCTTACGTGCCGAGCCGTAAAAACGCCATTCAATATTGTCCCAGTCAATTTCGCCGGTGTGCTGAGCTACTTTGGCATGAGGCAAAGCCGCGCCGTCGCGCACCATTATCACACACTGCACAGGACCGTCGGCTTTTATCTTCCGCCATCCGGGGGCATACTCGCGCCCGGTCTGGTAATCATACCATGGTTTGTCTCCGGGCAAATACACGCTGCGTTCAAATCCCTCCTCAAAAAGCGGGGCAACAAGCATCTGGGAGCCGAACATATACTGGTCTTCTATCTCCCAAACTCCGGGGTCGTCAGGGAATTCCAGAAGCAGGGCACGGAACATCGGCCACCCGTTTGCCGCGCTCTCCGCACTCTCTGTGTACACATACGGCATCAACGCGTACTTCATCTCCGCACAACGGCGGAAATAGTCGGTAAACGATTTGTTTTCATAAAGCCATGGTTCGGTAGGAGGTGCGCCATGTGCACGGGTGTGGGACGTTAGGAATCCCATAGGAAGCCAACGGCGATACAGACTTTCCGGAGTAGATGTGACAAAACCGCCCATATCATGGCTCCAGAACGGGAATCCCGAAAGGCCGAGCGAAAGGCCGGCGCGTATCGTGCCCTGCATGCCCGTGTTGGTCGTAGCAGCATCGCCGCCCCAATGGAGCGGATAGCGCTGACTGCCGGCCCAAGCCGAACGTGCCCATATGATATTTTCGCCGCTCACTTCGCGGGTGGCATCGGCTACGGCTTTGTTGTAGCGCAAAGGATAAAGGTTGTGCTCATACCATCCGCTGCGGCCGTTGGCATACACGGCTTCAATAGGCGCGGCTTCTCCGAAATCCACCTTTATGGCACCTACGCCCATGCCGATAAGACGTTTGATTTTATCCTGATACCACTCTACGGCGGCAGGGTTTGTGAAATCAAGCACTGCGTCCTCATAGGGCAGAGTACCGCGCCCGTTGCGCACGGCAAGACCTTTGTCGGCAAGTTCGCGGAAGTACTTATTTCTGGGCACGAAATATGGCAGCTGCCACAACGAAATGCGGAATCCGCGGTCTCGGAGGTCTGCCACCATCTTGGTTGCATCGGAAAAACGTTCCGGAGAGAATTCATAGTCGCATTGCCAGTCCACATCAAACCATCCTGTATCGAAATGAATCACATCCGCAGGAATCCTGTTGCGGCGCAGTTGCTCCGCAACATCACGGCCCTCCTGCTCGGTAAAGTAGCTGATTCGGCTCATCCATGTGCCGAAACTCCAGAGAGGCGGCATGTCCGGGCGCCCCGTGAGTGCCGTGTATTCGCTCAGTATATCCTTTGGCTCGCCAAGGAAAATGAAAAAGTCCATATCCTCGTCAGCCATGAAAATCTTGTTGGCTCCTATATAGCTGTGCCCCATGTCCATGGTGACGGGAGCAGAGGTGTGCATGAACATGCCGTAGCCTTTGCTGCTGAACCAAAAAGGAATGGGCTTGTACATGTCACGCCCTTCAGGACCCTGAGGGTCTGTCACAAAAATATTCAGTTTCTGTCCAACTTTGTTCAGAGCGGTGGGGCTCTCTCCGCAGCCATATATCTTTTCGCCGGGAACAAGCGAGAACACGGGATTGATGCTGCGCGAATTATCGCTGCCGCGCTTTATGAAACTGAAAGGCGGCACTTTTATCTGTGTGCTGTCATTGTCGCTCCAGGCGCGTGTCTGCGTGAGCACACGGCCATCGGCATCTTTAAGCACCAGACGCCATGGCGAAGACCGAATCTCAAAAGAGCCATGAGGCGAAGTATACACTACATCGTTTCCTCTGCGCGAGATTTTCCACGAGTAGTGGTGCGATACAGGTTCCGCGACAAGCATCACCTCATCGCCTTGCGGAGGCAGTACATCCGACGTATGCATCCGCACACGCAACGTACGCTCGTTCACAGGCGTCACGCTTATGCCCAATTGCGGATTCTGCGGATAGGCTGTGTTCGGGAAGTCGAGCGACTGCAGAGGCTGATGCAGATAAGTATTGGCGTTAAAAGCCTGGCGTGGCATCAGCTGTTGGCGTTTCCATTCCACATGCCCCTCACCGGTGGCCGTATCAAAATCCACAAGGCTGTCGGCAAAGAAGTAGGTGTTGCTAAGGTCAAGAAAATCCTCGCTGATGTCCTTCGGCATCGACAACAGGTAGGCCGCCCCTCCCACCGAGCGTGTCTCCGCTACCGCCGTGGCCATGGACGACATAGCGAGTGTTGCAATTACGATTCTTTTAAGTTTCATGGCGATTAGGTATTTATGGCGTGTTTAAAGTGTTTTTATTTGAGTATTATAGTATCGGATATTATTTTAACCACCAATGCGGTATCGGCTTCGGCCTGCTGCGGAGTCATGTCAAGGCGCATAAAATCGGTGACATAGACATCCGGAAGCACCATTTTCATGAGTTCGTCGGGCGAGGGAGGCGTTTTGAGCGCGGAATATTCCTTATATGTAAGACTGATAAATGCCGGATTCGGTCCGAGACCGCGACGGTCGAGCAGCCATCCGTCAGGCAGCTGTAGAGGTGCGCTTGCTGCGCTTACATCGCTTGGAGCCGGATAGCTAAGCACGGACGAACGTGTGGCATTCAGACTTATGGCCACGTTATCATAGCACGGCACATTGGTTTTATACACTACGGCACGCGGCAATGCATGATAACCCGTCATGGAGGACGCGGATTGAGAAACCGCCGGAACGGCATCGGCAGGCCTGGTGCTGTTGCATGCGGCCACAGCGGCTACAAATGGTATGAATAACAGTTTACGCATAGCTATTGTTGTCTAAGCAGCAACGCCCCGCGCCACTTTATGGCCTCGGGGCGTTGCGAGATATGTGTATGACGCTTTCGCTTATTTCTTAATCAGACGAGCTACGCTACGGTTGCCGTTGTTGTCTACAACCTCTACGAGGTAGAATCCGGCGGCGAGGTGAGCCACATCTACTGTTGCCTCGTTGGCTTTCACCATAAGCATGCCTGCGGAAGTGTAAACATTTACTGTGTTCACATCCACACCTTCAACAGTGAAGTAGCTGTCGGCAGGATTCGGAGTAATGACTACGATGCTGTTGTCGGCAGTAACGTCGGATATACCACCCTGAGGCTTGTTGCCATAGAAGAATTTGACAAGAGAGCTTACGAGTTTGTTCGTATCGGCGTTTATAAATGCATAGTAGTATTCATTGTCGACCTCCAGACCTAAAGCAGCGGCAGTAACGCGCAAGTTTTCAATTTTCCATTCCTGCGATTCGCCGGGGTCAAGGCTTACGGTCATATTTGTAAACGTATTTACAATTTCGTATTCGCCATATACCTTCTTCAGGAATACGGGGGCTACGTGGCCGTAATAATATTCATCACTTTCGTTTACGAATTTAGCGCTTATGTCAATCTTATCACGGTTCTTGAACTGCTCGGGAATGCTCAGGTCAGTAACTTCAAAGCCTATAGCCACAGGGGTAAGTACGCCGAGGTTTACCGAAGTCTTCAGAGCATAGGCACGTGTCTGTCCATAAGGCATGCCCATGGGATAAGCGGTGTCGCCCACCTTGAACGCCGGTGTAAGGATGTAGGAGGAATTCTCCTTTATGCCGGACAGAAGCACATTGTATGTCTTGGCGCCGTAGTTGGTGGCAAGGTCTTCCAGTACAGTCGAACTCCAGCGGTAGAAGCCTTCGCTGCCGTCGGTAGGTTGCACATGCAGACCGAATTTGGCAGTAACCGTCATATAGCTGCGGTTGTAGAAACCACCGCCATCATAAGTCACGGTAACCTCACGGCCGATATTAAACTCTCCGGGTTCAATGAGCAGGCCGGTACCCTGTGCAGTGAATGAAGGAACACCTACGCCACCGGCTTCAGGCTTGAAGTTGATGGTGATGTCCTGGCCGTAATTGAAACCGGCTCCGGAAGCCGCACCGCCGGCACCCTGTGTGTCGGGATCGAGCGCGTCAAGCAGGAAATAGCCGTCGCTTGTGCCGCCCCAGCCCCAGTTGATGTGGAAGTAGCCCTCTTTATCGTAGCCGTCGCACACGTAAGCATGGCCTTCATTGGAATATGTACGGCCGTCGTAAAGCACCGGGCCCACGGTCTTGAGCTGGTTGTATATGATTTCCTCCCATTCTCCGAGTGTGTAGCAATCGCGCTGGAGATATTCAACGGACTTGTCATAACCGAAATTGTTGACGATAGCGTCGCTCACCTTGATAGTCTGAGCGCCGCTGCCACCACTTGCGGCAGTGCCATAGTTCATGTCGACTGCATAGCCTACCGCGCGCATCAGTTCGGCCACGGCCATCTGCTGTGCTTCCGTGCCCGGAGCAGCGGCAGTATAGCTGTCAAGCATGTCATCCCATTTCAGAGAAACGGTGGAAAGGTCAAGCTCGAGCTCGGTAGGAACACCGTCGATGCTGCTCGTGTACTTAATCTTCCCTGTGGGATTTTCCTTAGGCCACTCAAAATATTTCATTACCTGCGATGCAGCCGTGGCCACACAGCCTGTATATGTGATTCCGCCACGCGAGCTCGTGGGGCAAAGTTTGTTATAGGGATTACCCTGATCCCATTTCGTTTCAAGCAACGGAGCTATCGGCTCGCGCTTGGGACGGGCGATACGCACAGGAGCACCCTCCGTGGCATTCTCGCGGGCATATGCTATCTGACGGGCGTATTCTCCTATCCAATATTTGAATGCAGGAGCCATATTGTCGGCATCAAAACTGCCGTTATCGGCATAGCCGAGCAGCGGGGTCACGGCATCATCGGCCGAAACCAGCAGGAAACCCTTGTTTTCTTTGGCGAAAACATAGACGGCGGGGAGCTCGTCGGCCTCGGCAGTATAGGCCAATACGGGCTTCACAAGAGCCGGAGCTGCGTTTCGCGCCTGCGGCAAAGCGCGTCCGAGAGCTTCTTCAGGGCTCAGAACATCAGCCGATGCCGACACACCTGCAGCAGCTACCACAGCTGCCGCGATAAGGCGATGGGAAATCTTTTTCATAAGCTGTACATATTGAGTATTAATCTTTTAAGCGATACGAAACACTGCGAGATTTCGGCAAATTCATTTACCATCCCGCCTAAAATACGCCTTTTTTTCAAGGGGCGCACGCCGCAAAATTAGTGTTTTTGTATGAAATTATGAAATTTTTAGAGCAAAATTTGTAATTTTGCATATAAATCCGCGACAAAAAGCGAATTTTAATTGTAAATCCTCACGACATGACACGTGCACTTATCACTCTCTGCATCTCATCCATGACCATAAACGCCACAGCAAGCGGGCCAGAAGCTCCGTCGGCGTACCCTGTTGCGCCGGCCGACGGCACCGTCGACTCTTATTTCGGAACACAAGTCCCCGACCCTTTCCGACCTCTCGAAAACGACACTGCCGCAGCAACAACCGCATGGGTGGAAGCCGAGAACAGGCTTACACGCTCATACCTCGACGCCATACCGTTCCGCCTGGCGCTGCATCGCCGTCTCACAGTTCTCAACAATTACGAAAAGCGCGGACTTCCGTCGCGCGAGAATGACGGAAAATATTATTTTGCGCTCAACGACGGACTCCGCAACCAGGCCGCCATATACCGGTCCGACTCGCCTGACGGCGCAGGGGCAGAACTGTTTCTTGACCCCAACAGCCTCAGCGACGACGGCACGGTGGCTCTTACCGGCCTGTTCCAAAGCGCCGACGGACGATACACGGCTTACACCGTGTCGCGCAGCGGAAGCGACTGGACAGAGATATACGTCATGGACACCGCCACAGGCCGTCTGCTGCCCGACCATATAGAATGGGCTAAATTCACCGGAGCGGCATGGCATGGCGACGGATTTTACTACAGCGCATATGCCCGGCCTGAAGCAGGCAAGGAGTTTTCCAACGCGAACGAATACCACAAAGTATACTACCACCGCCTGGGCACTCCGCAGAGCGAGGACACCATCGCCTATGAAAATCCGGACGAACCGCTGCACTTCCACACAGCCGACGTAACCGAAGGCGAGCAATACCTCGTAGTGGCTGCTTCTGGCGCAGGCAACGGCAATGCCCTGTACGTAAAAGACCTTTCGCGTCCCGAAGCCGGATTCGTCACTATTGAGCCGTCGCAGGAACAAATAATAGACATTGCAGACGTACGCCACGACGGCACTCTGCTCGCATACACAGGCATAGATGCGCCCAACTACCGCCTTGTGGCCATAGACCCGTCGCATCCCGGACGCGAACACTGGAAAGAAGTCGTGCCCGAGAAGAAAGACGCCGTGCTCAAAGACGTGCGCGTGTCGCAGTCCGACCTAATCCTTGTCTACGACAAAGACGCATCACACCACGCGTATATCATTTCCGACGGAACAGAGCCACATGAAATCAGCCTGCCAGGCTACGGCGCCATAGGCATATCGGCATCGAAAAAGAATCCGGAAATATTCTATAGCTTTACAAGCTTCACCACGCCCGGAGCCATATACAGCTACAACAAAGCCACAGGCGCATCAGCCTGCGTGCATGCTCCGGCCGTCAACGGAGTCAACCCCTCAGACTACGTGACCGAGCAAGTATTCTACACATCTGAAGACGGCACACGCGTGCCGATGTTCCTCACTTATAAAAAAGGGATCAGACGCGACGGTTCCAACCCCACGTATCTTTACGGCTACGGCGGCTTCAACGTAGCCTTGAATCCGAACTTCAACCCCAACCGCCTGCTATGGCTCGAGAATGGCGGGATATACGCACAAGCCAACCTGCGAGGAGGCTCCGAATACGGAGAGGCATGGCACGAAGCCGGCACAAAACAGAAAAAACTCAACGTGTTCAACGACTTTATTGCTGCAGGAGAATGGCTTGTAGAGAACGGCTTCACCCGGCCCAGCCTGCTGACCATCGAAGGCGGCAGCAACGGCGGTCTCCTTGTCGGAGCATGCACAAACATGCGCCCCGACCTTTTCGCTGTGGCAATCCCGAGAGTAGGAGTGATGGATATGATGCGTTACCATCTGTTCACCATAGGATGGAACTGGGCCCACGACTACGGCACATCTGCGGACTCGCCGGAAATGGCAGCTTACCTGCTCGGCTACTCGCCGCTCCACAACATACGCAGCGGAAGCACCCACTATCCGGCCATAATGGTGACCACCGCCGACCACGACGACCGCGTGGTTCCGGCCCACTCTTTCAAATACGCCGCCACCCTGCAGGCCTCCGATACCGGCAGCTGCCCGAAACTCATACGCATCGACTCCAAAGCGGGCCACGGCGCAGGCAAGCCGGTGTCGAAAGTAATCGACGAATGGGCCGACATATACAGCTTCATATTCCACAACATTGGCATCGCACCCGCAGCTGAATGAAACACCCTGCCATAATTGCCGCTGCACTCACAGCCATAGCGCTCCACAGCTGTTTCACAGGCATTGAAAGCACGCCGCGTATAACAGCCGGGGAAGTGCGGCGCCAATCTGCCGCAAAACCCACACCGGAAATGCTGTTTCTGGCCGACATACTCCCCGAGCCGCCGGCAGAATGGAACACCGGCAAACGCTTTTACGTATCCGACAACCGCATAGCCAAATTGTTCTCATACACTGATGGACGCTCCGACAGTCTCGCCGGAACCGACCTTATATATGCAGGACGTTCAGGAGCGCCGTCCCTCACAGGCGAAGGAGCTACGGAAATCGACCTCGTGACATGGCGTGGAGACACCCTGCAGTATCGCATTGACGCATCGCCGGAAAACATCGCAGCACGGCCGCGTCTCGAGATACCATTCACCATCGAGCGCGCACCGGTAGAACGTGCCGACAGCATGATGCGCGGACACATATATTATATAAGCACCCCTCTGTGGCGCACCGTCGACGGGCGCAGCCGCCCGGGACTGCGCCACGTGCCCGTAAGCATAGAGCGCGTCGAACCTGGCATCGACGGAATATATCCGGCCGCCGTAATATTCTCGCACGAAGGCGACACAGCCATGGTGATGATGAGCCTCGGCGGTACAGCCGGCACGCCGCGCAGCTTCGCTTCGCTGTTCTCGTTCACTAACCCTCGCGACGCATTTCCGCACATATCCGACGAAGTGTGGCAACTCATAGTACACTCCCGCGTGCAGCACGCCATGACACGCGACGAATGCAGGCTCGCCCTCGGAACGCCGACACGAACAGAGCAGATACCCACCACGGCAGGGATGGTGGAGCGATGGAGCTACGGCGACGGAATATATCTTATTTTTGAAGACGGAGCCCTTACATCCTACAGACTATGAAACTCACATTTCTCGGCACAGGCACATCGACAGGAGTCCCCCAGCTTCGTTGCGGCTGCCCCACATGCCGCTCCGACGACCCGCGCGACAAACGCCTGCGCGCCTCCGTACTTGTGGAAACCGGCGGCCGGCGCCTGCTCATAGACTGCGGACCTGATTTCCGCGAGCAGATGCTGCGGGAGGGCTCGCCTGACATAGACGCACTGCTGCTCACCCACATACACTACGACCACGTCGGCGGAATCGACGATTTGCGTCCGTGGTGCCGCCACGGACACCACTTCGACATCCACTGCACGGCAGACGTAGAAAGCGATTTGCGCGCGCGGTTGCCGTATTGCTTCACAGAGCATCCCTACCCCGGAGTGCCGTCTTTCAGAATGCTGCGTATCCATCCCGAGAACGACTTTATCGCCGCAGGCATAAACGTGACACCACTTCCCGTGATGCACTACCGCCTCCCTATAATCGGCTTCCGCATCGGAGACACCGCCTATATCACCGATGCCAAAACCGTGCCCGAAAGCACGCTGCTGCGTCTGCGCGGCCTTGACACACTCGTAGTGAACGCCCTTCGCCCAGCCGAACACCTGTCGCACATGAACCTCGAACAGGCCGTGGCATTAGCATCAAGAGTGGGAGCGCGGCGCACATTGTTCACCCATATAAGCCACGACATGCCGCCGCATGCTTCTGTGTCATTGCCTCATGGCATATCGCTCGCATACGACGGCCTAACCGTAGAAACGACATGACGCCGGGTCAGCTATGGCAAAAATTTGCCACCCCTATTCGGCGCGAATGGCCGATGCTTGCGGCATGCACCCTATTCCTTGCCCCTGTCTGCTTCATAGGCCTGCTAAAACAGGCGGCAGGTTTCGACGCAGCCATAGCGCTACGCGACGCCGCAGGCCTGCTGAGAGCCTTGTTTTGTGCTTATATCCTTACTGCAATAGCCTCAGCATCCGGAAGCGTCGCAATAAAATGGACAATATATACCATTACATTAGTGTACTGCATATTAGCTGCAACCGCCTACTATATGTTCGGCATGGACATATCGCCACGTATGTTCACGCTCCTTGCCGAGACCGGCAAAGCCGAAACCGCAAGCTTCTTCAAAAGCTTCATAGGTCTTGAAATGGCAGCCAGTGCTGCCGCTTGCATTTTCGGCATTATAACATTCGCCGTGGTCGAGCGTCATATCAGAAGACCTGCCGGAGCATTCGCCACATCAGCGGTTTCTGTGCTTGTCATAGCCGGAGGCATATTGTTTACAGAAAAAACCGCGACCGTCATGCGGGCTAACGATTCACGACAAATCGAAGCCTGCTTTCCTGGTTACCATTCCGACAATCCTACAAAAACCTTCTACTCGCTGCACGCTGTGTCACTGATGTCCGACGAAAACGCCCGATGGACAAAGCGCCTGCTCGCCGATGCGGCAGACCATGCCTTAGCCACGGACACTATTCCGGGCGACACACTCGACATAGTGCTCATCATAGGCGAATCCCACATCCGCAATCATTCGCAACTCTATGGCTACCCGTTGTCCGTGACTCCGTTCCAGACGGCCGAAGCACGCGCGGGAAGGCTTGTGGCATTTGATTCCGTCACTGCTGTTTCGCGTTACACTTCCGGCGTAATGCGTTCGGCGCTTTCGCTGGCCTCCCACCTCGACGGAGAAGCTCCCGCAGACGGAGCCTTCCTCCCGCTGCTTTTCAAAAAAGCCGGATGGGAAGTATACTTCCTTGACAACCAGCATGCGGGCGACGACGTAATCAGCAGCTACACTCTAAACGGATTTCTTTACAACGACGCGGCCATGAGACACGCGTATACCTATACATCCACATATAGCAACCCGCATGACGACCTGGACTTCGTACGACACGAGCAAGCCGCAACTGCCCAAGAAAGCCGTCAGCATGCAAAAAGGCTATGGATATACCACCTTTGGGGACAGCACCTCGACCCGGCCGACCGCTACCCCGGCACCGATTCGTGCCGTGTGTTCGGAAAAGGCCACTACGGTTTTCGCAGAGAGCCATGGCTCTCTGCCGCAACGCGGCAGAAAATCGCCGACTATGACAATGCCACGCTTCACAACGACCGCACCATCAAAGCCATACTCACAGCCCACAAAAACCGCCCCACAATAGCCATCTACTTTTCCGACCATGGAGAAGAAGTGTATGATTTCCGCAACGCATACGGCCGTATAGGCGCACACGACAGCATGTCAGACCGCACCGCCATAAAAAAATATATCGACGCCCTCTATGGCGTACCGTTCGAGATATGGTGCTCCGACGCATACATCGCCCGTCATCCCGGCGCATTGGAATCCATAAAAAGACATATCATGAGACCTGCCACCACAGACCTCGTAGGCCACACCCTGCTGAATCTGTCAGGAATCAGTTCGCCGGCATACCGCCCGGACCTTGACATGTTAAACCCCGCCTACAGACCCCGGCACGGCATGACGCCATCCCGTCTCGGACAAGCAGAATAAACGGAGCCCGATGCGGCCGACTTCAATTTGTTGCCGAAAAATTTCCGTAATTCACTTTTATTCGCTAACTTTGCGCCCTGAAACTGAAAAATTTCACTAATCATTTAAATATTACAACTATGTCTGAAATTGCAGATCGCGTAAAAGCAATCATCGTCGACAAGCTCGGCGTAGACGAAGGTCAGGTAACCGAAACCGCAGCATTCACCACCGATCTTGGCGCTGATTCGCTCGACACCGTAGAACTCATCATGGAATTCGAGAAAGAGTTCGGCATCACCATCCCCGACGACCAGGCTGAAAAAATCGCTACCGTCGGCGACGCCGTTGCTTACATCGAAGCAAACAAATAAAAAACCCTCCCCTATTCCCGACGCCGAGCAGGCGTCGGTGCGTGAGCTAAAAACACATTATTTCAAATGGAATTAAAAAGAGTTGTCGTAACCGGTCTCGGCGCCATTTCCCCCATCGGCAACGACGTGGCCACAACGTGGCACAACGCCGTAGAGGGCAAAAGCGGCGCAGGCCCTATTACACACTTTGACGCCTCCAAGTTCAAAACGCAGTTTGCCTGCGAAGTAAAGGACTACGACCCCGCAGCCCACTTCGATCGCAAAAAGCTGCGCCAGCTCGACCTGTACGCTCAGTATGCAATTGTTGCAGCTCGTCAGGCCGTAGCCGACGCCGGACTCGAGAGCGACGAAAGTCTCAATAAAAACCGCGTAGGCGTAATCGTTGCCGCCGGTATAGGCGGCCTCCACACTTTCGAGGAAGAAGCGGGCTATTATGCCCTCAACGAAGCCAACGGTCCCAAGTACAACCCGTTCTTCATTCCCAAGATGATTGCCGACATCGCCTCGGGCCACATTTCCATGGAATATGGCTACCATGGCCCCAACTTCGGCACAGTGTCGGCTTGCGCATCGTCCAACAACGCCATCATCGACGCTTTCAACCTCATACGCCTCGGCAAGGCCGACGTCATCCTCAGCGGTGGCGCGGAAGCAGCCATCTACCCTGCAGGCGTCGGCGGTTTCAACTCGATGCACGCTCTGTCAACCCGAAACGACAGCCCCGAAACGGCTTCGCGCCCATTCAGTGCCAGCCGCGACGGCTTCGTGATGGGAGAAGGTTCGGCTGTACTTGTGCTTGAGGAGCTCGAACATGCTTTGGCCCGTGGAGCGAAAATCTATGCCGAAGTGGCGGGCGGAGGCCTCTCTGCCGACGCATACCACCTGACGGCCACCCACCCCGAAGGCCTTGGCGCAATACTCGCCATGACCAACGCTCTCGAGGATGCCGGAATGCAGCCCGAAGATATTGACTACATCAATGTCCATGGCACATCCACCCCCGTAGGCGACATCTCCGAGGTGAAAGCCATCAAGGAAGTGTTCGGCGAACATGCCTACAAACTCAACATCTCGTCCACCAAGTCGATGACCGGACACCTTCTCGGTGCTACCGGCGCACTTGAGGCCATGTTCAGCGTGAAGGCCGTGCAGGAGGATATTGTTCCTCCCACTATCAACCACATGCCCGACGACCTCGACGAAAACATCGACTACAACCTCAACTTCACATTTGACCGCGCACAGAACCGTCCGGTTCGCGCCGCCCTGTCCAACTCTTTCGGTTTCGGCGGCCACAATGCCACCGTCATTGTGAAAAAATTCGAGAAATAAGCCGTAGGCTAAACAAAAACCATTACTTGCGGGTGCGACAAAACGACGTCGCGCCCGCTCTTTTTATCTCACAGCGGCATATGCAACGCTTCCTTGAAGCGCCGCACCACTTCCGGCCGGCCGGTGTACTTGCCCGCGTCCTCACTCAGCTTGCAGGTATCGTTGTAGAACGTCCATGACTCGGTGATTTTTGCAGCAAACAGCTTTATAACTATGTTCAGAGGCTTTACTCCCGGAAAATCGTTTGTAAAATGCGTACCTATGCCATACGACGGCAGGCACTTGCCTGCAGCATAACGTTGCAGCGCTATCGCCGCATCTGTGTCCAGGGCATTGCTGAACACCACCTGCTTCGACGACGGGTCTATGCCTAACGAACGGTATTTCGCCACAATCTTGTCGAGTTCGGCATAATTATCCCCGCTGTCTACGCGCAACCCTTTGAACATGTTTGCGTAATCCTCCGAGAAGTTCAGGCTGAATATATCCCATCCATAAGTATCGTACAGAAATGTCCCCAACGCACCGCGGAAAGTAGACGACCATGTGCGCATCGCAATATAGTTCGCCATCTGCGGGCCATAAATGCCTGCAAGCGCACATATAAGTTCGTGGGCCATGGTGCCGATAGGTTTAAGGTCGTATTTCATGGCCAGATAGACATTGCTTGTGCCCGTAAAACGTCCCGGTCCGGACGACACCGCACCATATTCCGCCATTGCGCGCACCGATGTGTCCTGAGCCTCGAACGAAGCCCGTCGCCTGGTGCCGAAATCACTGAAATAACATCCGGCATCTATGAGACGCTGCGCTTTTTCCTTGGAGCGCAGGTAGTGGCCGTTGTAATCAAGTTGTCCGGCCTGCCCTGTCATCTCGTAATAAAGTTCGGAAATAATGGCCAGTACTTTGACTTCGAGCAAAATCGTGCTGCTCCACGGACCCTCGAAAGCGACACTCAGACGGCCTTCATCATCCTGCCGCACCTCGACCTGCCACCTGTCGTAGCGGAAACCCTTCAGGAAAGTGTAGAACCATACAGGGATGTACGGGCATCTGCGTTTCATGTATTCTATTTCGTCTTCCGTCACAACCACGCCCTCAAGCAACGCGACCTGCCGTTGCAACTCGGATCCGAATCCGGGCGGATAGCATGTGCCGGCGCGGTCGACAAAAGAGTATTTCACCTGCGCACGCGGATAATTGTCTATCACAGCGCAGCACATCGTGAATTTATACAAATCGTCGTCGGTAAAATGGGTTATTATCTGTCGCATACATTTTTGATTTTGTTTCGCACCCTATTAAAAATACAAATTTGACAATTACATTGTTTGCCGCTAAAAAGTTTTCACGTAATTTTGCAGTTGCAAAACAACCTTCATGAACATCAAGAACTGGAATAGCATAATCGACTCGCTGTCAAATTATTTCTCGCTCAACGGATACATACTGTCCCAGAACGAGACCGAACAGTCCATCCGCGAAGGAATCACTTTCCGCGGCCCGAACATACTGATTCTGATTTTCGCCATATTCATTGCTTCGCTGGGTCTGAACACCAATTCCACAGCCGTAATAATCGGCGCCATGCTTATTTCGCCGCTAATGGGACCGATTATCGGAATCGGTCTTGCCGTAGGCACCGAAGATTTCGAACTGCTGAAACGCTCAGCGCGCAACCTTGCCGTAGCCGCCGGCTTTTCAGTAATCACGTCCACTATATATTTCCTCATTTCGCCCGTGAGCGAAGGGCACTCCGAACTTCTCGCCCGCACTTCGCCCACCATCTACGACGTATTCATAGGATTTTTCGGCGGATTTGCCGGCATCATAGCCATTGCGGCCAAAAACAAAGGCAACGTGATTCCGGGCGTGGCTATCGCCACAGCCCTCATGCCTCCTCTGTGCACCGTAGGCTTCGGACTCGCCACATGGCAGTGGAACTATTTTCTCGGCGCCCTCTATCTATTCCTCATCAACTCCATTTACATTGCGCTCGCCACATTCATAGGCATCAAGCTTATGAAATTCTCGCGGCACGTCGTAGAGCCATCTCCACGCGCCCGGCGCGTACGCAAATTTGTCTACATAATCGCCGTTCTCACCCTGCTCCCGTCGGTTTATCTGACATACCGCATGCTCGGGCAGGAGCGTTTCGAGATGAACGCTTCGCGTTTCGTGGCCGAGGAGTTCAGTTTCCCGTCAACACAGGTACTCAGCCATTCAGCAACGGACGTAAGCGGCCAGCGCACAATATCCGTCACACTTATAGGAAAAATCCTCCCGCAGGATTCCGTCACTCTCGCCCTTAGCTCGCGCCTGCGCTTTTATGGCCTGCAGGGCACCAGACTCAACATAGTGCAGGGCGATTCACCAGATTTGTCATCCATCACAGGACGCTCGTCCACGGAAATACTGGAATTCGCACAGCAATCGATAGCACAGAAACAGGAGACAATAGACTCTCTCGAAGCCGTGCTCGCTTATCGCCGCATGAACGACACCGTGGTGGCGCGACTCGCACCGGAGCTACGTGTGATATTTCCTCAGGTCGCTGACATAGCCGTCACGCGCGCCGTATTCGGCAACACCGCCACCGACAGACTTGACACCGTAAACGTGGCACTCGTAAAATACAGCAAACCGCTACCGGCAGCCAAAGCCACCGAACTTAGAAAATACCTGCAAGCGCGCCTCCAAAGCGATTCGCTGCTGCTGCAGACAATGAAATAATAAAAAGCCGGGATTTGCATCCCGGCTTTTTTATTCATATTGCCCTTTTCAGCATCCGGCTATTATAGCCAATGCTTCATGGCACTTGTCTGTGATATAACTCCAGTCTGCTGCGGCTATTCGCTCCTTGGGAAACAGTTTGGAACCCATGCCCACGCAATAGACTCCGGCTGAGAACCAAGCTCGCAGATTATCCTCTGTGGGTTCCACTCCGCCTGTCACCATCAGCTTGCTCCAAGGCATCGGAGCGAGTAGCCCTTTGACGAACTTCGGGCCGAGCACATCGCCGGGAAACACTTTGCAAAGGTCGCATCCTGCCTCCTGTGCGAATCCCACTTCCGAAACCGTTCCGCAGCCGGGCGTGTAGGCCACCAGCCGGCGGTTGCACACACGCGCCACCTCGGGGTTGAACAGAGGACCCACCACAAAGCATGCCCCGAGCTGGAGGTAAAGAGCCGCCGTAGCAGGGTCCACTATAGAACCTACGCCCAAAGCCATTTCCGGGCACTCCGCAGCGGCATATTTCACGAGTTCGCCGAAAATCTCATGTGCGAAGTCGCCACGATTGGTAAACTCGAATGCACGCACGCCTCCTTCATAGCAGGCTTTCAACACATGCTTGGCCACTTCGGCATCTTTATGATAAAACACCGGTACCATACGCGTGCCGCCTATCTTGGCCATTACGGCCTGTTTGTCGAATCTTGCCATATTGTTATCGCTGTACGCGGCCGTTGGCATTGCCTCCGGCCAAGGATTGAACTTCCGCTGCACTGACGAGGTTGAAATCGCCGGGGATGGTATGCTTCAGAGCCGATGCGGCCACTGCGAATTCGAGTGCCTCTCCTTGCGACTTCATGGTAAGCAACCCGTGGATGAGTCCGCCGGAGAAAGAATCACCGCCGCCCACACGGTCTATAATCGGGAATATGTCATAACGTTTCGATTCATAGAACTCCTCGCCATTGTATATCATGGCCTTCCATCCGTTATGAGTGGCAGAATAGCTCTCGCGGAGCGTCGAAACCACGTATTTGAAGCCGAATTCGCGTGCCATGGCACGGAATATGCCTTTGTAGCCTTCCGCATTGGTTTCTCCGCCTTCCACATCGGCTTCCGGCTTAAACCCGAGACAAAGTTCCGCGTCCTCCTCATTGCCGATACACACATCCACATATTGCATGAGCGGGCGCATTATGCTTTGCGCCTTCTCGCTCGTCCACAGTTTTTTACGGAAATTCAGATCGACACTCACCGTCACACCGTGGCGTTTGGCTGCTTCGCAAGCCAAACGCGCAAGTTCGGCGGCTTTATCGCTGATGGCAGGCGTGATACCGCTCCAGTGGAACCAGTCCGCACCTTCCATTATAGCATCAAAATCGAAATCCTCGGGGTCGGCCTCCGCTATCGCCGAACCTGCACGGTCATAAATCACCTTGGACGGACGCATGGAGGCCCCTGTCTCACAATAATAGATGCCCACACGCTTGCCCCCGCGCGCCACGTGACGTATGTCCACTCCATAGCGGCGCAAGGCGTTCACGGCCGCTTGTCCTATCTCATGCTCGGGAAGCTTGCTTACAAAATATGCGTCGTGGCCGTAGTTGGCGCAACTCACTGCGACATTGGCCTCGCCGCCACCCCATATCACATCGAAATCATCCACCTGCACAAAACGCCGGTTTCCGGCAGGCGAAAGGCGCAGCATTATCTCGCCCAAAGTCACAATCTTGCTCATACTGATATTTTATAGTTGTTTCAATGATATTCTTTTTGCGAGACAAATTTACACAATAAAGGATTAACCATGTGAAATTTCGCAACCTTTTTCAGGCACATGTTACGGCAAACAAAAAAAAGGAAACATTTTGCGCCCGTTTGTGAAGTATAGTTGCTAACTTTGTATGTCTTTTAAGATATTGTCCAAGATGCCCGTTTCGCGGAAACCTTATCAAAGAATATATAATAAATTCGTCTTTTATCATGAAATATCTATTCCTGATGCCGCTTGCGATTGCTGCGGCGCTCACATCTTGCAACGGAAACTCCGGAACAGGACTGACAAAATCCGGCCTTGACCCGGAGAAATTCAAAGCAGAATACGGCGGCAAGCCGACAGCGCTCTACACCCTCGCAAACAAAAACGGCATGGAAGCATGCATCACCAACTATGGCGGCCGCATAGTGTCGCTGATGGTGCCAGACCGCGACGGCGGATTCCGCGACGTAGTTCTCGGATTCGACAGCATTCAGGCTTACTTTCCGGAAAACAACCAGACCGACTTCAGCGCGGCCATCGGACGCTACGCCAACCGCATAGCCCAAGGACGTCTCGTCATAGACGGCGACACAGTGCAGCTTCCACGCAACAATTTCGGACATTGCCTGCACGGAGGACCCACCGGATGGCAATACCAGGTGTACGAGGCGGAACAGCCGAACGACAGCACTGTCGTGCTTACAATGCACTCGCCCGACGGCGACAACAATTTCCCCGGAAACGTCACTGCTACCGTCACCTATACCCTCACCTCGGATAATAAGCTTGACATAGCCTACGCCGCCACCACCGATGCTCCCACCGTCATAAACATGACCAACCACGCTTATTTCAACCTCAACGGCGACCCATCCCAACCCATCGCAGACCATACGCTCTACGTCAATGCCTCGACATACACCCCCGTCGACTCCACATTCATGACCACAGGCGAAATTCTGCCCGTGGAAGGAACGCCTATGGATCTCACTACTGCGACAGCACTCGGCAAGCAACTTGACAAAACCGACTTCGAACAAATACGAAACGGCAACGGCTACGACCACAACTGGGTTCTCGACACCGCCGGCGACGAAAAAGCCATAGCAGCGCAACTCATCTCCCCCGCATCCGGCATAGTTCTGGACATATACACCGACGAGCCTGGCATACAGGTCTATTCCGGTAATTTCCTCGACGGCACCGTCACCGGCAAGAAAGGAAAGGTTTACAATAAGCGTGCCGGCATCTGTCTCGAGACACAACACTATCCCGACAGCCCCAACAAGCCGGAATGGCCGTCCACCATCCTGCGCCCCGGCGAGACATACAAAAGCCACACCGTGTTTGCATTCTCAACCTACGAGCAACAGCAACCTTAATACAGACAAAATACAATTAACATAACACACCCTTAAATATTTCAGAAAACTATGGCATTACTTGACTGGATTGTCATCGCCCTGTTTTTCGTTGCCCTGATAGGAATTATCGTATGGGTAATGCGCCAAAAACAAAACAACGCGGCCGACTATTTTCTCGGCGGCAAGGACGCCACGTGGATAGCCATCGGCGCCTCGATTTTCGCATCCAACATCGGTTCGGAGCACCTCATCGGCCTTGCCGGCTCCGGCGCATCGAGCGGCATGGCCATGGCACATTGGGAAATACAAGGCTGGATGATTCTTATCCTCGGATGGGCATTCGTCCCGTTCTATTCGCGCTCCATGGTATACACCATGCCCGAATTTCTTGAGAAACGATTCAACCCTCAGTCGCGCACCATTCTTGCCACCATATCGCTCATCAGCTATGTGCTCACCAAAGTGGCCGTGACGGTGTACGCCGGCGGCCTTGTGTTCCAGCAGGTGTTTGGCATCGACGAGCTTTGGGGCATCGATTTCTTCTGGATTGCGGCAGTGGGTCTCGTGCTCATCACAGCACTCTACACAGTGCTCGGCGGCATGAAATCCGTCCTCTACACCTCCGTGCTCCAAACCCCCATACTGCTGCTCGGCTCGCTCATTATCCTTGTGCTCGGCCTCCGCGAACTCGGCGGTTGGGACGAAATGATGCGTATATGCTCGGCTGTCAAAGTGAACGAATACGGCGACACCATGACAAACCTCATCCGCAACAACGCCGACCCGCAGTACCCGTGGCTCGGTGCGCTCGTAGGCTCTGCCGTAATCGGTTTCTGGTATTGGTGTACCGACCAGTTCATCGTCCAGCGCGTTCTTTCCGGCAAGGACGAGCGTGAGGCACGTCGCGGCACCATCTTCGGAGCCTACCTGAAGCTGCTGCCTGTGTTCCTGTTCCTCATCCCCGGCATGATAGCCTTCGCCCTGCATCAGAACCTCGGCGACTTCCTGCCCATGCTCCCCAACGGCTCCGTCAACTCCGACGCCGCCTTCCCCACACTCGTCGCAAAACTCCTCCCCGCAGGTGTGAAAGGTCTTATCGTGTGCGGCATCCTCGCCGCTCTCATGAGCTCGTTGGCTTCGCTTTTCAACTCATCGGCAGCCCTTTTCACCATCGACTTCTACCAGCGCTTCAAACCTGACACCGAGCCTAAAAAACTCGTGCGCATCGGCCAGGTGGCCACTGTGGCAATTGTAATCCTCGGCATACTCTGGATACCTGTGATGCGCTCCGTCGGCGACGTACTGTACCTTTATCTGCAAGACGTACAGTCGGTGCTCGCACCCGGCATCGCCGCCGCATTCCTCGTGGGCATACTCTGGAAGCGCGCCACAGCACAGGGTGGCATGTGGGCACTTATCTCCGGTCTTGTAATCGGCCTCACACGCCTTGCCGCCAAAGTATATTACAGCAACGCCGGCGAAACCGGCGACAGCCTGTTCCGCAGCGTCTTCTACGATTGCAACTGGCTCTTCTTCTGCGGCTGGATGCTTGTGTTCTGCCTTGTGGTGGCCATAATCGTATCGCTCTGCACCACAGCTCCCTCCCCCGAAAAAATACGAGGACTGGTGTTCGGCACATCCACACCCGAACAGCGTGCCGCAACAAGAGCAAGCTGGAACAAGTGGGATGTCATACACTCCATTATCATCCTCAGCATCACTGTAGCGTTCTACTATTATTTTTGGTAAACAATGTTGAAAGAACTAAAAGAAAAAGTATTCAAGGCCAATCTCGACCTTGTGCGCCATGGCCTCGTGATTTTCACATGGGGCAACGTCTCAGGCATCGACCGCGAACGCGGCCTGGTGGTAATCAAACCCAGCGGCGTGGACTACGACGCTATGAAGGCTTCGGACATGGTGGTGGTGGACCTCTCCACAGGCGAAGTGGTGGAGGGCGACCTGCGTCCCTCCAGCGACACTCCTACCCACCTTGCTATTTACCGCGCTTTCGCCGAGGCCGGAGGCGTGGTACACACCCATTCCACATACGCCACTGCATGGGCTCAGGCCGGACTCGACCTGCCCAACATCGGCACAACGCACGCAGACTATTTCCATGAGGCCATCCCCTGCACTCCCGACATGACGCAGGACGAGGTAAACGGCGATTACGAACTCGAGACCGGCCACGTGATAGTGCGCCGCTTCGAAGGCATGAACCCGATGCACACCCCGGGCGTATTAGTCAAGAACCACGGCCCGTTCACATGGGGCAAATCGCCGGCCGACGCCGTACACAACGCCGTCGTGCTCGAACAGGTGGCAAAAATGGCCTACATAGCCAAGACTCTAAACCCCTCGCTCACCATGAACCCGCTGCTTGTGGAGAAGCACTATATGCGCAAGCACGGGCCGAACGCTTACTACGGACAAAAGAAATAACCCCCTCTAAACACATAAGATTATGTATAGCAATTACGAAATATGGTGGATTACCGGCGCGCAGCTCCTCTACGGAGGCGACGCCGTAGTGGCAGTCGACGCCCATTCCAAAGAAATGGTAGACGGCCTCAACGCTTCAGGCAACCTTCCCGTGAAAGTGGTGTACAAAGGCACCGCCAACTCCTCGGCTGAAGTGGAAGCCCTGATGAAAGCCGCAAACAACGACGCGCGCTGCGCCGGCATCATCACATGGATGCACACATTCTCGCCTGCCAAAATGTGGATCCATGGCCTCAAATTGCTCAACAAGCCCATGCTCCATCTGCACACACAGTACAATGCAGAAATTCCTTGGGACACCATGGACATGGACTTCATGAACCTGAACCAAAGCGCCCACGGCGACCGCGAATTCGGCCATATCTGCGCCCGCATGCGCGTACGCCGCAAAGTAGTCACCGGCTACTGGAAAAACGCCGCCACCCAGGAACGCATTGCCGTGTGGCAGCGCGTGTGTGTGGCGTGGGCCGACTCTCAGGACATGCGCATAATACGCTTCGGCGACCAGATGAACAACGTGGCCGTAACCGACGGCGACAAGGTGGAAGCCGAAATCCGTCTCGGCTACCATGTGGACTACATGCCCTTCAGCGAGGTGATGCCTTACTTCGACGCAATAAAAGATGAGGACGTCGACGGACTCGTTGACGAATACTTCCGTCTGTACGCTCACGACATAGGCATCGAAGACCGCGACTCGCAGGAATACCGCAAAGTATGGAACTCCGCAAAAGCCGAGCTTACCCTGCGCGCCGTGCTCAAAGCCACCGGAGCAAAAGCTTTCACAACCAACTTCGACGACCTGGGCGACGTGAACGTCGACGCGACCGGACGCGGATTCGACCAGATTCCCGGCCTCGCCTCACAGCGCCTGATGGCTGAAGGCTACGGCTTCGGAGCCGAAGGCGACTGGAAATCGGCCGCTCTCTACCGTACTCTATGGGTTATGACTCAAGGCATGGCCGGCGGATGCTCGTTCCTGGAAGACTACACCCTTAATTTCGACGACAAGCAGAGCTCCATCCTTCAGGCACACATGCTTGAAGTGTGCCCGCTCATCGCAGAGGAACGTCCCCGCCTCGAAGTCCACCATCTGGGCATCGGAGTGCGAAAGACTCCGACAGCACGACTCGTCTTCACTTCCAAACCCGGAACAGGCGTCACAGCCACCGTAGTCGACATGGGCAACCGCTTCCGCCTTATCGTCAACGACGTGGAATGCATCAAGAGCAAGCCTCTGCCCAAACTTCCTGTGGCTTCGGCTCTTTGGGTACCCATGCCCGATTTCGAGACCGGCGCGACAGCATGGATTCTCGCAGGCGGCACACACCATTCCTGCTTCAGCTACGACATCACCCCGGAATATTGGGAGGATTACGCCGAAATAGCAGGAGTCGAGATGCTGCACATAGACAAAAACACCACCATCGAGGGCTTCAAAAACCAGATTCGCATGGGCGAGGTGTACTATATGCTTAACCGCTCGCTCTACCTGTAATGACAGCCGAAGCAAAGAACACCATCGAGCAAGGACGCGCCGTATTGGGCATAGAGTTTGGCTCCACACGCATAAAAGCCGTCCTTACCGACGAGCGCAACCGTCCGATAGCACAAGGATGCCACGAATGGGAGAACCAGCTCGCCGACGGCCTGTGGACCTACAGCACCGAAGCCATATGGTACGGGCTACAGGACTGCTACGCCAACCTCCGCGCCAACGTGCGAAAGCTCTACGACACCGAGATTGAACAGCTTGCAGCCATCGGTATAAGCGCAATGATGCACGGCTACATGGCCTTCGATTCCGATGCCCGCATCCTTGTCCCGTTCCGCACATGGCGCAACACCAACACCGGGGCCGCTGCCGCAGAACTCTCCGAACTGTTCTGCTACAATATCCCGTTGCGGTGGAGCATCTCACATCTGTATCAGGCGATACTGAACGACGAGCCGCACGTGAAGGACATCGACTTCCTCACCACGCTTGCCGGCTACATACACTGGCAACTCACCGGACGCCGCGTGCTCGGCGTAGGCGATGCCTCGGGCATGCTGCCCGTCGACCCCGCCACGAAAGACTACGATGCGTCTATGATAGAGAAATTCGACAGACTCGTAGAGCCGAAAGGCTACCCGTGGGTTCTGCGTTCCATTCTGCCTGAAGCCATAGTGGCAGGCAAGGATGCAGGACGGCTCACCGAGGAAGGCGCCCGCCGCATCGACGTGTCCGGCCATCTCAAGGCCGGCGCCCCGCTGTGTCCGCCGGAAGGCGACGCCGGCACAGGCATGGTGGCCACCAATGCCGTGCTGCCCCGCACAGGAAATGTCTCGGCCGGCACATCGTCTTTCTCCATGATAGTGCTTGAAAAGAACCTGTCCAGACCCTATGATGTGATAGACATGGTGACGACGCCCGACGGCAATCTCGTGGCCATGGTGCACTGCAACAACTGCACTTCCGACCTCAATGCATGGGTTGGCCTGTTCAAGGAGTACCAGCAACTGCTCGGCATACCCGTAGACATGAACGAAGTGTATGGCAAACTCTACGAGAATGCCCTTAAAGGTGCGCCCGACTGCGGCGGACTGCTTGCCTACAACTATTTCTCAGGCGAGCCCATTACCAGCCTTACCGAAGGACGACCCATGTTCGTGCGCTCGGCTTCGGACAAGTTCACCCTTGCCAACTTCATGCGTGCCAACCTATATGCATCCGTAGCTGTCCTGAAAATCGGCAACGACATCCTCTTCAACGAAGAACACGTTGAAGTGGACCGCATCACAGCCCACGGAGGCCTGTTCAAGACAGCAGGCGTAGGGCAGAGCATTCTTGCCGCCGCGCTCAATTCGCCAATATCCGTAATGGAAACTGCCGGCGAAGGCGGAGCATGGGGCATAGCTTTATTGGCATCGTACATGGTGAACAACACCAAAGGACAGTCGCTCCCGGCATTCCTGAACGATGCCGTGTTTGTCGGGCAGAGCGCAACGGAAATGGCACCCGACCCCGACGCCGTGGCAGGTTTCAACGCCTACATCAAGCGCTACTGCAACGGTCTCGCCGTCGAACGAGCCGCCGTAGACACACTCTGACACTTCTTGGAAATATCATTTCACGAGGCCGCACCACCATGTGCGGTCTCGTTTTTTATCTATCGCAGCCATTCAAAAATACCATTGCACACCGCCGTGGAATCTTCGTGATATTTGTTCCTTTGCACAAATAAAAACCGATACATATGATTACACCTATGACAATATGGCTCTGTGTTGCGGGAAGCGTACTGGGCCTCATAGCACTACGGCTTGTCAACATCGCTGCAAAAAACGGATTTTTCAGGCATCCGGTCTTTGATACAGGTACAGAACGCGAAGAAATATGGATTCCGGGCGACCCCCTGCCCCACGAAACCTGCGACGATTATGACGACGATTTCTGACACTGCCGAAACCGGGCGCTTTCTTTGCGACTACGCGGCATGTCTGCTGCGTAGCGGAGCCACCTGCATACGCCTTGAAAAAAACGTGCAGCGGATGGCCGAACGCTGGCATCTGAATGCCGCGCTTACCATCATGCCGCGCAACATACACCTATCTGTCTGCACCCGCGACGGCGGAGAAAGCACCATGTACATGTCGCCTGCCGGACCGTCCGCAATAAGCTACGACATAGTCGCACGTCTCAGCCGTCTCAGCTGGGACGTCGCCGACGGCACTGTAGACGTAGGTCGCGCGCGCAGCATACTCGCCGAAACGGAGCGTACGCCAGCCGCAGGTAAATGGTGGGTACTCCTTGCTGTGTCATTCGCCAATGCATCGTTCTGCCGCCTTTTCGGAGGCGATTGCGCAGCCATGGCCATAGTCTTTTTCGCAACCATGGCAGGATACTACGTGAAACAGACCATGCTTGCCGCGCATGCCGACGTACGCATTGTTTTCGCCGTCTGCGCATTCATTTCATCAGTTCTTGGCGCAACCGGCAGTCTGTTCTCCATTGGCTCTACTCCTGAAATAGCCATAGCCACGAGCGTGCTCTATCTTGTGCCGGGCATTCCCTTCCTTAACGCATTCAGCGACATGCTCGACCGACACTACATCTGTTTCTTCAGCCGTATGACCGATGCCGTCATCCTCACCTGCTGCCTGTCTCTCGGCCTTTGCGCCGGAATGTCACTGATGCGGGCAGGCATGTTTTAGAACTTGGTTCTTAGTAAAAAACCACGTAATGATAGCCGATATTTTACAAGATGCATTCTTTGCCGCGATAGCCGCCATCGGTTTCGCGTCTATAAGCAACCCGCCGCGCAACACCTATCTGTATTGTGCCATAATTGCAGCCATAGGCCACTCTCTGCGATTTGTCCTCATGCAGAGTATGCTTGGCCTGCATATAGTGGCAGCCACGGGCATCGCTGCTTTTGCCGTCGGGCTGGCGGCAGTGCTTGTGTCGCCACGGGCTCGCATCCCCGCCGAAACATTCTTGTTTCCGTCGCTGCTGCCGATGATTCCCGGAATATACGCTTACAAGGCGTTCGGCGGCCTTGCCATGTGCCTTCTGCATAAAAACGAAACGGACTTCATGCATTATTTCTACCTTTTTGCCGACAACGGCCTCACTTGCGTGTTTATAATATTGGCAATGGTCGTAGGAGCCACAATGCCTATATTCATGTTCAAACATATCTCGTTCCGTGCCACAAGAAACACGGATGATTTGTAACTTTGCACCAGCAATTATGGAACTACGCCAATTAAAATACTTCGTAAAGGTGGCCGAGACTCTGAACTTCTCGGAAGCCGCCAAGGAACTTTTCATCACACAAAGCACACTGTCGCAACAGATAAAACAGCTTGAAGCCGAGATAAACGCACAACTCCTCCAGCGCAACAGCCACGGGGTGGCACTCACCGAGGCCGGAGCCGAACTCCTCCCCTACGCCAGACGCACAATATGCGATGCCGAAATGTGCCGTCAGCGCATGTTCGACCTTCAGGATCTGCTCACTGGCACACTGAACATCGGCGTCACATACTCTTTCGCGCCGATTCTCACCGAAAGCATATTCACATTCATGAAGCAATACCCCGGAGTGAAACTCAATGTGTTTTACAAACCCATGGCCGAACTCATGGATATGCTGCGCCGCCGCCAAGTAGATTTCGTGCTCGCTTTCAAACCCTCGGAAACCATGGAAGGCATAGAATCGCACGTGCTTTTTCAGAACTATCTTGCAGCGATAGCGAATCCCTCGCATCCTATAGCCGGACTGCCCAAGGTCAGAATCGAGGACGTGGCACGCTACAGCCTCGCTCTGCCGTCGAAAGGGCTACAGGCGCGAAATGCCCTCGACACACTGCTGGAGCGTAATCCGTGCGAGCTGAAAATACGCATTGAGCTCAACGATCCCCATATCCTGCTCGACCTGATACGCCGCAGCACACTCGTCACCGTGCTTGCCGAAGCCTCCATACACAACCAGAACGGAGTCAAAGCCATTCCGCTCGACGTGCCCGGAGGCGAAATGTCAGGCTGTGTGCACATCCTCAAAGACAGCTACCGCAAACGCTCCATGCAGGTGTTCATAACACTTCTGAGCGAGTCAATGGCCGTTCGAGAACGCGCCAACGCATGGATTTGACGGATAAACGTGTTTTTCGTAACTTTGCGGAAAATTCCGTAAATTACATGACTGAAAACGCATCCCCGACCGGCATCGGGACATGCCGCGGGCTTATGGCTCTTTCGCCTATTTTTGTGTTCGCCGCATTATACCTCGGCACATCTGTCGCAGCCAGAGATTTCTATGCTATGCCGCTGTCGCTTGCCTTCGTGGCGGCCTCGGCATGGGCTGTCGTCATCGGTCGCGGACATGGCAGTTTCGCCGCACGCATCGAGCAGTTCTCGCGAGCGGCCGGGTCAACAAATATCCTGAGCATGATATGGATATTTATCCTTGCAGGCGCATTCGCATCGCTGGCCTCCGGCATAGGAGCGATAGAAGCCACCGTCAACCTGGCGTTGCGCTATCTTCCTTTGGGATTCATGGTGCCCGGCCTGTTCCTTGCCGCATGCTTCATATCGCTGTCCATAGGCACATCTGTGGGCACTGTGGTTGCACTTACGCCCTTGGCTGTGGAAATCGCATCGGAAAGCGGAAATGAAGTGGGAATGCTCGTCGCAGCACTGCTTGGAGGCGCTTTTTTCGGCGACAACCTGTCGTTTATTTCCGACACTACCATCGCAGCCACCCGCTCGCAGAACGTGCCGATGAACGCCAAATTCCGCGCCAACCTCGCCATAGTATTGCCGGCCGCCATAGCCACCCTTGCCATATATGTGTTCGTAGGGGCGCACACTTCCGACTACACCCCTTCCACAGAATGCAACTATTGGCTCGTAATTCCATATATAGCCGTACTCGTAATGGCTGTAGCCGGCGTGAACGTCAACATCGTGCTTGTCACGGGTATATTGGCCTCTATTACGATAGGCCTGTCATACAGCATCGCGCCGGGAGCCATGGCTCGCGCCATGGGTAATGGAATCGACGGCATGGGAGGCCTCATCGTGGTGACGCTGCTTGCGGCCGGAATGCTCGGGCTTATAAAAGATTACGGAGGCATCGACTGGATGCTCGGAGCCATGACACGGCATGTTTCAGGCAGCCGGGGAGCTAAAGCCACGATGCTGCTGCTCGTAGGAGCGGTGAACGCATGCACTGCCAACAACACCGTGGCCATAATCACAGTAGGCTCCATAAGCCGTGGCATCGCGGAACGATTCGGTATTGCACGCGTACGCGCCGCAAGCATTCTCGACACCGGCTCCTGCATCGTTCAGTGCCTTATTCCTTATGGGGCGCAGACTCTGCTTGCCACCGGCATGGCCGGAATCAGTCCCGCCGAGCCGTGGCCGTGGCTCTACTACCCATGGGCGCTGCTCATATGTGTGGTCGCCGCAATTGTACTCCGCCGCAATTAAGAAATTGTTTAATAATAAAAAGAGCCCGCCGGCTCAGATGAGAGTTGGCGGGCGGAGAAGGTTATCGACTATTCTCAAGCCTTGACTTTTTAATAACGTCAGCAAAATGCCTTCTCTTGCTATTAAAAACATCAGGCCGCAGAAATGGTTCACCGATTAAGTTCTATCTTTTTGTAGCGTGGCACAAGCATTTTCATGATGAACCATGCTGCTATGTAGCTCAATGCACAGATGCAGAACACTATCATATAGCCTGCAGGCTTGCCTGTGAAACCTGCAAATGAGAAATCTGCTCCGCGCGCGGCGGCATAATCGAAAAGTATGCCGCTGCCCTGATTGATTATATAGCATCCGATGCCACCGGCCATTGTACCGATACCTACGATGGATGCCACGGTGCTTTTAGGAAACATATCGCCTATCGTCGAGTAGAGGTTGGCACTCCAGGCCTGATGGCCGGCACCCGCAAGTCCTATTATAACCGCCGGCCACCATGCGGAATACATTCCCAACGGCTGCGCAAACAGCGCAAGCACCGGAAGAAATGCAAACAGCAGCATTGCACGCATACGGCCCGCATAAGGATTCATGCCGAGACGTTCAACAAAAATCTTAGGCAGATAGCCGCCGCCTATCGACACTATTGTGACAATAAGATACAATGTAAAAATCAGCGCCTGCCCCATTGGGGTGTAGGAAGCATAGCCATACTGGTCGGAGAAATAGGCAGGAGTCCAGAACAGAAAAAACCACCACACACCGTCGGTCAGGGCTTTGCCTGTGATAAAAGCCCATGTCTGACGGAAAGAGAAACAGCGCCAGAATGGTATTGTGTCGTGCTCCTCCGCTTCTACCTCCAGACTGCTCTCCCCGGCTTCGTCCTGACGTATGTAGGCAAGCTCGGCGGCATTCACATGCCTCGAATCCTCAGGGGCAGAATAGCACCTGAGCCAAAATCCCATCCATACAAAGCCCAGCGCGCCTATTATCACAAAAGCCATCTCCCAGCCCAACAGCCGTGCAAGCAGTGGGATGCAGAGCGGAGCCGCCAACGCTCCCACCGAAGCACCGCTATTGAAAAGCGCAGTGGCAAACGCACGGTCTTTTTTCGGAAAATACAACGCAGTCACTTTGATGGCCGCAGGAAAGTTGCCGGCCTCTCCCAATGCGAGAAGCGCACGGCAGCCGAGAAAAAGCCACACGCTCACAGAAGCCAAGGCCAAAGCCAAGGCGCTTCCGCTCTCTATGGCCGCAAGGGCTTCAAGCGACTCCACACCTTCCACTTTCATCGTCACCCAACCGCAACCGGCATGCATACAGGCCGCAAGCGACCATATGAATATGGCCCACAGATAGCCGCGCCGGGCTCCCATCCAATCTATGAACTTGCCGGCAAAAAGACTCACAGCGGCATAGAACAGAGAGAAGAACCCCGTTATAGTGCCGTAGTCGGAATCGGTCCAATGAAATTCGGGAGCGATGAAGTCTTTCCACGTGAGCGAGAGCACCTGCCGGTCGAGGTAGTTTATTGTAGTTGCAAAAAACAGCAACGTACATATCACCCAGCGCCAATTACTGCTTCTGAGCGACGATGAAGTGGTGGTATTCATGGTATGATGGCGGTTTTCAGAATTTGAAATAGTTTTTGGCGTTATTATAGCAGATGTCCTCTACCATCTGACGCAGGCGGCGTTCTTCATAACCCGAGAACGGAATCAGACCAGCCTCCACATCGGCTCCGACGAGGTCGCAAAGAGTGCGTCGGAAATAGTCGTGGCGCGGATATGAAAGGAACGAGCGCGAATCGGTGAGCATACCGACAAAGCGGCTCAGCAAACCGAGCAGCGATAAAGAGTTCATCTGACGCCTCATGCCGTCTATCTGGTCATTGAACCACCATCCCGAGCCGAACTGCATTTTACCGGCGGTGATACCGTCCTGGAAGTTTCCGATCATTGTGGCCATGACCTCATTGGCGCACGGGTTGAGATTATAGAGAATCGTACGCGCAAGCTTGCCGGCACTGTCAAGTCTGTCAAGAAAACGTGCACATGCGCTTGCCGTGGCAAATTCACCTATGGAATCGAAGCCCGTGTCAGGGCCTATGGACTGCATCATGCGGCTGTTATTGTTGCGTATGGTGCCGTAGTGAAACTGCTGCGTCCAGTCCGAGGCTGCGTCCATTTCGCCGAATACAAGCAGCATCTTGCTCTTGAATCTGCGCACATCGTCCTCGGAAAGCGTCTCGCCAGCCATCACTCGGGCGAAAATGCCCACAATATCCGCCTCGTCAAAATCCTCGGCATAAAATTCTTCTATTCCATGGTCGCTGAGGCGGCATCCGTTGCTCTCAAAGAAATCGTGGCGGCGCTGCAGTGCCTCGCATAGACCGGCAAATGTGTCGATTCTGACTCCGGCGGCATCACCGAGTGTACGGACATATGCCGCGAATTGGCCGGGGTTTTCCACCGCCATCGCTTTGTCCGGACGCCATGTAGGCAGCACCTTTATCTCGAACCCGCTTTCGCGTATGGCGCGGTGATGCTCGAGAGTGTCGGCAGGGTCGTCGGTGGTGCACACTGTCTCCACACCATAATGGCGCATGAGTCCGCGTGGAGTCATGCTTTCCTTGTCACGCAACTGGGCGTTGCACTCGTCAAATATCCGGCGCGCACTTTCGGGGTTGAGGGTTTCGTCTATTCCGAAAGCCGTGCGAAGCTCCATATGAGTCCAGTGATAAAGCGGGTTACGGAAAGCGTAAGGCACCGTTTCGGCCCACTTCTCAAATTTTTCCCAGTCGGAGGCATCACCGGTGATGAAACGCTCGTTCACACCATTGGCACGCATGGCGCGCCACTTGTAATGGTCACCGCCAAGCCACAGGGCTGTGATAGATGCAAAACGCCTGTCGGCAGCAATGAGAGCCGGGTCAAGATGGCAATGATAGTCTATTATAGGCTTCGACGCAGCATGCTCGCGATACAACATACGCGAAACAGGCGATTGCAGCAGGAAATCGCTGCCCAAGAAATCACTCATACCACAAACTTTATCACATTGCAAACGCGTTGAATCCGCCATCCACCACGGCAACCGTGCCGGTGACGAACTTTGATGCCTTACTCATAAGATAATGTATCGTACCGCACAACTCATCGGCTTCGCCCATGCGACCGAAAGGAGTCTGACGGATGACATCCCGGCCACGTTCGGTATACGTGCCGTCGGGGTTTGTCAGCAAAGAACGGTTCTGCTCCGTGATGAAAAATCCGGGAGCAATTGCGTTGACACGGATTCCCTCGCCGAACTTTTTGGCACATTCCGTGGCCATATATGCCGTAAAGTTGGAAATGCCTGCCTTCGCGGCCGCATAGCCGCAGACGCGTGTCATGGGACGGAAAGCCGCCATCGAGGAGAAATTGATGATGGCGCCGCTACCCTGCCGGGCCATAGGATGCAGGAACACCTGCGTGGGGATTACCGTACCGGTAAGGTTTAGCGACAGCACTTTTTGGAACTGCTCGGGGTCAAGGTCGAAAAAGGTCTGTTCCGGAGCTATTGTGGCACCCTTCATATTGCCTCCGGCAGCATTGAGCAGAGTGTCGACGCGCCCGTACCGCTTCAATATTTCGTCGCAGTTCTGTTCCACAAGAGCTCGATTCATCACATCGGTCTGCATGAATTCTATGCTGCCCTCAGGTTTCTCAGCCATGACTTCCTCCACTATTGCACGGCCCACATCTTCCTTTCGGCCGAGTATTATCACTTTAGCGCCTTCGTGCGCCAGATATTTGGCTATGGCACGCCCGAGCACACCGGTGCCGCCGGTTATCACGGTGACGTTGCCCTTTATGTCAAATAAGTTATTCATTGTTTTTCGGTATTAACAGTTGCCATTATGCCTGCCACCATTCCAAGAGCGAGCATACGTCCGTGGAACGAATATCCGGCATTATATCCCATCTCTCCATCGCCGAGCATCAGCGGAGCATGATCCACTCTCATTGGTACCGACGGATTCTCCCGCTCGAAAATACGGGTCACTTCTATCAGGCGCGGGTCGAGATGCGAAGCTTCCTTGAAATCGCCGCCGGGCATCACGTTGCAAATGCGCAGATGCGCGAAATGGGTGCGCGAAGCATATTTTTTGGCCAGTTCCACCACATCGTTGTGCGCTCCGGCCGACAGGCTTCCGGCACAGAATGTAAGTCCGTTGTGAGAATTATCTACAGCCGACAGGAACCACTCTATGTCCTCATCGCATGTGACGATACGCGGCAGACCGAGAATTTGAAGCGGAGGATCGTCAGGATGCACGCACATGTTCACGCCCCACTGCTCGCACACGGGCATTATGGCCTCAAGAAAATATTTCATGTTGGCCCGAAGGTCGTCGCGTGTAACACCCTCATAAAGTGCGAGAAGCTCGCGGAATTTTTCGACAGGTTTCAGTTCGTCCTCGGAAATATTGCCGTTTACGAATCCCTGTGTTTTCACTATTATATTATCGACAAGACGCTTGCGTCCGTCTTCATCCATTCCTTCTGCAAGTTTTTCCATACGCTCAAGCGTAGCCTCGTCATAGTCACGCTCAGCATCCTTACGGCATAGTATCCGGCAGTCAAAATAGGCAAATTCGGCTTTGTTGAAATAAAGGTTGCTTGTTCCGTCGGGATTGGGATATTCCAAATCCGTACGGGCCCAGTCAAGAACAGGCATGAAATTGTAGCACACGGTCCTGACGCCCGCGCGGCCGAGATTTGCAAGGCTCTCCTTGTAGTTTTCAATAAGACTGTCGCGCTCCGCACCGGCATATTTGATAGCCTCACATACGGGAAGGCTTTCCACCACCGACCACCGCAAGCCGTAACTCTCGATGAAATTTTTCATTTTCATGATTTCATCGTAGGTCCATACCTCTCCGTTCGGAATATGGTGCAGAGCCGTGACTATACCCTCCACGCCTATCTGACGCAGCATGTCGAGTGTGATTTTGTCTTTAGGACCGAACCACCGCCAAGTCTTTTCCATTGCAGTTTTTTTTAAGAAAATAAAAGCGGGCTTAAGGACTTTACAATCCTTGAAGTCCTTAAGCCCGCCGATGGGTTAATCGCTTATGCGTACATGTTCACGATGGCCTCGTAAAGCTCCTGCTTGCCGGATGTCACGGCAGGCTCGCCTACGGTGCGGGCGTGCGACACGAGGTCCGTAAGGCTCAGGCGGCCTTCTTCGAAATCCTTACCCAGACCGGAGTCGAAGCTCGAGTAGCGGGCGGAAAGCATCGACTTGTAAGGCGATTTCTCAAGTACGTCGGCTGCGCTCAGCAATGCGCGGGCCATGGCGTCCATGCCGGCGATGTGGGCGATGAAGATGTCCTCCGCGTCGGTGCTGTTGCGGCGTGTCTTGGCGTCGAAGTTCGTGCCGCCGGTCGTGAAGCCGCCACCGCGGATGATCTGCATCATGGCCTGGGTAAGCTCGTAGTTGTCGATCGGGAACTGGTCCGTGTCCCAGCCGTTCTGGTAGTCGCCGCGGTTGGCGTCGATGCTGCCGAGCATGCCGTTGTCTACGGCCACGGCGAGCTCGTGCTCGAATGTGTGGCCCGCGAGAGTGGCGTGGTTAACCTCGATGTTGACCTTGAAGTCGTTCTCAAGGCCGTGGGCCTTCAGGAAGCCGATAACCGTCTCCGTGTCCACGTCGTACTGGTGCTTGCTCGGCTCCATCGGCTTGGGCTCGATCAGGAACGTGCCCTTGAAGCCCTGCGAGCGGGCGTAGTCGCGCGCCATCGTCAGGAAGCGGGCAAGGTGCTCCTTCTCGCGCTTCTGGTCGGTGTTCAACAGGCTCATGTAGCCTTCGCGGCCGCCCCAGAACACGTAGTTCTCGCCCCCAAGGGCGATGGTGGCGTCTATCGCAGTCTTAACCTGTACGGCTGCGCGCGACAGAACGTCGAAGTCGGGGTTCGTGGCTGCGCCGTTCATGTAGCGGGCGTTGCTGAACACGTTGGCCGTGCCCCAAAGGTTTTTGATGCCGGTGGCGGCCATCTTCTCCTTAAGGTACGACACGATGGCGTGCATGCGGGCCTCGTACTCCTCGATGGTCGAACCTTCGTCTACAAGGTCCACGTCGTGGAAGCAGAAATACTCGATGCCGAGCTTCTCCATGATTTCGAAACCGGCGTCGGCCTTGGCCTTCGCACGTTCCACGGCGTCGGACGATGCGTTCCACGGGAACGTCTTCGTGCCGCCGCCGAACTGGTCGGCGCCTTCGGCGCAAAGGGTGTGCCACCACGCCATCGCGAAGCGGAGCCAGTCCTTCATCTTCTTGCCCAGTACCACGCGTTCCGCGTCGTAGTAGCGGTAGGCCATCGGGTTGTAGCTCGACGGACCTTCATACTTGATCTTGCCTATCTCAGGAAAATATTCTTTTGACATTGGTATAATGATTTGATTGGTTATTGGTTTCTATTTCAAACGGTTTTTCCAAAGCGCGTACGCCTCCAGCACTGCCGGACGGGTGGCCGGGTCGGGAGCGATGCAGCCAAGCATCTCCAGGGATGCAAACGCTTCTTCGCGGTTTTTATACACACCGGCTCCGATGCCTGCGCCTTTGGCAGCTCCGACACTGCCGTCGGTGTCGTAAAGTTCGATAGTGGCTCCGCTCACGTCGGCAAGTGTCTGGCGGAATACAGGGCTCAGGAACATGTTGGCCTTTCCGGCGTGGATGCGGTCAACGGCAAGTCCGAGAGTCTGCATGATTTCTATGCCGTACATGAACGAGAACACGATGCCTTCCTGGGCCGCACGGATGATATGACGGCGGTCGTGAGTGTTGAAGTTGACACCATGTATCGAACAGCCTGTTTCACGGTTTTCGAGCAGACGTTCCGCGCCATTGCCGAATGGCATGATGCTCACGCCCATCGAGCCTGCCGGCACTTCCGCCGCAAGATTGTTCATATCGTCGTAGCTGATACCCTGGGGAGCGATGTTGCGTTTCACCCACGAGTTGAGAATGCCGGTGCCGTTGATACACGTAAGCACACCGATGCGGGGAGCCTCAGCGGTATGGTTGACATGGGCGAAGTTGTTGACACGCGAAAGCGAATCATAGTCAACGGTTCCGTTCACACCGTACACTACACCGGACGTGCCGGCTGTTGACGCCACTTCTCCGGGCTCGAACACATTGAGCGAAAGAGCATTGTTGGGCTGGTCGCCGGCGCGGTAGGTCACCGGAGTGCCCTGCGCAAGCCCCAGTTCGGCGGCGGCTTCAGCGCTCAGGCGACCCTGATTGCTGAAAGTGGCACGCACTTCCGGCAATATGTCGGCAGGAAAGCCGAACCAGTCCATGAGGAACGACGCGGGGCCGTCGGTCTTGAAGTCCCACAGCATCATTTCCGAAAGACCGCTGGGCGTAGTGACGATTTCGCCCGTCATACGCATGGCGATGTAATCGGCAGGCAGCATAATCTTATATATGCGGTCAAACACTTCGGGCTCGTTTTCCTTTACCCATGCCAGTTTGGCCGCCGTGAAATTGCCGGGAGAATTTAGCAGATGGCCAAGGCACTGTTCATGGCCGAGAGCATCGAATGCGGCGCGGCCGTACGGCACGGCACGGCTGTCGCACCATATGATGGAGTCGCGCAACGGCTTCAGATTTTTGTCGATGCATACAAGACCATGCATCTGATAGGAAAAACCGATTGCGGCGATGTCCTTCGGATCAATATGGGCTTTTGCCACAACAGAAGCTGTAGCCTCCTTGAGATACTGCCACCAGCTGTCCGGATCCTGCTCCGCCCATCCCGGATGCAGCGCCTTTATGGCTGCTTCCTGTTTAGGGAAGAAATCTGATGCAAGAGCACGGCCGGTAGTAGCATCGACGAGCGATGCCTTCACCGACGAAGTGCCTATGTCATAACCTAATAAATACATTGCAATATATTGTTTGATTGATTTATAACCTTATCTATAGCAGTCAAGCAGACTATCGGAGGGGCATGTGTAATTATCTATCGGCAACTTCACCCGCATATAGTCGGAAAGACTGTGTTCCGGCACTTCCACGCCTTCCGGCAGCGGCATGCGCGAGAATGTCGAGAAATATAACAGGCATGCATCACGCCACCAGCGGGCATCCTTGGCCTGGACCTTCAGTTTGGCTGCCACCGGCTCGTAAAAACCGTCTTTAAGCCACGGACGTGCAGCATCCCACACAGGGATAAACCCGTCTACTGCACGCACTCCGCGCTGGTAGGCGAAGCAAAGTTCGTCCCACAGGGTGCGCCCCGACGACATGCGATGTGTCCACGGAGCATGATGGAACCAAAGCAGAAACTTCTCGGGACATGTCGCAATATCATCAAAAACGCATCTGAGACTATCCGGATATTGCTCCACGGCGTTGCTTCCGTGCGAGGTACGATCGAAGCCGATGCCTGCTCGGTCGGCGCGATGATAGTAGCGCGGCATCCAGTCCGGACGCGAGCCGGGCACATCACACCATGGTTCCGGGCCATAATGGTGTCCGAAAGCAAAGATATGGTGAAGCCCCAACGGCATCATATAATCCACAACCGCTTCGTGCGAGGAAAGCATCATGCGCCGAATGCCCTCCTTAACAGAATCGGGCACAGCAGCGGCATCGCCATAAAGATGCAACACTGTCCATTCGTCGGCTATGCGTTCGGGCGTAAGACGCGGATTCCACGCCATGCGGCCGAAGGCATACAGATTGGCGTCGGCCATCGGATGTCCGGTCATACACGCATTATCACCTACATTCGACACACCGGCGATGCCGCTAAGACTGCCCGGCTCCACATATTGGAAAAACTCGTTCCACATCGGAGCAAGGAATGCCAGATGGTTGGAATGGCCGAGATATTCCTGTGTTATCTGCAATTCGGCCATCTGCGGCGTATGCGGCATGGCCCCGAACAGGGGGCTGTATGGTTCACGCGGCTGAAAATCCACCGGCCCGTTCTTTATCTGCAATATCACATTCGGCGCAAAATCGCCGTCAAGCGGTTCGAATTCCTGATAGGCCTGTTTCGCACGGTCGGCATCCGATGCGGAGTATACGAACGCACGCCACATCACTATACCGCCATGCGGGGCAAGTGCTCCTGCAAGCATGTTGGCTCCGTCGGCATGGCTGCGGCCATAGTCGCACGGCCCCGGCTGGCCTTCCGAATTTGCCTTCACGAGGAATCCTCCGAAATCAGGCACGGAATCATACACTTCATCCACTTTGGCATCCCACCACCGACGCACGTCTCTGTCGAGAGGATCGGCCGTAGGCAGACTGTCAAGAGCCGCAGGCGAAGCGAAGTTTACAGAAAGATAGGTACGCAGGCCATACGGGCGCAACACATCGGCCAATGCCCTAACTTTAGAAAGATATTCGGCCGACAGCACGCGAGGAGACGCGTTCACATTGTTAAGCACGATTCCGTTAATGCCGACTGCGGCACAACGCATGGCATAGTCGTAAATGTCCGGCGACACGCTGTCGGGCAAAGCATCCCAGCGCCAAATACTGCGACCGGCATATCCACGCTCCACTGTTCCGTCAAGATTGTCCCAATGGTTGAGCAGGCGCAACGAATAAGCCGGAACCTCCACCGCATCGAAATCCGCAGAATCGGCACCCGACGCATGCATACGCACAAGGTGGCATGCCCCGTACAGCAGGCCCGCTGCCGACGGGGAGGTGACACGCACCTCCCCGTCGCCGCCACGCACCACACGGAACGCATCGGGGGTTGCGAGCTCGGAATCCGACGTGTCAATATCCAAAGCCACACGGCCGGGATAATTCTCCGCAAGATACCGCGCTGCCACATCCTGCGGAGAGCCGGGACGCGAAGCGACTCCGGGATTTCCGCACGACGCCAACAAAATCGCGAAGACTATGTAGACTGCGACTTTCATTTATCTTATTCGTCAATACCTTCGATTGTATTGATGCGGCCGTCGGCATCATATGTCAGCTCGCACACTTTCAGGCTACGCAACCACGATTTACCGCCGGAAGGCACGCTGTCGTGGTGGAAAAGATACCATTTGCCTTCATATTCCACGATACAATGATGCGTAGTCCAACCCACTACAGGCGTGAGAATTACACCCTGATACACGAATGGGCCGTAGGGATTGTCGCCTATGGCATAGCAAAGCAGGTGGCTGTCGCCGGTGGAATACGAGAAATAATATTTGCCATTGTATTTGTGCACCCACGAAGCTTCGAAGAAGCGGTGCGGGTCGTCGGCACGCAGAGGATTGCCTTCTGCATCCACCACCTGCACAGGACGCGGTTCTTCGGCAAACTGCAGCATATCCTTGCTAAGGCGCACACAGCGGCTCGGGAGCGAAGGCTGCGCGCCTTCCGGCAGTTCTGCCGACTCAAGAGCCTTGTTGTCGCGATAGCGCTGGAGCTGGCCGCCCCAAAGACCTCCGAAATAAAGATAGTACTCACCATCTTCGGGCAGCACGCATATGTCCATGGAGTAGCTGCCGCGTATCGGATCGGGCTGCGGAACGAAAGGACCTTCGGGACGGTCGGCTACCGCCACGCCGATACGGAAAATGTCGTTTTTATCTTTCAACGGGAAATACAGATAGTACTTGCCGTCTTTCTCGGCGCAGTCGCAGTCCCAAAGCTGACGGCCGGCCCAAGGTATGTCGGCGATGTCGAGCGCTTTGCCATGATCGGTCACTTCGCCGGTCATAGGGTCGCCGTCGATAGACAGCACGTGCATGTCTTTCATCACGTACTGGTCTCCGTTGTCGTTTTCTACGTTCTCGCATTCCCAGTCATGGGAAGGATATATATATATGCGTCCGTTAAAAATGTGTGCCGAAGGATCTGCCATATAATCGGCGGGGAAAAGATAGCGTTTCATTTATGCTTATGGTAATTGACAAGGTTCTTCAAGAAAGGTTTCATCTCATAATTGCGGTCGAACAGCAAAGGATAGTCGTGGCGGCCACGCACCGGGAAGCCGTTTTTCCAGGAATTTCCATCAGTAACACCCCATGCCGTAACACGGTTGATGACGTCGGAATGGCGCAGGAAAAGGCTAAAGAATGCGTCCATACGGCTATTCCAATGGGCGGAGACGTCTTCAGGAAGCGCATCCGGATAGGGATTGAGGGCTTTTTGGTATGCTGCGACATCGCCAACGTTGGACGAGCGGGAGAACGTGGGGAGCGCGCTCATGTCCCATTCGGTTATCATCACCTTACAGCCGGTGGCGGCAAAAGCGTTCAGAGCATCTTCGAATTCGCGGAAATCGGGATAGTCCATACCCATGTGGGCCTGCATGCCGACAGCGTCGATGCGCAGACCACGGCGTTTTAGATCCTGCACCATGCGCACCACGCCGTCACGTCGTCCGGGCACATTCATACCGTAGTCATTGTAGTACAACTCTGCTTCGGGATCTGCCTCGTGGGCATACTGAAATGCAAGAGGAATGAATTCCTCGCCAAGGATTTTGTAAAATCCGCTGTTGCGGTATTTTCCGCTTTCCACAATGGCTTCATTCACTACATCCCAGCCCTTAACACGGCCTTTGTAACGTCCTACGACTGCGTGGATATGGTCGCGCATGCGCGCTTTGAGAGTGTCGGCGCTCACATATTTGCCCTCATCGTCATAAAGAAACCACGGGGCAAGCTGGCTGTGCCATATCAGGCAGTGGCCGATCACCGTCATGCCGTTGCGTTCGGCAAACTCCACGAAAGCGTCGGCGTCGTCCCAATGGTAGCGGTTCTTCTCCGGATGTATTTCCGAACACTTCATCACGTTTTCCGCAACCACCGTGTTGAAGTGGTGTTTTACTATTGCGGCGCCTTCTTTATCGATTTCTTTTGCCTGGGCATCGTTAATGGCTACTGCCACACGGAACTTGTCGCCGAATACGTCTTTGAGGGCGGGTTCGGATGTCGCGGGGACTGCTGCTGACGCACCAAGCGATGCTGCTGCAATCACGAGCAGGCTGAAAGTATGTTTCATATCGTTTTTCAATTGGGTTAGATTTATCAATTATTTATTAATGTGCCGACTTTCTATCTCTGCGTTTATTGCATCGATGCGGGCATCGTCCAGTTCGTAGCGCGAGATTATGAACATCGACAGCATGATAAGGAGTGCCGGAATCACAGCCACAAGCCAAAGTATGCCCTGCTGTGCGAATATAGACTGCGCCTGGGCGCCTTTGTCGAATCCGACGAATGCGAGCACAAGTCCGGGCACCACGCCGCCCATAGCCATACCGGCTTTATAGAAGATGCCGGTGAGTGCGTTTACAATTCCGGATATGCGTTTGCCATGGGTGTACTCGCCGAAACTGATGACTTCGGGTACAAGAGCCCACATATAGCCCGTAGAAACAATAATGCCGGTCGACTTCACGAATTGAGCCACGTAGACAAGCCACATCTGTTCTTTCAGGCTGTCCACCATGGAGATGACATAAAGCATGGCAAGACCCACAATGGCCACCAAAAGGAATATGTAGAACATGCCTTTTTTGCCTACCTGGCGTTTAATCCACGGAATCAGGGGCATGAATATGAATGCAGGGATGGAACCTAATCCCATGAAAATCGACAATTCGCCGGCACTTCCGCCGAGATTGTAATTTATATAATATGCTCCCGCGCTATTGCTTATGGCCATCATGGCAAAAGCCGTGATGAAAAAGAAAGCAAGAATGCGCAGGGGACGGTTGCGCACAAATTCGAGCCACAGGTCGCTCACTTTCACGTTTTCAGTCTCGCTCTCGTCCATCACCACACGCTCACGGCACTGCGAGAAGCAGAAAAGCAGCAATGCCATGCCGACAACGCCATAGATAGCCATCGTCATGAACCATGCGTAATCATGCGTCGAGAGGTCCTGGGTCTCGGACGGATCGAAAAACTTCACAAGCATAGGTATGCCCATACCAACGGCAAGACCGCCGAGGTTGGCCATGAACATGCGCGTGGATGTGAGCACGGTGATTTCATGTGTGTCGCGCGTAAGCGACGCGTTGAGCGCACCATAGGGCACATTCACAAGAGTATAGCACATGGACAGCCCCACATATGTAATATAAGCATAAGTAAGCGAACCCGAGAAGCCGTTCCAGAAACAGAGAATGGCGAAACCGGTCAGGGGGATGCCTCCGAGCACAAGGTAAGCACGGTATTTGCCGAGGCGCGGATTATGCTTGTCTACGAACGCACCTACGATAGGATCCCATATCACATCGACAATGCGCACTATAAGGAACATCACTGCCGCCACGGCTGGGTCGAGGCCGAACACATTGGTGTAGAAAAACAGCAAATACATGCTGATTGTCTGATAAATCAGATTCTGGGCGAGATCGCCCGAGCCAAAGCCGATGCGTTGCAGCCACGACAGCTTGTAAAAGCCGTTTGCTTCAGCGTTTTTCATTGTTTTATCCATTGATTTATAGGTTTATTTCTTCAGAAGGGATGGCAACACGGCCTCTGCGGCACGACGCCCGAGTGTCTTTTTGTCGAGTGGATGAATATCGTTCCATTCGCCAAGGTCGCTGTTGCGCACCAACGAGGCATTCGGCACCTGCTCCGCCACCTTAGCCTGCTCGGCACGCATTTCCGCCCAAGCCCTGCGGCCGGACGAATCGGACTGGTGCAGGAAATCGGCAAGCTCGATTATATAGAAAGGCATGTCCGGACGTCCGAACCCTTTACGCCAGTCGGCTATCATGGCAGTAAGCTGGCGGGCATATTCCCTGCGGCTTCCGACATTGGACTCGCCTTGATACCACAATGCACCGGCTACAGGCACTCGGAACAGCGGAGCTATCATGGAGTTGTAAAGCACCACGGGGGTGTAGTGATAGAACTGCATGCCGGGGCCGGAGGGCATACGCGCACCCACTCGGTGCCGCCACGTGCCTTCAAGCGACATCTCGCTGCCGTCGGCAAAGATCATTTTATATGGCTTCTCAAGCACGAACTGCGGACGTCCACCTGAACTGATGCCGCGCACAGTGACCACATTGTCGCCTTCGCGCAACACACCTTCGGGCACTTTATATATACGCGGGGGATATTGGTAGCCCACAGTGCCTACAAATGTGCCGTTGACGAATGCAGAGTCGGCACCTTCAAAACACCCGAGACGCAGCGTAGCGGCACCGGCCGCCTGCGAGGCGTTCAGAGTAATGTGGCGGCGTAGCCAGTGCGAGCCGTTGACATTCCGGCCGCTCTTCAAGTCCTGCCCCCATGCGCTTTCAAGCAAGTCAACCTCTGTCCAGTCGCTGTCGTCGAGAGCCGGGTCGTTCCACTGAACGGATGCCTGACGTCCGGGGTCGGTGGCATATAGCACGGCATTCCAGCGGGCGAAATTCTCTCCCTCAAGTTTTTTTATGCGGGAACGGTAGCCATCGTCTTCGTATATTTTTTTCTTGGCCAGTAAAACAGGCCATTCCGTCATGCTTTCCTCGCTCATCCACGCCTCGACTGGGGTACCTCCCCAACTCGCATTGACGATGCCCACAGGCACACCCGTGGCGGCGTTCACTTCTTTAGCGAAAAAATAGGCAAGAGCCGAGAAATTCATCACATTATCCTGAGTGCACGGACGCCATGACGAAGGCGCCGTATCATCCTGCGGGCCATGGAATGCCGTAGTCTGAGGAACCACATACTGACGTATCGACGGATTTTCGTAGGCCGCTATCTCATCGGCGAACATATCGGTGACACGCCGCACCGGCAATTCCATATTCGACTGCCCGGAGCAGAGGAATACATCGCCGCTGAGCACGTCGGAAAGAGTGATGTCATTGACGTTTATCACATACGGGCCTCCGGCCTTGAGAGCCGGAAGTTCCAGTTCCCAACGTCCGAGACTGTCGGCCACCGCCTTGACCTCCTTGGACTTTTTCATATTCACTTTTGCCGTGATGCTTTCGCCCGGCTCGGCCGTGCCCCACAGGCGCACAGGCTCTCCGCGCTGCACCACCATGCCGTCGGTGAGTATCGCAGGCAGTTTCACGCGCGCCTCCATTCCCTGAAAAGCGAGAATTGCTGTAGCGGCCAGAATATAACGGAAACTATTTTTCATGGTATGTCTATCTGTAATTGTAAGTCTTTATATGAAGAATCTTATGGTCGTCCACTCCTATACGTGCATGGCGCCCCTGATGCGTCTCATCCCCGTTGAATGTGCGCACGCGGCTGAACGTGCCATCGGGGTTCACAGCCACTTCCTCCACTTTGGCAAGTCCCGTCCGTAGAGTCGACGCGGCTTCTCCACCATTTACACGGTCGGCGCCGGCATTCAAAAAGCCGTCTTCACCCAGGCGCGCCGAAGATGACCTTTCACTCTCATGCTCGAACTTGGCCACTATGCCCGTTCCGGCAAGGATGTACTCTCCTTCGCCAAGTTTCATGAGTATGCCTCCCGTTTCAGGCCACGTACTGCCGTCTTTTGCCCTCGGGTCCCAAGGCAATGTGAAGTAGTGCGAAAGTGTGATGCGCGTGTGCCCGTCCGTAATCACATGCTCGGGATTTTCAGAACTGAGCATCACAGCATCCATGGCATCGCTGCCGTTATAGCGTGCGATGAGCGGAGTGAGTTCACGCAAAACCGAATAAGCGGCTACCACCGGGCTGTCGGGCGAATCGCTGCCGCCCTCGATGGAAAACGGGCTTATGCCTATGGCGTCATGATGGCCGAGAACATAATAAGCCTGCGCGGCATTGGCATCGCTGCGGCGTACCTCCGGCACGAACAGCACATTGTCCGGCAATGCGTATTGCGCCACCCAGTCGGCAAAGCCGCTGTCGTAAATGTCAGGCGAAAGGAAATCGATGGTTGGAGCCGCCGCATGCCATATGTCCTTAAGATGGGCGAGCGGACCGGCCGAAGGATACTCGCCGGGGCGGCGTCCGCGGCTGTTCATGGCGGCGTTCACATACAGCGGCATTTCCGTCATTTCACGGGCTGCCAAAGCAAGCGCCTCGACATAGAGTGCATAGTTCCATGCCATGAAATACTCATCGGTGTAGCGGTCGTCGCCGAACACCTCCGTCCATGAACCGGAACGGCGGCCGCCCGCCTCTGTCCATTTTTTCAACAGCGAAGGGTGCAGACTTTTTTTGTTTTTGACAAGATAAGCCATAAGTTCTTCCGGCACACCGCGCCGGAAAGCAGCCTCGGCAAGCGGCGAATGGTCGCGCGCATCCTCAAGCATTCCTATCTCGTTTTCAATCTGCACCATTATCACCGTATTGTCGCTGTCGCGCTCCACCACATGCTTCAGCCAGCGGCTGAATGCACGGCGGTCGGCATCAAGAACTTCTTCGGAGAAAGCCGACGCTATTTCAAGAGGCTTGCCCGATGCTGTGCGGGCACGTGGAAAACGGCGGGTATCCGTCTTGAACCACTCGGGTGCATAGCAGCTCATTGAGTTTTTCCATACGCCGAACCACAGAAACACCACTTTCAGCCCGTTGCGACGCGCCTCATCCATGACCTTGTCGGTAAGCGCGAAATCGAATTCACCTTCCTGCGGCTCTGTGAGCTCCCAATACGCCGGCACAAGCACCGTGTTGAGATTCATTCGGGCAAGTTTCGGGAAAATGCGTTCTATATCCGCATCGCATGTGGCCGAAGAATTGCCCAGTTCGCCGCCGAGCACGACAAACGGCTTGCCGTCCACCATAAGGCGGCCCGCAGCACCGTTGCGTTCAAGACGCACGCCTGCCACAGCCGCAAAAGCGATGGCAATGGTTGCGAAAGCGACAATGATTCGGTTCATGATTAAAGCATATGTGTTTTCAATGCAAATTTAGTTCATATATTCATATGGCAGACAAACGAACGTAACATATTTTGATTACAATGTAACATCCGTCTTGCCATACGGAGTCTCGTCCATGAAAAGGTATGATGGTTCGTAGCCGCCGAAATCAACTATGATTTTTTCAAACACGATGCCGGGAACCATAGGACGCAGCGTCAGAGCATGTAGTGTGCCGGCGCCAAGAGGCATCCGCACTACTTTCTCGACAACACGACGCGCCACGGTGGGATAAAACACCGTATAAATGTTGGCCGGTTCCTCATTCAGATCGGAATTAAAATTCACCTCCACCGGAGCGCTGCCGTCAAGCTCCACTTCATAGCAGTGGCCGCCGGCGTTAAGGAAATCAAGCGTAGATTTCACTACCACCCGTACGTCTACAGAATCGACGCCTACTGCATCGGGCGCGGAAATGCTGTATGTAAGACTCCCTCCGTCGACAGGCACATCATACGGCATGAGTGCCACGCCCGACAGCGTGCGGCCCATGTCCGGCACCACTGCCCATTCCGCCGACGCCGCCGGCACAGCCTTGTTGAAATGCTCGGCCTCAATCACTGCCACGCCTTTGCGGACATGCGACACATATCCGCCCGATGTGCGGGAGCGGTCGGCCACACGGCGCAGCTCGGGACAGCGGTCGGCAGGGAAGTCATCGTTCCAATTCCTGTACCCTATATGCTTCTGTGTCATCATTCCACGCCACTTTCCGCCGGCCAGCTTATTATTATATGTATCCGACAGTTCCGAATCGCGACGGAAACAGCGTTCCGCACGATCGGCCCATTCGTCGGCCACGGGGTCGCCGGCTGCGTGCAGCTTATGGTTCATCGCCTGCGCATAGTACATCTCGTAGAGGTTCGACATCGCCTGCACAGGGTATAGTATCAGTTCGAAATAAGCGTCGCGATGGCTCTCTGGCAGAGCAAGATACTGGCGCAGAGCCTCAGCCTCGAGACGGGCATATTCGTCAGCCACACGGCGCCATTCGCCGTTGTCCACATTGTAGGTACGGGCATCAAGCATTTCTGGCGTGACCCGTCCGTTGTATTTGCTGTACAGATTCAATATGCGTGCCGCCTCGTCTGCATGCTCATCGCCAAAGATTTCTCGGCAGAATTCCAAGGTATGTTCCATGAAATTACCGGCTTCATACTGCTTGGGGTTCCATGCCATGTCAAGAAAGAGTGTAATAGGATATTCCATTGGCTTAAGATCGCCTACGTTCAACACCCAAAGGCGGTCCACACCATAGTCGTAAGTGAGGCGCAGCTGCTCCCACATGCCCTGTATAGGTGTCACGTTCAGCCATTTGCTGTTGCGCGGAGCGCCAACATAGTCCACATGGTAATACATACCCCACCCTCCCGGATGGCGGCGTTCGTTCTCATCCGGCAAGCGGCGCACATTGCCCCAGTTGTCGTCGCACACAAGCATTATCACATCGTCAGGCACACGCAGACCTTTGTCGTAATAGTCAAGGACTTCTTTGTACAGTGCCCACACCTGCGGGGTTTTATCTGCCTTGCGGCCTGTTTCTTTGGCTATTATTCTGCGTTGGTTTTTTATCACTTTTTCAAGCAGAGCCACGTCGGCTTCCTCGCTCATGGCTTCGTCGCCGTCGCCACGCATGCCTATGGTTATGATGTCCTCCGTATCTTTCGCACGCCTTATGCCTTCACGGAAAAATTCGTCTATAACCTTGCTGTTGGTGGCATAATTCCATTTGCCATACTTTCGTCGGTTGCGCGCCCATTCCTGATGGTTGCGCGCCATGGGCTCGTGGTGCGAAGTGCCCATGATCACGCCCATGGCATCGGCAGTTGCGCTGTTCTCGGGGTCGTCGGCGTAAAACGACCACGACCACATGGCGGGCCACATAAAGTTGCCACGCAAACGCAGGATGAGTTCGAACACTCGGGCATAGAACTCGTGGTTGCCATAGTCTGTGCCATACGTGTTCTTTACCCATCCGGTAAGACACGGAGCCTCGTCGTTGAGGAATATGCCGCGATATTCCACAGCAGGCTCGCCCGCAGTATAGCGCCCGCGCTCTATCGACACGTCCGCATGCCGCGCCACCGGGGCGTCGGCCCAGTCATACCACGGCGACACCCCTATCTGCTCCGATAGCTCATAGATGCCGTATACAGTGCCGCGCCGGTCGCTGCCGGCCACCACAAGAGCCTCGTCCACTCCCGGAGCCGGATTGCGCACCGTCGTGATTATGTATTGCTCATTTTTACCGTCAAGTTCCGACAAATCGACAATTCCACCCTTTACAAGGGGGCGGAGAGTCGGACCGTCAAACGCGCCTGCAATTATGATACGCGAAGCCTCGCCCGGAACCGCTCCAAGCAGCCGTGCATCCGTGCCTCCGACACGACCGAAATCGGCCGCGAGCGAGGATGCAGCGATACGCACCGCCGAATTTTCTCCGTCGTTCACAACTATCGACGTCGGATTTCCTTGCTCTATAAGCGTAAATCGCTCCGGCGAAAGCGAGTGATGGGTGATGCCTTTATGATCTATCGCATCAGCCGATAATACGGACAGGGCAGCAATCGCCCAACAGAAAAACCGGAGTTGTTTTTTCATGGATTATAATCGTGTTGCGTGGATTTATTTTATAATTGCAAAGATATAAAATAGCATTTTATTGTACCGAATCGGACGTTACGCATCCTGTCGGCTACGTAACATTGTTAAATAACATATATAAAATCGATAATTATTATGTCATATTTTGTTAGAAACATTTAATAAACGTAACTTTGCGTTACATTTGTCACATCGCCATGAAAAACTTACGGAAATTGCGTCTCTTATTGTTCCTGGCTATTGCCACCTGCACCGCCGCGACCGCGTCCGGACAGGCCATTCGCATGTTCAATGCCGACGACAACCTCTCCAGCAGCCTTATCAACCAGCTCTACCAGGACCGCAACGGAATCATGTGGATAGCCACCGAAGACGGCCTCAACCGCTACGACGGCAATAAATTCACCTCCTACCGCCACATCCCCAACGACAGCACATCGTTGTGCAACAATTTCGTAAAATCGCTTTTCGAGGATAGTGACGGGCAGTTGTATGTATGCACACGCCGTGGCTTGCAGATCTATGACCCGGCAACAGACCGCTTCTTGCCACGCCTGCGGCGCGACTCGGGCAAAGGGTTCAACTTCTCCATCAACCATGTGATAAAACGCAGCGACAACGAGTACTGGACAATCGGCGACTCGCTCGTGCGCTTCGCCCCGGGCAAGAGAACCGTGTCCGACGCCACTACGGCCGACGAGCTCTCAGCTACGCTACGCAATGCCCATTGTGCCATTGTAGACACCGAAAAACACGTATGGGTCTCAAACGGCTCAGAACTCTACCGTGTGGCTCCCGACAACAGCATGCGCCATTATTTCGGCAAGAAAGACGACCCGGTGGTCTCATCCATGGCAATAGGACGCGACGGGCTGCTCTACATCGGCACCACCAGCAAGGGGCTTATGCGATTCAACCGCGACCGTGACAGTTTTGAAAGCCTTACGCCGGGAATTTCAAAAGAGATCAAAGCGCTTTTCTCCGACAGCAACGGCGACATCATACAAGCCATAGACGGAGACGGCATAACCTTCTACACTCCCGCCACAGGCACCAACCGCAAATTCCGCTTCAGCCACAACAAACTGGGTCCTGACAGGCAAAAGGCCCACACCGTACTGCGCGACGCCGACGGCAACATATGGACAGGGATATACCAGTCCGGAATTGTCCTGATGCCCGGACAATCAAATTCTTTCGGCTATATAGGCTATAAATCCGAACGCTACGATGTCATAGGCAAAAACTGCGTGTCAGCCATATGCCGGAGCCATGACGGAAACCTGTGGGTGGGTTCCGACAACGACGGCATCTACAGCCTTAACGACGACATGAGCCTGCAGCGCCACTACTACTCCGACGAAATAGCTTCGCCCATGTGCATTTTCGAAGACAGCCGTGGCGAAATATGGGTAGGCACCTACCTGCACGGCGTCGGCACCCTCGACCGCAGCACAGGAAACATGCGGCGGCTCGACATATCCGACAACAGCAGGCATCCCGGCAACGTGTGCTTCGCCATCACCGAAGACCGAGACCACAACGTATGGCTCGGCATGCTCAACTCCGGACTCGTGAAATACGACATTAAAACCGGCCGCGTAATCAAAGACTTCTCGTGGCGCGACAAAATAGACCTGTGGATAGCTTCGCTATATTACTCTCCCAAAACCAATTCTCTATATATCGGAAGCTACTCCGGCTTGCAGGTAGTGGACAACGTATCGCTGGCCGAGCCGGGGATAAACACATTTTTCACCGACGACGTGGTGTATTCCATCGACGAAGGGCCGGACGGATGCATATGGCTCGCAACCACAAACGGGATAATCCGCTTCAACCCCACCGACGGCAGCAGCCGGCGCTACACAATGGCCGACGGCCTCCACAGCACCACCGCCTACGCGATACGCCACGACGGACACCATATATGGATAAGCCTGAATTCCGGGCTAACAAGATTCGACCCCGCAACGGAAACGTTCTCAAACTTCCTCGTAAGCGACGGCCTGCAGGGCAACGAATTCTACAAAAACTCGGCTTTCAAAGCTCCGGACGGGCGATTGTATTTCGGCGGCATAGGAGGCATAACCCACTTCAATCCTCGCGACATTGCATCTCCGGGGCGGAAATGGGCACCGCGCGTGGCGGGGTTCTACCTCCACGGCGCGCCGGCATCGGTAGGCACGCCGGTCTATGAGGCTTCCGAATTCAGGCTCGAGCCGGACGAAGACTCCTTCTCCATAGAGTTCGGCACACGCCAGCTCGGCCGCCCTGAATCAGTGCTTTTCGCCTACGCCATTGACGACAAGGCATGGGAAACACTGCCCGCCGGCACGAACATAGTAAATTTCCACCGACTCGAGCCCGGCAAACACACCCTCCGCTTCAAAACCGTCGACAACCTGACCGAATCCGAAGTGAAGACACTAAGCATAGCAGTAGCCCACCCGTGGTACGCCACGGCATGGGCAAAAGCGCTTTATGCCGCAGCCGCACTCCTCCTTGCCGTGTGGGCGGCATACAGCTACGCCGCACGCCTGCGACACCGCACGGAACTGCTCAACCTCACCCATGCCGAACAAATCAACGAAGCACGCCTGCAGTCGTTCGTCAACATGTCGCACGAGATACGCACACCCATGTCGCTCGTGATAAGCCCCCTGCAAAAACTTCTCGCCACCGACACCGACCCTTCTCGCCGCCACGAATACGGACTCATACTGCGCAACGCCAAACGCATCCTGCGACACATCGACGAACTCATGGACCTGCGGAAAATCGAGAAACGACAGATGCGCCTGTCGCTCCGGCGCACGCAGCTCGTGCCTTTCATCGACGACATTTGCGAGACATTCGCCCAGGTAATGGCAGGAAAGAACATCGCGTTCAGTTTCAACTACGATTCGTCGGACACATCCGCGTGCATCGACGCCGCCAATTTTGACAAAATCATGATGAACCTGCTCTCCAACGCCGTAAAATACACCCCCGAAGGCGGCCGCATCAGCATCGACCTCGAACGCACGCCCGACGACATGGTGCGCATCGCTGTCACCGACACCGGCATAGGAGTGCCCGACAAAGACAAGCAGCGCATATTCGACCGCTTCTACCAGGCCCACGGCAACACTGCCGGCGGCACAGGCGTGGGACTTCACCTCACCCAGCAGCTCGTGGCACTGCACCACGGCACAATCGTAGCCACCGACAACCCCGACGGAAACGAAGGCACACGCTTCATCGTCACCATACCCGCCGGACAGGAAGACATCGGGGAAAGCGACGCCGCATCTACGGCCATCCCCGGAGCCCGGCCCACACGCCACGGCCTCCCCTTCAACGACCCCAAGAGCCTGCTCGTGCCCGACATAGACGAATCGCCGGCGGAGACCGCCCACCAGCAGGCCGAACGCGTACTCATAGTAGAAGACGACGAGGAAATACGCAGCTATCTCAGACACGAACTGTCGGCAAAATACCGCGTGAGCTGCTGTACAGGCGGGCGGGAAGCTCTCGATACCATATTCCGGCAGGCGCCGGACCTGATAGTGAGCGACATAATGATGCCCGAAATGGATGGCATATGCCTCACACGCACCATCAAGCAGAACATCAACCTCAACCACATCCCCGTGATACTCGTCACCGCCATGTCGCGCGACGAAGACAACATCGCAGCCATCGAGGCCGGCGCCGACGACTTCGTGACAAAACCCTTCAACATAGAGATTCTCAAATCGAAAATATCAGGCCTGCTCACACGCTACCGGCTGCTCAAAAACCGCTACAGCGGCAGCCAGGAACACGACGACAAGATAGACAAGATAAGCGTGGAGTCCAATGACGAAAAACTCATGAAACGAATAATGGCCGTGATAAACCGCGAAATGGCCAACCCCGACCTCACAGTCGAACTGCTCGCATCGGAAGTGGGTCTCAGCCGCGTCCATCTGCACCGACGCCTCAAAGCACTCACCAACCAGTCGCCGCGCGACTTCATACGCAACACCCGCCTGCGCCAGGCCGCCACTCTGCTCAGCGAGAAACGCCTGAGCGTGGCGGAAGTATCGGACCTCACAGGGTTCAGCAATGCAGGCAGCTTCACGACCGCGTTCAAGCGCCTTTTCGGCACCACTCCGAGCGAATACGCCGAAAATAAAGCAGAAGCATCGATAAACAACTAATAATCAGACTACATGTAACGCCGGACTGTATTAATGAAACAAATAAATGTCCGATTTAACACTTAACGGACAACAATGTTACACATTCTCAAACATCAGTAACGTACAATTTGTTAAAATTCGTTCCGTCTGCCTAATTTTGCGTAAAATTAACTGCAAAAACCGTAATCTATCACGACAACCATGAAAAAGACTATGGCAATAGCCGCAGCAGCCCTCGCCCTGAGCGCATGCACAGCCAACCGGACAACACCAGAGGCGCAGCCCGGCACAGCCGTATTCGGCAGCTTCCTTTACGAAGGAAGCGATAGTGTATACACTATCAGTCCGCTTGCGGACAACGCCGCATTCCACAACCCGATTCTCCCCGGATGGTATTCCGACCCCTCTGTCTGCACCAACGGCAAGGGCGATTACTTCCTCGTCACATCCACATTCTGCTACTTTCCCGGAGTTCCGCTGTTCCATAGCCGCGACATGGTGAACTGGAGGCAAATCGGCCATGTGCTCAACCGCGAGTCCCAACTCGACAATTTCCCCGGACAGCACATAAGCGGCGGCATCTTCGCGCCCGCCATAAGCTACAATCCGGCCAACGGAATGTACTACATGATCACGACTAACGTCGGCGCCGGAAACTTCTTCGTGAAAACTTCCGACCCCTTCTCGGGTCAGTGGAGCGACCCCGTCTACCTGCCCGAAGTGCAGGGCATAGACCCCGCATTCTTCTTCGACACCGACGGCAAGGCCTATATCGTGAACAACGACGACGCCCCCGACGGCAAACCCGAGTACGACGGGCACCGCACAGTGCGCGTGGTGGAATTCGACATCGAATCCGAAAAATGCGTTGGCGAGCGCAAAATAGTCGTCAACAAAGGCTGGCGCCCGCAGGACAAACCCATATGGTGCGAAGGACCGCACATTTATAATGTGGACGGGCAGTACTACCTCATGACAGCCGAAGGAGGCACAGCCGAGGGCCACAGCGAAGTCATCTACCGCGGCACCTCGCCCTTCGGCCCCTTCACGCCCTACAAAAACAACCCCATCCTGACACAGCGCAACCTCGACCGCAATCGCCCCAACCCCGTCACCTGCGCCGGCCACGCCGACCTCGTACAGACAGCCGAAGGCGACTGGTGGGCCGTGTTCCTCGCATGCCGCCCCAACAAAGCCGGATTCGAGAACCTCGGCCGCGAAACATTCATGCTCCCCGTGGAGTGGACAGAAGACGGATGGCCGATAATCCTCGCCGACAAGCAGCCCGTGCCCATGGCCGGCACACGCGCCGGCGTAGTGCGCGACGAAGCGCGCACCACATTCGGCAACTTCAGCATAACAGAAGAATTCGACAGCACATCCCTCGCCCCCGAATGGATGACCCTGCGCTCCCCGGCCACCGAGCTTTACTCACTTTCCGACAATCCCGGCAGCCTTACGCTGAAATGCGCCGACACCGACGTGCGAGAGAAATCCACCCCCGCATTCATCGCACGCCGCATCCAGCACCACAGTTTCAAGTGCAGCGCGCCCATGACGTTCGTGCCCGACAGTGCCTCGCAGTGCGCCGGGCTGCTCCTGTTCAAGGACGAAGCACACCACTATCTGTTCGCACGCGGCATCGACTCCGAAGGCAACCACGTCGTGTTCGTCGACAAGACAAGCCCCGAAGGCACGGAAACAATCGCCTCCGTACCCGTAGAAGCATCCGAAAACACCGTCACACTCACCATAAGCAGCGCCGACGGCCTGAGCTATGATTTCAGCATGACAGGCACCGACGGCAGAAGCACCGTAGTGGCCGAAGGCGTAGACGCGCGCCACACATCCACCGCTGCCGCCGGCGGATTCACCGGCACCACAGTAGGCCCCTACGCCACAAACCGCAGATAACAAACACTCATATAATTAATAATTCACTTAAACCAAAACCGACAATAAGAAACAGAAAAACCAGGAAAAACCATTTACCTGCCTTGAAAAGGCAAAATTGAAAACACATTAAAAATAACCTGAACCAAAACCAATCACCAACAAATGGAAAATGTAAAGAAATTGTTTCGTTGCATTTCAGTTCTGACACTGATGATGGTCTGCGGAGCCTTCACGGCTTACGCCGCCACAGTGTCCGGTACTGTGGTCGACGATACGGGCGAGCCCCTTATCGGCGTCAGCGTAACGCTCAAGGGCAACAATGCAGGCGTGACAACGGACATCGACGGTAATTATACCATACAGGTGCCCGATGCAAAGACCGCCACGCTCACATTCAGCTACGTGGGCATGGAATCACAGGAAATCAAAATCAACGGACGTAGCAAAGTCGACGTTACCCTCAAGCCCAACAGCAATGCTCTTGAGGAAGTCGTGGTTGTAGGCTACGGCCATCAGAAAAAAGCATCCGTAGTGGGCGCCATCACCCAGACATCCGGTGCCGTGCTCGAACGCGCTGCCGGTATCCATGACATCGGCAACGCCCTTACCGGTAACATGCCCGGCGTCGTGACGACCCAGAGCAGCGGTATGCCCGGCGACGAAGAACCCCAGATCACCATCCGCGGCGCTTCCTCCTGGAACAACAGCTCGCCCCTGGTGCTCGTCGATGGTATCGAACGCCCCATGAGCTCCGTCGACATCAGCTCCGTCGAGTCCATCTCCGCACTCAAGGACGCATCGGCCACCGCAGTCTATGGTGTGAAAGGCGCCAACGGCGTAATTCTCATCACCACCAAACGCGGTCAGGAAGGCAAGGCCAAAATCGACGTAGGCTTCACCTCCACAATGAAAACCATATCCAAGCTTCCTGACAAGTACGACTCCTACGACGCAATGCTCCTGCACAACCGCGTCATCGAGCACGAACTCGCCCTCAGCCCCACCTCCTGGAGCTACATCGTGCCCATGGACCGCGTGAACAAGTACCGCTACCGCACATCCATAGAGGACATCGAGCGTTACCCCAACGTGGACTGGCGCAACGAGCTGTTCAAGGACGCAGCAATGAGCTATAACGCTTATGTCAACATCGCCGGCGGCACCAAGTTCGTGCGCTACTACACCGCAGTCGACTTCGTGAGCGAAGGCGACCTTTTCCGTAGCTTCGACGCAGGTCGCGGATTCCGCAGCGGCTTCGACTACAACCGCCTCAACGTGCGCAGCAACCTCGACTTCTCCATCACAAAGACTACTACTTTCAAGGTGAACGTGGCAGGCTCCAACGGCTCGCGCAAAACCCCCTACAACGGATCCGGTTTCTACAGCGTGGACTGGTCGGCAGCACAGATCTGGGGCTCGGTCTACAGCACAGCTCCCGACATCTTCATGCCCCGATACAGCGACGGCTCGCTCGGATTCTACCCGCTCAACGCCGCCCAGACCACCAACTCCGTGGCCAATATCATGACAGCCGGCACCATGCGCATGACAAATACGCGCATCAACACCGACTTCGTACTTGAGCAGGACCTCTCGATGATTACCAAAGGCCTCAACTTCCGCGGCATGATTTCCTGGGACAACCTCTTCGTGGAAGGCAAGCGCGGCATCGAGGACACTTCAGCCTACGTGTTCAAATACATCGACCCCGCAACCGGCGAAGTCACCAATCGTAACGACTACGACCAGACTACCGGCTTCGACTACCGCACACAGTCCAACCTCGCGCTGCGTGCAGGCGAAGTGGCCAACTGGAAGACACAGCGCCACGTCAACTACCAGCTCCAGCTCAACTGGGCTCGCGAGTTCGGCAAGCACTCCGTAAGCGCCACAGGCGTATGGAGCCGCCAGGAAGACGCCTACGGCAGCGAAATCCCCCGCTACCGTGAAGACTGGGTGTTCCGTACCACCTACGACTTCGACGGACGCTACCTCGTGGAATACAACGGCGCCTACAACGGCTCCGAGAAATTCGGCAAAGGCTACCGCTTCGGTTTCTTCAACTCGGGCGCTATCGGATGGCGCATCAGCGGCGAACCGTTCTTCAAGCCCCTGCTGCCCTACATCAACAACCTCAAGCTCCGCGCCTCCTACGGCGAAATCGGCGACGACTCCGGCGACCGCTGGCTGTACACCGACACCTGGGGCTTCGGCGGCAACGCAATCGTCGACGGCTCCGCCAAACCCGGCAACACCAGCCCTTACTCCTTCTACTACCAGAGCACCATCGGCAACCCCGACGCACACTGGGAAAAGGTGACGAAGTTCAACTTCGGTATCGACTACGGATTCCTCAACGACATGTTCGCCGGCGCCGTGGAAATATTCAAGGACAAACGTAAAGACATCCTCATCCGCGGCACCGACCGTTCCATCCCCAGCTACTTCGGCGGCAACCCGCCCACAGCCAACCTCGGCCGTGCCGAAGCATCCGGCTTCGAAGTGGAACTCCGCTTCAATTATCCCATCAACCGCGACATGCGCACATGGGCCAACTTCAGCATGACCCACGCATCCAACAAAATCATCGACCGTGACGACCCCCGCCTGCGTCCCGACTACCAGAAACAGGCAGGCTACGCCATCGGCCAGTACCATTCGCACATCGATGCCGGATTCCTCAACAACTACGACATGATCTACGGCGCCCCCGCCTTCGAAACCAACGACGACCAGCGCCTCCCCGGCGACTACTACATCGTCGACTTCAACGGCGACGGCGTAGTCAACGCCGACGACTCCGCGCCCTACGGCTACACCGAAACTCCTCAGAACACCTACAACGCCACCCTCGGCTTCGAATGGAAAGGCCTCAGCGTGTTCGCACAGTTCTACGGCGTAACAGGCGTATCGCGTACAGTAGACCTCCGCAGCTTCGAAAACCAGATGAACAACGCCTACGACCTGCACCGCGACTGGTGGAGCGCCGACGGCAGCGGCGACATGCTCGTGCCCCGCTGGCTCAGCACACCCTACTCTGCGCAGTACGGCACACAGTGGATCTACGACGCATCCTACATCCGTCTCAAGAACGTCGAAGTGGCCTACACCTGGAACTCCGGCTGGATCAAGAAACTCGGCCTGAGCAACCTCAAGGTATACCTCAACGGCAACAACCTGTGGCTCTGGACCCGCATGCCCGACGACCGCGAAAGCAACTACGGCTACGCCGCATCGGCTTACCCGACCACCCGCCGCTTCAACCTCGGCGTGAAGTTCTCACTCTAATCACATGAAAGCAATGAAATTCAAAATATCCGCAATCCTCACATGCGCTGCCATGGCTCTCGCCTCCGGCACGCTGCTGACCTCCTGCGAAGACTATCTCGACAAGAACCCCGACTCGACAGTCGATCCCGAGGCAGCATTCAAGGATTTCACCAACTTCCAGGGCTACATAGAAGAAATCTACAACTGCGTGCCCAACAAAAACGTTCACTACTGGACAGCAACCTGGAACCTCGGCGACGACGAATGGACCGTGCCGAACGCCAACTGGCACATGCTGCACCAGGTGGACCTCGGCGACTTCTGGAAATGGCAGGACGGAAGCCTCGGACAGAACGGCTTCTGGTTCGACAAATCCAGCGTTGACCCACGCAACACCAACACCGACGCCCACGCCCTCTACGGCCACGCATGGTACTGCATACGCAAATGCAACCTCGGTCTCGAGAATATGGACAAACTCACCGGCAACGACGAAGAACGCCGGTTCATCAAAGGCCAGCTTCACTTCTGGCGCGCATGGTGGCACTTCGAGATGATGCAGTTCCTCGGCGGACTACCCTACATCGACCGCACCATCCCCGCCGGCGAAAGCCCCACAGAGCCGCGCCTCAGCTTCCAGGAAGCTGCAGAGAAATGCGCAGCCGACTTCCGCATCGCAGCCGATCTGCTGCCCATCAACTGGGACGAAACGGAAACCGGCCGCAAGACTCTCGGACACAATGATTTCCGCCTCAACAAAATCATGGCTCTCGGCTATCTCGGCAAGAGCCTGCTGTGGGCAGGTTCACCCCTTATGGAAAACGGCCCGCAGACAGGCGCCTCGCAGACAGGCATGACTTACAAATACAACGCCGATTTCTGCACACGCGCCGGAAAAGCATTCGGCGAGCTGCTCACACTCGTAGAAAGCGGACAGACACAGTACGCTCTCGCACAGTTTGAATACAAGAACATCTACGACCACGAGAAAGACCCCTCCGCCACCACCTGCTACAGCGACATCTGGTGGAGCTTCCGCAACCAGGGTAAAGTGCCAGGCAGCACCGAATCAATCTTCCGCGCCGGCAACCTGACATGGGGCAACGGCGGCCCGAACTCATTCATCCGCTACAACTACTCGCGCACATTCTGCCCCAACACCATCAGCGGCGGATGCGACCTCATAGTCCACCATCCCACGGCCAACTACGTGGAAAACTACGGCATGGCCAACGGACTGCCACTTGACGACCCCGACGCAAACTGGGACAAGACACACCCGTTCAAGGACCGTGACCCGCGCTTCTACCACGACATCATATTCGACGGATTCAAATTCATCAACGGCGCGGCTCCCGACGAAAAGAAGTACTGCCAGCTCTACACCGGCGGCCTCTACCGCGACGTCACTTCGGCCAGCTCCACCGGCTACCTGATGCACAAGCTCGTCCCGCACACCTGCAACGAGACCGACAACACCGACACATACGGAGACAACCCCAACGCCGACATACCATACATGCGTCTGGCCGACATCTACCTGATGTACGCAGAAGCCGTAGCGGCAGCCGGCGGCCCTGGAAGCAAATCGGACAACTTCACGCGCACAGCCTGGCAGGCAGTAGACGTAATCCGCAACCGCTGCGGCGCCGGACTCGTGCACGACAAGTTCAAAGGCAACCGCGAAAGATTCCTCGACGAAGTGCGCCGCGAACGCGCCGTCGAACTCGCCTTCGAAGGCTTGCGCTTCAACGACCTGCAGCGCTGGCTGCTGCTCACCGAGCCCAAGTACACCCTGAAGACCTCGCATGAGTTCACCCGCGTGGAAGATATCGATTTCTTCAAGAACAACGACCCTGCCGAAGCACGCGTGGCCGACTTCCGCAGCGAGCCGCTCTTCCAGCGCGCCTTCACGACCAAGCACTACTGGTTCCCGCTCAAGAAAGCCGACACACAGATGTACGAAGGCTTCGAACAGAACCCCGGATGGTAAGCGACACCTCCGCACATATCTAAATATCAACACAGCTTTAAGAATATCACATTTCAATATATGATACCGACACAGAAAAGAGCCTTATTCCTGCTGCTCGGCGCCGCATCCATCCTGCCCGCAACGGCACAGGACATCGCGACCGCACCCGACAGCATCGGCAAAGGCATACACACGGAAGCAACATTCCGTGAAGCTGCCCCCAGCCGTATTGTCGGCGGTGTTTCCGTAGTGAACGTAGCTGAAAACCAGAAAAAGGACCACACTTTCGGAGTCTTCGACAACATGCAGGGCTTCGTAAGCGGCTGGAACGGCAACTCTCTATGGTGCATGGACTCCGACAACGACGGAGGATACCTCGTTATTGTCAACGGCGTGCCCCGCAGCCACAACGACGTGCTTCCGAGCGAAGTCGAGGAAATCACATTCCTCAAGAGCGCCGCAGCCACGGTGCTCTACGGCAGCCGCGCAGCCAAGGGTGCCATCCTCATCACCACCAAACGAGGCGAGGACAAACCCCTGACCATCGACGTCAACGCCAATGCCGGCTGGAACATCGCAAAAGGATACCCCGAATACATCGGCTCCGCCGAGTACATGACGCTCTACAACAAGGCGCTCGCACTCGACGGCCTCTCGCCCGCATACAGCGCAAGCGACATCTACAACACCTCCACAGGCCTCAACCCCTACCGCTATCCCGACCTGAACTTCTATAGCGACGAATTCATCGGCAAGGTGAAGAACCGCTACGACGTGACGGCACAGATAAGCGGCGGCAACAAACGCGCCCGCTTCTACACCAACATCTCCTATTTCTATGAAGACGACGTGTTCAAAGTAGGCCAGGCACGCGAGAACAAAAACGACCGCTTCAGCGTACGCGGCAACGTGGACGTAGACATCACCGAATGGATTTCGGCACACGTGGGCACATACACCACCTTCTACAACGCCCGCGAGGCCAAAAGCTTCAAAGACGGCGACAACTACCTGAACTACTGGCAGGTGGCATCTACGTTCCGTCCCAACCGTATCGCCCCACTGATTCCCCTGAGCATGATTGACCCCAACGCGCTCGCCGCACTCGAAACCGTGGGCAGCAGCAGCAACATCATCGACGGCAAATACTTCCTCAGCGGAACCAACATCGACAACAAGAACATCTTCGGCAACTTCTACGCCGCAGGCTACAACAAGCACACCGCCCGCAACTTCCAGTTCGACGCAGCAGTGAACATGGATCTCGCACGCGTGCTCAAAGGCCTCAGCTTCCACACACAGTTCGCCGCAGACTACTCCACGTCGTACAACACCTCGTTCGACAACGAGTACGCAGTGTTCATCCCCACATGGAGCAACTACAACGGCTACGATGTCATCACCGACCTTAAAAAAGAAGGTATCGACAAAAAGAGCGGCGTCCAGAACGTGGGCAACAGCACCGACAACCAGACCATCTCGTTCAACGCCGACTTCAGCTACCGCAACACATTCAACCGTGTGCACAACGTCGACGCAATGATTCTGGCATCCGGATGGCAGAAAACCCTATCCGGCGTGTACCACCGCACCAGCAACGTCAACCTCGGCATCCGCGCCGCCTACGACTACGCCGGCCGCTACTTCGCCGACTTCCAGGCAGCAGTGGTACACTCGGCCAAGCTCGCACCCGGCCACCGCAGCGCTTTCTCGCCCTCGCTCACCCTGGGCTGGCGCATGAAAGACGACCTGCTGCGCAATGCCACCGCCGTAGACGACCTCTCGCTCTCCGTAAGCGGCAGCATCCTGCACTCCGACCTTGACATCACCAACTACTACATGTGGCGCGGAAGCTACGTCAACGGCGGCTGGTTCAGCTGGGCCGACGGCAAGGCAAACTACGCCTACTACCCCGAACGCGGCGAAAACCTCGACCTCACGTTCGTCAAGCGCAAAGAAATCAGCGCTACTCTCAAAGGCTCGTTCCTGCAGCGCATGATCAACGCCCATGTCGACTTCTTCGTCAACGAGGTGAACGGCCTTCTCGTCGAGAACCCGACCACCTATCCCGACCACCTCTGGACTTACTATCCCGACGGCTCGTTCGTGCCCTACGTGAACTACAACAACAACCGCCGCGTAGGCATCGACTTCGCCGTCGACTTCACCAAGCGTTTCGGCGACGTCAACTTCAAGCTCGGCGTCGTGGGCACATGGTACGACACCAAGGCCACCCGCCGCGACGAGAACAACGAGTACGCCTACCAGAACCGCGAAGGACGTCCCATCGACGGCCTGTGGGGCTACCAGAGCGCAGGCATCTTCCAGGACGAGAATGAAATCAAAGGCTGGCACGACCAGAGCGCCCTCGGCAGCGAAACAAAGCCCGGCGACATCAAGTACGTGGACCAGAACGGCGACAAAATCATCGACAGCAAAGACCAGGTGTACCTGGGCAAAGCCGGCTGGTACGGCTCGCCCTTCATGCTCGGCCTGAACCTCACGCTCAACTGGAAAGGCTTCACATTCTTCGCCCTCGGCACAGGCAACTGGGGTGCCCACGCGATGAAAAACGACAACTCCTACTACTACGCCACCGGAACAGAGAAATACTCTTCCGAAATGCGCAACTGCTGGACTCCCGAGACAGCCGCCACCGCAACACTGCCCCGCCTCACCACAGGCAACGGCGCAGCCAACAAGGTGGCTTCCGACTACTGGATGTACAGCACCGACGCATTCCGCCTTGCCAAACTGCAGCTCACCTACGACCTGCCTGAATCGCTCATGCACAAGTGCTTCCTTTCTGGCGCCCAGGTCTACATCAGCGGCAGCAACCTCTTCACATTCGGCAAAAACCGCAAGATTCTCGACACCAAAATCGGCAGTGCTCCCGAGTACCGCATGTTCAACGTCGGATTCTCTGTAAAGATTTAAACCACGACCAACACTATGAAACCGATATATAAAATAGCAGCCCTGGCTGCCATGGCCATAGCGTCCGCTTCCTGCGACGACCTGTTCGAGCCTGCATTCGAGCCGTCGAAAGACATCAACTCGATTGTGGACTTCCCGAGCTACGCCGACGCTATCCTCTACGACGCCTACATACTGATGCCCTACGGCAACAGCGTAACCACCGACTTCGCCACCGACGACGCCGTGTGCAACGACAATAGCAACGACTATCTGAAAATAGCCACCGGCGCCTGGACATCCAACAACGGCACCCTGTCGTTCTGGAAAAACGGCCGCGGAGCCATCCAGTACCTCAACCTGCTGCTCAGCAAGGTCGAGGAAGTGAACTTCAGCGACAACGAGCGCCTCAACCAAGCCCTGTGCTACCGCCTCACCGGCGAGGCTCACGGCCTGCGCGCGCTGTTCATGTACCACCTGCTCCGCCAGCACGGCGGATGGGCAGAGGGCGAACTGCTCGGAGTGCCCAACCTCCTCGAGCCAGAGGACGCCACAAGCGACTTCAACCAGCCCCGCGCCACCTTCAAGGCATGCATGGAGCAGATCTACGCCGACGTGGCCGCAGCAGCCGAACTGCTGCCCATCGACTTCAAGAACGTGAACAACGAAGCCGACATGCCTTCAAAATACCGCGAAATCGGACTGACCATCGACGAATACAACCGCGCGCTTGGCGGCAACTTCAGCGGACGCATGAGCGGACGCATTGCCCGCACCATCGCCGCCCAGGCAGCGCTGCTCGCAGCAAGCCCCGCATTCTCGGCAGGCTCCGGCGTGGAATGGGCAGAAGCCGCAGATAAGGCAGCTGAAGTGCTCGACCTCAAAGGCGGCATCGCAGGCATCTACGACAAAGGCCACGTGTGGTACACCCCCGACGAAATCAAAAAAATCGGCTCGGGCGTGACCGGCGAGGAAATCATCTGGCGCGACAACGTGAGCGCCAACAACGACCGCGAGAAGGAATACTTCCCGCCGTCGCTCCGCGGCACCGGACGCGTGAACCCCACGCAGAACCTCGTCGATGCCTTCCCCATGGCCAACGGTTATCCCATCACCGAAGACCTCGGCAATTACGACGCAAACAACCCCTATGCCAACCGCGACCCGCGTCTTGCAGCCTACATCGTGACCGACGGCAGCACATGGGGCCACAACAACTCCGTCATCACCACCGGCACCTACGGCACCAACAACGACGCCATCAATGCCGAACAAGGACACAGCACACGCACAGGCTACTACCTGCGCAAGCTCCTGCGCCCCGACTGTAACGCCGACCCCTCCGTGAACACCACGCAGGACCACGTGACCACACGCATACGCTACACCGAGATTTACCTCGACTTCGCCGAGGCAGCCAACGAAGCATGGGGCCCCACCGACGCCCGCAAAGGCTACAGCGCCTACGACGTAATCAAGAAAATCCGCCAGCGTGCAGGCATAGGCGTGGACGGCAACGACCCCTATCTTGAAAGCATCAAGAACAACAAAGACGAAATGCGCAAGCTCATCCGCAACGAGCGCCGCATCGAACTCTGCTTCGAAGGTGCACGCTTCTGGGATCTGCGCCGCTGGAAAGAAGACCTCAACAACACCGCCCGCGGCATGCAGATTTCCAAGAACGGCGGCGCTCTGAAATATGAGGTCATCAACGTGGAAAGCCGCAGCTACAGCGACTACATGAACTACGGCCCCATCCCCTACGGTGAAATCGTCAAGTTCAACAACCTCGTGCAGAACGACGGCTGGAAGTAATCAACCATAAAAACCTCTCTCTATTATTTTCAACCATCAATTATCAATAAAAGACATGAAAATCAGCAAATATACCGCAATCATTGCCGCAGTAGCCGTAGCCGGAGTGTTCTCGTCGTGCGAGAACGGCGAGAACGAGTTCCCCGACTTTGAAGACGGCGTAAGCGTATACTTCGCCAAGCAGTATCCGGTGCGCACCCTCGTGATGGGCGACGACACCTACGACACCTCGCTCGACAACGCACACCGCTGCCGCATCTACGCCACCATGGGCGGTGCATACAAAGGCCGCGACATCACCCTTGAGATAGCCGCCGACCCCACCCTCGTCGAACACCTCACATGGGACGGCACACGCCCCGTAAAGGCTATGCCCGAAAGCTACTACAAACTCGGTTCCAACACCATCAGCTACGGCGGCTCGCACATGGGCTACGTGGAAGTGGAGCTCACCGACGCTTTCTTCGCCGATCCCGAGGCGCTCGCCAACAATTATGTGATTCCCGTCGTAATCAAAAGCCAGAAAGGCGCCGACAGAATCCTCTCCGGCACCCCCGCAGTGGAAGGCGACAATCCCCCCCGCTGCAACTCCGACGCATGGAGCGAACAGCCCAAGGACTTCGTGCTCTACGGCGTGAAGTACATCAACAAGTACGACGCAGAGTATGCCACCCGCGGTCTTGACAAAGTGACCGAGAACGGCCAGACCACCCTCGTGAAACGCCACAAGGCACACGTGGAGGAAGACGAGCTGCGCAACGTCAACACCCAGGACCTGCGCACCGCCCTCTACCCCGTGAGCACCGTCATCACCCTCCCCGACGGCAACAAACAGACCCTCACCTACGAGCTCAAGCTTTCTTTCGACGACAACGACCAGTGCACCATCGTGTCCAACACCGACGGCTACACCGCCGCCGGCAACGGCAAGTTCGTGCGCAACGGCGAAAAAAACAGCTGGGGCAACAAAGACCGCAACGCACTCTATCTCGAATACACCGTGGACTTCGGCTCACGCAAAATCGAGACGCTCGACACTCTCGTAGTAAAGAGCCGCAACGTAACAGGCGAGTACTTCACTCCCCAATATAAAAACTAACCATCCACAACGAGCTATATGAAACTTCTCAATATACTGACTCTAAGCGCCTCCTCGGCAGCCATCGTGCTCGCTTCGGGCTGCGCCGACGACTTCGACACCAGCTACAAGGTGGACAAGCCCGTGGAGACCTCGCAGTACGAGTACCTCAACGAATATGGCACGCTGAAGTCGTACATCAACTACGGCAACATCGGCCCCAAGTTCCGCCTCGGCGGAGCTGTAAGCGCCGATGAATTCAGCACCCACGGCATCGTCTACGCCCTCGCTGCGTCCAACTACGACGAAATCACCTTCGGCAACCACATGAAGCACAATTTCGTCATGGCTGAAGACGGCACAATGGACTTCGGAGCCATACGCACCGCCATCGACGCCGCCAAGCAGGCCAACCTGAAAGTCTTCGGCCACACCCTTTGCTGGCACTCCCAGCAGCAGGGCAAATATCTGCTGAGCCTCATCAAGGACAAAGAACTTGAAGTAGACCCCGACGCCAAAGAAGAAGTCGTAGACTACGAACTCGACTGGGGCACACAGAGCGCCTACTCCATGTGGGGCGAATGGGGCGCAGGTGCCGAAGCATCCATCAACACCGAAGACGGATGCCTCGACATCATGAACCCCGAAGCTGCCGCCAACTTCTGGGAGCTGCAGTTCTTCATCGCCGACGGCTTCAACATCACCAAAGGTCTTGATTACAAACTTGTGGTGACCGCACGCACCAAAGGAGGCGAAGCCAACATCCGCGGCGGCATAGGCACATGGAGCGAAACCGCCGCTGTCAACTACACCGTCACCGAGGAATGGCAGGACTTCGAATTCGAGTTCAACCCCGCATTCGAAGGCGCATCCCACCTCCTCACCCAGTGCGGCGACTTCGTGGGCACGGTACAGTTCAAGAGCATCAAGCTGTCACACTTCGAAGCTCCCGCTGCTGCCGTCATGCAGTCCCTCATCCAGAACGGCGACGCCGAAAAGGGTGAAACCCAGAACATCCTCGCACGCACACCCGGCAGCGAGGATACCCCCGCCAAAGTGGTCGACGACCCCACCGGCGCCGGCACCGGCAAGGTGTACATGGCAGAAATAGCAGCCAACCCCTCGGAGGCATGGGATTCGCAGATGTTCATCACCACCGACACCAAACTTCAGGAAGGCGCGAAAGTGCACGTCAAGTTCCGCTATTACTGCACCGACGAGCGCAACATCGAAACCCAGGCCCACGGCGCTCCAGGCTCCTACCACCATTATGCTTTCATCGGCACGCTCAATGCCAAGCCCGAATGGCAGGAATATGAATGGAGCGGCGCCCTCAACGCCGAGCAGGCCAAGGACGGAGGCTGCCAGACCATCGCGTTCAACCTGGCCAGCGCACCCGGCGCAGCCACGCTGTACATCGACGACGTCGTCTTCGAAGTAGAGACGGCCGCATCTTCCATCCCCCTCACCCCAGAGGAAAAGTACGAGATTCTCGACGGCGAACTCAAGCGCTGGATTTACGGCATGATGGAAGCCTGCGGAGGCTACGTGACCGCATGGGACGTAGTGAACGAGGCCATCGCCGACCCGGGCACCGCACCCAAGGGTGTCAAATATGGCGAAGACACCAACGACACCTTCTACTGGCAGAACTACCTCGGCGAGAACTTCGGACGCAATGCAGTGAAACACGCCCGCGAAGCATTCGCCGAATACGGCGGCAACCCCGACGAACTGCTGCTGTTTGTCAACGAGTACAACCTTGAGGCTTCTTATTGCAACACCAGCAAGACAGACGACCTTATCGAAGTAATAAACCGTTGGGAAGCCGACGGCGTGACACGCATCGACGGCATAGGCACGCAGATGCACGTCTCCTACGAGATGGATCCGGAAAAACAGGCCAAGCAGGAACAGTGCGTCGTCGACATGTTCACCAAGCTCGCCTCCACCGGCAAGCTCATCCACGTGTCAGAGCTCGACATGTGCATCTTCGACGAGAACGGCAACAAGATTATGACTCCCGACCTCACCTTCGAGCAGAAGAAACTCATGGGCGACTACTACAAGTTCATCATCATGAAATTCTTCGAAATCGTGCCGAAAGACCAGCAGTACGGCATCGTGCAGTGGGCCGCCACCGACAGCCCCGAAGGCTCGGGATGGTGTCCCGGCGAACCCATCGGCCTCTGGGACTTGAACTACAGCCGCAAGCCCGCCTACGCCGGCTTCTGCGACGGACTCAAGGAAGGTTCCAATAAGTAATATATAGATTCCAATCCCTCGACAGGGGGCGCGTTCCGCACACAGGGGACGCGCCCCTTTTTTCGCATCCGCCAAAACCATCTGCGGCAACGTATGTTATATATATGTATAAAAATTGAACATTCAGACCATATTTTGCTTCCGGGCATTATTGCACAACGAAGCCATTCTCAGTAACTTTGCACCATCTTCCGACGCTCGCGCCGGATTCATATCCACACACTCTATTCATCAGCAATTCATGAGGGTAACAACAGCCATTATAACCGCACTGGCCATCGGCCTGACATCCTACGCACAGAACTCCCCCCTCTCTCTCGAGGAGTGCCGCTCCATGGCTCTTGTCAACAACAAGAACATGAAAGTGGCCGGGCAGAAAGTCAAGACAGCCGGGTACCAGCGCAAAGAAGCTTTCGCGGCCTACCTGCCAGCCATCGACTTCGCCGGCGGCTACATGTACAACCAGCGCGACATCTCCATCTTCTCGTCGGACCAGATGCTGCCCACCAAGACATTCAACCCCAAGACCGGAAGCTACGAATTCAACCTCGTCACCAACCCCGCCACGGGTGAGCCTATAAAAGGTCCCGACGGACAATACGTGCCCGAAACCGTGGCTCTGATTCCGAAAGATGCCATGACCTATGACATCCACAACGTGTTTTTCGGAGCGGTGACACTCACGCAACCGGTGTTCATGGGCGGCAAAATCGTGGCCATGAACAAGCTCACGCACTATGCAGAAGACCTCGCCGAAGCTCTGCGCGACAACGAGGCCGAGAACGTGATTTACGCCGTCGACGCCGCTTACTGGCAGGTGGTGTCGCTGAAAGCCAAGCAGAGGCTGGCCACGAGCTACGTCAGCCTGCTCGACTCGCTCGACCGCAACGTCGGCCTCATGCTCAAGGAAGGCGTGGCCACGCGGGCCGACAAGCTGAGCGTAGACGTAAAACTGAACGCCGCCCGTGTCGACCTCACCAAAGTGGACAACGGACTCGTGCTTTCGCGCATGGCCCTGGCCCAGCTGTGCGGCATGCCGCTGGACTCCCCCATGCTTCTGGCCGACGAAAACATCGACGACATCGACGACACGCCACTGCCCGCACGCAGCTACGACATGCAGCAGGTGTATGAGCAGCGTCCCGACCTGAAAGCGCTGCAGATGGGCATAAACATAGCAGGACAACAGAAAAAGGTGGCAATGGCGTCGATGATGCCGAATCTTGCAGTAGTGGGCACCTACTCGTTCAGCAATCCAAACATGTTCGACGGCTTCTCCAAGAAATTCAAGGGCGCCTTCTCCGTCGGCGCCATGCTCACCATCCCCATATGGCACTGGGGCGGAAACTACAACAAGTACAAGGCCGCCGAAAGCGAGGAGACCGTCATGAAACTGAAAATGCAGGACGCCCGCGAAATGGTGGACCTGCAGGTGCGGCAGGCCTCGTTCCGCACACAGGAAAGCGTCAAAACCTACAACATGACACGCGTCAACCAGGAAAACGCCGACGAAAACCTGCGCACCGCCACTCTCGCCTTCAAGGAAGGCGTGGCCACGGCCGACAATGTGATGGAAGCGCAGACCGCATGGCTCAAAGCCCACTCCGAACTCATCGACGCGCTCATCGACGTGCATCTCTGCGACACATATCTCTCCAAAGTGCTCGGCACACTCAATTGAATCATAAAATACCGTCATGGCAACCGAAAATACAAACATCACCCCCGCACAGCAGCAGAAAGCCGAACGCTCGCTCATGCTCTCTGTGCTCGTCATCATCGCCGCAGTGGCCGCACTGGCCATAGTAGGCTTCTGTTTCATGAACAAACCCGCCGATCTTGTAGAAGGACAGGTGGAAGGCACCACGGTGCGCATCTCGGGCAAGCTCCCGGGGCGTGTGGTGGAATTTTTCGCACATGAAGGCGACACGGTGCACGCCGGCGACACTCTCGTGCGCATACACTCCGCCCTGTTCGAGGCCCAGCTCACACAGGCTCTCGCCATGCAGGACGTGGCACGCCAGCAGAACCGAAAAGTCGACAGCGGCACACGCAAACAGATAAAACAGAGCGCCTACGACCTGTGGCAGCAGGCCAAGGCAGCCGCCACCATCACCAAAAAGACCTACGACCGTCTCGAGCGTCTCTACTCCGAAGGCGTCATGAGCGAGCAGAAGCGCGACGAGGCCAAGGCAGCCTACGACGCCGCAGTGGCAGCCGAGCATGCGGCCAAGAGCCAATACGACCTCGCCGTGTCCGGCGCGCAGAGCGAAGACAAGGCTTCGGCAGCAGCCATGGTGGAAGCGGCCACCGGCGGAGTGGACCAGGTGAAAGCCGTCCTCGACGACGCATTCCTCACCTCGCCGTGCGACGGCATCGTCGACCAGGTGTATCCCGAGGTAGGAGAACTCGTATCGCTCGGAGCGCCCATCATGAGCGTGCTCAAAAACGACAACCGCCACGCGGTGTTCAATGTGCGCGAGGAACTGCTCAACGACCTCACCATGGGCAAACGCATCCGGCTCATGATTCCCGCACTCGACAAAAAGGAAATCGAAGCCGAAATCTACTACATCCGCGACCTCGGCTCCTACGCCACGTGGCATGCCACCAAAAGCACCGGCACATGGGACAGCCGCACATTCGAAGTGAAGGCACGCCCCGTGGAAAAAGTGTCGGGACTACGTCCGGGCATGACCGTAATCTACACAAAATAATACTCCCGGTATGTCGGCATTCACAGATTCCATAAGGCTCGGAGCGGCACAGCTGACGGCGCGGCGCATGTATGTCATCGCCATGGTGCTCGTGCCGCTGCTGACCACGGCATTCTTCCTCAGCCTCATGCATAGCGGGCTGCCGCTGCGCACGCCCGTAGGCATCGTCGATAAGGACATATCGCCTTCGTCGCGCAGCGTCACACGCATGCTCAATGCCGAGGAGGTGCTCGACATCCGCTACCATTACGACTCTTTCGAGGAAGCCATGGCGTCGGTGCGACGCGGCGAGAGCTTCGGTTTCTTCCTCATCCCCGAAAATTTCGAGCGCGACGCAGTGGCCGGCAAGAACCCGTCGCTGAGCCTGTTCACCAACATGAGTTTCTTCGTGCCCGGCACGCTGTCGTTTAAAGGTTTCAAAACCGGCGCCGTGCTCACATCCGGAGGCCTCGCCCAGACCAAGCTCACCGCCATAGGCCTTACCGACCGCGCCACACAGGCTCTGCTGCAGCCCGTGGTTGTCGATTCGCATCCGATAGGCAACCCGTGGCTCAACTACAATTACTATCTGACCAATTCCTTCATGCCTGCATTGCTGCAGCTCATGATACTGCTCGTCACCATCTACAGCATCACCGTAGAGATAAAGCACGGAACATCCGTGCGGTGGATTCAGACCGCCGGAGGCTCCGTCACACGCGCCCTTGCAGGAAAGCTCCTGCCGCAACTCGCCGTGTGGCTGCTCACAGGCATGGCCATGCTCGCCATGATGTTCGGCTTCGGCCATTTTCCGCTCAATTGCAGCATATGGCTCATAGCCGGAGCCATGGCGCTGATGATTGTGGCCTCGCAGGCACTCGGCGTGTTCATCGCCTGCGCCCTCCCCAACCCTCGCCTGGCCCTCAGCGTGGCGGCCCTGACGGGTATTCTGACATTCTCCGTAGCCGCTTTCTCCTATCCCGTGCCGAGCATGTACGGCGCGATAGGCATATTCAGCTACATCCTGCCCGTCCGCTATTATTTCCTCATCTATGGCGCACAGGCCCTCAACGGCCTGCCGGTATACTATTCGCGATTCTATTTCGCGGCCCTGACAGCCTTCCCCTTTGTGTGCGGCTGCCTTGCATGGCGTCTCAAGCGTGCATGCCTCAAACCCGTGTACGTGCCCTAACAACCAACTGAAGTGAACCCCATCAAATCCATATCCACCGGTTTTTCCGACATCTGCCGGGTGTTCCGCACCGAGATGAACGCCATAGTGCACGACGTGGGCGCTCTGCTGTTCTTCGTTGTGCTGCCATTGTTCTACCCTATCGTGTACACGCTCATCTACAACCCGGAGGTCGTGGACAACCTGCCCGTGGCCGTCGTAGACAACTGCCGCAGCGCGGAATCCCGCAGGCTCGTGCGCATGATAGGCGCCACCCCCGAACTGGAGATTTACGACTACGTGCCCGACATGCAGGAGGCACGACGCCTGTGGGCGGAACAGAAAGTGGTGGGCGTTGTCGAAATACCAGCCGACTATTCGCGCCGCATAGCCCTCGGCGAGCAGGCCCATGTGCAGTTTTTCTGCGACATGACCCTGCTGCTGCGCTACCGCGCGGCGCTCAACGCCCTGACATCGGTGCAGCTGGCGGCAGGAGCCGAAATCACACAGCACCGCATTGACGCGACCGGACTGCTCGGCGGAGGCGTTTCCGCATCGCCAGTGGGAGTGGACACTTCCTTCCTCGGCGACACCCAGCAGGGATTCGCTTCGTTCATAATTCCGGGCATCGTCATCCTCATTCTACAGCAGAGCATGGTACTTGGAATCTGCCTGCTGCGCGGCACCGAGGAAGAACGCCGCCGGCGAGGCATACCGGCGGCCGACAGCAGCATGTCTTCGTTCGCCACCGTCTTCGGCCGCGCCCTCACATACGTTTTCTTCTATTTCCCCGCCACCATATACACCCTGCATTTCGTGCCGGTATGGTTCCATCTGCCGCATCAGGGCGAGGCACTGCAATGGATTCTTTTCATTCTGCCATTCCTGTCGGCATCCGCCATGTTCGGGATGATGCTCAGCTACTGCCTGCGCCGGCGCGAAGATTGCTTCATCTACATCGTGTTCACGTCCGTAGTGTTCCTGTTCCTGTCCGGACTCACATGGCCGCGCTTCGCCATGCCCTCGTTCTGGTATGCGCTCGCCGACTGCATTCCTGCCACATGGGGAGTGGAAGGCTTCGTACGCATCAATTCCAATGCCGGCACACTCTACGAGCAGAGCGGCCCCTACATGTGGCTCTGGGCGCTCACCGGTGTCTACTTCGTCGCATCCATGATTCTTCAGAAGATAAGAAAAAAGACTGCCTGATGTAACGTTTGGCCGGCTCGTCCGTCTTATTTGTGAAACAGCACCGAAAGATGACAGCCGACGAATCCACAACAGCCTTTCTAAGCCTGCGCATGCGTTTGCGCAACCTCGCATCGGGCATGCTGCGCTCGGAAACGGAAGCCGACGACGCGCTGCAGGAGCTTTTCGTCCGCACATGGCGCAATGCGCCCAGCCCCGTGCGGGAGGAAACACACTACCGCGCATTCATGTTCTCTTCGCTGCGGAATATCTGCATCGACACGTTGCGCCGGCGCAGCTTCACCGACGGCAATTCCGCACCCGACAGAGGACACGACCCCATGAGGCAAGTGGAAGACCGCGACCTGATAGACAAAATCGGACAATTCATAGACAATGGCCTCCCGGACGCATCGCGCAAGGTGTTCGAACTCTACGTGCACGAACAGCTTGACTACGCGGAAATAGCCGCGCGCCTCGGCATCAGCGTAGAGGCGGCACGCACGGCCATGAGCCGCGCCCGCAAAGCCATAAGAGAACATACCCGACGATTATGAACAACAATCTGACAACACAGGAACTTGAAGCACTGGCCCAGGCATGGTTCGACGGCCTTCTCACCCGCGAGGAGGAATCGGTTCTGAAGCGCGTGCTCAGCGACACCGCTCCGCACAGCCCGCTGCTTGACGAATGCCGCCTCGCCATGGGATTCGAGAGTGCCGCCCAGCACTGCCGTCAGCGCAGTCCACGCCGCCGCAGGATATGGATGCCGGCAGCAGCCTCGGCAGCGGTGGCCATAGGGCTGGGATTTGCAGCTACAATGCTGCCCCAGAACGAGCAGATAGAAGTATATATTGCCGGAAAACGCGTCGACGACCCGCACACCGCACGCGACATTGCCCTGCGCAACATGCATGCCACACTTGCAGAAATGCAGCACAACATTGACGAGGCAATGCGCAGCAGCGAACAGTTCGAGGCCATGAAACGCAACTCGCAAGAACTCATAAACCAAGCCAATCAAAACCTACAGCTATGAAACGCCTTATTTCCATCCTGCTTGCCACCATGTGCATGACAGTGTGCTGCCTTGCCGCCGGAAGCGGCCTGGCATGCGAACAATTTTTCGGCGACGAATACAGAATCCTCAAAAACGTCGACATCACCATTGTCAACGACAACAACAACCACTACCACTCCATAAGCGTGAAAGGAGACCGGGCTCTCGTCAAAAAAATACGGAAAGCCGTGGAGACTGACCGCAAAAAAGCGTACAATTCAGTGGAGAGCTACAGAAACGGCCGATGCAGCCTCTTTCTCAACATCCTTTTAGGCAACAAGTTGTGGAATATAGGATTCGAAGAAAAAAGCGGCGGGCACAGCTGCACCATGTACCTTCAGACAAACGGCACGAAGCGGAATTCGTCGGTCGTTAAAAGCAAAAAAAACGGCAAGAGCAAAAGCTACAGCACAAGTACGAGCACAAGCGACGGCACAACCACCACCATCATAACAATTGAATAATTAAAAATACTAAATTTTCACGCGCTGTTTTGCGACAGCGCGTTTTTTTGTGTAGATTTGCGGGGAATAGCATCCGTTAGGTTCGGAACTTTTTAAACTTTTCGGCGCGTAAAGTGTCTAAATAGTTAAAACTTCTCTCTTTCAACAACAAACACACATTGCAACAGCTATGAAAATGAGTCGTTACATCCCCTTGGTTCTCGGAATGGCCGCGCTGGCGCTCCCGGCTGCCGCGCAGGACTATGAGGACGACATCTACTATAACCCAAAGGCCAAGAAGGCTGCCCCCGCGAAAAAACAAAGCGCAGGCAGCTACATCACAGGCGCAGGCGCCGCCGCCGACTATCCCGCCGCCGACACATACACCCCTGCAGCGGGAGCAGGGCTGCAGATGAGTGTCGATGAATACAACCGGCACACATCCGGCAGCACCGCGGCCGACAGCAGCGCCATGGCAGCAGCCGGCGATGCCGATTTCGCCTACACGCGACGCATCGAGCGCTTCCACAACCCCGACATCATCGCCGAAACCGGCGACGACGAACTGGCAGAATACTACTACGCTACCGAGCAGCCCACTGTAATCAACGTCAACGTCATAGACGTCGACCCGTGGGACTGGTGGGGGCCATCGTGGAACTGGCGCTATAACTCCTGGTACTCTCCCTACTGGCGTCCCTACTACGGCTACGGCTGGAACTGGGGTCCGTCATGGAGCTGGGGCTGGGGCGGCTGGTACGATCCCTATTGGGGATGGGCCGGCGCATGGGGCCCGTCGTGGGGCTGGGGACCCTCGTGGGGTCCTTCC
>VSPG01000040.1 GCA_009775265.1 Muribaculaceae bacterium
ATTTAGGGCTGACTCCTGCAATAGGTGCCAGCCCTAATTTTCAACCGCTACTAAAAAAGTTTAGCGGACAGTAATATTTTATAATCTACTTTATTGGGGTACGGAATAGACGAGATAGAAGCGGTGGCAGGAATGTTCCCACTATAGATATGCTCAGCGCGCATATGATGCACGTACGCACAGTGCCGAGACCGGCCACAGTCAGAATGGCGAATCCTACGAGTGCGGTGATAACAAGCGCCACCACATAAGCTATGATTTGTTTACCCATAATTGTTGAGGAGAAAGTGCATCCGCGCCCCGTAAGAGGCGCGGAGCAGGTTTGAATTTCAGTTTTTTGAATAGAGGGAGGTGCAGTCGCAGATACGATTATTTTTCTTCATCCGGGGCAATGAGTTTATAGCCTTTACCATGGATGTTAATGATTTCAATCGAAGGATCATCTTTGAGATGTTTGCGCAACTTCGTAATGTACACATCCATAGAGCGCGCATTAAAGTAGTTGTCGTCAATCCAGATAGTCTTTAAAGCGAAATTGCGTTCAAGTATTTCATTGACATGAGCACACAACAGACTCAGCAGTTCGCTTTCCTTAGTAGTGAGTTTAGTCACCTTGTCACCAATCATCAGCACCTGCTTCTGAGTGTCGAATGTGAACTTGCCGATTTTGTACAAAGTTACTTCTTTGCCTTTCTTTCCTTTCACGCGGCGTAATATGGCCTCAATGCGGAACACCAGTTCTTCCATGGAGAAAGGTTTGGTGATATAATCGTCAGCTCCTATTTTAAAACCTTCAAGAATATCGTCTTTAAGCGATTTAGCCGTCAGGAAAATAATGGGCACTTCGGAGTTGACGGTGCGGATTTCCTGAGCCACAGCAAAGCCGTCTTTTTTAGGCATCATGACGTCGAGCACACAAATGTCGTACTTCCCTTTTTGGAATGCCTTATAGCCACTCTCACCATCGGCATAGAGGTCGGCATTGAAGCCTTTGGCCTGAAGGTACTCGCGGAGAAGCATGCCGAGGTTTTCGTCGTCTTCGCAGAGCAGAATACGCATACGTTCTTCCATAATTCTGTCGTTTAGTTGGTTAGGGGTAATATGATTTTAAATTTCGTTCCTGTTCCAAGTTCGCTTTCGGCTGTGATTTCACCGCCGAGGTCGCACACCATCTTCTTGACGTAAGCAAGTCCAAGGCCGAAGCCTTTGACATCATGTCGGTTGCCGGTGCTGACACGGTAGAACTTGTCGAATATCTTTTTCAGATCATCGCGCCGGATTCCGATGCCATTGTCGGCAACTATTATCTGTAGCCGCTCTCCGTTTAGGTCGCGGGTAGATACAGTAAGTTCAAGAGGTACATCCTCACGGCGATACTTGACGGCGTTGTCAAGCAAATTGAAGATTACGTTGGTGAAATGCATCTCGTCCACGCTTACTATGGCATCTTCTGCATCAAGGCGGGCATTGATGCGTCCACCATATTTCTCAACTTTCAGTTTGAAAGTGTTCACTATATTATTTATGGCTGTATTGGCGTCTATTTCTTTAAGTTTAAGACTCACCTTCTGCCGATCGAACATCGACATAAGCAACACCTTCTCAACTTGAAAGCGAAGGCGTTTTGTTTCATCGTTGATGACATTGCTTATCTGTTGCATCATTGCAGGCGATTTGCGAACAGCTTCATCGCTTAGCATCTGTGCCGCCAATGATATTGAAGAAATAGGCGTCTTAAACTCATGAGTCATGTTGTTTATAAAGTCGTTTTTCATCTCCGTGAGTTTTTTCTGCCGGAAAGCGACTATAATCGTGAACACGAATATTATGAGTAGAATGAACGTAAAGGCAAATGCCGGAACCATGAACGATATTGACGAAAAAATATAGTCTTTTTTCGTTGGGAAATACACTTTCAGATAGTTGAGGCGCCCGGTGTTGTCGTTTGGAAAGAGCGCCTGTATGAACATGTTGTCACGGTCGGTATGCGACGCTTGAAAGTCGGAGGATTTGTAAAGCACAGTTCCGGCATAATTTGCTATGGCAAACTCAAACGGCATGCGCAGCCCCAATGTATCAAGCTCTTGACGCAGATAACGCGCAACCACTGCAGAATCGGCACGCTCACGTATAGGACGATTGCTTGCCGACGATACTATGTTGAGTATCACATCGTCGATCATGCCTTTTTGGTAAAGATAGCGATTGTGATAGCTGTTCTGCAAGTTGCGATAATGGTCTATCACGTCGTTACCTATCTGCAGTTTTGAAATTTCCTGCACATCGCCTTTTATGGTCAAATCTGCCACAAGACCCGTCGAAGTGGTGAACGAATACTTTACTCCACTGAGATTAGGAACATTGTCACCAAGATATTGGGCTATTATAGAGGAACTATGCACGCTGTTGACATCCTCTTCAAGAAAATATCGCGCTTCATCTTGTTCAAGGCGCTGGGCCACACTTACAAGGCTTTGACGCACTCCCTGCTTGAACTGCTCATACCGTATCTGAACTATATTCTTCATATAGAAAATCTGTATGCACAATAAGCCAATGAAGGTTATTGCCATCAGTATTGCCAGTATCCAGATAGTATGTTTTTTCATTTAAGAATTAACCTTTGTTTTGTTAACAATTAAAATCTCTTATTGTTGAGACGAGTTAAGGCTAAAAATTATGCCGAATATCTCAATTTTAACATTTCGCCTCAAAATTAACTTAAAATGGTTGATTTGACAAATAAGTTCGTCTAAAAAAATCAACGGTTTACGTTTTTTTGACATAAACCGTTGTTCTTTGTTATTTATTGTACAACTATCGATTCTGCCTACGCACTTTTATAAATCGCGTAGGAGTAATCACATAATCTACTGATACATCATGCGGCTCATCTTCTATGCAATCGTCTTCATCAAGCAGCTGGAAATCGTAAGCGACACCTATCGTAACAGCTTTTACATTGGCAAGCAGCCGGTCATAATAACCTTTTCCACGCCCCACGCGCCGTCCGTAAGAATCATATGCCACAGCCGGGACTATGACTATATCCATATCTGACACATCTGCCATATCCTCTCCATCCGGTTCTTCTATATGGAAGGCACCAAGATGCATTCGAGTCCTGTCATAGGGCAATATGTCAAGATCCACACCATTGACACGCGGAAGGTATATGCGTTTGTATCCGTGCCATTTGTCAAGAAATTCACGAGTGGAAAGCTCATCCGGCAAAGAGTTATAGGCCAATACCCTCTCAGCCATCATAAACGCGGCCATGCGTTCAAGCATGGAGAAAACCTTTATGGAAGCATTTCTGCGTTCACTATCGTCGAGGAATGATTTGCGTGCACGCACACGCATACGGATTTCGTTCTTTTTCATAGTCTGCCGTTTGGCTGACGGGTTAGTGTCACTATTCCGATGCTGCAAAGCTTGCGGCTCCGGATTTTATTTGCTTGATGGCCTCAAGCACGGTAGTGTCCGCAGTGTTGTCTATTTCGTAATAGGCTTTTAATCCGAGAACGTCACGTGCGATAAGGGCTTTCAGTTGTCTAACAATCAGGCGACGTGAATTGTTGAGATAGTAGTACCGCAAACGCACTCCGTTCTGCTTCACATACGATGCGAATGCCGAAAGCAGCACTCCGTCCGAAGGAAGCATCGAAAGCAATTCTTCAGTGTCGCCTGCTTTGGAGAGCTCATCACGGTTGAGATCCACATATTCAAAAGCGAAACGGTTCAGAAGACTGGCATTGGCAAGCTCAAGGTAAAATTTATTTATACCGGAAGTATCGGATGGAACAAACACATCAGGCATTATTCCTCCGCCACCGAAGACAGTGCGGCCGCCTGCTGTCTTAAATATTTCAGAGGTATTGATATGCGCGCTGTCGGCAGTGAAGTTTTCGCCATGGTTGTAGCGTTCGAGTATCTCGGCCTCATAACCTTCGTTGTCTCCACGCACAAAATCTTTCTGTATGCAACGGCCGGAAGGGGTGTAGTATCGTTGAACCGTAAGCCTTATCTCGCTGCTATCGGGCAGTTCAAACGGACGCTGCACCAAACCTTTGCCAAAAGAACGGCGTCCCACAATAAGTCCTCTGTCATTATCTTGTATTGCTCCGGAGAAAATCTCACTGCTGCTCGCAGAAAACTCATCAATAAGGACTACAAGCGGCACGTCATCGAAATTGCCAGTGCCGTCGCTGAGCACTACAGAGTTCTCTTTTTCGTTACGTCCTTTTGTAGCGACTATAACACTATTCGGTGGAAGAAATTCGTTCACCATCATTATGGCCGGATCCATGTATCCGCCTACATTTCCACGAAGGTCTATGATATAAGCTTCAGCACCGCTGCGGTCAAGAGCATATATTTCCTGTAGAAATTCAGCGTATGTGTTGCGCCCGAATGTGTTTACCTTCAAATATCCAATATTGTCGTCCACCATATATGCGGCATCAATGCTTTCAATAGGCACTGCATTGCGCACAATCTTGAATTTAAGAACATCGTCGACGCCATGGCGTACTACGCTCACTTCTATTTCCGAGCCTTGAGGACCGCGCAATATATTGCGCACATCATCAGCATTGATACCGGGCCCCGTCAGAATGGAATCGCCTGCGGCAATTATGCGGTCGCCGGGCATAAGCCCGGCGCGCTCCGACGGGCCTCCGGCTATGACTTCCACCACACATACCGAATCGTTTAGTTGCTGGAACTGAATTCCTATACCGCTGAACGAACCATCGAGACGTTGATTCGCCGTGGCACGGTCGGCAGCGGATATATATACCGAATGGGGGTCGAGATTCGACATCAGAATCGGTATGGCACCTTCCACAACACTATCTATGTCTATTTCGTCGACATATTCGTCATTGATTATTTCAAGCACTTTTGCCAACTTGCGTTGCGTTTCGGTAGTCTTGTCGCCGTCGGCCAAACAATAACCAAGCCACACGCCTGCAGCAAGTATAATTGCACCAGCCAGCGGCAAGAAACGCCCGTCAGTTTTATTACTTGCCATTCTGTTGTAGGATTTCAGGTATATGTACGCATTCCACTCCGGAATGCCGCAGCAAGTCAATGCCGTCGCATATGCGGTATAGTTCGTTGAAAACCACTCGGCGGATTCCTGCCTGTATTATAAGTTTGGCACATTCCATACAAGGTGATGCCGTCACATATAAAGTGGCCCCGTCGCTGCTGTTATTGCTGCGTGCCACTTTGGTAATGGCATTTGCCTCGGCATGCAACACATATGGCTTAGTCAAACCGTCATTGTCTTCGCATACATTCTCAAAGCCTGTAGGTGTGCCGTTGTAGCCATCCGATATTATCATGCGGTCTTTTACAATGATGGCTCCCACTTTGCGTCGCACACAATAGGAGTTTTCCGCCCATATCGCGGCCATGCGCAGATAGCGGCAGTCAAGCAGGTGCTGTTTTTCATTTTGCTGACCCATGCGTAGAATATTGTTTTGCAAAGTTAAGAATTATTCGCAGAAAGACAAAACGTTCAGAATAACAGAGCAAGCCTATACACACCCCATGCCACAAGCCATGCTACCAATGTGTTGTACACGATACTGAACAATGCCCATTTCCACGAACCAGTTTCGCGGGCGATGGCTGTCACGGTTGCGATGCATGGGCAATAGAGCAGTATGAACACCATAAAACTAAGAGCCTCAGCCGCTCCGAAATCCGGTTGACCGGTAGATGGATTCACACTTTGCAGACGCTCTCCGAGTTTTGCCTGTGAAACTGCCTCGTCATCTGTATATAGCACACCAAGCGTCGACACTACTATTTCTTTAGCCGGAACGCCTGCCAATGCGGCTACGGTACTACGCCATCCAAAACCAAGCGGTTCCATCACAGGATTAACAGCTTTACCTATACTTTCAAGATAGCTGTCCTGATGTATGTCCGAATCATCGTGTATAGGAAAATAATTAAGAGCCCACACCACAATGCTGGCCACCAAAATGATACCACCCATTTTTTTCAGATATTCCTTTCCTTTTCCCCATGTATGACGCAGACTGGAACGCAGGGTGGGAATACGGTAAGGCGGCAACTCCATTACAAAAGGCGTCTCCTCCTTACGGAAAAGCGACCGCCGGAGCATACGGGCCGTCAACACCGCTACCAAAATTCCGGTCATATACACGCCCATAAATACCAATGCCGCATGTGCCTGAAAAAAAGTCCCTATCAACAGCACATAAATAGGCACACGTGCAGAGCATGACATAAACGGGTTTATTAAAATAGTAATCAGACGGCTCGAGCGGCTCTCTATTGCCCGGGATGCCATAATAGCAGGCACGTTGCAACCGAATCCCATGATAAGCGGGATGAAAGATTTGCCATGTAGACCTATGCGATGCATAACTTTATCCATAATGAAAGCAGCCCTCGCCATATAGCCGGAATCTTCCATGAAAGATATACAAAAATACAGGATAAGTATATTAGGAAGGAATACTATCACTCCCCCTACTCCGCCTATGATTCCGTCGGCAAGCAAATCCTGCAGCGGTCCTTCCGGCAAAATGTCGTTTACGATATTGCTTAATATGTCAACCGTATTTTCTATCCATTCCATCGGGAACTCTCCAAGGAAGAATGTGGCCCAAAAGATAAAGAACATTATGGCGAAGAATATCGGAAATCCGAGCAATTTGTTGGTTACAACACTATCTACCAAACGTGTAGCCTCTCTGTTATCAACGGGTGTTCTCTGCATGGTTTCAGCTAAAGCACCCGCAATGAATCCGTATTTTGACGATGCCACCTGAGACGGGACATCCTCATCATGCAAAGCGGTAAGTTCGTCGCGAAGATTATCGCGAAGATTCAATATCTCGTCACGTGAATCGCTGCCTGCAATCTGTCGTTCCGCCTCCTTGTCGCCCTCGAGCAGTTTTATGGCCACATAGCGCGGCGAGAAACGTCGTTCTATGCCAGGGGCTTGCTTAAGTTCATCTATCAAACGGCGCACAGAGGTTTCCATATCTGCACCAAGACTCACATGCACATGGCGCACATTCGGTTGCACATCATTGTACACTTCTATTATGGTTTCGAGCAGACGCTCCATACCTTCACCCGTCCGGCCCACCACAGGCACCATGGGCACTCCTATCATCCCGCCAAGTGCATTGTAGTCGAGTTCTCCACCTCCGCTTATCAACTCATCGTACATGTTCAGAGCAATTACCATGCTGCGGTCCATATCGATAAGTTCTGTGGTAAGATACAGATTTCGCTCAAGGTTGCTGCTGTCTACAACATTCACTATCACATCGGGAGTGCTGTCGTGCAGGTATTTACGCACATACAGTTCCTCCGGCGAATATGTCGAGAGAGAATATGTTCCGGGCAGGTCCACAATATTGAACGTATAACCGGCATGGCGGAAAACGCGTTTTTTAGCGTCCACTGTCACTCCGGAATAGTTTCCCACATGCTCCGTCGCTCCTGACAATTTGTTGAACAATGTGGTTTTCCCGCAATTGGGGTTGCCGATTAATGCGACATTGATACTGCGGTGCTCATCATGCACTATAAGTTCGGTCTCATCGTGCGCTTCAAGAGTGCCGGCACTTTCGAGGCGTTCGATTTGTTCCGGGTCGTCTACTTTCACAACTTCAATCATATGGGCTTCGGCTGTCCGCAGGCTCACCTCATAATTCATCACTCCGTATTTAATGGGGTCGCGCAGCGGTGCATGAAGCAGCACGCGCACAGGACGTCCCTTTACAAAGCCCATCTCCATTACGCGTTTGCGGAATGCTCCGTGACCGAGTATTTTTACGACCACGGCAATATCTCCCGTATTTAATTCGGATAATCTCATCAGTATTGAAGATAAATAAATGGCACAAGGTCCGTCTGGCGTGTCTGTATTACCATGAACAGAACCATAGTGAGCAATATGGCTTGCAGAAGAATGGGCATGGCGGTATATGTACGTGTAGCTCCAGTTGTCCAGTCCCGAGGCATGAAGTGCATTACGTATCCTGTAAAGACAGCGGCAACTATGAGCATATACGCTTCAACAAATTGCGGCGCGATACCCGGGCGGAAGTCATTCAATATCTGAAAAGCCATGTCTCCAAGCGCATCCGGTCCGGATGCACGGAAAAAAGTAAAACCGACAACCACCAAAGCCAAAGTAATAGAGACATTTATGCTCTTTAGCATAAATGTGCCTTGCAGCATTGCCGGAGCATGCCAAATGCGGCTTACTGCCTTATGCAGCACAAGAAGCAAGCCATGATAGGCACCCCAAAGCAGGTACATCCAGGATGCTCCATGCCAGATGCCGCCTATCAGCATCGTGGCCATCAGGTTGACATGTTGGCGATTTTTTCCATGTCGGTTACCTCCAAGCGGTATGTATATATAGTCACGCAACCACGAACTCAGCGATATATGCCAGCGGCGCCAGAACTCTGTCGGATTTTGAGACTTGAAAGGGGCATTGAAATTGGCTTTGAATCGGTAGCCAAGCAACAATGCTATTCCTATGGCCATGTCGCTGTAGCCGCTGAAATCACAGTAGAGTTGCAGGGTAAAACCAAAGCAGCCCATAAGATTCTCAAAGCCAGAGTAGAGCGAAGGATTATCGAATATCCTGTCCACGAAATTGCCGCTTATATAATCGGCAATAATCACCTTCTTAACCAAACCGCTCATAATCAGAAACAGACCTTCGCCCACCATTTCACGCGTGGCATGAGGGTCGGCAGACACCTGTGGCAGCATGTCCTTCGCGCGGACAACGGGGCCTGCAAGCAAAGGCGGAAAGAACGTGAGATAGAAAGTATAATCAAGGAAATTGCGTGCGGGTGCAATATGTCCTCGGTATATGTCCACAAGGTAACTTATCGAACGAAATGTAAAAAATGATATTCCAGCCGGAAGGATTATATCCAAAGCATCAAAATGTCTGTCTGTGAAGTCGGCAAAAGTGGAGAGAAGCAGGTTTGTGTATTTAAAATAAACAAGCATTCCGACATTGGCTGCAACATTAAGTGCGACTATACCTCGTCGCAACCAACGGCGCGAGACACATCCGAGCCATCTCCCTAATATATAATCGGACACACATACTCCAAGCAATATAAAACAGCATTCGGCACTTGATTTGTAATAAAAATACAATGAAAACGCTATAACAAAAAGTTTTTTAATCGTAGGGCTGAAACGCAGCCCACGATAAATAAAAAGAAAGGCTACAAAAAGCACGAGAAACAGACCGGTATTGAACAACAACGGTTGACGTGGATCGTACAGCAACAAGTTGCATAACGAATCGGTGTTTATGTTCTCTAAATATTTACTTATGTCGTATAGCAGATTCATCGCCTGCAGTTTTATCTTTATTCGGTTGAATAGTAGCCAGTTTTTCAAGTAGAGCATCGGCCAGCATATCGCCCATGATATGGTATCCATCCCATGTGAGATGCACGCGGTCGGTGTTCATCATACGGTGAGAAAGCCACTCCGACGCAGAACCACAACCACCGGATGCGGCATACCAGTCATAGACCGCTATATGGTTTTTAACGCCATATTCGGTTATTATATTGCGCATACGATTAATATTCGGGTTTATGGCATAACTTGACGAACGGCGCCTTCTTTGGCGGGTACGGCTACGCCTGTAGCACTCTTGCGGAGTTGTCAACAGCATTGTCGCGTCCGGGTTGTACATACGCAATTTATTGATAAGGCTTTCAATGTGCATTCGTAACTCGTCATCGCTGACTCGACCGAAAGCTTCATTGGTGCCCAAACTTATAATTATCAAGTCCGGGTGCATGTGTCGCGTATTTTCAGCAAATCCTTCAAGAGCGTCATAATGTGCATAAGTGGCCCCATTATTACCGATAGCACTGTATTCAACCCCATGATTTCCATGCATAAGTTCTATGGCTGTTATGGCTGTGCCTGGCACGGTACGCATACGCAATGTCAATGATGACACAGGTTTTGTAAGCAATACGTCTGTCAGTCCTGTCGAAGCCGATAGAACTCCGGCAAGTACGTCGGGAGATGCACTATCTACTTCAACCGAAGACTCGCCCGTGGCGAATATACACAAACTATCGAATGCATCGCCACAGGAAATGCTTATGTCAAATACCTCAGTCAATGGTTCTACAGCCACCCCTGTAAATCCGGGTTGCGTATCGTATGGTGTCTTAAGCAGACGCGATGTCCTGAAATTGCATTCGGATGCAATTTTATAATCCATAGGCGCATTGGTTCCGGCAATGCGCAAAGGCGCCGTAAGTCCTCGACCGGCCCTGCCGAAACATTCTTGCAGCCGATAGCGCGTGCGTGATGTAGAACCCTCTGCCTGAATATGACTGTCTCCTATGTGCAGCACACTTACCACCGAACTTTTCGAGTTGTCGAACGCCGTTTTCAGTCGGCTCCAGTTCGCACCATTAAGTTTGATATGATTGTCTGCTAAAGATAGGAAAGGATAATCTTTATAATCTGTTGCCGATATATCGGAACAGCTGACCTCATCTCCGAGTTCAGGATTAACGCGTATGTCAGTCTGCTGTGCAAAACATTGGCAGGCAGTCAAAATAAATGCTGTGACAAACTTTATCTTATTCATTGTAAAACGCGCATGAGAGATTCCACGAATATCGCACTCATTTCCTCCCCTCCTTTATTGTTGAGATGGATATAGTCGGCGTTCACGAGGCCGCGTTCACGCCATTCCACTATGGCATCCTCGCCACCCATGGCTTCGCGTGTGTCCCAAAACATCACACCCACATCACGCGATGCGCTTCGTTGCGCATCAACAAGGGCTGCCGTAGTCGGCAACGAGGCTATACTTGTGCCCTGTTTTTGTCCTCGGTCGCCAACTCCGAGCATTATTATGGCAGCGTCAGGATAACAAGCCTTGAGTCGAAGCAGCACTCGTTTCATGATATTTCCGTAAGGAGTATAATCGGTTTGTTGTGAAGACAATGCATTCATTCCATACTCTATGACTATAAGATCATAATCTACCCATTCCGCAATACTCCGTGAGGTAGAAATGCTCATATTACGGTGCGATATGCCACTATAGCCGCGCAGACTCATGCAGTCATAGCTAACTCCCGACGGGGAATCAAGCCACGCCCCAAACACTATCAGACCATCGATGTCACATCTCACGTCAAAACGTGATGTGAGACCATCCACGCTAATGCACTGGGGCTTTTTGGATGCTTCCACCGTATGCTCTATCCAGTTCTGTCCATCAGTACTCGTGCTTATGACTCCGCTTTGGGGAGCTGTAAAAATGATTCTCGAACGGCTCCACGCACCAGTATGGTATCCTCCTTTTTCTCCTTTGAATGACACTTCCGCACCACGGGCGGCTCGGAAATATTCTCCTGGGAGTGTATGCAGACTGTCCTTTAGTTCGTTTCGGATGTCACATGCCGAGAATCCCTTGCTTTTAATTCGAACCGTACGGCGGAATCCTGCCACGGCAGACGTCATGGGCACATAGCCCACTCCTTCACCACCATACAGATCTTGGAGCCTTCGGCGTATTGAACCAGCGAATATATCGCCCTCTATGTAGCTGTCGCCTATCATTGCACAACGCAAAGTGCCGGATTCTGCAGCATTTCGAAGTCTGGACACAGCCACGCCTCCGCTATAATCCTCTAAAGCCATAAGACCGTCTGCACGAGGTGAAAGGAATTCGGAACAATGTCCTTCTGCTTCGGCCGACGTTATTATGATAGAATCACGTTTCCGCTCTACCGGTTCTGTATTTATGAGAATCTGTTCATTATCCGCCAATGCCTTGGACAGCGCAGGGTCTATTATTTCCTCTGTTACATATTCAGCGGAAGTACTATGAATTATGTCTGAAAACAAATTGAAATTCTTAAGTCTGTTACCGGTGATTTCACCCCATGGCAACATTGACACAAAGCATAGCGCACAAAACGATGCTATGACCACACTCGCCGGGCTCCCCTGCTTACCCCTGCCCTTGTTGCTATTGCTGCGGTTCATCGTCTATCGTGTTCCTTTCGAATATATCCACCAGCGACGCTCCTTTTGCAGATGTTTCGGACCATTCGCTTTCCGCATCGCTTTCTGCGGTTACGCCACCTCCGGCATATATACAATATGCATTTTCCGAAAACTGCGCGCATCGCAAATTGACATATGCCTTTACTTGGCCGCCACCGCCACGATACATCACATATCCGGCATAGCATCGTCGTGGGGCATCTTCTATTTTTTCTATTTCGGCGAGCGAATCGCAACGCGGCAGGCCGGCGACAGCCGGAGTCGGGCTTAATGCGTTTAGAATGTCCTCTAAAACAATTCCCGGCTTTAAAGCAGCTTCAATACGCGTGCATATGTGTTCTATTGCCCCATAACGCAACGTCTCGTCAATACCGCAATGCGGCTGCAATCCGAGCTTTGTCAAAGACTCACATATAAATTCGGTGACAAAGGCCTGTTCCTGCTTGTTTTTTTCATCCCATTGGCCACTCCGGTCGGCAGAACGTGTTCCGGCAAGAGACATTGTGCGCATGGTTTTGCCGTCATAGTCAAGCAGAAGTTCAGGCGTGGCACCGAGCCAAAGACCAGTATGAGGAGTGTAATAGCAATGACAGAACGCATCAGGGTAAAGATTAAACACATCCTCAACTATTGCATTAATGTCAAATGTTTTGCCTGAAGCACATATAGCACGCATACGTACACACTTACCCCCTCGGGAACGAAGACGTCCTATCAACTGGTGTGTGCTGTTTATGTATCGGTCGTGTGGCGTACTCTCGGCCCATGGCTGCACAGCAGCCAAACCGCTGCTACATTCATTGACCGATATATTGGACGAAAACGGAGTGTTCCACATATTGATGTGGAACTCATTGTCACTGTCCGCGACACGTATGGTAGTATCTCCGGGAAGCCTGAATACAGCAAAGGGTTGCCCGCTGCTGAAACTGCGCGCTATGTCGATAGGCAAAACCATTCCTTTACACTACACGGCCAAAAAGTTCGTATGGCATGGCGTCGGTTATTTCAACATCGTACATTTCGCCGAAATTCAATTCCACACCACAAGTGCTTTTGTCTATAAGCACTTCAGGGTCTACCTCGGGCGAGTCATACTGGCTTCTACCGATATAAAATCCACCATTTTCACTTTCGATGAGCACCCGCACAACAGTTCCTATTTTGGAGCGATTATGCTCGAGCGCTATTTCTTCCTGCAAAGCCATTAGACGGTCAAGACGCAAATGCTTTGCACTATCCGGTACATCGTCATTATAATGCTCGGCTGCATAGGTATCCTCCTCCTCGCAATATGCAAATGCACCCATACGTTCAAAGCGTTGCTCACGCACAAAATCAAGAAGATTTTCAAAATCCTCATCAGTTTCACCGGGAAATCCTACCATTAAAGTGGTGCGGATATGTATTCCGGGAACTTCTTGCCTTATGCGGCTAAGTAATGCGCGGGTCTCGGCACCGGTAATTCGACGGCGCATCCGTTCCAGCATATTGTCTGAGGAATGTTGCAATGCAATATCAAGATACTTGCACACATTCGCATGCCTGGCCATCACAGGTAGCAAGTCGTACGGAAAGTCTGTCGGATACGCATAGTGTAGCCTTATCCACTCCACTCCGTCGATATTGGCAACCGCGTCAACCAGCTCTGCTATAGCCATGCGGCCATACAGATCCTTTCCATAGTACGACAAATCCTGGGCTATGACGTTGAATTCTTTAACACCACGATTCACCAGTGCACGCACTTCCTCCACTATTTCCTCTATAGGGCGGGATTTGTATCGCCCTGTTATCAGAGGTATGGCGCAGAATGCACAGAAACGATTGCACCCCTCCGCTATTTTAAGATATGCCGACCATGACGGAGTGGTGAGTTTCCTATCCCACGGACGTACAGACGGATGCAATTTAGGGCACAATTCGGCCACCAATGCTTCGAAATCAAATTTTCCGAACCACCCATCCACCTCCGGGATTTCATCAGGTAATTGTCGGGCATATCGTTCGGAAAGGCATCCCATCACATACACGGAGCCCACCCTGCCTTCGGATTTGGCCTGACATGCGCTCAGTATCATGTCTATGCTTTCTTCTTTTGCATCACCGATAAAGCCGCATGTGTTTATTACAACGGCATCCCCGCAAAAGTCGTCGGCATCGTGCACCGCTTCTATATTGCCGTCGCTTAAGCGGCGAAGAAGACGCTCGCTGTCCACAAGGTTTTTTGAACACCCCATGGTGATTACGTCCACTTTTTTCATTTTGTTTCTGAATCTTTACGGCCGAAAAGCGACTCAACGAACGTACGTTTGTCAAACACCTGTAAATCCGTGATTTTTTCACCAAGACCTATATATTTGACCGGTATCCGGAACATGTCGCTTATGCCTATGACAACTCCTCCCTTGGCTGTGCCGTCAAGTTTTGTTATCGCAAGATCCGTCACTTGCGTTGCCGCGGAAAACTGCCTCGCCTGCTCAAACGCATTTTGGCCTGTGGAACCGTCAAGGACAAGCAACACCTCGTGCGGAGCTCCCGACACGACACGTTCCATCACACGTTTGATTTTGGACAGTTCATCCATCAGGCCTTTTTTGTTGTGAAGACGTCCGGCTGTATCTATTATAACAACATCACATCCTTGTGCTACAGCACTCGACAGCGTATCAAATGCCACGGCAGCGGCATCGCTTCCAAGCTGCTGTTTCACAATGGGAACATCGGCACGACGTGCCCATTCGTCAAGCTGCTCTATAGCAGCAGCGCGGAATGTGTCCGCAGCTCCAAGCATGACTTTATGGCCGGCCGCTTTATATTGATATGCCAGTTTGCCTATCGTAGTGGTTTTCCCGACGCCATTCACTCCGACTACCATTATCACATATGGCTTCGTACTTTCCGGCAAAGCGAAATCCTTCAACACCGAAGTGCTTGCGTTGTTTTCAACAAGCAATGCGGATATTTCTTCACAAAGCATTTCATTCAACTCGTCTTCACCTACGTACTTGTCACGTTGCGCACGGGCCTGTATGCGGTCAATTATTTTAAGCGTGGTTTCCGCACCCACATCGCTGGTAATGAATATTTCCTCCAGTTCGTCAAGGAAATCGTCATCAATGGTACGGCGTCCTACAAAGACACGTTTGAGTTTACCGAAAAAACCCGCTTTGGTTTTTTCCAGTCCTTGGTCGAGAGTTTCCTGTTTCTTTTTACGGGAGAAAAAATCGAATATTGCCATCTATGTAATCTCTGATTATTTAGCCTGCAAATTTACAAAAAAAGCATGGCATAAACAATATTAAAGTTCCATGCCATATTTTCGTAGAGTCAACAAGCAGTCTATGGGGTTTTTATTGGGAAGCGGCGATTTCCTGGGCTTCCTCGGCACTGCGGGCTTCGACTTCGATTGTGTAGCTTTCGTCGTCGAAAGTGATTACTTCTACCGAGTAGTATTTGAGTTTGCGGTTGGAGTTGAGAGAGCTGTCGAATATGTTCATTACGTGGGTCATGATTTTGAAGTTTAAGAGTTTTTTTTACTGTGCGCCGGGGCGCGTTTGATTTTTACGTGCGATTAAGTGGGAAGCTGTTTGAACCCGAACAAAAATTTGTAGAGAATTTTACTAAAAATGAAGTTCGCGCCATTTTTCTTAAAATTGTCGTATCACTTTTAGTGCCAATGAGAGCAGGGTGTCAAGCTCGCTTGACCCATGCCGAGTGCAGCCAAACTTGGGCGAAGCCAACGTTCGCCATCTCCGCAGCGACAAGTCCATATACAAAGAAAGCCCTCGCGAGGTATCGCGAGGGCGTATGACGGAATAGGGATAGAAGCCGAACGGCGGAGACATCAGGCTCCGTTCACGATAGCCCGACGGCGCAGCCGGATTCCCACTAAAAGAAAACTCCGACAATTACTGCCGGAGTTTCTGCGGTTGCATGAAAAACTGTTGCTGTTATCTTCCTCCTGCGGTAGAGCGGTCGGCGTTGGCATCAACTTCCATGAGTTTCTGCGCTCCGCGTTTCTGACGGCCCCATTGCAGGTTGTATGATACGCTGATGTATGGCATACGCATATCGAGGCGCATGTGCTGCTCGTTGCGGTTCCATTTACTCAGCGACTTGCTGCCTTGGTCGTATTTGCCGAACGGCATGATGACACCTGCGGAGAACTGCCATGACTTCCAGTTATAACTGAAGTCGATAATGTTCAGATTCTCGCCCCAACTGATTTTCTCACCCCAAAGGTCGCGCTGTGCCCTCACGTACTGACCGCTGAGCACGAAGCCCCAGTGCATAAGTTGTATATTTGCGTTGCCGCTCCATGCGTTGCTGTGATGCGTATAGCCGGTACCACGCATACGCTCCATGCGGAACTGAATATAACCGCTTGCCATTAACCAGTTCGGAATAACTTCTATCTGCGGCGCAAGGAAGAACGAGAGGTTTTGCAGACCGCGGCTGTTTTCGTATGTGGTGATGAGTTTGTCGCCTTCCCATTGCAAAAGCGGTGTGATAGCGTTGGGCGACGTGAAGGCGCGGACACCGAACGAACCGCTGACGCGAGGCAGGTTGAAGCCGTAGCGGAAAGTGAGCATATATGAGTTGGCTGTCTTGAGATTCCGATTACCCACGCGCCACTGGAAACCATCGAGCTGCTGCGGCACGATGTTGGTTTCGGCCAATGACGGTGTGGATTGCCACGATGTGAAATTCAGCCGGAAATTGTGATTCTGATTCAGCGAATATGTAATTGTGGCCTGTGGGCGCGGATTCCATGTGTGAGTGCCCTGATTGGTTTCTTTGAAAAGGAAATCAGTATACTGGACACCCATTCCGGCGGTGGCAGTCCATTTGCCGAAACGGTGGAAATATTCGGCGAAGATATAGATCTTGTCCTGACGCTGATGGAAGATGTCGCCGCCAAGACTCTCATATTGAGAACGGTTGCGATTAGCGGTGTATGAAGCTCCGGCGGTGAAACGCCCGTTGCGCCAGTTTTTGATGTAGTCGGCCTCTATGGCGTATGCCTGGTTACGGTCTTTGATATTGGTGTGAATATCGGTCAGATAGCTCGCTGCACCGGGCAACTGCTCGATATAATCCGAGTAACTGCGTCCGAAATAAAACGAGCTGTTGAAGTTGACAATAAGCATCTGTTTATGTGCGAGATTCTGTTGCCAGTATAACGACAGGGAGGGGGTGCCGCCCTTGTCGCCGTGGGAGTCGGTCAAAAGGATATCGTCCGAGCCGTCGCTCAGCGACAGAAGCCCGTTATAGAGGAATTTGTCCGTGAGTTTATGGAACAGGCCGAACTCTGCCATGAATACAGTTGTATCAGGTTTGATGTAGCTATATGAGGCCCAGGCGTTGGCAAATGAATTGTCCATCGTGCCGCCGCGCGAAGTTTCATCGCGGGTCAAAGTCGTGCCGTCGGAATATGTGAAGGTTTCCGTATAATCGCGATGTGTCTTTATCTTATTGGTAAGCTTGAAGTTGCCGCCGACTTCCCATTGCGAACGACCTGTGTTGAATTTTGCATCGGCCATGTAGAAGCCCCATGCCTGATTTAGAGCCGGGCGAGCCTGAGCCATAAACGAGCCACCGACGGTTGGATTGGAGACGATGAAATTCAGCACATAGTTTGCGCCACCGTAGCGAAGGCCGGGGTTGTCGATCCATTCCACACGCTTGATGGTTTCGGGCAACAGGGTGCGCACCTGTTCAATTGATGATTCGCGACCATTGATTCGCACCTGTACCGACTGGCCTGCGGCCTGAATCGTGCCGAGCGCGTCGCTTACGGTCAGGGTCGGAATCATGAGATTGTTCAGTAGCTGAAGGCCGTTCTGCGAATGTTCCACAGCACTTTTAGATGGGTGATAGACATCCATATCAGCCTTGCGGATTACTTTTGGAGCCTGTATTACAATTTCCTTCAATTCCTGAGCCGGAATCGAATCGGCGGACTCCGTCTGCGCCACGACCGACATAGCGCAAGACAAGGCTGTTATTGTTGTAATTATTGATTTCATAGAGTTTGGGATTACAATTTCACGATGCAAAATTAACGGGTGGCCGTATTATAGACGTCAACATTTGTCAAAAAGTGACAGTTGCGTCTAAATTTTTCCGCAAACGGCTCAGATGAGTCTGAGTTATATTCAGAAACGAGGCTATATCTTTGAGCGGAAATAGTGAAAACAAGTCGGGATGTTTGGAAATAAGATCATTATAACGCTGTTGTGCTGTCTTGCAGTGCAAATCCACATATCTGCCATAGACAGTGGAAAATACTGCCTCGGTACCCAACATCACGATTTCGCGAAATTCAGAGTCTGTTTTAAGTCGCTCTCTGAGTTCAGCAGTAGAAATGCAATATATTACGCATGGGGTTTCGGCAATAACCGAAGTCCTCGCTTTCTGTCCTCGAAGCGAAAAGGGGAAATCAGTTACGAACTCTCCGGCAAACTCCAGTCCGACAACATGCTCTGAACCATCCTCGCCGTATGCCACATATTTCAGCGTGCCAGACTGAATATAACCGAAGTATCGGGCGACGTTACCGACAGTGAAGAAAGCCTCGCCTCGGTCATAGTGGCGTAAAACGCCCTCGCGCAAGCATAGATTACGCAGATAGTCTGCAGCCGGGCTTTCAATATATGTATTGAAGTTCTTTGTCATATACAGTTGAACCGTGGCTCTCGGCTAATTATTGTAAAAAGAAAGCGCGAGCCAACTATGCACGTCCTAAGTGATGGCCCTGAGAAAGCCAGTGAGCAGATGTAACAATAGCAGCCCACGCTATACGCGTGAGAACCACTATGCTATCCTTGCTCGAATGAAAGTTTCTCAGGTTTTCACTTACAAGATAAGCATAACGCTTCTTATTTTTCCAAAATGTCGTGGAGAGGTCATAGCCTTTCTGACGGCAAATTTAGCGAAAATATTTGAGAGAGAGGGCGTAATCGCGATAGAAAATTTGTATTGTGACAGGCCTTCGCTCGAACATGAAACAGCGTCTCATGCCGTTCTATGACAAGATGATGCTTCGTAAAAGGA
>VSPG01000041.1 GCA_009775265.1 Muribaculaceae bacterium
GCTCCCTCCTCATAAACTGCACCTTAACATAAAATACACCACCCTGTCGTTAACAATGATTATTAAACAACCTCTAAGCCATGGCAAATCTACGAGTGAAAAAAATCACATGCCTAAATGTAATTTTTCATTACCGACTGCGTCTAATGCACATAAACTCAAATCATCTCAATGGACAATATCATCAGCGTGGAAAGCGTAAGCAAGTCTTTTGCCAACCACATAGCCCTTGACAACGTAAGCCTCAACGTGCCGCGAGGCTGCGTCTACGGACTGCTCGGCCCCAACGGCGCCGGCAAGACCACACTCATACGCACAATCAACCATATCACAGCGCCCGACTCCGGCACAATCACATTCAACGGCCACCGGCTCACAGCCGCAGACACCTCCGACATCGGCTATCTGCCGGAAGAACGCGGGCTATACAAAAAAATGAAAGTAGGCGACCAGGCATTGTTTTTCGCACGCCTTAAAGGCCTGAGCAAAACAGAAGCCACGAAAGAGCTGAAAAAATGGTTCGAGCACCTCGAAATTTCCGACTGGTGGGATAAAAAAGTCGAAGAGCTGTCAAAAGGCATGGCTCAAAAAGTACAGTTCATTGTCACCGTGCTGCACCATCCGAAACTGCTCATTTTCGACGAGCCGTTCTCGGGATTCGACCCTATCAACGCCAACGTTTTGAAACGCGAGATACTGAAACTGCGCGACGAAGGAGCCACCGTCATATTTTCCACCCACAACATGGCAAGCGTAGAGGAGCTTTGCGATGAAATAACGTTAATAAACCGTTCACACAACATATTAAGCGGCTCAGTACGCAATCTTAAGCGACGTTTTTCCGACAACAGCTACGAGTTCACATTCAGTTCCGGAAGCCAGGCGGCATATGAGGCACTCGCCCCAATGGCGCACAGCATCGAACAAGCCGGAACCGACAACGAGGGATTTGAGCGCATGACCCTGAGGCTGCGCGAATCTTCCGACCTTCAATTGGTAGTAGCCGCCGCAAACTCCTGCGCCCGGCTTGAAGGATTCCACGCCATCCTGCCTTCAATGGACGACATTTTCATAAAAACCGTAGAAGCTTCCAACCTTAAAACACCCGTGCAACAATGAACTCCCCGCTATCAATAATCGTAAGCCGCGAATACCTCGAAAGGGTACAGCGCAAAAGTTTCATAATAAGCACTCTGCTGACGCCCCTGCTGATGCTTGGCTTAATGATGGCGCCAGCCCTGTTTGCCATCCTTGCCGGCCCAGAAAACAAAACCATAGCCGTAATCGACAGAACTGACGCCATGATAGCGCGCCAGCTCGACAACGAAGGGGAACTGAACTTCAAAGTCGTACAGGGCGAACTTGCCGAACTCATCGACAACGCCGACTACGACGCCGTGCTCGTCATAGAAGCAGACGCCGTCAGCCGCCCGTCAGCCATAAAGCTATACAGCCATGAAGCAGCTTCCATGCAGACAGAAGGCGCCATCAGCTCGCAGCTTGAAAACATAATAGAAGACGAGCGCATAAAAGCTTACGACATAGACAACCTGTCGCAGATAATGAAGGAAGTAAAAGCCGACGTAAGGCTCGAGACATTCCGCATATCCGAAGGCGACACATCCGAAACATCATCCATTATCAGCTACATCGTAGGCATTACCACGTCCTTGATGCTGTATATGTTCATCATGCTGTACGGACAGATGGTGATGACAAGCATAATTGAGGAGAAAAACAACCGCGTACTTGAAATCGTAGTCAGCAGCGTCAAGCCGAACGCGCTCATGATGGGTAAAATAGTCGGCATAGGACTCGTGGCGGTAACACAGATACTGATTTGGGGAATAATCCTGACGGCATGCTCTATCTGGCTCATGCCGCTCGTGAGCGGTGCAGCCCAAGGCGCCGGAGGCTTCGACCTCGGAGTACTCGGTTCTCCGGCCTATATTCTGGAACTATTCGGCTACATCACCCTGTTCCTCATCGGCGGATACCTTTTCTATTCATCCATTTATGCCGCCGTAGGCTCCGCCGTCGACAACATCCAGGACGCATCCCAACTTGTGAGCATAGCCGTCATTCCTATCATAATCGGCATGGTAGTGAGTATGTCCGTGGTACAGAACCCGGCATCTTCACTGGCCGTCTGGACATCGATGATTCCTTTCACTTCCCCGATGGTGATGATGGCGCGCATACCGTTCGGCATACCGGCCTGGCAGATATGGACATCTTTGGCTTTGCTGTACGCCTCTTTTGCCGGCATGGTATGGCTCTCGGCAAAAATATACCGGGTGGGCATATTCATGTATGGAAAGAAACCGAGTTTCTCCGAACTTATACGATGGGCACGATACAAATAGGCCAACTCATAAAATAGCTAAAATACAGCAATTTCCATAATAATTTCGCCGAGCGGGACGTTATACCAATGTACTGCTCGGCGAAAATGCATCCGTTTTCAGCCAAAGGGCTTGTGTGTTAAGGAATTTTTTACTAACTTTGCATGTTTTTGCACCATACAGGTATTGACCACATAGCATATGAGACAGCTAAAAATCACGAAATCCATAACCAACCGCGAAAGCGCCTCGCTCGACAAGTATCTTCAGGAAATCGGCCGCGAGGAGTTGATTTCGGTGGAAGAGGAAGTTGAACTCGCCCAGCGCATCCGCAACGGCGACCAGGTGGCTCTTGAAAAGCTGACACGAGCCAACCTGCGCTTCGTGGTGTCGGTAGCCAAACAATATCAGAATCAGGGTCTGTCGCTTCCCGACCTCATAAACGAGGGAAACCTCGGCCTTATCAAGGCCGCCCGGAAATTCGACGAAACACGCGGTTTCAAATTCATCTCCTACGCCGTGTGGTGGATTCGTCAAAGTATCCTGCAGGCACTTGCCGAACAGAGCCGAATCGTACGTCTGCCGCTCAACCAGGTAGGCTCGCTCAACAAGATAAGCAAAGCTCTGTCTAAATTCGAGCAGGAAAACGAACGCCGTCCCTCCCCGGAGGAGCTTGCTGAAACCCTTGACGTCCCTGTCGATAAAATTGCCGACACACTCAAAGTGAGCGGCCGCCACATATCAGTAGACGCCCCGTTTGTAGAAGGAGAAGACAACAGCCTGCTTGACGTGCTCACCAACGACGACTCCCCCATGGCCGATGCCGGCCTCAACCGCGAGTCGCTGAGCAATGAGGTGGATCGTGCATTGCGCCAGCTTCACGAACGCGAACGCGAAATACTTAAAATGTTCTTCGGCATAGGCTGTCAGGAAATGACCCTCGAAGAAATCGGAGCTAAATTCGACCTCACGCGCGAGCGCGTACGTCAGATTAAAGAAAAAGCCATACGCCGCCTGAAAGGGCAGAAAAGCCGCTTGCTGAAAGCATATCTCGGGGCATAGGCAACCAACCCAACAAACATTGCGCGGGCGCGACTAAGGAACAAGGTCGCGCCCGCGCTTGTTTATAACGCATATTTTGCGTAATTTTGCTCTTACTATGAAGCCCGATTCCGAACAAGCGCGCCGGCATCTGCTCGACCCGGAGAACTCCGACATGCTGATGGCATGGAAACTGGTCTCAGACACCTCCCAATCGGTGTTCCTGACCGGAAAAGCCGGCACGGGCAAAAGCACACTGTTGCGCTATATCATGGCCAACACAAAAAAAGCACATATAGTGCTTGCGCCCACGGGCATAGCAGCCATTAATGTGGGCGGCCAGACGCTACACTCTTTTTTCCGCCTGCCATTCAAGCCCACAATGCCCGACGACCCGGACTTCGCCGCACGCATTCTGCGCAAACGCATGCGCTATCCCGACGCACTGATAAAACTCCTCAAAAGCCTCGAGCTTATAATCATAGATGAAGTGTCGATGGTAAGAGCCGACACCATCGATTTCATAGATAAAATCCTGCGAGTATTCTGCGGAGACATGCGCCGTCCTTTTGCCGGAAAACAGCTTCTCATGGTAGGCGACGTCTTCCAGCTGGAACCGGTAGTGACTGCCGACACACGTGACATCATCGCACGCCAATACGGCACGCCACATTTTTTCAACGCCAAGGTTTTCGAAGAACTGACATTGGTGCCCATAGAACTCCGGAAAGTGTACCGCCAGAGCGACCCCGGCTTCGTGAGCCTGCTCGACAGGGTGCGCGACGGCCACCCCACCCCCTGCGATCTGAGTACTATAAATGCCCGGGTAACCACCCGTGAGCAGGTGTACGGGGGGCCGAAGGAGAACAAGGGCGAACTTCCTGTCACAATAGCAACCCGCCGCGACCTCGTAGACAACATAAACAACGAGCGCCTCGGAGCCCTGCGTAGCCCGGCCGTGACACTGACAGGACAAATCGAAGGAGATTTTCCTGAAGCATCGCTGCCGACCGACCGCGAGCTCACGCTGAAAGAAGGTGCACAGGTCATGTTTGTACGCAACGACCCCGAACGCCGATGGGTAAATGGCACCATCGGCCTTGTGGAAAGCATCGACGACGATCACGTGGGCGTACGGACAGCCGACGGCCTGCTACACTCAGTAGAGCCGGAACGCTGGAGCAACATACGCTACGAATACGACGAAAAAACACACAAGGTGAACGAAGTGGAACTCGGCAGTTTCACGCAATTTCCGTTAAAACTCGCATGGGCACTGACGGTGCACAAAAGTCAGGGCATGACTTTCGACAATGTCGTGCTCGACTTCGGCCGAGGGGCATTCGCGGGCGGACAGAGCTATGTGGCGCTCAGCCGCTGTCGCAGCCTTGAAGGAATACGTCTGCTCAGCACCATAGCCGAGCGTGATATTTATGTCCATCCCGCCGTGCTGCGGTTCAGCCACAATTTCAACAGTTCGCGAATCATCGACGACGCACTCGCACAGGCACGCACCGACGCAGCCATCGCCGCAGCATCACAGGCATTTGCCACCGGCGACATGTCCCGCGCGGTAGACTGCATGGCTATGGCGGCAGAAGCGCGTCCCGCACTACTGCGCAGCCCGGCCGTGAGACGCCTTATCTCGCGACGGCTTAACATTATATCACGCCTCGAATCCGAGGCTGAAGCTCTCCGGCTCGAACTATCCGAAGCAAAAGAAAGATTCCGCGGCCTTGCCGACGAATACGTGACACTTGGCTTGCAGTGCATGGCCGGCGGAAACGACCCCGCCCCTGCTATCGCAAACTACGACAAGGCGCTACGCATATGTCCCGGCCATACGGAAGCCCTGCTTGCCAAAGGACGGCTGCTTGCCGCCGGAGGTGACTATGACAACGCCGAGCAATGCCTTCGGCAGGCAGCAGACAACGACAACAGCGACTGGCGCGCGCTTGCGGCACTCGCCGACATCTACATAGGAAGCATGGCCTATGCGGAGGCTCTCGACTGCCTGTTGCTGGCAGTCGAGAGGCAGCCGAAGACCGTGCAGCTACACGACACCCTCGCCTCTCTGTACGAAACCATCGACTCCCCTGAGGATGCGGAAATACACCGCGCAGTAGCCGCCCAGTTGCGCAAAAGAAGAAAAAAGAAAAAATAGCTCATACCAAACTCCCACCAATTATGAAAAACCTCGGATTTTTACGGGCAGTGGCAGCCGCGCCTGCAGTGCACATTGCCGATTGCGAGGCAAACGCCGCCGAAATCACAGCTATGCTCGAAGATATGAGGCAGGCCGAACCCGACCTCATAGTTTTTCCTGAAATGTGCCTTACAGGTTACACCTGCGGCGATCTGTTCCATAACCAGACGCTATTGGACGGAGCTGTAAATGCATTACATTCGGTGGCAAAGGCAACGGAAAATATCCCGGTTCTTGTGCTTGCCGGCTTACCGCTGCGCGTCGGAGGCGCCCTCTACAACTGCGCGGCAGCCATATCTCGCGGCAGCCTGCTCGGAGTGGTGCCCAAAAGCTATGTGCCGAACTACAACGAATTCTACGAAAAACGATGGTGGGCGGCCGCACCATCCGGAATGCGCACAATTGACGTCCCCGGCTTCGGAAGTGTGCCGTTCGGCATTTCACAACTATTTGCCTGCGGCGACGCGCTCGTGGGTGTGGAAATCTGCGAAGACCTGTGGACTCCTGCCCCGCCGAGCGCATATGCTGCAATGGCTGGCGCCCATGTAATAGCCAACCTCTCCGCATCCGACGACCTTATAGGGAAATATGCCTATCTGCAGTCGCTGGTAGCGCAGCAGTCGGCACGTTGCAACTGCGGCTACATATACGCATCCGCCGGATACGGCGAATCTTCAACCGATCTTGTTTTCGACGCCAAGACAATTATTGCTGAAAACGGAGCTATAAAAGCATCCAACACACGTTGGCAACACGGCAGCCAATGGGTCGTGTACGACATAGACCTCTGCGCTATTAACCGCAACCGCATGCACATGGGGTCGTTCGCCGCCTGCTCAGAAAAGAATATCGGCCAGGCCTACTCCATAAGCGAACCGCTCGACGTAAAAGAACACGCCGACCCTATGCGCTTCCGACACGTCGACGCACATCCTTTCGTGCCTGCCGACGACGAAAACCGCAATATACACTGCGATGAAATAATGAACATACAGGTGGCAGGCCTATGCCGTAGGCTTGAAGCCACACACACCCGCAACCTCGTAATAGGAATAAGCGGCGGCCTTGATTCCACCCTCGCATTACTGGTAGCCGTTGAGGCCTTCGACCGCCTTTCGCTGCCACGCACAGGCATCATCGGCGTGACTATGCCGGGATTCGGAACCACATCGCGTACCCACGACAATGCCGTGGAACTTATGCGGCAGCTCGGCACAGACATGCGCGAGATAAACATTGCGGCAGCCGTACTCCGGCATTTCTCCGACATCGGTCACGACCCCGGCACCCATGACGTGACATACGAAAACTCACAGGCACGCGAACGCACACAGATACTCATGGACATAGCCAACCAATGCGGAGGCATGGTGCTGGGCACCGGCGACCTTTCCGAGCTCGCTCTCGGATGGGCCACATACAACGGCGACCATATGTCGATGTACGGAGTGAACGCAGGCGTGCCAAAAACCCTTGTAGCGCATCTTGTAAGATATTTTGCGGCCACGTCTTCCGACGATGCTACGCGCCGGACCCTGCTCGACATTGCCGACACCCCCATCTCGCCTGAACTGCTGCCGCCAACTGCCGACGGAAAAATCGCGCAGGTGACGGAGGATTTCGTGGGTCCGTACGAACTGCACGACTTTTTCCTGTACTACATGCTCCGTTATGGTTTTTCGCCTACACGTATCTTCGCACTCGCCTCTAAAGCTTTTGACGGAGCATACGATGATGGCGTGATTCTTAAATGGATGCGTACATTCTACCGGCGCTTCTTCGCGCAACAGTTCAAGCGTTCATGCCTGCCCGACGGCCCTAAGGTGGGTTCGGTGTGCCTTTCTCCGCGAGGCGACTGGCGCATGCCCTCCGACGCATCGGCAGCCATGTGGCTGGCTGAATGCGACAGCATTCAGGCGTAAATCATTTGAATTCGAGCAGGACAGATGGCTCAGCAACACTGTCGGCGGGCAACGCCGCAGGAGCGGCCACGCTATCTGTCCTGCTTTTGTCTTTCTTGCGTCGCAGCGGCTTAAGCCAGCTTAGCAGACTGTCAAAGTCGCGTTTGAACATTATACCAACCCCCTGGGTGGTGGCCGCAGAGCGCAGATAATAGTTCTGGTCGTTATAGCGGTTATAGGCTTTCAGACGCCATGTGCCCCGTCGGTTCAGAAGGTATTCGACATCAAAATCCCCCACGAACTGATTCGTGTTAAGCGACTTGTCGCGGTAACCGAAATTGCCGTTAAACAGCAGACGGTTGTTCAGCAAGCGGCTCGACAGAGCCACGTCAACCTCGACATCGCTGAAATCACCTCTGTCCGACCGCAGATTCGGGGCTATGGTCCAGTTTTCGCTGAGTTTGCCGAGCATGCTTCCGAGCTGGCTTGAAATAGTGGACGATGCGACAGAAAATAATTCATTGCCCTTTGTGGTGCTCATATAATCGGGAGTGTAAAAACGGTTCAGAGCCAACAGGTATATTATCTGCCGGTTCATCATTTCCTCCGTGCTGACTATGGAACGCACCTTTCGGTACACATCGGAAGTGAGCGTAGGAAATCGCAAATCGAAGTTTATGTCAGGCTGGCGCATGTCGCCGGTCACTTTCATAAGCGCATGCACGGGCACATTCGTGCGGTTCAAATCACGGTCTTGCAGGAATGACTCGTCAAGGTCGCTTAAGTTGGCATTCACCGAATACACAGCCTCTATGTCGAGCTGTGCCGCATAAGGGTCGCCGTGGAACGATATTTTGCTGCCTTCGTCGATAGTGAAGTCTTTTATTATGATGTCCTGAAGCGTGAAATTATAGCTGCCACGGTCAAGAGTGTATGTGCCGAACATCCGCAGGTCGTTATTTGCCGAGCCGTAGGTAAGACGCAGATTGCCATTGCCGAAAGCCTTTATCTCGTCGCCACCGACAGGGTCCATGACAAGGATTATCTTTGCCGCAGGAGTAATGTCTACACGGAAGTCCATATTGTAGTCGCTAGGCTCGTCCTGCGCCTGCGCGGTCATACGTTTCTGATATTCGAGCACAGCCGGAGGAATGGCATCTATGCCTACAACGGAATCCACCACCTGCACCGGAGTGCGGTCGCGGAACGTGATGAATGAATACTCATCGGCGTCGAGCATGTCGTTTAGCACGAATGTAAACGACGAGCCGGATGCAGTGGCCATATTCACGTCGATGTTGACAACTCCGGGTTCGCCGGAAATATGGGCCCCGCCGTTGCCGAATATAGTACCATACCAGTCGGGACTTTCTTTCGAACCGACATTGTAACATAAAAAGTCACGCGCATCGCGGACCCTGAAATCAAAACTCGGCTGCTTGAAGAACACATGACGGACATCTCCGTCGAGGCGTGCCGTATGTCCGTAGCTGTCGCGTATTTCGGCATTGCGCACCGTTATAAGACCGGGACGCAGACGCACGCTGTCGGAGCACAGATATTCGGTGTTGGTGAAATCGATTTTAAGAGCTAATGAATCTGCAAAAACGTCACCCTCAAGATCTATGTACTTGAATGTGCCGAACAAGCGGGCTTGCCCCGAGGCATAACCGTCGACTTTCGATGCGAACGCCGACATGAACGGCTGCATAAACCCTACCCGCACACGATCTGCCACAAACGTAATGTCAAGTTCTTCGCTGGCAGGGGTTATGCTTCCGTATATACTTGAATGTCTGCCTTCGGGCCCTGTAAGGTCTGCATCAAGAACGACAGCCTTCGCAGCGTTGTCCCAATGCGCACGCACATCGGCATCGCCGAGAGTGCAACGGTTGTAGCCGATGCCGTCCACATGCAGGCGCTCGCTTGTGAGCACAGGAGAGGGGCTCAGCAGACTCCGTCCTTCGAAAACACCTGTCGCAATACCGCTGAGCAGAGCCTTGTCTATTTCAAGAGTCTCGAATATGGGCAACAGAGACACGCGGTCTATGTCGACATAAACCACAGGCTCCTCGGCGTCACTTACAACACCGTTCACAGCGATGCGCTGTTCCCCGGCTTTAAGTACAAAGCCGTCAATGTCAGCTTCGCCGTCGCGCCACGACAGCCTCGACGGAAGTATGTTCCACACATCGTCGCCGAAATTCACGGTTCCGGGCTTGATGTCCACATCAGCGGCCAGATGGCCGTCAAGGCCGAGACCGAGTTTGGCCGCGAAACTCAGCGAACCGTTAAGAGGTATTTTACGCTCTATCGTCCAGTCGGCTGATGTGCTTACCATATTCTCCGCTGCGCCTACATTCAGCAGTGCCGACATAGGACCTTTCTTTGTTGGAACACGTGTGGACGCGTAAAGCGACATTTCGCCTCTGTTTCCGTCGGCAGAGGCAATTATTGCGGTATTGTCGATTATTTTTTCACCCTGCTGCAGATACGAAGCATCAATGGCAAATCCGGCGCGCCGCGCCGCACAATCCATACTTCCGCTTATCTCTATCGGATGGATTATCTGTACAGGCAACCGGAAAAAGCGCGAAAAATCCTCCGCATCCGCTATTGTAAACTCAAAACCGAAATCATTGTGACATTCCTCCCCATGCAAAGAATCAGGGACTTTCAGCCCGAGAGCCGGAAACACAGCCCCTGCGATAGCACGGCACTCGGTGACGATTTTAGACGGGGCAAACGCACCCTCTATGCGTCCGTTCACATAATCGGATGTAAGTTCCACTACTGCCGGACGCGAGTTTATATCACGCGAAAGTTCAAAACGCCGCATCGACAAACCATCGCCGTCGGGACGCCGGAAATCCACATCGGCCAAAGCCACCCTACCGGCGGCATCATCCACATTACGGCCTCTTATCTCTGCATTTACAGACGCACTGAGTGTATAATCCTCATAAGCATCAAGCACTCCCAGCCAATGAAGGTCGAGCCGGCTCACTTTTCCGTCAACCGACAGCGAGCGCACACCGGATGCGAAAGACGCATCGGCAGCTATATCCACCTGCACAGCACGGTCGTCCATCTCAAGTCGTCCCGAGACATGTCCACGTTCTATATCGGCCGATGCGCGTATGCCGCCGCATTTGCGTCCGTTGAAATACAACTCGGCTTCATCCAATTCGGCAAGGCCGTCGAAACCATGTCGCCATGCACGCCCCTCGGCGCGGGCTACGGCACTGACACGGCCGAGTTTGGGCAAACGCAACAGAGCACCGGCTTCCAATTCCTCCAGCTGCGCAGACGTTTTTAACATCGCCGTAGCAAAACTGTCGGCTGACAGCGCATTTGCGTCAAGCCGCACTCGTCCGGCTTCTGTTCGTGCGTCAAACAAAATTTTCACCTCCCTACGGCCGGTAACCGACGCCGTCGCACGTAAGTCAGAACGTCCGAGCAGGGCAAGCCGCTCAAGATTTGACTTACTACCGGGGGTAAGATACCGCATATGTTCCGAAACACGCCTTGCATCAGCCTTGACAATAAGATTCGACAGCCACATATGCTCTCGATCGCCACCCGGTTCAAGAATGCCGCCGGATGCCACAAGCTCCATGCCTTCGTCGCGCGACGACATGTGCAGATTTTCAAGAATCGCCGTGGCGGAATCTCCACGGGCCATCAAATCCATATCCAGTCCTACATACAAATCACGCAAAGGAGGCAAAAATGCGGCAATGTCCGGTAGATACAGCACCGACTCTGCAGCAGAATCAGTGGCAATATGCCATTTGCTGTCAGAATAATGAAAATCGCCGCCAAGGGCAATCATACTGTTCGGCAATTCCAACCGTAAATCCCGAACATACAATCCTGTAGAATCGTTCTGCACCAAGGATTCAAGAGAAGACAGCGAAAAACCGCTACGCTCGTTGAAAGACAAGCGATCCACCTCCACATCGAACGCATCGTTGCTCACAAGCCGCAGGCTGGCATGCAACTGCAGAGCGCCGACAAAGATATGCCGCGAATCAAAACATCCTGCTTCGGCAGTTTCGCTGTCAAGGACATCGTAAGACACACTGCCGTCCCGAAGTGCAAGAGTCGCCACTTTGAAACGGAAGCGAGCACCATTGCCGCCCTCCTTACCTCTCAGGCGGCGTACAATACCATCCACATTCAATGGCGCCCCATCTGAATTACGCCACAACCTCAACGAGGGCCTGTCGACAAGGGCATAGTCGAAGACAATACGACGCGTGCGCAGAAAATGATAAAGTTCGAATCGCACGCTTAGCCGCTCCACACTGAGGCATGTCTCCCCCTCGTCGTCGGCCACACTTACGCCACACGCATCAAAGCGGTTGAATGGATGAACATCGACCGACTGCACGGAGACATCCGTGCCAAGCAGTGCCCCAAGTTCATTTTCCGCCAGTTCGCACAGGCGGTTCTGCGCCCACGGGGTAGACAGCAGAATGTACAGCGCCACAGGCACTGCCACGACAAGTGACAGCACGCCTATGGTAAGAACCCTTAGCACGCGCAGTGTTTTATTCATAATGCGATGCGAAATTACTCAAAATTTCGCTAACACGGCGCGCCAGAATGCTCTTTTATATTATAAAAATAATGAAATCACGGACGATAATCGACAAGCATGGCCTGCAGGCGTCGCCGAGCATAGAATATACGGCTCTTGACTGTGCCGAGCGGCAGACTCACATGTTCGGCTATTTCAGCATAGCGGTAGCCGGCAAGATGCATTGAAAACGGGATGCGGTAATCGTCGCTGAAAGAATTTATAGCGGCATTAATATCGGCCACCGAGAGAGAACCCTCTGGCGTTTCAAATCCAGAATCCTGCGGCAGATTCAGGTGTATGAGGTCGTCGGTGCGGTCTATCATAGTTCCGCTGCGCACCATCCGGCGATAATTGTTGATAAAAAGGTTGCGCATTATAGTAAACACCCACCCCTTGAAATTTACGTTGTCCACGTACTTGTCTTCGCTGTCCATGGCTTTCAGCGTGGTGTCCTGAAGCAGGTCGTTGGCGTCGTCGCGGTTGCTTGTAAGCATAAAGGCGAAATTGTACAGTTTCGCCTGCATGTCAAGCAACTTATGCATGAATATGTCGTGATGCTGATGTGCTCCCATATAGATAGTTTTTAATGACTCAAAATGTCTGATTTCTCATTCATATAACGTACCCGACAGGCTACATTCCCCCTGTTTTTATTATTTTTGGGATTAATTGCCTTTTATGAAACAATTTAAGTAAAAAAACACGGCTTTGTATAGCCGATTTTAATTATTTTTGCAGTCACAAACCAGGCTTCATCATACTTTCACCTTCATGCTAAGAAAAATAAGAATAGTTCTGGCGGCAGTGTCAATAACGCTCGTCACCCTGCTTTTTCTTGATTTTACCGGCACGCTGCACCACTGGTTCGGCTGGTTGGCAAAAATTCAGTTCCTACCGGCTCTGCTCGCCCTGAACGCGGGTGTAACCGCCGCACTCGTAGCCATTACACTCCTTTTTGGACGCGTATATTGTTCGCTAATATGCCCGTTGGGCATCATGCAGGACATCTTCGCGCGCTTCGGACGAATGCGTCGCAAGTACCGCTACAGCTACTCGCCGGCACTTACAGTCCTGCGCCTTGTCATGCTTGCACTAATGGCCGCATCGATAATTCTCGGCATAAGTGCCATTGTCGTGCTTCTCGCTCCGTACAGCGCCTACGGACGTATAGCAGGCAACCTGCTTGCTCCCGTATGGATGCTCGGCAACAACGCACTGGCAGTCGTGGCTGAACGGGCCGAAAGTTATGCTTTCTACAGCGTGGACGTATGGATCAAAAGCGGGCTTTCCATTGCCGTAGCAGCCGTTACTCTTATCGCATTGGGGATATTATCGTGGAAAAACGGCCGCACATATTGCAACACCATATGCCCCGTAGGCACGATATTGGGCTACCTCTCCCGATTTTCGCTGCTGCGCCCTGTCATAGACACATCCAAATGCAATGCCTGCGGCCTGTGCGAGCGCAACTGCAAAGCCGCCTGCATCGACAGCAAACAGCACAAAATAGACTACACGCGCTGCGTGGCATGCATGAACTGCATCGACACCTGCCGGCACGGCGCCATAAGCTACACACGCCGCTATTCAAAAACTGCGGGAGCCGACCCGTCCCAACGCCGCAGTTTCATAGCCACGGCCGCTGCATTAGGCACCACTGCCGCGCTACAAGCCCAAGAAAAGACGGTGGACGGAGGCCTTGCCGCAATCACCGACAAACAGCGTCCGGAACGGCGCACGCCAATCGTGCCGCCTGGCGCAAAAAGCATCAAGCACCTGAGCAACCACTGCACTGCATGCCAGCTGTGTGTGGCCGCATGCCCGAATGGCGTATTACGTCCGTCAACCGACCTTACAAGACTAATGCAGCCCGAGTCGTCTTACGAACGCGGCTACTGCCGCCCGGAATGTACCCGTTGCTCTGAAGTGTGTCCGGCAGGAGCCATAACACCTGTGACCCGTGAGGAAAAAACCGCTGTACAGATAGGACACGCCGTATGGGTGGCCGACAACTGCGTGCCGCTCACCGACGGCGTGGAATGCGGCAACTGCGCACGCCACTGCCCTGCCGGAGCCATACAGATGGTGGCGTCCGACCCGCAAGATACCGACTCTCCCAAAATACCCGTTGTCAACACCGCCCGCTGCATAGGCTGCGGCGCGTGCGAAAACCTGTGCCCCGCCCGCCCGTTCAGCGCCATATACGTCGAGGGCTATGAAAAACACCGCATCAACTGACGACTATGAAAACCAACGACATATCACGCCGAGAATTTCTACGCCGCGTAGGCCTCGGAGCTGCGGCCGTCACGGCTGCTAGCATCCCGGGCTGCTCGCCTTCCACACAAAACAAAGGCCCGCAAGGCAGCGAAACCGCCGAAATACCCACCGACAGCATGACAACCCGCCACAACCCTACGACAGGCGACGACGTGTCACTGCTCGGCTACGGATGCATGCGATGGCCCACCATAGAAGGAGACCCGGACGACAAACTCGACCAAGAAGAAATAAACAGGCTTGTTGACAAAGCAATTGCTCACGGAGTAAATTACTTCGACACATCTCCCGCCTACTGCAAAGGCCGTTCGGAAGAAGCCACCGGCATCGCCTTGTCGCGTCATCCGCGCGACAGCTACTATATTGCAACCAAACTCTCCAACTTCTCTCCATCCACATGGAGCCGCGAAGCCGGCGAACAGATGTACAGGAACTCGCTAAAAAACCTGCGCACCGACCACATAGACTACATGCTGCTGCACGCTGTGGGCATGGGGGGACCCGACAACCTCCGCAGCCGATACATCGACAACGGCATGCTCGATTTCCTGCTCGCCGAACGTGAGGCCGGACGCATCCGAAACCTCGGATTCTCCTATCACGGCGACATAGAAGTATTCGACCATCTCCTTGCCGAAAACGACCGCTACCGCTGGGATTTCGTACAGATACAGTTGAACTATGTGGACTGGCATCACGCCAATGCCGAGTATCTGTACGGAGAGCTAAGCAAGCGTGGCATACCTGCCGTGATAATGGAGCCGCTGCTCGGCGGACGCCTTGCCAATGTGCCCGACCACATAGTGGCACGCTTGAAACAGCGCGAACCCCAGCGCAGCGTGGCTTCGTGGGCATTCCGCTTCGCCGGCACACACCCCGGTGTGCTGACTGTGCTCAGCGGCATGACATATATGGACCATCTGGAAGACAATCTGCGCTCATTCTGCCCGTTGCAACCGCTCGACGATGAAGAAATGCAGTTCCTGTATGACACCGCCGACCTTATGACGAAATTCCCCACCATTCCATGCAACGACTGCAAATATTGCATGCCATGCCCCTACGGCATTGACATTCCATCCATCTTGCTGCACTACAACCGCTGCGTCAACGAAGGCAACGTGCCGGCCGGCATGCAGGACGAGAACTACGCACAGGCGCGCCGCGCATTCCTGGTGGGTTACGACCGCGCCGTGCCGGGGCTGCGGCAGGCATCGCACTGCATAGGCTGCGGCCAGTGCGCTCCACATTGCCCACAGCAGATTAACATCCCGCGCGAACTGCACCGCATAGACCAATATGTCGAAACCCTGAAACAGGCATAAAATCGATAACATACATTTGCATATTTCAAACCGAAAACTTAACTTTGCAGCATGAAAGCACAGCGCCATATAGCATCCATTATCGGAGCTCGCCAAAAGGCAAGCGCTGAAACTCTACCCCCCCCCCATTCTATAACAGCTTAATATTCAAGCTTCTGCGATATTCAATCGCAGAAATAGCCATAATATGTGCTATGGTTATGCCTCGAGGCATAACCATAGCACATTGTTTTTTTGCATCCTTTCTACTATTACAACACGGCTTAACCTTATAAAAATGAAAAAACTCATATTTCCACCTCAAAAACATGCATGTACAGGAATAAAAGCATGCATGCTCGTCGCCCTATTATCCACTTTGTTGTTGCCCGGCTGCTCATCGCCACTCAAAGTTTTCAGTTTCTCCTGCCAGGAACGTCAGGTTGAAATTTATGTTGACGACGAATATCTCGGCCGCGACCTTGTACACATTACCGTGCCGAAAAGCCGCGAGTACATCAACGTATCATGCAGAGAGAACGGAATGGAGATTTACCACAAGCGTTTCTCTGTGAAAGGACGCAAAGGACAACTGTTTGAATTACAGATTCCTAAAAATTACAGATATTCTTCCAAACCATATTAAAAACGATTACATGAAAAAGATTTTACTGGTTGCCACGGCTATTGTCTTTGCCCTATCAGCTTTAGCCGCCAAAAGAGAAAAGGTCATTAAAATCAACGTGCAGCCGCAGGAAGCTGCCATTTACGTAGACAACAATTTAATAGGGTATGGCTATGGCGAATTTACCCGTCCTAAAAAGAAAACACAAGTAGCTATCATACGAGTGGAATGCAATGAGTACACCACCGCCAATTCCAAATTCTATGGAGGTGACGAGCGCAATTCACTATCGTTCAACCTCATGCAGGACGGATTCTACAGAGGCTCGGCCGCATCGGGACTTGTAAACAAGTATATGACCGTGACCCTCGACCCACAGTACTACACCATCGACGAGAACGGAAAAGTGAACAACCTTCCTGCATGGAAACTTCTGCACCAGATTCTCCTGAACTATTTTCCGGAAATCGAGACAACCGATTTCCACGGCGGATATTTGCAGACTCCTTGGGAGTACAAGACTTTCAACATGTCAGAGAAACAAATGCGAACGCGTGTCACCGTGCGCGATGTGACTACCCCTGAAAGAGTCGCTTTCCAGATAAAAATATCCTCTGAAGTAGCCGGCGCAATGCAGGCAAGGCACGGAGAGTTCGACGAGGTGGACCGTCTGCCTAAAGAATTTGAGCCGATGGTCGAAGAACTTCAGACCCGCATAGGCCGTGCAAGCAGCATTTAACCAATATTCACCAATCAATATCACATCATGAAAAAATCATTTATTGCAATCGCGTGTGCAGTCATGGCAACGTCTTTCCATGCAGCAGCACAATCTTTCACAGACACTTTCGATGCAAACTCGCTCGCATGGACGGAATGCGCGTTCGAAAGCAGCAAAGGCTCCGCCGTGATAGACAAAGGGGTGATGACCGTCAAATCCAAAGGCGAGAACAAGGCCATGGGCGCCCTTTTGACCGGACTGAGCGGAGTGGCTACAAAAGTGGGCGAAAACACTTTCTTTGAAACACACTGTTACGCGCCGCTTGACGTAAGAAAACCTTTCGAAGTTATAGCCAATGTGCGCATCGACAAACTCGCCAACGACCGTGTGTGCGGATTCGTGTTCAATTACAAAGACGGCGGCAACTTCTACACATTCAACTTCAACAGCGAAATGGTCAACTTTGTGCGCTATGTGGACAACAGGATTGTCGGCAACATCTACCAGGGAGTGAAATGGCCCAAGAAAAGCAAACTCGAACAGGAATGGAAACTGGTATGCGACGGAGATGTCCTGAGCTTCTTCGTCGATGGGATGGAAATCCTTAAAGTAAAATACATGCCCTTGGACTATTCCGGCATAGGATTTTACACTTTCGGCAAACAGACCCTTATTGTGGAAGACATGACTTTTACCCAACTTTAACAAATTCAAACCGATGAAAAAACGTTTTATTGCAGTAGCCGTTGCTACGGCCTTTATCAGTGCAAACACCCTGGCTGTAGAACCGGGCTACCGAGGCTTCTTCGACTATGGCTACATGGTGGGGACGGGCGATTTCGAATCGTCGACCCTTAACGAAATCACAACATCCCACGGCTATCAGATATGCCCGCAGCTCTTTGTGGGCGCAGGAGCAGGCGTACACCTCTATAAATTCAACGGGGACGACGGCATCCACTACAACCTTCCCGTATTCGGAAATGTGCGTTACGACATTCTTGAAACCAAATTCACTCCTTTCATCGACGTGAAAGGCGGCTACTCGGTGGCAGGTGAATTTACGGGCGCATATGTGAGCCCGTCCGTGGGCTGCCGCATGGCTGTCTCCTCCCGCGTCGGCATAAACCTCAGCGCAGGCTATACCTACATGAAGACCGGCTACGAGTACGTAAAATCCGGCAAAGACCTGAACATGACGGGCATCAACATCCGTCTTGGCATAGATTTCTAAAATCCGTATCATACATAAAGATGCCGCAGCTACGCGCCTGCTGCCCCCCTTATAGCACCATGGCCGGTGCATACGGAGCAGCATGCCTAAATTGCCGACACCAACGCGGAGTCGCACGCATTTATATTCCAAAAAACGGGCGCAGAGCGCCCAGCAGCCGCGTAGCGGCAAGTCCAAATAGTAGCCACGGGCAATGGCCGCGTCAGCGGTTGCAGCCTGTGGCTTTTAGAAATTCCGAAAGGCGGAGTTGCGTAGCTTCGGTTCTTCCTTTTTAATATTTTAATTTATTACTGTCCGCTAAACTTTTTTAGTAGCGGTTGAAAATTAGGGCTGGCACCTATTGCAGGAGTCAGCCCTA
>VSPG01000042.1 GCA_009775265.1 Muribaculaceae bacterium
CCCCTCGCCAGAAGGAGAGAGGAGAATGACTAATGCCCATCTCAAAGTTTTGCACTTCGATTTGGAATCTTCATTTTTGATTAAGGGTCGCATTATTTGCTATTTTTTTTGTAAATTTGCGACACCAAAATTACGTCAACACATAATTTTCAACCAATATGGTAAGTTACAAAGAGTTAGGCCTTGTCAACACCCGCGAGATGTTTGCCAAGGCAATTAAAGGCGGCTACGCTGTGCCCGCATTCAATTTCAACAACATGGAGCAGCTTCAGGCCATCATCAAGGCTGCTGCAGAAGAAAAGTCTCCCGTAATCCTTCAGGTGTCGAAAGGTGCCCGCAATTACGCAAACGCCACTCTCCTGCGCTATATGGCCCAGGGTGCTGTAGCATACGCTAAGGAACTCGGCTGGGAGCATCCCCAAATCGTTCTACACCTCGACCATGGCGACAGCTTCGAACTTTGCAAAAACTGCATTGACAGCGGCTTCTCAAGTGTCATGATTGATGGTTCGCACCTTCCTTATGAGGAGAATGTAGCCCTCACCAAACAGGTTGTTGACTACGCCCATCAGTTTGATGTGACTGTCGAAGGCGAACTCGGCGTTCTTGCCGGCGTTGAAGACGAAGTAAGCTCCGACCACCACACCTATACCGACCCCGAAGAAGTAATCGATTTCGCTACCCGTACCGGTTGCGACTCGCTCGCTATTTCAATAGGAACATCGCATGGTGCTTACAAATTCACACCCGAGCAGTGCACACGCAACGAGGAAGGCGTTCTCGTTCCCCCGCCACTGGCATTCGACGTTCTGGATGCTGTCATGGAAAAACTTCCCGGATTCCCTATCGTTCTCCATGGTTCTTCGTCTGTTCCTCAGGAAGAAGTGGAAACAATTAACAAATTCGGCGGCAAACTTCCCGATGCCATCGGCATACCCGAAGAACAGCTCCGCAAAGCCGCAAAAAGTGCCGTCTGCAAAATCAATATCGACAGCGACAGCCGTCTGGCAATGACCGCTGCCGTACGCAAAGTGTTTGCAGAAAAGCCTGCAGAGTTTGACCCCCGCAAATATCTGGGTCCGGCTCGCGACAACATGGAGAAGCTCTACAAGCACAAAATCGTAGAAGTTCTCGGCAGCGCAGGCAAAGCTGAATAATTCACCGCAAAATAAAAAACCGTCGGATTCCAGTGGGATCCGACGGTTTTTTATAATACACGTAAAAATGCGACCGTCAGTTTTCTGCCAACGGATTCCAACCTTGGGCGCGCAGCGGAATTTCTGATTGTCCGTCGCGGCCAACAAGTGCACAACCTTTGGATTCTTCTGTGATATATCCGATTTCGCGCACTCCTGGCAACTCCGAAATCTTGTCATGAGCCGACAATGGAATGGTGAACAGAAGTTCGTAATCTTCGCCACCATTCAATGCTGCCGTGACAAGGTTCATGTTAAGTTCTTCCGCCATGAGAGCCGTCTGATAGTCGATAGGTATGCGTTCTTCATAGACACGACACCCTACCCCGCTCTGTTTGCAGATGTGCAACAATTCAGAAGACAATCCGTCGCTTATGTCCATCATGGATGTTGGCTTAATCCCTGCCTTAGCAAGAGCCTCCACAACATCGCGTCTCGCCTCTGGTTTGAGCTGGCGCTCGACGATATACTCTTTGCCTGCGAAATCAGGTTCAAAATCTTTACGTCCGGCCGATGCAATTTTCTCCCGTTCAAGGAGCTGCAATCCCATATACGCCGCACCGAGATCGCCGCTTACACAGATTATATCCGTGGGCTTTGCCCCGCTGCGGCGAACAGCGTTGCCACGTCCGGCTTCGCCTATACAGGTGATGGATATTACTAGTCCCTGATGCGAGGCACAGGTGTCACCGCCAATTATGTCCACCCCATAGATTTCGCATGCCAGACGAATGCCGGCATACAGTTCCTCCATGTGTTCCACGGTGAACCGTTTCGACACCCCGAGGCTTACCGTAATCTGCCGTGGAACGCCGTTCATGGCGTATATGTCGGAGAAGTTCACTACTGCAGCTTTATACCCAAGATGCTTCAGTGGAACATAGGTGAGGTCGAAATGCACGTTTTCGAGGAGCATATCCGTGGTGACGAGAATGTCTGTCTCCGCGGGATATTCAAGAACGGCAGCATCGTCTCCCACACCCAAAGATGTCGAATGGTGTTTCGGCACAAGGCCTCCGGTGAGCCGGTCTATGAGACCGAACTCACCGAGACTTGATATTTCTGTCTGCCCCATTTCAACGGGCCTTATTAAGAACGAGCCACCATTTCGCGCATAAGGGCCACAACCGTGGGTTGGGCTTTTTCGGCTGCACGCTGTACTTCTTCGTGGCTGGGTACTTCAAGAATGTCTTTACCGCCAAGGTCCGTAATCACGCTTATGCCGAATACACGCATTCCGCCATGTTTTGCAACAATGACTTCAGGAACGGTGCTCATGCCCACGGCGTCACCGCCTATGATACGGAAATACTCATATTCTGCCGGAGTCTCGAACGTCGGGCCGGTAGTGCCCACATATACGCCGTGCATCAGACGGATTTCCTGTTCCACGGCAATTTTGTCGGCAAGTGCGATAAGGGCGCGGTCGTAAGGTTCGGTCATCGCAGGGAAACGCGGACCGAGTTCGCTGTAGTTTTTGCCACGGAGAGGGTTCTCGGGGAAAAGATTAATCTGGTCGCAGATTACCATTACATCACCTACGCGGAACTCTTTGTTCATGCCTCCTGCAGCATTACTTACAAACAGTGTTTCAACACCAAGTTCGCGCATCACACGTACAGGGAAGGTCACCTGCTTCATGTCGTAACCTTCGTAGTAATGGAAACGGCCCTGCATGGCCATCACGCGCTTTCCGCCGAGAGTGCCGAAGATTAAATTACCGCTATGTCCCTCGACCGTGCTTACGGGAAAGTTGGGTATCTCCGAATAAGGTATATATTGTTTGTCTTCAATATAATCGACAAGCGTCCCAAGGCCAGTGCCGAGGATTATGGCTGTACGGGGCATGTCGGATACTTTGCCGGCTAAGAATGCCGCTGTTTCTTTGATTTTGTCGAGCATTGTTTTTGTTGTTAGGTTATGGTATGTCGTTGAATAAACGCCGGCATTACACACCGGGTTCACACGTTGTTGCTATTCTTCAGTGCGGCACGCAAAGCCGGACAGAATGCGTCCGAGCCATTGTTGCCGGATACAAATTCCACCTCTATCGGCAGATAGAACGTCACGGCTTTAAGCTCGTGCGGAAAATAAGGGTTGCAGCCCAGACGCACGGCGTCTTTTTCCGTTGTCACTATAATCTTGCTCTCGCCACGCATCTGCTGGAAGCGCCTGCGTATTGTTTCCAAGTCTTTCCGTGAATAATTGTGGTGGTCGGAAAACACATTCACCTTCACTTTAAAATTGAAACTTTTCAGGTAGCGGACAAATGGACGCGGATTTCCGATGCCGGCAACAGCCAGAACAGTGTCGTCTTCACCAAGCCAGTCAAGATAGGGAATGCTACGGACTGCATCGGGGAAAATCGGTTTGAGCGGCCTATAAACATACCGGGAGAAGAAAAGGCTTTGGTAAGGAAACAGATTTATATTGTTGCTGAATATGCGGAAGTCCATAGGCTTCAGCGTGGCAGGACATTTGCTCACCACCACTATATCGGCTCTGTTCAGCGCACGAGCGCTTTCACGCAGATGTCCGTACGGAAGCAGTTTGTCATCAAACACCGGACGATTGTATTCCGTGACAACAACCGCCACCGTGGGTTTGACATAACGATGTTGAAACGCATCATCGAGAACAAGCAGGTTGATGTCTGGGTCGATACTCAACAGTTCCTTTATGCCATTCACTCTGTCCTCGCATACCGCAACCGGCACATCTCCGCCAAACTTGTGATAGATCTGATATGCCTCATCGCCAATATCACGTGGAGTGGATTTCTCGGTTGCCATTATAAACCCCTTTGTGCGGCGTTTATATCCGCGGCTTAGAAATGCGATATGATGGCTGCTCCGCATGCTGGATATTATATATTCCACGTGTGGAGTCTTTCCAGTTCCGCCAACGGCGATATTACCCACAACGACAACTGGAACATCGAACGTGTGCTGACGCAGAATCTTCCAGTCAAACATTTTATTGCGCACATAGACTCCGGCACCGTACAATTTTGAGCACGGAAGCAGGATGGTATGGCTTATGAAGGATTTCAGCGTCAAGATGTCAAATTCAAATTATTCAATGTGGCGTTAGCGTACAATAACCATGGGCATACGTGCCTGAACAGGATTCTGCTCCACAAACCATTCTGCCACGCGCATGGCTCTTCGCTCCAACGGGTTGAAACCCGCAGCAGCCCGGGCCGCGTCAAGCGCTTTGCTCTCACGTAGAATGGCAGCCCACAGGTTATCTTCATTCTTGGGATAGACCTCAAAGTTGTCGGCATCAAGCCCCGTTTCGGAAGCAATTGCATAAATAGCTTCGTCAATGCCGCCGATTTCATCGACGAGTCCAAGGCTTAGCGCCGCTCCCCCTATCCATACGCGGCCTTCCGCTATGGCGCGCACACTGTCCACCGGCATCGAACGTCCCTCTGCCACACGACCTGTGAACAGGTCATAAATATTATCCACATGCGACTGCATTGCAGCATGCTGCTCAGGAGTGAGCGGTCTATACAATGTCGGGAATGCAGCGTTGCGGTTGCTTTCCACAAGACCGAAATGCACTCCGAGTTTGTTATTAAGCAGGTCCGATGCTTCCGGTATCATGCCGAACACACCAATCGACCCTGTAAGGGTTGTTTTATCTGCATATATACGGTCTGCACCACAAGAAATGTAATATCCTCCACTGGCCGCATAGTCGCCCATGGACACATAGAAAGGCTTGCCTTTGCTCTTGAAATATTCAAGAGACTCCCATATCTGCTCCGAAGCGAAAGCGCTTCCCCCGCCACTGTTTACCCGCAGGACAAGGGCTTTTACATTTTCGTTGTCGGCAAGCGATATGATTTCAGGCACCATAGTTTCTCCGACAATGCCACCTTTGCCACTATCCACAATGTCGCCACATGCGTACAACACGGCTATGTGCTTTTTCTCTCCATTGGCGCTGAATGGATTATCGGAGGACGATAGATATTCCGTAGGATTCACAAGCCGCAAATCTTCGTCACTTTCACGTCCGGTCAGCGATTTAAGCCGATTCTCAACGACACGACGATAAGCGACAGCTGACACAATGCCGCTTTGCATGGCACGCTCAGCGGTCCAGGTTGCGCAGATACTGTCGGCCCAGGCAGTAACATCTGATGTTTTTTTGTCTCGGCCTTCGGCTATGGTTGTTGAAATATAGCTCCATATACTGTCAATGTATTCCTGCTGCTGGCGACGTGCCGGAGCGCTCATTTCGTTCAATATGTACGGCTCAACTGCGCTTTTATATGTGCCAACCTTGATTATCTGCATGCTGACTCCTACTTTGTCAAGCAAATCTTTGAAAAACGGTGTTATGGAAGCACTTCCATGTATATCTACAGAACCCACCGGATTTACAAAAACACTATCTGCGGTGGACGCAATTAGATAAGCACCCTGAGCGTAGGCGTCGGCATAGGCATACACCCATTTGCCACTTCGCTCTTTATATTTTCTTATACATTTGACGAGTTCCTCGCAACTTGCAGGGCCTGCGGAAAATGAACCGCAGTCAATAAACACGCCGTCAATTTTCTTATCATCGGCCGCAATAGAAAGAGCATTGCGCAACTCCTCAAGAGACAATGTGCTTACGCCGTCGCCTTGGACTATATCCATAATGTCCGGAGTCTGAATTCTCTCGGTAAGGACTCCGTCAAGTTTAAGATGCAGAATGGAATGCTCTTTAATACCGCTTTTTTCACCTAAAGACTTTCCTGCAATGGTCCCGACAAGTGCCACAATTATAAACACGGCGAGCATGCCGCTTATGAAAACGCCGGCCACGGTGCCGAGCATAGAAATGAAAAAGCGTTTAAGCATTGTCTGTTTTTGTATTTCTGACAAAGATATATCTTTTCGTGATTTTCAACAAATTTATTGCCCTAAAATTCAGATGAGAAATGGAAACGCAATTTCGGAAAATCCGATTGCGCCATCTGGAGCACGTAGTTTGAATCAGCAAGGAACACGTCGCGGCCTTCACGGTCTACGGCCATGAACTGGTGCTTACGCTTTTTGAATGCCGCCAAGGCTTCCGCGTCGTCGCTCTCTATCCAGCATGCCTTATACAGGGAGATAGGTTCCCATCGGCATTGTGCGCCATATTCATGCAGCAAACGATATTGTATCACTTCAAACTGAAGCTGGCCTACAGTGCCGATAATCTTGCGGCCATTGAACTGGTTGACGAACAACTGGGCTACGCCTTCGTCCATAAGCTGTTGTATGCCTTTCTCCAACTGCTTGCTTTTCATCGGATCGGTGTTCTCGATATATTTGAACATCTCCGGAGAAAAACTCGGCAACCCCTTGAAATGAATGTCCTCCCCTTCCGTAAGCGTGTCTCCTATTTTGAAATTACCGGTATCCGGAAGTCCCACAATATCGCCCGGAAAGGCCTCGTCAACAATGCTTTTCTTCTGAGCCATAAATGCTGTAGGAGCGGAGAATTTCATCACTTTTCCGCTTCGCACCTGTTTGTACGGACTGTTCCGTTCGAAACGGCCGGAGCATACTTTTACGAACGCGATGCAACTGCGGTGGTTCGGATCCATATTTGCATGAATCTTGAACACGAAACCCGAAAACTTCTCTTCCTCCGGACAGATTCGACGTTCCTCCGCCTCTACAGGCCGCGGAGAAGGAGCAATTTTAACGAAACAATCGAGAAGCTCCTTTACTCCGAACGTATTTAGGGCAGAACCGAAAAACACCGGAGCGAGTTTTCCTTCAAGATACGTTCCCACTTCAAATTCGGGATATACGCCCTCGATAAGTTCAAGATCGTCGCGCAGGCGTGCCGCATCGGCATCGCCTATCGCATTATCGATTCTAACATCGTTTACATCGTCTATTTCGACACGCTCACTTATCTTTTGTTTATCGGGTGTGAACAGGTCGAGTGTGTTTTCGTAGATATTGTAAACGCCTTTGAATTTGGCGCCGATGCCGATAGGCCATGACAGAGGGCGCACTGCAATCTTCAGTTCGGCTTCGAGTTCGTCGAGTATTTCAAAAGGGTCACGACCTTCGCGGTCGAGTTTATTCACAAAGATTATGACAGGAGTGTTGCGCATGCGGCACACTTCCATAAGTTTGCGTGTCTGTTGTTCAACACCTTTTGCAACGTCCACGACTATTATCACACTATCGACGGCCGTGAGAGTGCGATATGTGTCTTCGGCGAAATCCTGGTGGCCGGGGGTATCAAGGATGTTTATCTTGTAATCTCCATAGTTGAAGCCCATCACGGATGTGGCCACTGAAATTCCGCGTTGTTTTTCTATCTCCATCCAGTCGCTTGTGGCCGTTTTCTTGATTTTGTTGCTTTTGACTGCACCGGCTATATGAATGGCACCACCGAACAGAAGCAGTTTTTCCGTAAGTGTGGTTTTACCCGCGTCGGGATGTGATATAATTGCAAAAGTGCGTCTACGCTCTATTTCTTGTGTTATTGTGGACATGAGGGTGGTTATAAGTTACGTGCCCTCCGCGGCATCAGCATGGCAGCGAGGGCCGGAATGTCCGCAAAATTACAAAAAATAGAGACAACATGCAACTCATCTTTGCCCATAACGTACCAGCAGTGAATCATAGGCAGATGTACGGCGAAACTCGTCCAGCCAAACATTAAGGCTATCACGTAGCGCCGGACCGCCTACCGCCCAACTTTGAAACTGGTTAAACGATACCGGTACCGACACATCAAGCATGGGATAATCGGCAGCCAGACGACGGGCTGTTTTTTCGTCCACTACTGCGCGTTCTATTTCGCCGGATGCCGTAAGCAGACAAAGGTGCTCCGCCGAATACTCAGGCAACGAATGCACGTAGATGGTGTCGCCAAGTTCCGCCCCAAGATTTTTAAGTCGGTCGGCATACGGCGACTTCTCCACTATCCATACATGATGGCCGGCAAGTTGCTCCTGCGATGTAATATGGGCGCGTCCAGAACTATCGCGAAGCTGAACGAGAGCCTGACGTCCTGTATACACGGCGTCTGTCATGTTGTATTCCCGCCGCGTGCGTTCGGTGGCCGGAAGTGCAGCAATCACGACATCGAATTTTCCGGAAGATAACCCGTCAAGGGCAAAATGTAATGGTACGAACGGTCTGAATTTTACAGGCTTGCCGTGCATTTCCGACAACATTCTCACTATTTCATAATCCAGTCCGCTAATGCTGTCGCCCTTTCTTTGATACAGCAACGGCGACATCTCTATGGCAACGGTCATAGTGTCCCCGTCGGCTTTTTTATCGGCTTGGGCAAAAACGGCGTCACGGCGATGGCTGCATTGCCCAAGCGCCCACATCATAGCCAATACTACGGTCAACAGACCTATAAGCAATGGCATGCGCCCTTTAATGGCATGTGGCTTGTCCGGCATTCTTCTATATTCAGACATATTGCGTTTTTATAGAATAACGCCTGTGGTAGTGGCTTAGTTGGCAAAGTCAATACTCAAACCCATCTGAAAGCGTCGTGGATTAAGCGGATAATCCACGACAGAAAAATAATCGTTAGAGAACCATCCCTGATTTACATGACTCATCATCACAAAGAACCTGGTGCGCCCCAATTTCATGTTTGCATATGCATTCATAAACGGATAGTTGCCGAGCTTCTGTTTGTGCTGGTTGACAAAACTTGCCGTTGCCGGCTGATATGCCGGCGCGTAATATCTGCTGTACCAGTCGCAGTCAATGCCAAGCTGGACGTGTAGCGTGGCCACACGGAAAAGCAGAAACAGATTGCTGTATATTGCAAGTTTAGGAAGCGGAAGAATCTGTTGGTCGGTTGATGTCTGGTACGTAATTGTATTGCGCCAGTTCAGTATTCCAACACGAAAATCCTGTTTAAGTCGCGCATGCAAGACTTGCACATTCCCTCCATGCTGGCGAGGCATAAAGTCTTCTGCAAAATACACATAATTTTGCAGATTTTTCACTCCGGCGCTCAATGTCGTGCCGGTGCGGCCGAGATATACCGTTCCGCCGAATGCATATGTCCGTTGTTTGCCGAAATCGTTGTTCCATATAAAATGATTGGAACGATAGTGACGTAGCAGATATGGTGTTTCTTCGTTCAGGAATTCACCATACGCATGTATACGGAGAGAGTCGCAGAACAGCGGAACGCACGAACGCACATTGCCACGCAGGCGCAAGTCGCCGGCGACATCGCCTATTATACCCAACTCTCCGGTAGCATCATATGTCAGAGCTGCACCTTTAAGCTTTGTCAGCTGCGCACCTGCCCATGCAAGATTTTGCGATTCACGTCCTTGCATATCCGCCGCTCCTTCAGGTAGAGGGGTAAGGCCGAGAGTCGGGTCGGAATGGTCAAGTGTGTCCGGAGTCTGGTTGAAGCGGCGCACCTCATGTGTTATATAGGCAGAAAGCCCGAACGGAGCATATTTATGAAATCCTTCGAGCAACTGGACTCCCAAGGTGTTTGAAAGCGCCCAATAAGTGGTGCGGTCGTATGTTCCGGCATTACTAAGATAGGTGTTTTGGAAAAAATCATTGGTTTCAGCAGTCGAACCTGCCGTAAAGATGTGTTTCTGTTCTCTATAATGCAGAGTCCAGACGAAAGATGTTACAGGTACGTAAGTGCGCACAAGCAAAGAGTCCGGCACGTCTTCCAATGAATCAGCCGGTTCTTCCGTGCGCCAGAATCCTATTTTATAACGGTTGTTAAGCCATAAGTCGGTCCCGACATTACGCGTATGGGCATTGTTGAGGCGTGTTGGGATACTTTTGGGGTTCACGCTTGTCACACCGCCCTGCACCTCTGCGGGATCAGTTATATAAAGCGGGTCCACAATGCCGCCGTTTTCCTTATTAAGGAGATTATAGTGGTAAAAATATCCCTGAAACTCGTAACGGTCCCCAATATGCGACCCCGAAAATCCCCATGTCAGGTCGTTAGTGGCCTGATTGGTATATGAACCTTTAGAGTACAGATAGTCGAGCATAGCACCGACTTGAGAACGACGATTGATATTACCTGAGAATGTAGCCGTCAGATTATCCTGGCTGTTGTCCCGGCCGCCACCTGTGGTGTAGCCCAGCAAGGTCATAGGAATACGCGTATTATAAAATTTCCGTGAACGCGGCTTCCATGTGCGCAATGCGTCACCGAGGAAAAACTCGCTGAATGGCAAGCGCTCGTCGAAAATCATATTTATTCCTTCCGCTCCGAAATTTCCGGTAGTGGCCCATGCGCTGCTGCGAGCCGAAGGTATGGCTGTCTGGTAATAGTTGTATTCAAGAGTGTCTATACCACACGCTTCACGCAAGCCGAGAGGAGCAAGTGGCTCCCATGCCGTTGGCGGAGGCGTGGCTTCTTTTTTTTCTGACGTTTTTTCTGCCGACACTGATGCCGGCAGTATTAATAATATAATGAGTAATGCAATATAAAGCTTGTACATACGGGCGCAAAGTTACTACTTTTTTCGTATCTTTGCACAAAATTATAACAAACGAATGGCCGATACATCTTTGCTAACTCGCCTCGACGGCATTGAAGCCCGATTTGAAGAGGTCGCGACTCTTATAACCGCTCCCGATGTCATTGCCGACATGAAGCGCTACGTGCGACTCACAAAAGAATATAAAGAACTGCAACGCCTGACAGAGGCCACTGCCCGCTATCGCTCGTTGCTTGCCGACATCGACGACAGTCGCGAACTGCTTGAATCGGAAAGCGACCCTGAGCTAAGACAGATGGCACGCGAGCAGCTGGACAATGCACAGCAGGCCATACCGGCAATGGAGGAGGACATAAAACTTCTGCTTATACCCGCCGACCCTGAAGACGGCAAGAATGCCATACTTGAGATACGCGGCGGAACAGGAGGCGACGAAGCAGCCATATTTGCCGGCGACCTTTGCAAAATGTATATCCGATTCTGCGAAAGCCGGGGATGGACTGTAGCCATTACCTCAGCAAGCGAAGGAGCTGCGGGAGGATATAAAGAAGTCGTGTTAAGCGTCACAGGTGACGGCGTTTACGGCATACTGAAATACGAAAGTGGGGTACACCGTGTGCAACGCGTGCCCGCAACCGAGACACAAGGCCGCGTGCACACTTCGGCTGCCACTGTTGCAGTTCTGCCCGAAGCAGAGCCTTTTGACGTAGAAATAAACGAAGGTGAAATAAAGTGGGACACTTTCCGCTCCGGGGGCGCCGGCGGACAGAATGTGAACAAAGTCGAGTCAGGCGTACGCCTTCGCTATATGTGGCGCAACCCCAACACAGGAGAAACAGAGGAAATACTCATAGAGTGCACCGAGACACGCGACCAGCCTAAGAACAAAGAGCGCGCGTTAAGCCGCCTGCGCACGTTTATCTATGACAAGGAGCACCAAAAGTATATAGACGACATTGCTTCGCGACGGAAGACCATGGTAAGCACCGGCGACCGCTCGGCAAAAATACGCACATATAATTATCCGCAAGGACGCATAACCGACCACCGCATCAACTACACAATATATAATCTGCAGGCTTTCATGAACGGAGAAATCCAAGATGTAATAGACCATCTGACAATTGCCGAAAATGCGGAGAAACTGAAAGCATCGGAACTTTAAGCGGAGATTTAGTGCAATTTAACGGAGGATTATGGATTTTTTTCGTTAATTTTGCCACGTGTCTCAAAAGACACGTCCAAAAGGAATCAACAACAATAATATACTGTTAATTTTCATATCGTTATGACTATCGACAACTTCAATTTCGCCGACAAAAAGGCAATTGTACGTGTAGACTTCAACGTGCCTCTTGATGAGAACGGTCATGTCACCGACGACACCCGAATCCGCGGTGCACTCCCTACCCTCAAGAAAATTTTGGCCGATGGCGGAAGCCTTATTCTCATGTCGCATATGGGGAAACCCAAAGGGAAAGTAAATCCCAAATTTTCCCTTGCCCAGATTAAGGACGATGTGGCTAAAGCCCTCGGCACCGATGTCAAGTTTGCCCCTGATTGTGCAAACGCCGACGAAGCTGCCGCAAACCTTAAGCCCGGCGAAGTTCTCCTGCTCGAAAACCTCCGTTTCTATCCTGAGGAAGAAGGCAAACCCGTAGGCATCGACAAAGAAGACCCTGCCTACGACGCAGCAAAAAAAGAAATGAAAGAGCGTCAGAAGACGTTTGCGAAGAAACTCGCCTCGTACGCCGACGTTTATGTGAACGACGCATTCGGAACCGCACACCGCAAACACGCCTCTACTGCAGTAGTGGCCGATTCTTTTGATGCCGACCACAAGATGCTCGGCTACCTCATGGAAAAAGAAGTACAGGCTGTGGACAACATTCTCAGCGACATCAAACGTCCGTTCACCGCTATTATGGGTGGCTCCAAAGTGTCGACCAAAATCGGCATCATCGAGAACCTCATGGACAAAGTGGACAATCTCATCCTTTGCGGCGGCATGACATACACTTTCGCAAAGGCTCTTGGCGGAAATATCGGCCAATCGCTTTGCGAAAACGACAAACTCGACCTTGCCCTTGACATCATGAAACAGGCCAAGGAAAAAGGCGTAAACCTCGTTCTCGGCGTGGACTGCATCGCAGCCGACGCATTCAGCAACGATGCCAACACCCAGGTATGCTCCGTAATGGAAATTCCTGAAGGTTGGGAAGGCGTCGACGCCGGTCCCGAAACCCGCAAGAAATTTGCCGACAATATCCGTGGCGCCAAGACCATACTTTGGAATGGTCCTGCAGGAGTGTTCGAGTTCGACAACTTCGCAGCAGGCAGCCGCGCTATCGCGGAAGCCATTGTGGAAGCCACTCAGAATGGCGCATTCTCCCTCGTGGGCGGTGGCGACTCCGTTGCATGCGTCAATAAGTTCGGCCTTGCCGACTCCGTAAGCTATGTCAGCACCGGCGGTGGCGCCCTTCTCGAAGCCATAGAAGGAAAAGTGCTTCCCGGCATCGCGGCTATCAAGGGATAATACCTATAAACCAATACAAAAAGAGTGGCAGCCGCTATGGCCGCCACTCTTTTGTAATATCAAGTATTTTCGCTACATTTGCATAGAATTTAACCGCAAAAGATTATTAGCCGATGAGAAAATGGCGTATTGAGGACAGCGCAGAATTGTACAATATCGCAGGATGGGGACGCAACTATTTCTCCATCAATGAAAAAGGGCATGTGGCAGTGACGCCGCGTGAAGGCTGTGCCTCGGTGGACATAAAAGAGGTGCTTGACGAACTTCAGGTACGCGATATTTCGTCGCCTGTTCTTTTGCGTTTTCCTGACATTCTCGACAACCGTATCGAGAAAATCAGCAACTGCTTCAAGCAGGCTGCTTCCTCTTATGATTATGAGGGCCAGAATTTCATGATTTACCCTATAAAAGTAAATCAAATGCGTCCGGTCGTGGAGGAAATCGTCACATACGGCAAAAAATTCAATATCGGCCTGGAGGCCGGCTCCAAGCCTGAACTACACGCCGTTTTGGCCACAAATATCGCAGACAACGCATTGGTGATATGCAATGGTTATAAAGATGAAAGCTACATAGAGCTTGCACTGCTTGCTCAAAAAATGGGTCGACGCATCTATCTTGTAGTGGAAAAAATCAATGAATTGCGTCTTATAGCCGATGTGGCCAGGCGCATAAAAGTGCGCCCTAATTTAGGCATACGGATTAAACTTTCAAGTTCCGGTTCCGGAAAATGGGAGGAAAGCGGCGGCGACCAGTCGAAATTCGGACTTAACAGTTCTGAATTGCTTGAAGCCATAGACTTCATGCAGCGTCGTGAAATGATGGATTGTCTCAAGTTGATACATTTCCATATAGGCAGTCAGATTACAAAAATTCGCCGCATAAAGAATGCTCTGCGCGAGGCAATGCAGTTCTACGCGCAGTTGAGTAAACTGGGATTCGACATCGACTTTGTAGACATTGGAGGAGGACTCGGTGTAGACTATGACGGCACCCGCAGCTCTGCCAGCGAAAGTTCGATGAACTATTCCATTCAGGAATATGCCAATGACGCCGTGTCTTCGCTTGTGGATGTATGTACTAAAAACTCTCTGAAACAGCCCAACATAATCACTGAAAGCGGACGCTCGCTAACGGCCCACCACTCCATACTTATATTCGAGGTGCTTGAAACAACGCAGCTGCCTGTATGGCGCGACAACGAGGAGTTGAGCGAAAATGCCCACGAATTGTCAAGGGAACTATATAATATATGGGACCGCCTTGACCAGACCAGTATGTTTGAAAGCTGGCATGACGCCCTGCAGATACGCGAGGAGGCGCTTGACCTGTTCAGTCTCGGCTTGCTCGACCTCCGCACGCGTGCCCAAATTGAAAAACTTTTTTGGAGCATAGCCCGCGAAGTCGGCGAACTGGCCGGAGGTATGAAACACGCGCCGGATGAGTTGCGCAAGATTTCCCGCATGATTCCCGACAAGTATTTCTGCAATTTCTCTCTTTTTCAATCGCTGCCGGACACATGGGCCATAGACCAGATGTTCCCTATTATCCCGATTTCACGCCTTGACGAGAAGCCGACACGCACATGCACCATCCAGGACATCACCTGCGACAGCGACGGCAAAATAAACCACTTCATTTCAGCACAGGGCGTTCAGCCTGACCTGCCCGTACATTCCGTAAAGCCGGGCGAGCCGTACTACATCGGGGTGTTCTTAGTTGGTGCATATCAGGAAATCTTGGGTGACATGCACAACCTTTTCGGCGACACCAATGCCGTGCACATCAGCGTATACAAAGACCATTACGAAATCGACCAGCTGATAGACGGAGAGACTGTCGCAGAAGTGCTTGACTATGTTCAGTTTTCGCCCAAAAAGCTTGTACGCAACGTGGAAACCTGGGTTACGGCATCCATGAAAGCAGGTTCAATAACGCCTGAAGAAGGCCGAGACTTCGTAAGCACATATCGTGCCGGCCTATACGGCTACACCTATCTTGAGAAAGACTGACGTGCGTTACTTCCTCGACATTTCCTATCGTGGCGCTGCATTCCATGGCTGGCAGCGCCAGCCGGATGACATGTCGGTGCAGCAATGCCTTGAAGAAGCATTCTCCAAAGCACTGCGTCTTAATATAGCCGTCACGGGTGCAGGACGCACGGATGCAGGCGTAAATGCGCAGCGGATGGTTGCGCATGCCGACCTTCCCGACGATATATGCGCGCCCACCCTCCTCCGAGCCGTGAACTCCATGGCAGGAAAGGACATAGCGGTACATTCAATCACGCCTGTACATGACGGCGCCCATGCCCGTTTCGACGCCACGGAACGTTGCTACCGTTACTATGCGCACACATCAAAAAATCCGTTTATACGCGAATTGTCATGGCAGGCATCTCCAAAGTTGGATTTCGAGGCCATGAACGAAGCCGCATCATTATTGCTCGGATGCCGCGACTTCACCTCTTTTGCAAAATTGCATAGCGACGCCCGAACAAACATATGCGACTTACGCGAAGCGGCATGGCATCGCACAGCTGCCGACCGATGGTATTTCGAGATTAAAGCAGACCGATTCCTGCGCAATATGGTTCGTGCAGTGGTAGGAACACTTGTCGATGTCGGTCGTGGTAAAATATCCCCGCAAGGCGTTCTATCAATACTTGAAGCCTCAGACCGATGCGCTGCCGGCACATCCATGCCGGCCCACGCATTATATCTTTGGGACGTCAGCTACGACTATTGGAAAGCTCCCGAAGCCGATTCTGAAGACGGGCTGTGAACTCATGGTTCTTCAAACCCCATCGTGGCGCTATCAGCATATCTGACGGAGCCTGGGATGTAAAGCGGTCAATGGCAATATCCGGTCTTAACCGTGCTACCACTTTGCAACAAAACTCTATATACTCCTCTACGCCGAAAAGATGCACAAGTCCACGTTCGGCTTCAGCCATTGATGCAAGCCGTGTTCCGCGTACTATCTGAAGTTGATGGAACTTGACAAAGCTAACAGGCATGTCGTTTACCGCATCTACGCTTGACAGCATCATATTCTCGCATTCTCCGGGCAGACCGAATATAAGATGCACGCCTACGTCCATTCCAGCATCATGTGTACGCATGACAGCATTGACAGTATCTGTATGGGTATGGCAACGGTTGATGCGCTCCAGCGTAGCATTGCAGGCACTTTCCATCCCGAACTCCACCATTACAGGCATATCTTCGCTATTGATCCGTGCCAGTTGTTCAAGAAGGCTGTCAGGCATACAGTCAGGACGGGTGCCTATGATTATACCTATTACACCATCCACCTCCATAGCTTCATTGCATTGACGTATAAACCTCTCCACCCCGGCATGTGTGGCCGTGTGCCCTTGGAAATACGCCAAATAACGCATTTCAGGATATTTGCGCGCAAAAAACAGCTTACTTTTGTTTAATTGCTCTCTGACACCCTCACGGCAACCTGCCATAGGAGAAAAAGATTCATTATTGCAATATATGCATCCACCCCTACCGAGAGTTCCATCACGATTGGGACATGAGGCACCTGTGTCAACAGTAAGCTTCTGCACCTTGCCCGGAAAGCGTTCGGCAAGGTACTCGGAGTATTCGCGATAATATGGATTCATAGCGTGTTTATGACTAATCGCCAATTATGGTTGCTACAAAATTTCTACTGCCTCCATCGTCCCTGAATTCGCACAGATATATGCCTTGCCATGTCCCCAGATTTAGACGTCCGGAGGTGACAGGGATAGTGAGAGACGCTCCCACTATTACAGATTTGGCATGCGACGGCATATCGTCGGCCCCTTCATCCGTGTGCATATAGAATGGCGCATTTTCCGGCACAAGGCGATTGAAAATCGCGTTAAGGTCATGGCGCACGTCAGGATCGGCATTTTCATTCAAAGCCAAAGCCGCCGATGTATGTTTAATCAGAATATTACACAGGCCCTTGGAAGGCAACTCAGGCAAGTTTCGCAAAACTTCTCCTGTGATTATATGCACGCCCCGTTTATACGGACATAAGGAAAACTCTATTTGCTGAATCATATTTCTAAAGCATTATTGATTTTTCATAAGCCAACCGCCATCCCCATTCAAACTCATGAAAACCGCGCAGCTCATATCCATTCTTTTCCATTATCCTTTGCATAATCCTGTTCTCACGGCCGGTATCAACACGTATAATGTTAATGCCACTACTTATATATTCATTTTCAATAAGCTTTAATACTTCTGTAGAATGTCCCTTCCCGCGTACATCTGCCGATAGCGCCAAACGATGAACCACCCCATAATTGCCTTCAAAACGCCATATATCACCTAATTTCTCATAAGCGACGTCGCCTATGGCAAGGAATGCATATCCTACTACATCCTTTTCTGCCATAATAACCATTGCACCTCCTGCTTCAATATCTTTCACAACATTGCCCTTAGAAGGATACCCGTCTATCCATTGGTTAAAACCTGATAAACGCTGATACTCCCTTGCTGAATCAAGAATACTAATAATGCATTCCAAATCGCATATCGTGGCAGCTCTTATTTCCATACCGCAAAGTATCAAAGACTATAACAAACCTTTTTTAGTACTTCTCAAATATGTGAAAACACATATTTTTAGGGCTATATATTCTCCCGGCACTGCAAATATACGCATAAATCGAGGGTAGAACCAAATTTATTTGAGTTCTGCCAAGCAAGAGTATATAGGACGCAGTCAAATATAACTCAAAATCCCGGGTTAAACTTCCCCTATGGTGGCGCACTTCTCGATTAGATTCCCTGGCGCACTTCTCGATTAAATTTTACAGTGGATAACCACATTGAGCAGTACGGCAATCCACTTGTTGACGCTCACAGACGTGAGCTGCGCAAACTTCACGTTCGTTGTACCAAAATATCGCTCCATGTGCTGGAGTGCGAGTTGATAATTCTTCGCGTTGCGCTCCTGCCCTCGGTCTATCATGCAGTCGATATGCTTGCGCGCATATTTCGAGAATATCAAATCCTCGTTACGATTCCTCAGAAAGTCCATTACCTGTCGGGCGGTCCATGCTGAAATATCCTGCCGGTTCAATGCATCGAGCCACGATACGATTTGCGAGGACAGAGGTTTCAGGACGAATGGGTCTATTACCTCCATTGATGAGGACAGACCTTTAGCACCCACGAGCTTGTCTGTGGGCATGTAAACGGATTTGCCATTGTGGGCTACCCGGATATAGACTATATCATGATTACCGAAAGTAAAGTTACAGAAATTTTTTGTATTGCCGATGATTTCTGCAAGGAATTTGAGGTT
>VSPG01000043.1 GCA_009775265.1 Muribaculaceae bacterium
GCAACAGTCTCCCACGCCATATACATGACGCGAGAGATGTCAACTCATTCCCGTTCGTAAGTTTTCCAGACTTTATCGGTGAGAATCAGTTAAACACTTTCGTGTATTCTTTATTCCGCAATGTCTGCCATTGTCAAATGACACCGCAAAATTAGTGATTTTTCTTTGATGCAGAACCATTCAAAGCATTAATTTTCAAAACTTGCAAACATTAGCGTGTGCTCAACATACTTCAGCGAGTAATGCACTTTGATACACCTAAAATGGAACAACACACGTTAACGTCACCCATTACTCAAAATGAGTCCGCTTTGTTTTTTGAAGAATACAAAGAAAAAGAAGTAAAACGGATTTTATTAGCAGACAATAATATTTTTTCGTACTTTTGTATGTGGAAAATATTTTAACATATAATGTATCTCAAAGACGGGCTATTGCTATCCCGCGATTCGATTCCTGACAACTATTCTAAAATATTAATAAATACCCCTCAAATGGGATGGGTAGAATCCCGTCTGCGTCCCCGCTGTTTAACAGCAGCCGACGGCAGCCGATGGATTCTGATCGTCCCCCACGTCACCCTCATGACCGGCTGCCGTGTCACAGATGCAAAATGGAAGGAGAATAAGAAATGACACTTTCTTCACAACACCGGTTGAAAACCATTCCCATATTCAAGTTCATATTAATTATGGGTGTGGTACTTATACACAGTAACATCTATCATCTTACGCCATCAGGATTTAACGGATACGGGCCTGAAATCGTGAATTTCATCACCTCGTTAATGCAGGTGTGCGTTCCATCTTTCTTTATTATTTCGGGGTATCTGTTTTTCTATGGTGTTGATAATTTTACAGCCGATGTTTATAAAAAGAAACTATCAAGCCGGTTCAAGACACTGTTTATACCGTATATGATATGGGATCTATTTTGCGCGGCTCTGTTCATTATAAAAGTTTTGTTTCTCAACTTCCCGGGACTTGGTATCATAGAAAACGATACGATACACTGGGGCAGATTTTTGGAGGGTTTTGTATATATTGAACAAGACGATGGTTATCCCTATGCGTTTGCATTCTGGTTTATCAGAAACCTGATGGTGTTTGTCATACTGACACCGATAGTGAGGTTAATAGCGTGGAAATGGTGGTCGGTTATTCTATTGTTCTTTATCAAACTTATCTTTGACATTGACCTGCATGGTATAGAATGGTTTATATCAGGAGCTGCTGCTGGTATACACGGACTCTCTCCCGACAAATTCAATAATAAGTCGGGCATAATGCTTTTTTCAGGTATTCTCTATCTTGTTATAGCCATTGTAAGATTTTGGTTCATAGGCGATAAAGTGACTGACATGATTGGACTCTGTTTAGAAGTTCAGGCCGGATTCTGCTTTTTATACCTCTTATCATGCAGGTTGGTTGGTTTTTCAACAACGGTCACCGGGCGGCAATTGTGTTCTTCAACATTCTTTCTGTATGCTTTTCACCAGTGTTTCTGTTCAGTCACGTTAAAATTCTGGCTGCGTATTGTCGGATATAATACTATACTCAGTTCACTTCTCTCATATCTGCTTACTTTCCTGTCACTATTTGGAATTTCGTTCTTGACCTATCTGTTATTGAACAGATATTTTCCTAAAGGAATGAGAATACTCTCGGGTAACAGGTCATAGAAGTGATTACTCTATTTTCAATTGTTTAAGCTCTACATCACCTAAGAGGGGGGGGCGACATTGAGTAGGAGCTCCACCACGAGCCGAGCAGGAGACGGCAACGTGACAGGACGAGCAATTCGGTAAAAGCATCCTTGATTCCTTGTGATGAGCCCCGGTCACTGCTGAGAATAGAGACTATGATATGGTCGCCAAATTTTTCCTTGAATTCCTTTTTTATCTCCATATCGTCACTGGCAAGATAAAATAGAGTGTCGGGGTTCAGGGCAAGTTCTTTGTTTATCTCATCTACTAAAAAAACGGATAACTAAGTGCGATATTAACATGTACAGCATCACATCACGTATTGGAAATAATCAATCGAGTGTAATCTGATATGTAGATGCCTGGATTTTTTTAATTTCTTTTGTCGGTCTGTGCCGGTCTCAATTGTCGTTCTATATGTGGGTCGCCCATAGCTGCATCATTTTCAACAAATAACGTTTATGTGTTGAAATGGGTTTTGCCGGTTCCACAACAAAATTGTCATTATTCTTTAATTTATAGTCGTCCGATATTTTGCTGTTTCCTGTCTGTTGCCTGAAATATTCTCCACATGAATATGGTGTGTGCCGAATTAGAGCTGCAAAAAGCATATTTCATCGTTTTTTGTGTTTTTGGGCAGTTTTTGCGTTTTTTGCACTTTTCAAACTATGGCTTTAATGAAAAAAGTGCTAACTTTGCTTGATATTGACGACGAATTTTTCCGAGCAATGGAGCAGATGCTTTACATACTGCCGCGCGGCTTCCTCATCGGCGTGCTGATTTCGGCGCCCATGGGGCCTATAGGCATGCTTGTGATCCAGCGCACTCTCAGCAAAGGGCGCTGGCCGGGCTTGTTTACGGGGGTCGGAGCGAGTGTGAGCGACCTGCTCTACTGCCTGCTTACAGGCTTCGGCATAAGCTTCATAACCGACCTTATCGATCGCCATCAGCTTCTGCTCCAGGTAGTGGGCGGAATTGTTTTGGCCGCGTTCGGCCTGTATCTGTTCCGTAAAAACCCTACACGTTCGCTTAAAGCCGCCCCGGGAGAAACGGCGCCACGCGGCGGCACAAGCTATTGGGGCGATCTCGTAAGCGGTTTTCTGCTTACGGTGAGCAATCCGCTCATACTTTTTTTCATCATAGGTCTTTTCGCACGCTTCAATTTCATCCTGCCGGAGTTCGGTGTGCACCATTATTTCACTGCCTATCTGAGCATCCTTGCGGGAGCCATGGCATGGTGGGGAGGAGTCACATGGCTTGTCAACAAGCTGCGCCGACGCTTTAACGTGCGCTCTCTGTGGCTTTTCAACCGCATCATAGCCGCCATTCTCATAATCATGGCGGCCGCCGGCGTAGGACTTGCAATCAAAGACTATATCTTCTGACACATGGACCGGAACAAAACCCTGCTTATACCACATATCGCCGAACTTGACGGCTGCCTGTCGCCTGACGACGCCATCGCGCTGCTCGAAGCCCGTGCGCCGAGACGAATCATAAACAGTGTGAACTGGCAACGCGAGTATCCGTACCGCCCGCTCTCGTCGTTCACTGTGGCGCACAGCGGAACTGCATTGTATATAGACTTCTTCTCGCGCACCAATTATCTTCGCGCCGAAGTGTATGAAGACCTCGGCCCCGTCAGCCAGGATTCCTGCGTAGAGTTTTTCGTGGAGCCGAGAGCCGGAGGCGAATATTGGAATTTTGAGTTCAACTGTATCGGCACGCTTAATGCGTCGCACCGTATGGTGCGTGAAAACCCGGTGCGCCTTACTCCCGACGAATTGGCGCGCGTGCAGCGTACGGCCAGTTGCGGTTCACGTCCGTTCCGCGAACTTGAGGGGCTGTTCTCATGGAATCTCCTCGCCATAATCCCTCTCGATCTGATAGGCGTGCGCTACGAAGACCATGCTATAGAAATGCGCGGCAACTTCTACAAATGCGCTTCCGCCACCTCCCAACCGCACTTCCTGAGCTGGAACCCTATAAACACTCCCCGTCCGGATTTCCACCATCGTGATTCGTTCGGCAAAATAATTCTGCAATAACATTATCGATACCATGACGCACCGACACACGATAGCAAGCATAGTGCTCGGCGCTATAGCCGCATATGCTTCCGCTGCCACACCTTCATGGCTTGAAGCCGACTCGGCGGCAGCCATTGAATCACGCATACGCTCCGACTTCTCCCTTACCTACAAAGAGGGAAGCTGGGAAATCAAACGTCGTCATCCGGGCGTCACCGATGCCGACATACGCGATTTTGCCCGCCGAGGCTATGTGGAAGTGCGCCGGATAGAAGGCCAGGAGCGCATGCATGCGAAATCCCCGCGCAATCTCGGTCTTGTCAATCCGTCAATGAACGGGGGATATGTCGGCCGCACATCGCCCGCTACCGCTGCGCGTATAGCCTATGTGGACAGTGTGCTCGACGGCACTGGCTCCGCGCGCCGTATACGCTACCGCTATAGCGTGGACGTGCCGTACCACGAGTCGCTTGCCGGCGATACTTTGCGCCTGTGGCTGCCTGTGCCGCGTCCTTCGCAGCGTCAAAGCGACATCCGCGTCATCGCCACCACCCCGGCCGCCCACAGCATCTCCGACCCGTCGGCGAGTCCGCACCGCAGTGTGTATATGGAGCAGCCTGTGTCCGACGGACGTGACACGCACTTCGACATGACCGTCGAATACACGGCGTCGGCGGAATATTTCGACCCGGAACAGATACTCGCCGACATGCGGCCCTACGATACTGAAAGCGAGACCTACCGCCGCTATACCGCTATGGAAGCGCCGCATATAGTGCGGCTTGACTCGATGGCTCGCGCCATCGTGGGCGCGGAGACAAATCCGCTGCGCCAAAGCGAGCTCGTCTACGACTACATCTATCACCACTATCCATGGGCCGGCGCGCGCGAATACAGCACAATAGAGTGTATCCCGCAGTATGTCATCGACGAAGGCCATGGCGATTGCGGCCAGGTGTCACTGCTTTACATTTCGCTTATGCGCACGCTCGGAGTGCCTGCACGCTGGGAAAGCGGATGGATGATGCACCCCGGCGAAGTAAACTACCATGACTGGGCCGAAGTGTACTTTGAAGGTGTAGGGTGGGTGCCCGTCGATGTGTCGTTCGGACGCTACGACAATGCCTCCGGCCCCCGTGCCCGTAAATTTTATTCTACCGGCATCGACGCCTACCGAATGGCGGCTAACTCAGGCGTGTGCGGTCCGCTTCTGCCGGCCAAGAGGTTTGTGCGCAGCGAGACTGTCGACCAGCAGGCCGGCGAACTCGAGTGCTCGCGCGGCAACATATATTACCCCGGTTTCCGCCGTCGCATGGAGGTGCTCCAATGCACACCCGTGGAACGTCCGGCCGACATCGCATGCCGGGTCATAGACAATGTCAAGGCCATACTTGCACCCGACCGCCGACAGGTCGTGGCCGACATCGGTGCACGGCAGAGTGCCGACGGGACAATCACCCTTTACGGCTCCACAAGCGAGCCTGCTGTGCTTGCCGCCGTGGCCGACAGCCTGCGTTCGCGCGGCATGTCGTACACAAATAATGTGGAGGTGTACGCCGACACGTTGTGGGCGTTGCCGCGAATCTCCGTGGCATGCATGCGCACACGGCCTGCCCATGCGGCCGAAATGGCCTCGCAGGCGCTTATGGGCATGCCGCTGCGCGTGCTCGAACGCGTAGGCGACGAATGGCTGCGCGTACAAAGTCCTGACGGCTACATCGCCTACACAAACATGCCCTCGGTGGTACTGCTCTCTGACAGCGCCATGCAGGCATGGCGCCGCTCGCCGCGCCTTGTGGTCACAGCACCCGTCCAGCTGCGGGCCTATACGACGCCGCAAGCTTCCGGCCTGCGCGATGCCGTGACCGACCTTGTGCTCGGCGACATTGTGGCCGGTACACTCGCCAATAAGAAAAACGGGCGTGTGGAGATTACATTGCCTGACGGGCGCACGGGCTGGGCCGATGCTTCAGCTTTCACAGAAATCGGCAAATGGGCATCGCAGGATTTCAACCCCGAACTGATTCTCAATACCGCATATTCGATGGAAGGCACTCCATACCTGTGGGGAGGCACTTCCGTCAAGACACTCGACTGCTCCGGACTTGCAAAGACGGGCTATCTGGCCAACGGCATAATATTGCGGCGCGACGCATCGCAGCAGGCTCTTACCGGAAGCCGTATCGAAGCTGCCAATTGGCGCGAATGCCGCGCCGGCGACCTGCTTTTCTTCGGCAATGCCGACACCCGTCGCGTAACGCATGTGGCCATATACGACCATGACGGCAATTATGTCCACTCGTCAGGACGTGTGAAGCGCAACAGCGTTGACCCCGCATCTGACATGTACCTCACCACACCATTCCTTCATGCCGTGCGCATCCACGGGCATGAAAGCTCCGACGGCATCACACGTGCCGCCGGACATCCCTGGTATTTCGACCTTCCTTAACCTCTGCCCAAACCATCCGCAAACCATGAACAGACGCAACTTTCTACGCACATCCTTTTTAGGCACAGCACTGGCCATATCACCCATTTCATTCTCCGCATTCGGCGAGCCTACACGTACGGCCGCACGTCCAGGCTGCCTCAACCTCAGTTTTCAGCCCTACGAACTGAAATTGCGCCATGCTTTCAATCTTGCCAAGAACAAGCGCACCACGACGCCGGGCGTGCAGGTGCGGCTTGAGTACGACGGCCTGATAGGTTATGGAGAGGCGTCTATGCCGCCGTACCTCGGAGAAAGCGTCGAGAGTGTGACCGCTTTCCTGTCGCGTCTTGACCTCGGCCAGTTCTCCGACCCGTTCCGTATCGAGGACATACACGCATACATGGACTCTGTGGCTCCGGACAACCGTGCGGCAAAGGCCTCCGTAGACATTGCCCTGCACGATTTGCTGGGCAAAATAATGGGACAGCCGTGGTACAAAATCTGGGGACTTAATCCCGACAACACTCCCAATACGTCCTACACCATCAGCTACCAGTCCGACCCCGCAGAGATGCAGAAGGAAATCGACGAATGTCGGCCTTTCCGTGTAGTGAAGGTGAAAATGGGTGTAGGCCACGACAAAGAAATAGTCGAGGCATTGCGGCGCAGCAGCGATGTGCCCATATGCGTGGACGCCAATCAGGGCTGGAGCGAAAAAGAGCATGCGCTTGAGATGTGCCACTGGCTTGCCGAGCGTGGATGCCTGTTCGTCGAGCAGCCGATGCCGAAAGAGATGGTGGACGAGACTGCGTGGCTGCGTGAGCGCTCGCCGCTACCGCTCGTGGCCGACGAATTTCTGCAGCGTCTGCCCGACGTGCAGCGCGCCCATGGCGTGTACGACGCCATAAACATAAAGCTGATGAAAAGCACCGGCATGCATGAGGCCTACAAAATGGCTGTACTCGCACGCGCCCTCGGCATGAAGGTGATGCTCGGATGCATGACGGAGACAAGCTGCGCCGTGACAGCGGCCGCGCAGCTCTCTCCCATGGTGGACTGGGCCGACCTCGACGGCAATCTTCTTATCTCAAACGACCGGTTCGACGGCCTTCACATAGTCGATGGCAAAGTCGTATTGCCCGACCGTCCCGGTATCGGCGTGGAGCTGCTTGGATAAAATCAACCTAACAATAAAATACCCTATACCATGAAACACACATTCGCCATGATGTTTTTGCTTGCAGGAGCGGCAAACGGCATATCAGCGCAAGAAACCGGAGCGGAAAATCTTGTCACCAAAGAAATAATTTTTTCCGAGCACATAGCAGAAACCGTCACTGACGAAACCATAGAATTCAATGCCGAAGGCTTCCGTTTCCTTTTGGAAAAAGACGATGTCTGCTCGAGCACCAATCCCGCCTACAGCGAGCGCCTCCAGTGCCTGCGGTTTGCAGCCTTCAACAAGTTCAAAATATACAGCCTTGACGGGCATTTCATCACAAAAATCGAGTTCGAGATACAGACCGACGAGTCCCTGTACCAGCAGGCCCAGCCTTACATATGGGGCTCATGGGTGGACGAAGACTGCGGAAATGCGCCGAACTCATCCGGATGGGAAGGCCGCAGTCCGTTCGTGACAATGCTGTTCGAACATCCTGACGGCAAATTCCTGTATATCAGCTCTGCCACCATTACATGCGAATCGCCGGAAGAAAAACAGTTCTCAATGGAGCTGTCTGTCGACGAAGTGAAATCCACGGGCAGCAACGCCATAATGAACTTTATGCTTAAAGTGAACAACGACAATGGTGTCCGCGATTTCACGATAACCGCCCACGACTCCGACACCGGAAAAGAATATTGTAGCTATACATTCGACCGCAACACATTTGCCGATTCTCAGCAAAATACTGTTCTTCGTGAATCTGACAATGATGAAAATACTTACGAACTGAACGGGCAGGCCGTGCTGGACGGACTTGAAAGCGGACAGCCATGCCGTCTGAATGTAGGAATAAGCGCAAACTATGCCGACGGCAGCGCTTCCGTCACGCATCATCTTGATGCGCCTGTTTCTGTTACGCCATCTACTTCCACAGGAATCACAGACGTCCAGAGCGACACTATCCACGAGGAATATTACGACATGAGCGGCGTGCTCGTTCAAAATCCGCAGCATGGCGCATACATCCGCCGCCAAGGCAGTGCGACAGAAAAAATACTTTTACCCTGACGCATATAAATAGCATAATCAAATAGGCAGACGGCTGAAAATCAATTGATTTTCAGCCGTCTGCCCGTGTTGTGGACATGATTTAAGAACGAGGCTGTAGTTAACGACATTTTAGAATATGTTGGGATTTGTTTAAAAACCATTTTTCAAAAACACTTGTTTTTAACCATACAACATAACGTGTTAACAATTCGACGATTATCTTGTCGTAAATTTTAACTGCCAAAAACTTTTAATTATGGAAACCAAAGCCAAGAAAAAAACTCCGTCCTCCAAAGAGGACGCAAAAGCAAAGGCGGAAACTAAGAAAAAAGATGTGGCTGATTCTAAGGCCGGCACAAAAACTTCCGCAGACGTAACCGCCGAAAATAAAAAAAGCGGAAAGGAATTCCGCGAGTTCTTCATTGACGGGCTTAAAGACATTCTGTGGGCCGAAAAAGCATTCCTCAAAGCACTTCCGAAAATGCGTAAAGCCGCGACCGGAAAAGAGTTGGCCGCATCTTTCGAGGCACATATGTCGGAGACTGAAAATCAGATTTCAACACTCGAAAAAGTGTTTGAATTGATGGGCGAAAAGCCGAAGACTAAAAAGTGCGATGCCATGGAAGGTCTTATTTCAGAAACGGAAAGCATAATATCCGATACTGAAAAGGGTTCTGCTATACGCGATGCAGGGTTGATCCTTGCGGCTCAGAAAGTAGAGCATTATGAAATAGCCACATACGGGACACTCGCAGCTTTCGCCGACGCGATGCAGGAGGCCAACGTAGCAAAACTGCTGCGCTCGATTCTTAAGGATGAGAAAAAATCCGACAAAAGCCTGACCGCTCTTGCGCTTGAATCCGTCAACGAAGATGCATCCGAAGAATAAACGCGCTTTATAGAGACGCTCATGACAATAAACAGGCCGAAACCAAAGTGGTTTCGGCCTGTTTATTGTCAATCCTCTTTGTCAAAACAAGTCGGCATGCGTGATATTTGAGCGTTCGCAGAGGAGAATTTGTCCGAACAAGCAGGCGCGGCGGTGTGTTTTACAATAAACTTTAAAAATCAAAGGGACAATGAAAAAATATGGCATTTTTTATGCGTCGAGCACAGGCCACACCGCCGATGCCGCACGCCGTATAGCCGCTGCGCTCGGAGTGGAAGCGGAGGACATTCATGACGTGGCAAAGACGGCTCCGTCTCGCCTTGGCGATTATGAAGTGTGCATCCTCGGGTCGCCCACCTATGGCGCCGGCGACATGCAGCCTTACATGGAAGATTTCGTCGACGGAGCACGCGTGCTTGACCTTCAGGGACACAAACTCGCGTTTTTCGGTACGGGCGACGAAACTATGAGCCATACGTTCTGCAGCGCCGTTGGCGACATGGCCAAGTCGCTTGCCCACACCGGCGCACGTCTGATAGGCGAATACGACGGCCGCGGCTACGTGTTTGAAGAAACGGAAGCGGAAATAGCTCCGGGAGTGTACTACGGTCTTATGCTTGACAACGTCAACCACGCCGAACTCACCGATTCGCGAATATCGGCCTGGGCGGCCAAGCTGGGCACGGAATGACAAACGAGACAAATACTCAGTCTTAAAAAAGATTAAGGAAAACGGCGCCGGCGGCCTTTTTGAGGTGCTCCGTCTCTCGTAATTGCGAAATGTTGCTTATCTTTGCGGAATAATTCACCGCAATGATAAGCCGCATAATAAAAGACGAGACAGTGCGCCGCCTGCGCCATCTTATAGCCGATGCCGGCAAAATAGCCATAATATGCCATGTGGGGCCTGACGGCGATGCCGTGGGGTCGTCGCTGGCTCTTGCGCATGTGCTCGGCGCGTTGGGCAAGGAAGCCCGATGCATCATTCCTGATGCCACTTCCTCGCTGCTTATGCAGCTGCCTGAAGCGAAGGAACTCGTGGATGCCTGCAAGCATCCCGACTTCGCCCGCACGTTGCTGCGCGAGGCCGACCTTATATTCTGTCTTGATTTCAACGACCCCAAGCGTGTCGACCGCATGGCCGATGCCTTGCTTGCCGCCCGCGCCTCGAAAGTGATGATAGACCATCACGAAAATCCGGTCGATTTCACCACTATAGCCATATCGCAGCCTGAAATGGCCGCTACGTGCTACGTGCTGTTCCGGGTGCTTTGCCGTCTGGAATTATTGCCTTATATTGACTCTGTTGCGTCTACTCTCATGCTGGCCGGCATACTCACCGACACCGGTGGTTTTGCCTATAACAGTTCCGACCCGGAGCTGTTTGAAGTCGTGGCCGAGCTTCTGCGCCATGGTGCAGACAAGGACGGCCTGATACGCTTGCTTTTCAACACGGTGAGCGAAAATGCCTTGCGCCTTAACGCCTATGCAATGGACCGCAAACTTGAGGTGGATCGCGGGATGGGAGCGGCGCTCATAACCCTCAGCCGCGCCGAGCTCAACCGCTACCACTACTGCAAGGGCGACACCGAGAGCCTTGTGAACAAGCCGCTCGCCATCCCCGGCGTGGTGTATTCCTGCTTCATGCGTGAGGAGGAGAAGTACATAAAAGTGTCGATGCGTTCGAAAGGCGACTTCCCTGTCAACGAGATTTGTGCCGAGCATTTCGGCGGCGGCGGCCACTTGAATGCCGCCGGAGGCGAGTTCCACGGCACGCTTGAAGAGGCCGCGGAAGCATTCCGTGCCCTTATGGCTGAGAACAAAAAGAAATATATCAATAAAAAACAATGAGAATATTCCGCAAAATTGCGCTTGCCGCCATCGCCTTTGCCGGTGTGGCTCTTGCTTCGTGCGAAGACACCAAGAGCTATGCCGAACTGCTGACCGATGAAACGCACTATGTGAACGCTTATCTTGCCAACCATCGCGTAGTGGCGGAAATACCGGCCGATACGGTTTTCGAAACCGGCGAAGACGCCCCTTATTACCGGCTCGACGAGGACGGCAACATGTACATGCAGGTGCTTGATGCCGGAACTAAAGGCAATAAGGTGAAAGCCGACGAGCAGATTTATTTCCGCTTCACCCGCTGGTCGCTCTACAACTATAGCGGCGGCGAACTCTCCGGCGGAGCCGGCAATGAGAACGACCTCAGTTTTGCCAACACATGGTTCCGCTACGGCAACTATCAGCTCCAGACTTCCAGCCAGTGGGGGTCGGGCATCCAGTACCCCCTTTCTCTGCTGCCTGTGGACTGCGAAGTAAACATCGTGATTAAGTCGCAGCTCGGCCTCACCAGCGAAATAGCCGAAGTGGTGCCGTTCCTATACCACATACGTTACTATCGCCCTAAAATCTAAGAGTTTTGTCTGAAAATACCATAACGTCATGACCCTTATAAAGTCCATTTCCGGAATACGCGGAACCATAGGCGGCGCTCCCGGCGACGCCCTGACAGCACAGGATATAGTGCGGTTTACGGCAGCTTATGCCGCATTCATAGAAAAAACCACCACACGCACCTCGCGCACCATCGTGGTGGGACGCGATGCGCGCCTGAGCGGCGACATGGTGTGCCGACTTGTCACCGGCACACTCATCAGCATGGGATTCGACGTGGTGAACATCGGTCTTGCGTCCACCCCGACAACGGAGATGGCTGTGACGGCCGAAGGCGCATGCGGAGGCATCATCATCACGGCTTCCCATAACCCGGCGCAGTGGAATGCGCTGAAGCTGCTCAACGAGCACGGCGAGTTCCTCAACGATGCAGAAGGCCGTGAGGTGCTCAGAATTGCCGACAGCGGCGAGTACGGCTATGCGGAAATAGACGGCATTGGACACGAATACATGAACACCACCTACAACCGTCACCATATCGATGCTGTGCTGGCGCTTCCGGCCGTTGATGTCGAAGCTATCCGCCGTGCCCGCTTCCGCGTGGCTGTCGATGCGGTCAACAGTGTGGGCGGCGTTGTCATTCCGCAGCTTCTCCGCGCTCTCGGAGTCGAGGAAGTGGTGGAGCTTAACTGCGAGCCCTCGGGCCGTTTCGCCCACACTCCCGAGCCTATCCCTGAAAACCTTACGCAGATAGCCTCTCTGATGGCTAAAGGCGTGGCCGACGTAGGATTCGTTGTCGACCCGGATGTGGATCGTCTTGCCATAGTGATGGAAAACGGCGAAATGTTCGGCGAGGAATACACGCTCGTCAGCGTCGCAGACTATGTGCTTTCTCTCACTCCCGGGGCAACGGTGAGCAACCTCAGTTCGTCGCGCGCGCTGCGCGATGTCACCCGTGCCCGTGGTGGACGCTACGAGGCGGCCGCAGTGGGAGAAGTGAACGTGACCACGAAGATGAAGGAAATCGGTGCGGTGATAGGCGGCGAAGGCAATGGCGGAGTGATTTATCCCGAACTTCATTATGGCCGCGACGCTCTCGTAGGTGTGGCGTTGTTCCTCACGCTGCTTGCCAAGAGCGGCAAAAAGGTGAGCGCGCTGCGTGCGGGCTATCCTCCGTATTCTATTTACAAAACCAAGGTGTCGCTGGCTCCCACGCTTGATATTGACGCATTGCTTGCCGCAGTCAAGGCAAAATTCGCAGGCGAGGAAATTACAGACATTGACGGAGTGAAAATCGACTTTGCCGACTCCTGGGTGCATCTGCGCCGCAGCAACACCGAACCCATAATTCGCGTGTATGCAGAGGCCGCCACGCCGGAAGCCGCCGAACGGCTCGGCGAGGAAGTCAAGGCTGTAATAACAAGCATGCTCTGATGCCGTCGTGCTGTACGACGAAAACATGCAGAAGCACACTCTTGTTCCGTGTGCTTCTGTTGTTATATGTCCTGTGGCAGATTCCGGGAATATTTCCGTTGTGTAGTTTCGAGAGCGACGCGCTGAGTATCTCGGCTGGTTGTGAGTACACTTACATAAACGGGTGGGGGACTATAGGTACAGTTGGCTATGGCTACTGGATGCAGCCGCTCACCTACATGCTGATAGTAGCGATCAAGCACATCCTGCCGCAATTTGATTGCGAGACTATATATGCTGGCATTTCCGCGCTTTGTGCCCTGTCGCTACAGTTGGTGTTGATCGTTTTCGCTTCACGCATGCTCAGGCCGGAACGCAAGTGGCTGCTGCCTGTGGCGCTGTGGCTTATCCCCGAGAGTTACGCTCTTGCCACCTACCCGAATTCGACGTCGATAGCTGGTCTTTGTTTTGTGGCTGCAATGGTGTTTGTCGCTTTCCGGTATAGAATTCCCGCGCTTATCCTTTTAGTGGTGGCGCCTATGTTCCGTCTCGATGTGGTGATGATATATCCCACATTGCCGTTTGTGCTTGTTCTGAGCGGCTATACATGGCGCAATGCGTTGATTGCAACGGCGGTGTGCGCGGCGGCGGTGGTGGCGGCCATAATGGTATTTTATCCTTTGTCAGGTGCCTCGTGGGCGCACACGCTGTCGGAATATGGAGTGTGGAACGAGAAGATAAGCGCCTTTCAGCACAATATAGCTGTACTTGGCAACTATGGTATATGGAATTTTGTGCTTATTCCCGGCGGTATATACCTTCTTTTCAAGGACAACAGGAAACTTCTTTCGGCAACCATAGTGGTGGCAGTCATGGCTGTGCATCTTGTGAACATTCGTTTCGGTAACGCATGCAAGCACTATGCACTGGTGATGCCGTTCGTTCTTGTTGCCATATGCCGTGTGCTCGACTATGTGGCAGACGTGCGCATGAAGCGTCCGGGCGTGGTGCTAATGGTTGCAGGCTCCCTGCTCGTGCTGAGTGTTGTCGGAGTATATAAACCGTTGATCGACAAAATGCCTTTCGGCGAGGATGTGGACAATCCTCTGCCGGTACGTACCCCTTCGGTAGTCTTCAGATTGCCGGGCCGTAATGTCATGCTTTGTTTTGGCAGCGGCGACCACTGGTGCTCGGCCGACGAGATTGTGATGTTTAGCGGTGCAGTCACCTATCCGTGGTTCATACACAATATTAAGAAGGAAAATATGCGCCGGTTACGGCTGCTTGAGGATGTGTTGCGTGAGTGCCCCGAGGCGGTGTGTGTGACTCCTACGTGGCAAACGGGATGTCGCGTGCAGGCTGCGTTATTGTCGGGACGCATCTTGGCCGACCATAGGAGCTGCTCCCGGAGCGAACTGCTTTTTGAAGAGGATGGAGTGAGAAAATCCATGCCTGTGTTCGTTCAGGAACTGGACTCGATAAACGCTATGCTGAACGCGCCTCTTTTACTGTGCAACACTGAAGTAGTCAACTTCGAGTATTCGGCCTATCTTGGCATAATGGCAAAGAGGGGTCTGTTACGTCGGCAAAACGAGGTGGTATATGTGTTTGACAGGGCGGCCGTCAGGGATTGATGTGTACGTCCATCTGGGGGAAGGGGAAGCTGACGCCTGCTGCGGGTAGTTCCTTGTAGATGCGTTCGTTTATGTCGTAGAACACTTCCCAATAGTCGTCGCGGTGCACCCATGCGCGTGCTTTGAGGTTGACGCTGCTGCCGGCGAGTTCGTTGACCACTACCGACGGCGAACGGTCCACTTTGGCGATGTGCCGCAGGATGCTGTCGTCTGCGGCGGCGTCTTTCCATTCTACGGCTTTACGGGCTTTGCCATGGAATATGCGGCCGAGGAATCCGCGCTTTCGCTCCGGCTGGGGTGCGTCGCCTGCCTGCGCCGATGCGGCTGCGCATTTTTCGGCGCGCTGCTTGCGGGCGTCTTCCACATATTTCACTACCACGCGCTTGTCGGAGCGTATGATGTTCAGGAGCGCTTCGCGTGCGGCGTCAACGCTGTCGCCGTAGCTTATGCCCACGGTCCAGTCCACACGTCGGTAATCCTCGCGGTTCCAGTTGGTGATGCTGCCTGTGCTCAGTCCGCCGTTCGGTATTATCAGGCTTTTGTTGTCGTAGGTGTTGATGATGGTGTGGAAAATCTGTATCTCGCTTACTGTGCCTGCGTAGCCCTGTGTTTCTATATAATCGCCTACGCGGTAGGGCTTGAGCAGCAGAATCAGCACTCCGCCGGCGAAGTTCTGCAGCGTGCCGCTCAGTGCCATGCCAATAGCTACGCCTGCCGATGCGAAAATGGCGATGAACGAGGATGTCTCTATGCCGAGAATGCCGATGACTGTCACCATCAGAATGAAGTACAGCAGCATGCGCACAAGGCTGAGCAGGAACGTGCCCAACGAGCGGTCTACGCTCCGGCGCACGAATATGCCCATGAGCATGCGGTGCAGCTTGTTGATGATAAAGCGGCCCACGTAGAACACGAGTATGGCGATAGCCAGGTTGATGGCCAGCTTCACGAGTCCGGAGACCACGGCGTTTATAAGCTCGTCTACCGGCAGCGATTTGAGCATGCCTATTTCCGCCTTTACGTCGGGCACGGAATCAGGCATGGAGGGGGTTATGGATTGCAGGAGTGAAAGGAATGTCATAAGAGTCTGTTCTATGAAATATATTGTTTTATTGCAGCCATGGGAGAGCGGTGGCCACCTTTGTAGCCCATTGGAGGCCGCTATAGCCGCGTGTCTCCAGGTCGGCCGGAGTGCGCGCCACATAAGTGCTCAGGCCGCAGTGGTGGTGGATGGTGAGAGTGTTGAAAATTCTCGGGGTGGCAGCTTCGTAGGACACGGCAGCCTCGAGTGCGTCCTGCCATTCGGCCAATGCCGTGGCGTCGGAGGCTATGAGTCCGGCATAGTGGGCGAAATCAAAGTGGCGGCATGTGGCCGTGCGCTCGAATGCCTGTGGCAGGGTGTTTTCCGGCAGCGGCACAGCGGAGGCATATAAATTGCGGGTAGCTTCGGCAAGGCGGTCGAGCCGGTCGGTCTCTATCACGCTTATGGTGCATGTGCGTCCCGAGCCGCTCATTTCGTCGTAGCTGCGGAATGTGGCTTCTGCTGCTTCCTGCAGTCGTCCCTGTATGAGCAACGGCACGTTGGTGTCGTAAGGCATGCCGCCGAGGGGCAGCTCGGTCACGCTTGCCACTATGCGCGATGTGGCGTGTCGCAGTTCGTAGGCTACTTCCACCGATGCCATATGGCAGCAGTCGAAGTACACGTAGTCGAAATCCTGGTCGTCGAGGGCGCGGGCAAGGGATGTAATCTTCATCTGGCGGTTGCCGTCAAGGCCGAATGCTCTTTTCTGCCCTGAGGGTTCGGCCATGCCGTCGTCGAGCCATCCTGTGCCGTGGCTCCACAGCACGAGCCCGTAGTGTCTGGCAGGGGCGAGTTCGCGCATGTCGCCGAACATGCTGCGCATGCGCCCTATGCTTAGCGGACTGTCGGATGGGTCGTAGATGCGCAATGTGTCGATGCCTCCGGCCGCGTTCACTTCTTTAAGCACACTTTTGCCGCCGGGAGCCTGGTGCATCAGTATAAGGCGGCCGTCGCCGAGTCCTCCGCCGGCGGCAGCTTTCTGCATTTCGGCTATGTCGGCGTCGTCCCATCCGCGCGCCCCGAGGTCGTTGTTTGCCACCATGTAGACGAGCACCGTGCGCTCGGCCTCCGCAGGTGGTGCGCTCGACGCAGGTTCGTCGTGATTGTTTACGCAGCCTGTCGCAAATGCAGCGAGTAATATCGGAATAATCGGTGCCTTGAAACACCATCTGAATCTTTTCATGCTGCAAAGATACGAATAAGTAGCAAATTTATCTGATTTTCCGGATGTAAGTATCTAATAGAGCGGGAGCCGCTCCCGTGTTTAAGGTGCGGCTCCCGCCTGTCTGTCGTGTGTTTGTTTCTTAGAAGCCACCCCAGCGGCATGCCACTTGCTGGAGGTTGTTGCATCCGATGGTGCGGAGGTCGACAATCATGTTGTAGCGGCAGTTGATGTAGGTGAGGGCCGAGTCAAAGCTTACGTCAAGCATCGACAGCTCGTTGTTATTGCAGAGCAGACGCTGCAGGAAGGTCTGGTTGCTGAGTGTAAGCGATGTGAGGTCGTTGTAGGAGCAGTCTACGAAAAGCAGTTGCGGGCATCCTTCTACGCTCAGCGATGTGAGGTCGTTGTAGGAGCATACGAGGTCGAGCAGGTTCTTGCAGTTGCGCATCGCGAGATTCTTCATGTTGTTGTCGGTGCAGAGGAAGGTGCTCAGTGCTGGCAGGTTGCTTACGACGAGGTTGCTTATTTCGTTGTCGTCCACGTTTATGTTGGCGAGGTTGGGCACGCCGCTGAGCATGAGCGACGTGAGTTTGTTGTAGCCTGCGTAGAGGTTTTTAAGCTCGGTGCAGTTGGCCACATTCAGTTCCTCAAGATGGTTGCCCAGCACGTTGGCGGTCTGAAGTGTGGCCGAGTTGCTAAGGTCGAGGCTCACGAGGTAGTTGTTGGCCAGGTTAAGCGTCTTGAGCACCGGAAGGTTTGTCATGTCGATGTCGGTGAGACGGTTGTTGTTGGCCAGTAGCTTGGAAATCTGCGGGCAGTTTTCTATGCTGAATTCTGTGAGGCGGTTGCGCGATACGTTGAGTTCCGTGAGCACGCCGTCGCCGTCGGCTGTGAAGCCGGTGAGGCGGTTGCGGGATACGTCCACTTTCTGCAGCGCGTCAAAGCCGCTGAGGTCAAGTGTGCCTGCGAGTTTCTTGTCTTTCCAGTTGATGGCCGTGATGTGGCCGTTTTCAACCGTGATGCCTTCCCATGTGGCAGGGCTGTTCTGGTTGCTGATTTTCAGAGCTTCCGCATTGGTGGATGCTTCAGCGGCCGGTTGGGCAAGGAATGCTTTTAGCTGTTTGAGTTCGCCTTTGTCTACGCTCTGTGCGAATAGCGAAACACTGCTGATAGCTGCAGCGAGCAATAATGCGATCTTTTTCATATTTGAGAGGAGTAAATAGAGTGAATATTTTATTTCGTTGTCTTATATTGGCTTGATTTACTTTCCAAACAACGATACCTCTCAAATAGTTTTGAAAAAGTAGAGAAAATTATATTGTGTTTAGAGGTTGTTTAATAATCATTGTTAACGACAGGGTGGTGTATTTTATGTTAAGGTGCAGTTTATGAGGAGGGA
>VSPG01000044.1 GCA_009775265.1 Muribaculaceae bacterium
CTTCCTCCTCATAAACTGCACCTTAACATAAAATACACCACCCTGTCGTTAACAATGATTATTAAACAACCTCTTATAGTATGCGCATGTGTCGGGGATTCTTCGTATCTTTGCAGAATTGATACAATATAGGAATGAAAAAGTACGTCGTCATATTGCTTTTATCGCTGCTGGCCATGCCTGTGGCGTTATTCTCGCAAGAGTCGGGCATGCCTGCGCTCACAGATTCAATGCATGCAGCCTCGTCATCCATTGTCGAGCGAATCAATAAGTCCGGCCATATGAAGGTGGAACACCCGGCAGCTCTTGATGCCCGGTTGCAGAAAGTGCAGAGCAGCGATAACGTGGACTCAACGGATGAGCCCTTGCGTAAGGACACGCAAGGGCGTGTGGGCTACCGTATTCAGGTGTTCGACGATAATAATCCCGGCACTGCCCGCCAAGGGGCAGAGAGCCGCAAGCGCCAGATGGAATCGCGATTCCCCGAGTGGCGCAGTTATGTAGAGTTCAATTCACCTTATTGGCGTGTGAAAGTAGGCGATTTCCGTTCGCGCAGCGAAGTGGAAGCCGCTATAGAGGAGATGCGTCATGCTTTTCCGGGACTGAGTTCTCAGTTGCGGATAGTGCGCGACCGTATTAACATATCTGAATAATCCGTATGATTGAGAATCTTTCCGACGAGGAACGCGTAGAGCGTATCGCCGGACACATCGGTGAGATAATTTCTCTTATTGGCGAAGACGGCACGCGCGAAGGACTCGTGAAGACTCCGATGCGAGCTGCCAAAGCATTGTGGTTTATCACATCCGGCTATCGTGCGAAGGCCGAGGATATGATGCAGCAGGCGTTGTTCACGCACGAGGGTTCGCAGATGATAATAGTCCGTGACATAGAGTTCTATTCATTGTGCGAGCATCACATGCTTCCGTTTTTCGGCACTATTTCAATCGGCTATCTGCCCAGTGGACGCATAATAGGCTTGAGCAAACTCGCCCGTTGTGTGGAAGTGTTTGCCCGTCGTCTTCAGGTGCAGGAACGCCTCACTTCGGAGGTGTGCCGTGCCGTGGCACACGAACTCGGTGCTGAGGGCGTGATGGTGACGTGCCGTGCACGCCATTTGTGCATGCAGATGCGTGGCGTGGAGAAACAAGAGGCAACCACTGTGACAACCCATGCCGAGGGGCGTTTTGCGGACGATGCCGCCCTGCGGGCTGAATTCTTTCAGGCAGTGAGATAGGCGATGCTGTCGGCTGCGTTATATCTTGTAATCGGTCTTGTGCTTATACTGGCCGGTGCGTCGGCTCTTACGGACGGCGCCTCCGCCATAGCGCGCCGCATGGGAGTCAGCGACCTTGTCGTGGGACTGACCGTCGTGAGTTTCGGAACATCTGCTCCGGAACTCACTATAAGCATACTCAGCTCTGCCAACGGTAATGCAGGTCTTGCCATAGGCAATGTGGTAGGAAGCAATATATTCAATATTTGTGCCATAATAGGTGTGACCGCGTTGTTGCGACCGGTACCCGTCGGGCGAGGCCTCATCAGCAACGAGATTCCGCTGGTGGTGCTTTCGTCTCTTGTGTTGCTTGCCATGGGCAGTTCGGTGTGGCTTGACGGAGCTTCGTCGGCAGTGCTGACGCGTGTCGACGGTGTGATTCTATTGCTGTTTTTTGCTGTGTTTATGCGCTACGTCTTCGCATCAGCCAAAGACGGCGGCCGAACCGGCGACGAGCGTGATGTCGTCGCATCTGCCATGCCTTTGTGGAAATCGCTTGCCTACACTTTAGGAGGCCTTGCCGCTTTGATTTGGGGTGGAGACAGATTCGTGGACGGAGCATCGGCCATAGCCGGCGGTTTCGGCGTGAGCGAGGCCGTGATAGGGCTTACTATTGTGGCGGCCGGCACCTCGTTGCCGGAATTGGCCACGTCGGTAATGGCGGCATTGAAAGGCCGTACGGGCATGGCTGTAGGCAATGTTATAGGCTCCAACATATTCAATGTATTTATGGTGCTGGGAGCCTCGGCGACTGTACGGGAGCTTCCGTTCGCAGGCATAGGGATGCCAGACCTGTTGCTGCTCTCTGCTGTGAGCCTTCTGTTCTGGCTGAGTGGCAGAATCATCGGTCACAATGTGATTACGCGTGCCGAAGGAGCCGTGTTTGTTGTCGTCTATATCGTCTACATGTGTTTTATTGTCGCTTACGCATGATGCGACGCAGCGGGGCTACAAGCGATGCCGTCAGCAGCACCGCGATGTAGCTTCCGGAAATAAGCGCGTTCATGCTTCCGTCGTCGGCTGCCTCGATGTTTTCAAGGGCATCGTCGCAGTCGTTTTTTGTTTCCGGCAGTTCTGCATCAATTGACGCAAGATTCCGTTTCCATACGATTTTCCCATCGCTCAGATACACTGCTGCTATATCGCCTCGCACAAGTGTTTTCAAGTCGGTGTCGTCGGCGGAGTACACGTCAAATTCAGGCGCGGCAAGCAATTGCCATTCGTGCAGTCCGGCTGTGGACGTGCCGACAATGGCTGCTGTGGATGTGTCGTGGCGGCGGGCATATGCTGCAAGTTCGTTGGCAAAGCGTGAGCGGGTAAGGAAATGTTCGCCCGGATCCGGAACCACGAATATCAGTTGAGTGCCTTCGCATTCGAACAAGTCGGCCTCGTCTCCTTCCGTGTCGAATACCGCGAAAGGCGCAGTTTCTTCCTTTGTGTCTTCCGCAAGGCCGATATAGGTCCAGGTGCTGTCGGGCAGTTCGTATTCTGAGAATGTGCGCTGCTGTCCGTTTTTCTCGTAGATGAGAGAAATTGTTTCATTTGTTTCGGCAGGGCACATGGATGTGCCGAGCGGGTAAGGACGGAAATCCGCTACGGGCTGCACGTTGTATCCTACAGCTGACAGGATTAGTGCGTAGAGCACGGTCGATGTCACCACAAGCCATTGGATGGAGTGGTGGAAGACTCCTCGGCAGCGACTGTTGTGCAGGAGCAACCATACACAGCAGGCCGAAATAGCAATGTTTTTCAGGAATGTGGCTGTGTTGCTTACGATTAAAATGTCTCCGAAGCATCCGCAGTCCGACACGGGGTCGGCAATGGCTATATAGGCTGTAAGCGGTAGCATTGCGCACATTATCAAGAAAGCTGCTATGGCCGAACTTCGGCGCAGTACGCCGAACAGCACGCACACGCCCACTGTAAGCTCGAGTGCGCCGAGAGCCACTGCGGCCATAACCACAGGCTCGCGCGGAATAGCGTGCAATCCCCATGCCGAAAAGTATTCAAGCATTTTATAGAGCGTGCCGTAAGGGTCGACGCTTTTGGCCCATCCTCCAAGCATGAAAGCCCCGCCGACTATTGTGCGGCAGAGCCATGTCAGAGAGGGGGTGACGATTCTTTTATATGCGGTCGCTGTCGCAGTCTCCTGATTCGGTGAGTTTGATGATTCCGAAAACGGCATAATTGAGCATGTCCATGTAATTGGCGTCGATACCTTCGCTCACGGTAGTGCGGCCGCCATTGTCTTCAATTTCTTTTGTGCGCTCTATCTTCGTGAGGATGAGGTCGGTGTAGCTGAGCACTCTCATAGAGCGCCATGCTTCGCCGTAATCATGGTTCTTGGCCTGCATGAGTTCGCGTGCGCGCGAGGCCACTTCGTCGTAAAAGGCAAGTGCGTTTTCCGGGCTTATGTCTTTTTTATCAGCGAAGCCGAGTTCGAGCTGGATTATGCCTACTATGGCATAGTTTACTATTGCCATGAATTCCGGAAGGATTCCTTCGCCCACAGCGCTTTCGCCTGTAATCTCAAGCGTGCGTATACGTTTGGCCTTTATGAAAAGCTGGTCGGTCACGGCCTCTGGCCGCAGTATGCGCCACGACGCTCCGTAGTCGTCGAGTTTGTGGCTGAAAATTTCACGGCAGCGGCTCAAGGCTTCGTCGAATTGCTTGTTGGTGTCGGTCATGGCGGTATCAGTCGTTGGATTGGACTTCGCATTCACACATTTCGTCGTATTCCTCCCATTGCGGGTCGTTTTCGGCGGAAATCTGCAAGGGGAGCAGTGGCAACGGCTCGAGGGCGGCGTTCAGTTTCTTGTTGAATATATTTGTGCTCAGCGTGTAGAATACCCATGTGCGTTCGCCTGCTCCTGTGTATATTCCTGTCATTACAGCCACAGGGTCGGCATCGAGTTGTTTCTGCAAGGCTTCAGTGGCCTGCCCCATGATTTCGGCATCGGCATCGGATGGCATTCCGTTGTCGGCGTAAGGCCACGTTATTGTGACACGTATGGTAAAACGCGGGTTGTTGCGGAATTTCGTTATGTCGCGGCGTCCCGTCACCATAACCATTTGTCCGTCGGGTGCCTCTGCGGGCGATGTCCACCAGTCTTGCATAGTATTTATGTTTTTAAAGAAAAGCGCGGGCATGGTGCTTGCGCGCGGGACGGCGTATAAGCCGGGTTATGTGGGCGGCATGCTTTCCGCATCGCGGAGCTTTGCCGGCCCGTCCGTCATTTATCTGAGCAGTCTACCCCCCGGCATCGGACGAGCAGCCCGATGGAGCCGAAGCTCCCTGCCGGTGTACTTGACCTTGCAACCCGCAAGATGTGCGGCATGCCATATCGCTGTGGCATCCGGTGGGCTCTTACCCCGCCTTTTCACCCTTGCCGTCGGCCTGCGATGGGCCGCTTGGGCGGTTGTTTTCTGTCACATTACTCTGCCGTTGCCGACAGCTCCCCGAAGGGAGTGCGGTGCTCTTTGTTGCCCGGACTTTCCTCTCGCGCCTCATTCGTGCGCGAGCGACGAACCCGCTGTCCCGGCGCAGGCACTCGTGCCCGCGCTATGGTTTTTTATACGTAACCGCGGATGATGCCGCGTTTGGCGTTGCGCACAAACAGGATTATTTCATCGCGCTCCTTTGTGGCGGGCAGTTCGGCTTCGATGCGTTCCACGGCATCGCTGACGTTGAGTCCTGACAGGTACAGGTAGCGGTAGATTTCCTGAATGTCGCGTATGGTGTCGTTGCTGAAGTTGCGGCGACGCAGGCCGATGCTGTTGATGCCGGCATAGCTTATAGGCTCGCGTGCGGCCTTCACATAGGGGGGGATGTCTTTGTTGACAAGGGCTCCTCCCTGAATCATCACATGCGGCCCTATGTGGCAGAACTGATGCACGAGCGTGCCGCCGCCTATTACGGCAAAACTGTCCACCACTACTTCGCCTGCGAGCTGGGTGGCATTGCTGATGATTACGTTGTCGCCCACGGCGCAGTCGTGCGCAACGTGGCTGTAAGCCATGATGAGACAGTTGTTGCCTACGGATGTGCGTCCGCGTGCGGCTGTGCCTCTGTTCACGGTCACGCATTCGCGTATGGTCGTGTTGTCGCCTATTATGGCCAATGTGTCCTCGCCGCGGAATTTGAGGTCCTGCGGGATGGCTCCGATTACGGCACCGGGAAATATGGTGCAGTTACGGCCTATGCGTGCACCTTCAAGAATGGTGACGTTGCTGCAGATGCGCGTGCCTTCGCCGATTTCCACATTGGCGTCGATGGTGACGAACGGGTCTATCACCACGCTCGGTGCAATCTTGGCGGCCGGATGCACGTATGCTAAAGGTTGTTTCATATGAAGTTGAGGAGAGTGGTTTATTATTTATTCTTTATAATCTGGGCCATGAATTCGCATTCTGTGACAATTTTGTCGCCTACGAATGCGCGTCCTTTCATCACAGCCATTCCGCGACGCAGTTCGGTCATGAACGACACGTGGAATATGAGGGTGTCGCCCGGAACCACTTTCTGGCGGAACTTCACGTTGTCTATCTTCATGAAGTAGGTGGAGTAGCGTTCGGGTTCATCTACTGTGCTGAGCACGAGAAGACCGCCGGTCTGTGCCATGGCTTCCACGAGCAGCACTCCGGGCATAACCGGTTCCTGAGGGAAGTGGCCGAGGAAGAACGGCTCGTTGGTGGTGACATTTTTCACGCCGACGATGTAGTTGTCGCCCTTGTCTATGATTTTGTCGACAAGCAGGAAAGGATAGCGGTGGGGCAGGTGTTCGCGTATGCTGTTGTTGTCCATCAGCGGCGCGATGTTGGGGTTGTATACCGGAGCCTGGATGTCCTGACGCTTGATGTCGCGGCGGATGTCCTTTGCCATGCGTGTGTTTATGCCGTGTCCTGGCTTAGTGGCGATTATTTTGCCTTTGAGAGGACGGCCTATGAGTGCTATGTCGCCAATGATGTCGAGCAGCTTGTGGCGGGCGGGTTCGTTGTCATGGGCGAGGGGTTTGGGGTTGATGTAGCCGAAGCCGTCCACTGTGTGGTGCTCTACCCCCATGGTGTCGGCGATTTTGTCAAGACTTTCCTGGCTCAGGGGCGAATCGTATATCACGATGGCATTGTCGAGGTCGCCGCCTTTTATGTAGCCGGCGCGTACGAGAGGCTCGATTTCGCGTACGAACACGAATGTGCGGGCGCCTGCTATCTCGGTCTCGAATTCATTGATGTGTTCCATCGACGCGTACTGGTTGGAGAGCACGGGCGATTCGAAGTTCACTTTCACTTCCACGCTGAATTCGTCGTCGGGGAGAATGAGTATTTTCGATCCGGTGGCTTCGTCGGCAAGTTCTATTTTGTGCTTGACTACGTAGAAATCCTTTTCGGCTTTCTGCTCGGTAAGGCCGGTGGCATTGATGGCCTCAAGCCACAGCTTGGAACTGCCGTCAAGGATGGGTACTTCCGGAGCGTTGACGCGAATGAGCGCATTGTCCACGCCCGATGCGTAGAGCGCAGCCATAAGGTGTTCGATGGTGCTCACAGAGATTTCGCCGCGGGCAATGACAGTGCCGCGCTGCGTGCTCACTACATTTTCGGCAAGAGCGTCGATTACGGGCTCGCCTTCAAGGTCGGTGCGTTGGAATTTGTAACCGTGGCCTTCGGGGGCTGGCATCACGGTAGCTTCCACCATGGCGCCTGTGTGCAGTCCTTTGCCTGTGAGGGTGAAAGGTTTGCTGAGGGTGAGTTGCTTCATTGCTGTATGATGTGTTTCTGATTATTCTTTTAAGTCTTGTTCTATCTGCGACATCTTGCGGAAAAGCTCCGGAAGGCGCTTTATGTAGACGGTGTTGCGGGCGAAATCGCCGGCAGACACTGCCGGATAGCCCATCAGACGGCTACCGGATTTCACGTCGTTGGGTATGCCGCTCTGCGCTCCTATCTGCACGTTGTCGCCTACGGATATGTGGCCGGCGAAACCTACCTGGCCGCCCACCATGCAGTGGCTTCCTATTTTTGTGCTGCCTGCCACACCGCTTTGTGCAGCCATCACGGTGTGCTCGCCTATCTGAACATTGTGTGCCACCTGTATCAGGTTGTCGAGCTTGGTGCCCTTTCCGACGCGCGTACATCCCATCGTGGCTCTGTCCACTGTGGTGTTGGCCCCGATTTCCACGTCGTCGGCTATCTCCACGATACCTATTTGCGGAATCTTGTTGTAGGATCCGTCATCGGTGGGCGCGAATCCGAAGCCGTCTGCGCCTATTACTACGCCTGCATGGAGCACGCAACGCGCGCCTATGCGGCAGTTATGGTACACTTTTACTCCGGGATACAGCACGCTGTCGTCGCCTATTATGGCGCCAGGGCCTACATAAGCTTGCGGATATATCTTTACGTTGCGCCCGAGACGCGCACCTTTGCCCACATAGGCGAATGCGCCTATGTAAGCGCCTTCAGGCAGCTCCACGCCTTCTGCCACGAAGCTTGGCTGCTCCACCCCTGTAGGACGTGCGTTCACCACGGCGTCAACCATCTGAAGCAGGCGGGACAGAGTGGCGTAGGGGTCGTCCACGCGTATCAGTGTGGCATTCACGGGATGCTCGGCTACAAAGTCGCGGCGCACAAGCACTATCGACGCGTGTGTGTCGTAGATGTGGTGCGTGTATTTCGGGTTAGCCAAGAACGTGAGCGTACCGTCTGCGGCTTCCTCTATTTTGGCGAATGTGCTTACGGTGGCGTTTTCGTCGCCATCCACGGTGCCGCCTACGGCGGCGGCTATCTGGCTTGCAGTGAATTTCATTTTTCCAGTTGCTCGAACTAAACAGACTGCTTCGGCAATCTCAAAACTTTTGCAAAGTTGGCAAAAAAAATCCGATTATTGGTTATGGGCGGGGTGAAAAGTGGGATTTATAGCGCGCTTTAGTGCACTTTAGGGCATATTATACGACAAAAGGGCGTCATACGCCCTTTTGTTGTCGCTGTCGCGCACGTCGGTCACACCTCGTTGAGGTCGTGTCCCATGCGTTCTTTTTTCGTGTGCATGTAGCGCAGGTTGTAGGGGTTGGGCGCCACTTCTATGGGCACGTTTTCCACTACTTCCAGCCCGTAGCCTTCCAGGCCGATGCGTTTGACGGGGTTGTTGGTGAGCAGGCGCATTTTGCGTATGCCGAGCAGATTCAGTATCTGCGCGCCCACTCCGTAGTCGCGCTCGTCGGCGTTGTGTCCGAGGTGTATGTTGGCCTCCACAGTGTCCAGGCCTTGCTCCTGTAGCTTGTAGGCGCGGATTTTGTCCATAAGGCCTATTCCGCGGCCTTCCTGGTTGAGGTAGACTACGGCGCCGCGGCCTTCTTTCTCTATCATTTCGAGCGCCCGGTGCAGCTGCTCGCCGCAGTCGCATCGTTTCGAACCGAATATGTCGCCGGTGGCGCAGGACGAATGCACGCGCACGAGAGCCGGCTCGTCGGAGCGCAGGTCGCCTTTTATTATTGCGATGTGTTCGAGCCCGTTGCTTTTCTGACGGAACGGGATTAGACGGAAGTGGCCGTAGCATGTGGGCATGTCCACTTCTACGCCTTCTTCCACCAGCTGCTCGTTGGCCATGCGGTAGGCGATAAGGTCGCGGATGCTCACAAGCCGCATGCCCCACTTGTCGGCGTGCTCGCGCAGTTCGGGCAGGCGCATCATGGTGCCGTCGTCGGCCATTATTTCCATAAGGGCTGCGGCGGGGGCAAGCCCGGCGAGGCGGGCGAGGTCTACCGCAGCTTCCGTGTGGCCTGCACGGCGCAGCACGCCCTGCTCCTGAGCGTATAAAGGGTTGATGTGGCCCGGGCGACCGAATGTGGAGGGCGTCGACGAAGGGTCGGCGAGGGCGCGTATGGTGGCGCAGCGGTCGGTGGCGCTGACGCCTGTGGTGCATCCGTCGAGTTTGTCGACGGTGACGGTGAACGGGGTGCCGAGCACCGATGTGTTGTTTTCCACCTGATGGGGCAGCTCAAGCTCGTGCGCACGGCCAATGGTGATGGGGGCGCACAGCACGCCACGCGCGTTTTTGAGCATGAAGTTCACCTGTTCGGGCGTGATTTTTTCGGCGGCCACTATGATGTCGCCTTCGTTCTCGCGGTCTTCGTCGTCGACTACGATTACCATTTTGCCGGCACGAATGTCGGCAATGGCGTCGGCTATATTGTCAAGCTTTATCTTCTGTTGCATTTTTCGTTGAGAATTTTTCTGTGAGTTGGCGTGTTGTCTCCTCGATGTCGGCGAGCCGGGCGGGGGTGGCGCGGAACGGATAGCGGTTCAGCAGATTTATTACCTGAGGGTCGCGTGAGTTCGACATATAATCAACAAGATTGTTTAGCCCGGCGTTGAGTCCGGACGCTGTTTTCCATGCAAATCTTTGCCTCCATCGCGGGCGTCCGGCCAAGATGGCGCGCACACGCCGTTCTTCGGCGGCTTCCGCTTCCAGCATGGCCAGGGCGTGTTCGGGCTGCACTTCGGTCATCACCATTTCCTTCAGCTCGAGGGCTCGTGGCTGCTCGCGGCCGGTGAGGCGGCGCAGCAGCGCGGTGTAGGCGTCGACGTTGAACACGGCGCTGTCGCCTACGGCTTTATATGTGAAGAATACGCCTAAAGGCAGCAGTACTATGGTGCTGAGCCATATGCCTTCCCACACTTCCGCCTTGCCGTCGCGTGCCATTTTATAGCCGGCGTTGTCGACAATGAAGTAGAAGATAAACAGCAGCACGCTCACCACGAGCGGTGTGCCCAGGCCGCCTTTCTTTATTATGGCTCCGAGCGGCGCCCCGATGAAGAAGAATATTATGCAGGCGAACGACAGGGTGAATTTTCGCTGTAGTTCGATGTCGTGGCGTCGCATGAGTTTGGCCTGGTCGTTGAGCGCGAGGCTTCGGAATTCGTATTCCTGTCGCTGGCGCTTCGCCATGCTGAGGGCTTGTGTGAGGTAGGTCTTTGCCATGGACGGGGTAGGGGCTGAAAACACCGAGTCGAGGTCGATGTCTTCCGCCCGCAGTCTCTCCCGTGTGTGTGTGTAGGCTCCTCCCGGTATGGCGCGGCGCAGGCCTATGCCCATGACGGGAGCGCGTTTGAGCTCGTCCGCATAGATGCCGCCTACGCTGTCCACCTGCGCGCTGATGCTGTCGATGCTCCGGCGCAGCTGTGATATATTCTGTCCTATGTACTGGCTGCGCATGCCGCCCTCGTCCATGCGGTTGAAGTTGGCGTCGAAAGCGAAATATATCTGTTTGTCGGAGAAATTTTCCCGCCGGAATGGCATGTACCGTGAGGAGGATGCCCCCATGGAGTTGTCGCGCAGATTCTCGAACATCTCGCCGTTGTACAGATGCAGGAACAGGCGTGTCTTGTCTTCCGTGAAACTGAATTTGCCGCTGTCGGCAAGGATTACACGCGAGTTGTCGAGGCCGTTTGTCACATCGTATATTATCATGTCGTAGAGCATGCCGGTCTCGGGATTTTTGTGCTCCACGTAGAGGTTCATGTTCGGAATCTGGTCGTAGAACGAGCGTTCCGGAATTTCCACCTCGGGCGATTTCTGACGCACGCTGAAAAGCAGTGTCCACATTTTGCTCTGCGCGATGGGCAGAAGGTTGTTCTGGAAAAAGAAGGCTCCGATGCTTATGCACACCATCAGCACTATGAGAGGGCGCATGATTTTGAACAGGGATACCCCGGACGCTTTCATGGCGGTGAGCTCGAATTTTTCGCCGAGGTTGCCGAACGTCATTAGCGAGGCAAGCAGCACTGCCAGCGGGAGCGCGGTAGGCACAAATGTAAGCGCCGCATAGAAAAATAGCTCGCCCAGCACGTCTATCGACAGGCCCTTGCCCACAAGGTCGTCGATTGTACGCCACAAGAACTGCATCAGCACCACGAACAGCGAGATGAAGAATGTCATGGCGAACACCGGCAGGAACCGTTGCAGCATGAATGTGTATAGTCGTTTTATTCTGAACATAGTGGCGCCATGAGCGTGAAAACGCTGCAAAGATACGGATTTTTCATGAATAAACCATTATTTCGAAACTCGCGCCAACAAAGCGCTGACAATGCTTGTTCTAATTATAGTTTCAACTGATTGTTTATGAAAAAGCCCTTGATTTCAACACCGGTTTTTGCCGCACAAATGGCGGCAAAAACCGGTGCGTGGTTCATTTCTGCAGCGGAGTCGGAAATCTTGGCGGCAGATTGGTATATTCTGGCTTTTTCCATAGTGCGTTGCAGCGGCAAGGTTGCACGCATATCAGTAAGATAGCAGACACAATTTTCTTTTTGCCATAAATTTATCGAGAACGCCCCTGGCCGTGATTGGCCCGGGGCGTTCAGTTCAGCTGTAGCGCTGTTTCAGTTCTTCGAGTTCCATTCCTGCCAGTTCCCATAGGCTCATCGCGTTTTCAAGCGCTTTTGTGGCATTGGCATGGCGCTCGAATATGTCGGGCGTGGTGTTGCCTGCCGAAATCTCGGCTTCTATTGAGGCGATTTCGGATTCCAGGCGTGTAATCTCGTTCTCGGCGTCGTCCACACGCTTTTGGGCTTTCTTAAGCGTCTTTTCGCGTTCGCGCTGTTCGGCATAGCTCAGGCGTGCCGCAGGTTTGTCGGGCGCAGTTTCTTTTGGTTTGTCGGGCGTGTCCTGCTTTTCCGCTTTTGGCCTCGGTGCGGGTCGGTTGCGTTCAAGTTCCTGCAGGGAGTCGATGCGTTTTTTCTCCAGGAACTCGTATATGCCGCCAAGACATTCGCGCACACGTCCGCCTCCGAATTCATATACTTTGCTGACCAGCCCGTCGAGAAACTCGCGGTCGTGGCTCACCACTATCACCGTGCCGTCGAAGTCGCGTATGGCCTGCTTGAGTATGTCTTTCGTCTTCATGTCGAGGTGGTTGGTGGGCTCGTCGAGTATAAGCAGGTTGACAGGCTCGAGCAAAAGGCGTATCATTGCGAGACGCGTCTTCTCGCCTCCGCTCAGCACTTTCACTTTCTTGTCGGATGCTTCGCCTCCAAACATGAATGCTCCCAGAATGTCGCGTATTTTAAGGCGTATGTCGCCCACGGCCACTCGGTCGATGGTGTCGAACACGCTGATGTCGCCGTCGAGCAGCTGTGCCTGGTTCTGTGCGAAATATCCTATTTTGACGTTGTGCCCCACTTTTAGGGTGCCCGTGTAGGGGATTTCGTCCATGATGCATTTTACAAGGGTCGACTTTCCCTCGCCGTTTTTTCCCACGAAAGCCACTTTCTCGCCGCGGCGTATCGTGAACGTACATCCGTCGAACACCTGATGGCTGCCATAGGCCTTCCCCACGTCTTCCAGGATGAGCGGAAAATCGCCCGATCGCGGTGCCGGCGGAAAACGCAGGCTGAGCCGCGACGTGTCCACCTCGTCCACCTCTATGCGCTCTATCTTGGCAAGCTGTTTCATGCGGCTCTGCACCTGCACGGCCTTGGTGGCTTTGTAGCGGAAACGTTCTATGAACTGCTCCGTATCGGCTATCTGCTTCTGCTGGTTCTGCCATGCGCGCATCTGCTGCTCGATGCGCTCCTGACGCAGCACCACGAAATGGCTGTAGTTCACGGCATAGTCATAGATTTTGCCTAAGGATATTTCAATGGTGCGGTTAGTCACGTTGTCGATGAACGCGCGGTCGTGGCTCACGAGCACAACCGCTTTCGCTTTTGTGGCGAGGAAGTTTTCAAGCCATTGTATCGACTCGATGTCGAGATGGTTGGTGGGCTCGTCGAGCAGCAGCACGTCGGGACGCTGCAGCAGCAGTTTGGCAAGTTCTATGCGCATGCGCCATCCGCCCGAAAACTCGGCCGTAGGACGCTCGAAATCGCTGCGTGAAAAGCCGAGACCGATGAGTGTCTTCTCCATTTCCGCCTCGCAGTTGTCGCTTCCGCTCATGTTCAGCTGCTCTGTCAGCATGGTCATGCGGTCGATAAGGTCGTGGTAGGACTGCGATTCGTAGTCGGTGCGTTCGGCGAGTTCGGCGCTCATGGCGTCGAGCTGCTCCTGCATCGAGTCAATGCGAGAGAAAGCCTTGCGCACTTCTTCCTTGACCGTGAGGGTGTCTTCAAGCACCATCTGTTGCGGAAGGTAGCACACGCTCACATCCTGCGGCACAGCTACGGTGCCGGAAGTGGGGCGCTGCAGTCCGGCTATGATTTTGAGCATGGTGCTTTTGCCCGCGCCGTTTTTGCCTACGAGGGCTATCTTGTCGCGCGGGTTTATGACGTAACTTATGTTGTCGAAAAGGGATTTGGCAGAGAACTCCACCGACAGGTTGTTAATTGAAATCATGAGTCACAAGCTTTTCGCCTGCAAAGATACGACAAATATTTGACACGCTCTTATAAGTCGCCGCAAAGCATGCTGTCGAGCACGTCGTCGTCCATAAACAACCGGCGGAAGGCTGGGCCGTCGTAGGCGATCCACGACAAGTTTATGGAATCCCGGTCCGAGAATGTTTGTCTGGCATTCGATATCTGCCTCTATTTCGTAATCAGTATCGTGGCCGCGGACCTCCATCAGGCCGTTGGTGGTAAAGCGAAGGTCGATAGTCTTTGCATCTGCGTCCGATATTACGTCCATACCGCTTTTATGCCCCATCTCTTTGAAAGAAAGGAGCAAATCGACAAATTCCGACGTATTGCAACGTGTTTTGGCGGAAATTCCTATACTCATTTTTCAGAGTTCAGATATAAAGTCAATAGCCGGTCTGCAGCGTAGGGAGGCTATCCGTTGTTGACTATGCCGAGCTGCCGGCGCACGCTTTCTTCGTGGATGGTCGCAATGAGCGACCGCACGAAGTCGGGATTGAGACCTGCATCTTCGGCCTGCACGGCACGACGGTCCATAAGGTCGTTGTAGCGTTCGTGCTGCACCACTGCCATGCCTTCGCGCAATTTGTGGCGGCCTATTTCGTCGCTCACGTTCATGCGTTCGACGAGCAGAGCCAGCAGTCTGTCGTCGATGCGGTCTATCTCGCTGCGCAAAGCCATGATGTCGGCCGACGACGGGTCGGGACGTTTGCGCAGTTTCAGGCTACGGAGAAGTTCTTCCAGTTCCTGCGGAGTGAGTTGCTGCCGCGCGTCGCTGAGCGCTACCGACGGGCAGCAGTGGCATTCCACCATAAGGCCGTCGAATCCCATGTCCATGGCCTGCTGGGCTACATGGCCCACCGTCTCGCTGCGCCCGGCTATGTGGCTCGGGTCGCACAACACCGGAAGGTCGGGCAGGCGCCGGTGCAGCTCTATGGGAACTCGCCATATCGGAGAGTTGCGGTAGTTGTGCTCGCCGTAAGAGCTGAAGCCACGATGCACGGCCATCAGGCGTGTCATTCCGGCTTTGTTGAGGCGCTCAAGCGCGCCTATCCACAATTCAAGGTCGGGACTGACGGGGTTCTTTACAAGCACGGGCACATTGCGGCTGCATGCACGCAGGGTGTCGGCCACTTCCTGCATGGCAAAAGGATTGGCCGTGGTGCGGGCGCCTATCCAAAGCACGTCGATGCCGGCTCCGAGAGCCGCATACACATGGGCGGCCGTGGCCACTTCCGTGGCCGATAGCATTCCGCAGCAGCGCGCCGCTTTGACTATCCATTTCAACGCCTGTTCGCCATATCCCTCGAAGCATCCCGGCTTAGTGCGGGGCTTCCAGGCTCCCGCCCGCAGCACGCGTATGCCTGCCTGCTTCAGCGCGATGGCCGTGAACATCATCTGCTCCTCGCTTTCCGCGCTGCAAGGGCCGGCTATGACAACGGGACGCACGTCTTTTTCCGCGAAGTCTATCTTGTCGAGGTCGAGTGTCGGAGCCGCGCTCATTTGCCGTTCTTCTTTTTTTCCGCGTCGCTTCCTACGGGCACTTGCCTGTGAAATGCTTCTTTGAATGAAATCATGGTCTCGGTGCGTGCCAGGCCGAGAGCCTGTATCTGATCCTGGAGTATGGTGAGCAGATGGTCGTTGTTGCGGGCGTAGAGTTTTACGAAGATGTCATATTGCCCTGTGGTGAAATGGCACTCCACCACTTCGGGTATCTTTCTGAGCTCGGAAATCACATTGTTGAATTCAGCCGGTTCGCGCAGGTAAAATCCCACATACGCGCATGTCTCGTAGCCTACGGCCGCAGGGTTTACTATACACTCCGAGCCGAGAATCACACCGGCCGCGGTGAGGCGCTGTATGCGCTGGTGCACGGCCGCGCCGCTCACTCCGCATTCGCGGGCTATTTCGAGATAAGGAGTGCGGGCATTGGCCGAGAGCATTCGCAGGATATTCAGGTCGAGTGAGTCGAATTGTTGGCGGTTCATGGCGTATAATCGGCTATTTGGTGTTTATGCTTGCAAAAGTACTATAATTAATGCAATTTTACAAATGATTGTGCCTTATGCAACTTTACTGAAAGCATTTTTTTTAGAGAGCGAATCTGCCCCCGAAAAAAAATGCGTGAATTTGTCATTTTTTTTTCATCGTTTCCGTTCTAAATAATATCTTTGCAGTGTGTTTTGCCGCGTGTGTGCGGCCTCACATCTATAATATACCGAATATAATTCACCTGAAATATGATTTTCAATTTTCGCATTGTTTCCGACGAAGTCGACAATTTTAAGAGAGAAATCAAAATTGATGCGGAGGCGACGTTTCTCGACCTCAAAAATGCCATCTGCGATGCCGTAGGCTATGATAAAAACCAGATGTCGTCGTTCTTCCTTTGCGACCGCAACTGGGAAAAAGAAAAAGAAATAACCCTCGAGGACATGGGCTCGGATTCCGATCAGGACGTATGGCTGATGGAAGATTCCGTGCTCAGCGATTTTATTGACGACGAGGGGCAGAAGATGCTCTTTACTTTCGACTATCTTACAGACCGTAATTTCTTCATAGAGATGCGTGAGCTGATTACCGGCAAAAATCTGAAAGACCCTCTGTGCACGCTTTCTCTCGGCGCTGCCCCCGCGCAGAATGTGGATTTGGATGAGTTCGATGCGAAAATCGACGCGAAAGCGGCAAAAACTGCTGCTGCCGGAATAGACGACCTTGATGCCGAATTTTACGGCAACGATGAGTTCAACCCCGACGAGTTCGAGGCCGCCGGTTTCGATGAAATGACGTTCGACGAGTAAGTCGTTATATACTACATACACACAACGGGCTGCGCCGTAAATTTTGTACGGCGCAGCCCGTTTTTTTCGGCTCTTAAAGAACCCTGTTAGCAGTCTGTGCCAAGTGTGATATATGAAAAAGAAAGCAGCCACACCGATTCCGGTGTGGCTGCTTGTGTGATTCGGGTACGGATTTTACTTCACGATGATTTTTTCAACCTTGTTGCCCTGGCGGCGGATTACGAACTGGCCTGCGGCGGGTTCGTTTACGCGCATGCCCTGGAGGTTGAAGTATTCAACGGGGGCGTTTTCGTTGTCGACGACTACATCGTTGATGCCGGCGTTGTCGTCAAGGCTGAACTGAAGATAGATCTTGCAATCTTTGAATTTGCCGAATATACCGGCATTGGGTGCGTAGGCATACCAGTCGCCTTCCCAGCTTATGGTGCTGCCTGCAAATGAGCCTTCAATGCCGGACAGCTTGTTGTTGATGATGGTGCAGACTGCCACACGGTAATCGCCGGACTGCAGAGATGCATCAAACCAGTAGAAAGTGTCGAGGTAGGTTGTCTTGGTGTCGCGCTCGATGATGATGGGCAGCGGATATGTGGCAGTGATAGCCTGGTTCTTGCTGAAAATGAAATCGTCCAAGGTGACTACTTCTCCGAGGTCATCCGGTTTGCCTTGTTCGTCAGGAACAATATAGGAGTCAAGATGCTCTGCCATGCAATAGGTGACATATTCGCTTACGGTAGGAAGGAAGTTGCCTTTGTCGTCAGTGTCGTATTCGCCGTACTCGGCTTTTGCGTTGTATTCGCTCGGAGCCATTTTGAGATCCTCGAATACGGCATAGCTTGCGCCCGGAAGGCCTTCTACACCATATATGAAAATGTCTTCGGAACTGAGTGTACCATCGGCGTTGAGCTTGATTGTGATGTTGGCGTTGCGGTCTTCCTGGATTGAAGTGCCTACGATTTTGCCGGCATAGAGCCAAATGTCCATGGATTTACCGGGGTAGTCGGGATCTTCAGGCATTGTCAGAAGTTCCTGGGGAGTCAGAGTGATAGTGCCGGCAGCGAAGTCCACGGTGCCTTTCAGTGTAACGTCTACATAACGCATGCCCTGAATCAGCACTTCGTTTTCTTCCTCGCCTGCTGCAATGGTGGTGGTGCTGTTGAGGGTCTGGCCTCCGGCATTTGAATAGAGATAGAAAGAGTAATCGTATACGCCGATGAGCTCGCCCATGTTGGTCGCGGCTGCTTTGGCGGGTGCTTTTACAGTAGTGTCGGCGATGCGCTCCACTGCTTTGAACACATCGTTGGTAGCTTTGGCGTTGAAAGCTCTTTCCATTTTGTAGATGGCGGACTGTGTGTTCACGGCGGTTTCGTTCGTCAGAACTCTCGCAGGAGCAGCCGTGGCAGATGCGGCAACGGATGCGGCAAGAATAGCGGTGTAGAGTTTTTTCATGCTTTCTCTTGAATAATGTGAATAAATAATTATAGTTTTGCTTCGTTGTGGAATGTTCATGCTGTTTTTTCGACATCATGACTCCGCAAATTTATTTTTTTTTTTTATTTATTCCAAATGTTTTTGATAAAAATATTTTCTTTTTTATTACTGTCCGCTAAACTTTTTTAGTAGCGGTTGAAAATTAGGGCTGGCACCTATTGCAGGAGTCAGCCCT
>VSPG01000045.1 GCA_009775265.1 Muribaculaceae bacterium
TATTTAATTTATATCTACATTGAAATGAGCGTGACTCGGACTAAATTTGCAATGTAAATAATTGTTAGGTCTAAGATTCAGGTTCTAATAAGGTTTAAAGAAAAGATTGTAAAAAGGATTTTAAATGGTTTTAGGTATTTAGTGTTAGAGACACACATAATGAAATCCGCTCCGTGAGGAGCGGATTTTATATTTTATTATGCCGTGTTTTTAATCCCGGATGAGTTCCGACAGGCTTCGGCGGGGAAAGGCGTCAATGAAGCTGTCCGGCGTGGCGTTGTATATGGCTGCTCCCTGCTTGTCGGCGAAACGCGCTATTTCGTGATAGCTGCGGAATGCGACTCTGAAGCTTTCCAGAATCTCGTGCAGGAACACGCCTTTGTAGTGTGTGGCCACGCGGGTCTGCTCGCGTTTGTCTTCCGAATAGAAGTGAGGCTGTACGCTTTCGAGTTCGTTGTTCTCGTTCACGCTGAGTGTGCGGAGCCATGAATGGTCGGCGCCGGTAAGGTATATCGAGCGGAACCCGGCTTTCAAGGCGGTCATGATGGCCGGTATGAGCACATTGCGCGGGCGGGGCATGCCGAGTCCGCGGCGGAATGCCGCATGGCACAGCGTGTCGAAGCCTTCGATGCCGACGGCGTTGAAGGTTTCTGTATGCATGCCGGGGGCGAGTGTCAAGGCTTTGTGGCGGAATGTGGCGGGAACGTATAGCGTTATCGGCCATTCCGCTTTGGAGAGATTCTGCCACAATGAGCGGACGTTCTGTTCGTCGGACAGGAAGAAGTGCGGGTCGGCAAGGATGTAAAATGCCGGCTTGAGCATTTGGAATTCCGGTGTGTTGGCGGCGAAATTAACTGCCATCGTATCGGTGTTGCGCAACAGTTCGCTGTATTCGGCTATGGTTTGTCTCAGCGACGGGCCGTTGGCCAAAATCACGATGCTGCCATCGCCGGCTTCATGTTTTTTTATGGTGACGCGTCGGCTCTGAAGGGCTATTTTCACAAGGCTTTTTGCGGAGGCTCCAAATGCCGATGCCATGGATGCAATTCTGTCGCTTGTCTTCATCTCATGAATTTGTGATGTGGTGGCAGATTATTAGGGCGGCTGTCATGATGATGGTGTACGCAAGTGCCCATATGCCGAATGCGCGCTCGTGGCGGTATTTGACGCATGCGTAGGCGGCGCAAGGCACGAGTAATGGCAGCAGTGGGATGCCATAGCGTGAAATCGTGCCGCCGAACTGGTATGCTGCGGCTATATAAAAGACGACGCCAACGATACCGAATTTCAGAATAGCCCGCGGTGCGCGGTTCTCGCCGAACTGTCGCGCGGCGAAGTAGAGAAGCACGCCGCAGACGGCATAACGGGCGAACGACATGTGTGCGTAGGCCATGGTTGGGCCGAACATAAGGTATTTGTCGTATGTCCATGGCAGCGGTATCATGACTTGTATGGCTGTGGTGACGGGAAGCAGAAGTAGCCGTTGCCATGGAGAAATGTTGAAATATCCGCTGAAAAGGTTGTTGTAGGCGCTATGGTGCTCGGCGTGTCCGTCGGTGGAAATGAGGTTGCGCGTGTGGATGTCGGTGTAGGAGCTGATACTTTCGGCGTGGCCGAACAGCTGTAACAGCAGCCATAGCAGGGCGATGCATGCGGCGGCAATTGCCGCCGCATGCATCGCCCTGCAGCTCGCGCCGTGGCGCAGCTCGCGCCGTGGCGCGGCGACTATTATGATTGAAATGAGTACGATGAGATAGTTCGGCCGGGCGAATGAAGTCATGAAGGCCGCTGCAATCAAAGCGGCGCATGCGGGCGTGAGGCTACGGCTTCGCTCAATGTCGCCCAGCCTCATGGCCGCCCATGCAGAGAGCGCCACGGAGGCGGCCAGCGGCGCGTCCTTTATGAGTATGGTGCCTGAAACCATGAAATAGCACAGGGTGGAGGCTATGACAATCGAGCATGTGGCTATGCTCCGGCTATTGTCCCCGCCAGAGCAGCAGCGTTGCGCTATCGCAGCGGTGAGCACTATAGTGGCAAGGATGCATAATGCGTTGAAAAGTAGTGGGATGCATATGTCTTGGCCTGATATGGCCACTATTATGCCGACGAAACGTCCGTAGCCCTGAGCCGGCCACGGACATGGCATGGCATCGTCGCGGCCGTTGACGACGAGCGCGTTGTTCCACGCGCTCCAGGCGTCGTAGTTCATCAGCACAGGGCGCGACGGGTCGCCGTCGCCCCATACATCTATATAATAGTGGCAATTCAGCGCTATTCCGGAAACAAGCAGCAACGAGGCCGCGAATATCGTCCACGCTCCGACGCGACTGCTCCATGGCTGCGACGTGTAGGGCAACACCACGCATACGTAGATGACGGCCCAGCCTGCAACCGTGATGAGGGGTGATGCCCCGGGCATCATAAGCAGGATCGCTCCCAAGATGCAGAATCCTGCAGGAATGCCATATCGGAGGGCCGGCGCACGCAGTGCGGAGTGGATGGCTTGTTCCGTGGTAGACATGCCGCAAAATTACGGCAAAAATGCGGCTTGTGCAAATTTAACACGCATTAACTCCCTAAAAGTGCAGTATCCGTTAATTTTCGCTAATTTTGTAATTAAAACAAAGCAATCACGCGTGGAAAACAAAGGCCCCATACGTATCGACCTGCAGCAGGTGCTGCGCGACCGTCTCGGTCGGCGCAGCCGTTTTGTGCCGTCTTTTCTTGTGAGGTGGCTTCAGCGTCTTGTGTGTCAAGAGCAGTTGAACGGCCTTCTGGAGCATAATTATCCTCGACGCGGCGCCGATTTCTGCCGCGGAGTATTGTCTGACCTCGATGTGAGTGTGGAGGCGGAGGGGGTGTGCAATCTGCCGGAGACGTCGCACCGCCGCGTGCTTCTTGTGTGCAATCATCCGCTCGGCGGCCTTGACGGAATGGCTTTGATAGCATGGTTCTCGGATTACTTCGGCACGCAGCTGCAAGTGGTGGTGAACGATTTGCTTATGGCTGTGGAGCCGCTTTCGCCATGTTTCGTGCCCGTGAACAAGCACGGCGCCCAAAGCCGTGGCACGGCTCGCTCTATCGACAGCGCCATGGCGTCGGACGCTCCGGTGCTTATGTTTCCGGCCGGCCTTGTGTCGCGACGCGGCGATGACGGCGTTGTTGCCGACCTGAACTGGAACAAGATGTTTTTGCGCAAGGCGGTGGAATACCGGCGCGACGTGGTGCCGCTGCACTTCGACGGGCACAACAGCGCCGGATTCTACAAGGCGGCAAGGCGCAGGGTACGGCTCGGCCTGCGTTTCAATCTGGAAATGCTTTTGCTGCCACGCGAGGTGTTCGCCAGCCGAGGCAAACGCTTCACTATAAGATGCGGGCATCCCATCGCATGGCAGGAACTCGGGCCCGCCACAGCCGCCGAGGCGGAGCGGATAAGAAAAATTGTTTACGAACTTGCCTCCGGGCATTGAAACAGCTATGGATAGAATAATCTCGCCAGTAGAGACATCGCTTATTGAGCGTGAACTCACCCCGGAACGCTTTCTCCGCCACACCAACAAGGGCGGCAACCATCTTTATGTGGTGGATGCGCACTGTGCTCCAAACACGATGCGCGAGGTGGGGCGGCTGCGTGAAATAGCATTCCGCACCGCCGGCGGCGGCACGGGGCTGAGTTGCGACATCGACAGTTTCGACACCATGAACCCGCCCTGCCGCCAACTCATAGTGTGGGATCCCGACAGCCGTCAGATTCTCGGAGGATACCGCTATATCTGCGGCTCTGACATCCGCATGGACGCCGACGGACGCCCGCGCATAGCCACAAGCCATATGTTCAACTTCTCGGAGAAGTTTGTGAAAGACTATCTGCCGCACACCATAGAATTGGGCAGGAGCTTTGTCCGACTCGAATATCAGAGTACGCGTGCGGGCGTGAAGGCCATATATGTTCTCGACAATCTGTGGGACGGTCTCGGCTCTCTCACGGTGATTCATCCCGAGATACGCTATCTTTTCGGAAAGGTGACCATGTATCCGAGCTATACCGCCGAGTGCCGCGACATGATATTGTATTTCCTGCACAAGCACTTTCCCGACCCCGACAAGCTTGTGACCCCCATTTGCCCGCTGCCGGTGAACTACGACACTGACGACATGGCACGGATTTTCACGGGTACATGTTTCAAGGAGGACTACAAGATACTGAATGCCGAGGTGCGCCGGCGCGGCGACAATATTCCGCCTCTCGTGAATGCCTATATGGGGTTGTCGCCTACGATGCGTATGCTCGGGACGGCCGTCAACGACGAATTCGGCGATGTGGAGGAAAGCGGCATATTCTTTGCCATAGACGAGATTTTCGAGGAGAAGAAAGCACGTCATATATCCACCTATAACGAGCAGTGCGCATTATGATACCACGTGTGATACATTACTGCTGGCTGAGCCACGACCCTATGCCTGCCAAGTTACGCGACTGCCTCGACTCGTGGCGTCGCGTGATGCCCGACTACGAGATTCGCCTGTGGGATTTCGAACGCTTTCCTAAAGAGCGGTCGGAATGGGTGAGCGACGCGTTCGACAACCGCAAATACGCTTTCGCGGCCGACTATATCCGAGCTTATGCGCTGTATCATGAGGGTGGCATATACCTCGACTCGGACGTAGAGGCGCTGCGCCCGTTCGACGACCTGCTCGACAAGCCCTATTTCCTGTGCCGTGAGTGCGGTTCGGGATGTGTGGAGGCGGCCGTGATGGGGGCTGAAGCGGGGCATCCTCTTTTTGCCGAGCTGCTGCGCTATTACGACAACCGCAGTTTTGTGCGCGAGGACGGTTCGTTCGACACCTTGCCTATGCCGAGAGTGATGGCGGGCGCTGTCGCACGTGCGGGATTCCGAGAGGTGGATGTGCCGGATGCCAACAGCTATTCCGGTGCGGCGGATGCGCTGAGCATATTGCCGTATGACTATTTCAGCCCTATAAGCATCGAGAACATGGAAATGCGCCGCACCCGACGCACCTATTGCATCCACCACTTTGCAGGCAGCTGGCGCTCGCCCTGGAAGCGCTTCAAAAAGCGTGTCCAGGTACTGATAGGTCCGCGTGCGTCACGTTGGATAATCATCGCGAAGCGGCGTGTGCTTGGCGGCGGTGGTGGCGTATGAGCTGCCATGAGTTGACGCAGTTGTGCCAAGCCACATAGGATGCCGGCCCTACCGATGCAAGAGGATGCAGGTAGGCCAGGGCGAGCCATATGGCCAGCACAGTGTTTTTCTGTCCGAGGCTCTGGCCTCCGCTCACTTTGTCGGCAAAACGTGCGCCCACTCTGCGCCCGAGTGCGAACTGCGCGAGGCACACAGCGAGCGATCCGGCGGCAAGGACCGCTATCTGCCACAGATGTCCGAAGTCGAAATTGCGGATTATGAAACTTACCGAGCTGCCCACCACGATGAAAAGCGCCACGGCCCACATGTAGAACGACAGCGACTGGTTGTCGGCAAGGAAATCGTGGACGCGTCGACACGCGTAGCGTAGTGCGAGCGCGGTGGCGATGGGGAACAGCAGCATCGGGAGCACGCTTGAGCAAATCATGCCGAACGATTCGGCAAAACCCGTTTCGGGATGGCTGCCTACGGCTGCGAGTACCGCGGGGCCGAGCAAGGCCACCACGATATTGCATAGTAGCGAGTATGTTGCAACATGGGCTATGCTGCCTCCGAGCATGCCTGTGATTACAGGGGCGGCCGTGGCCGTGGGCACGAATACGCAGATAAACACACCCGTGGCCACGGTGCTGCCTAAAGGCATCAACGCCGCAAGCACTATGGCTGCAAACGCCATCTGCACGCCGAGCAGTGTCCATTGGAAGCGCCCGATGCGGAATTGCCGCGGCTCGATGCGGCAGTAAGTCACCGTGAGCATGGCGAAAATCAGGTAGGGCGACAGGAATGTCAGTTGCCCTATCCATTTGTAGAAAACCACGCCTCCGAGCATGGCTATGGGCAGCATCCAGTCTTTAATCTTCTGACGCATGATGGAGTCGTTACAATATGCGCTTGTAAAGGGCAATGAGGTTGGCGAGTGTTGCTTCCGGCGAATGCTTGGATGCGGCCTCATAGTTGTTTTCGGACACAGAACGCAGCATGTCGGGATTGTCGGCATAATTCATGATTGCATCATATAATCCTTGCCTGTCGCCCGGAGCTACCATAATGGCGTTGGTGCCCTCCTCGACAAGTTCCGGAATGCCTCCGACTGGGCAGGTGATTACGGCCATTCCGGCAGCCATGGCTTCGAGGATGCATACTGGCATCCCTTCCGAATGCGACGGCAGCACGAGCACATCGCATTCGCTGAGCAACCGCTCCTTTTCTTTGCCGTCCACCCATCCGTGGGTGTGTACGATGTCCTGTAGTCCGTCGCGCTCTATTTGTTTGAGCATGCGGTCGTTCTCCTGTCCTATGCCGCCGATGTCGAGTCTTATGCGCCCCGAAATGTCATTTTTGTGCATGGCTATGGCGTCGAGCAGCTCAAATATTCCTTTGGCTTCGTAAATGGCGCCGAGGAAAAGCAGTCGCAGCTGTGTGCCTCCATTGTAATATGTATGTCTGCCGGATATGCGTCTGACAGGATTTCCAATCACGTGAACGTTGTCAAGTCCGATTTCTTTCGTTAGATATTCAGCCCATCCCGGCGTGAGCGCCACCACTGCATCGTATCGGCGGAGCAGCCTGTGCACATTGTCGAGTCCCATGCGGGGGAAGCATTGCCTGATGGCTCCGCTGTGGATGTGGAGCACGGTTTTCATGCCGATTACGCCGGCCCATTTGAGATACAGGTTTTTGCGCCACCATGAGCCTTTCATGGCGGTGTGGGCGTGGGCAATGCGAAATCCGCGCATCCGCATGAAAGGAAGCGCTGCCATGGCAACGATGAAATTCAGAAGGCCGGGAAGTTTGCCGAACCGGCTTGTCGTGGCATGAAAGGCCACAGGGCCGAACGCATCCATATAACTGCGTATCACAGATGCGATGCCTCCATGTGCTTTCACGCTCGGGCCTGCGTACAGAACCTTGTCGAGGATGCTGCGGCGGCCGTCTACTCCAATTTGTTTTCCGGACTGCATAATTCGATTAGTAGGTTGATGTCGTCAATATTGCTGACTTCCACCGGCGGCTGCACACGTGGCATGGCGGCTGCGCGGACAATGGCTTCCGCCAATGCTCCGGGGTCGAGCGGCACTATTTGGGCATTGCTCTGCGCTCCCACCTGTTCCGAGCCGGAGAAGGGAGTGCACACCACGGGCATGCCGAACAGGCGAGCTTCGGCCAACGTGATGCAATAGCCTTCGGAGCGTGATGGTTGCACGTATATGTCGGCGGCAGCCATATAGGGATAGGGGTTGGGTTTCAGCCCCGGAAAGTGCATGCAGTCGTCCACGCCGAGTTTGGCTGCCATTTTCCGGCATTCATCGAGCATGTTGTCGCTGCCAACGAAGTGCCAGTCGAATGCGAAACCTTGTTCTTTAAGTTTTTTTGCTGTCAGCACTGCGATGTCGGGCGCTTTTAACCATGCTACGCGGCCGACGGTGCATATCTGCACCGCTTCCGGTCGTTTCGTTATTTCGTATTCACGGGACAGACGCCGAACTTCGTCGGCGTTGACTATGTTGTGGAACACGTGCGTTTTTTCGGCGAGGCCGGGGAACATGTCGTCGAATATCTTCTTGGCGCTCTCACTGACTATGAATATTCTGTCGAAGGACGGATATACGAGTCGCGTGGTGCACTTGTTGATAAAGCATTTGCTCACCTCGAAATGTATCCATGAGCATTTCACACGTGCGTCGATGCGTGTGGCCACGTACCAGTCGAGCAGTTCGCTCGGCCCTTGGTATGATACGGCGATGTCGAAACAGCGGTCGATGTCGCGTGCGGCTCCGAGCACGTGCCCATAATAGTGGGTGAGAGTGCCGCGTACTTTGGCAAGGAGATAGCTGAGCGGGCCGGATATGTCGCGCGCGCAGCGCAGAGGGGCCGACAGCCTCGGCCAGTTCCGCTCGATGCTGTGGAGAGTGTGCACCGGCACATCGGCCGGGATGTCGCCAAGCAGCTCTCCGCTGTGCCGCATGAGCGCTACATGTGGCTCGAAGCGGTCGCGCGGCAGCGTGCGCAGCAATGCGAGCAGCGATTTTTCCACGCCGCCTGTGTTCATGTGGTTGATGCAGAATAGTATGCTTATTTTACCCATGTGCGCAGTCTGTCGGTTATTGAGGTTTTTGCATCGGCAGGTAGAATGAACAGCCATGTAAGGGCGCAAAGCGTGGCGGAAGATGCGGCGAGGCTGGTGGCAAGGCGCAGCCATGTCCCCGGCACCGCACACGCGACAGCATGTGCTGCGGCATACGACACGCATATCATGATTCCCGGCTGAAGTACTCCGCGCCATAAAAAGCGCGCAGGCGAGAATTGTCGCATCTGATGCCGCAGTATGAACGTGTTGACAATGAGTATGGCGAACACGGCTGCAAGGTGCAGCGCGTAGACGGCCGCCGGACGCCCCGTGTGGCGCAAGAGCAGCCACATGGCCGGCAGTTCGAGCAGGTAGAGGGTGCCGGAAATAAAGCTTATGCGGAACACTCGCCCTGTGGCGTGTATGCCTATGGCCAATACTGTGTTGAGCAGTTCGCCACATGCGGCCATGAGGCATAGGCGGCAGAACGCGGCCGTATAGGGCGGGACGTTCACGAGCCATATGCCGAGCAAGGTGTCCATTTCCACAATGGCGGGCACGATGAGAAGTCCCATGAGCAGGATGGAATAGCGTGCGGCGTTGTTGAGCAGAGATAGTGTGCGGCCATAGGCACCGGCAGCGTATTCCTTGATGATTTGCGGACGGAATGCCGAAACTACCGTGGATGCGAAAGCGGTGACGGTGGCGCCGACTGTGAGCGTAAGGCCTCCTGCGGCATTGAGCGCCGTGCCACCGAACCGGTTCAGCACGACTATAGTGCCTTGGACGCGGGATGTGTAGCAGAGGTTGCCGTACACGTCCCATCCGCAGAATGCCAGCATATCGCGCAATATGCCGCGGTCGGAAGTCCGCACTGTGCGGCACTCCGGGAAATGACGCCGGGCGTATGCCGCATACATTGCGGCGACGGCTATTGCGGCAATGGTCATAAGCGCTGCATAACCTGTAAGGCTGTCGGATGTGGCGAAAAGGGCTATGCCGAGCGCGGCTCCTAATTTGAGCAGCACATTGACTACGGCTATAGCGGCATAGGCGTCCATGCGCTCGTGCGACATGATGGCGGCAGAGTAGGGAACCTGTATAATTGCGGCCATGGCGGCAACAATAGACAACTGGTATGTGGCATTGGCTGCGGAGATGCGTGACGGGTCGATTACGAGGCGGCTGTTGACATACCACAGGCCCGCGGTTTCGGCAAGCAGCAATACGATGGCGGCCAATGCAATGTGCACTTTCATGGACGATGCGAATGTGCGGTGCAGCCGCCCGGTGTCGCCGCCTCCGAGTTCGTAGCTTATGAAGCGCGAAGTGGCGCTGCTCATCGTGCCGTTGAGGAAACTGAGAATGGTGACTATGCCTCCGACTACGCTATACACGCCGTAGTCGTCCACACCAAGCCGCTCGAGCACGAGGCGCGAGGTGTAGAGCGAAATCCACACCGTAAGCAGCATGCGCCCGTACAGATAGAGCGTGTTGCGTGCTATGCGGCGGTCAGAGCTATACATGTGTGTCTTTCTGTTTTTTCTCGAGGGCTATGAGTTGTTCGGTCTTATCGCAAAGCAGCGGGACAGCAAGTGCCACGGCGGGAGTGATGACGCCCATGAATGAAATCAGGCCTTCGAATCCGCCGAGTCCGAACCATACGAATGATATGATGACGGACAGGTAATAGTCGGCATGGCGCAGCCGCCTCACCACCCACCATGTGTAGAAGTAGAAAAGGATGTGGGCGATAAGGCCTATGTAGCCTATGGTGACAATTATCTGAAGCGCTGTAATCTCGATGTTGGTGGCAACTTCGATAGATTCGCTCTGGTCAAGATAATATTCGTTTTCGACGATGAATTTAGGGTTGTCGGTTACGCTTTTGTCGAGGAATCCGAACCCTCGCCATTCATAGCCGAGGTTGTAGAGCAATTCAAGCTTGGGTATGGCCTGTGCTATTCGTCCCGAACCGAATTCGGCCAGGTCTTCATCGTCTACCGCTTCGGTTACTTCTAAAATCTGGTTGACCGACGAATAGAGTCTTATAGGGGTTACGGTACGATAGTCGTCGTCGACATATGCCATGCTGCCGTCAATGAAATATAGGGCTGTTCCGGCTGCGATGCTTATGAGGGCATACATCATCATGCGCTTTATGCCGCCCTGGAAAAGAAGGAAGACTACGACAAGTCCCGACACGAAAGTAAAGGTCTGTGTGGCGGCAAGTGCGAGGAGAATTATAGCCCATTGCCATAGCGTAATCCTGTATTGGCGGGCGAGCGGAAGGATGAGGAATGTGAGAAAGTAAAGCCCCGGAGGATATTTGCGTACGAACGATCCTGAGAATGGCATCCAGCACAGGCTGTCGAAGGTGGATGTCATGCCGTCCCACAGGTGCGAACGCGGAACGAGCACCCATCCGCACAACACATATGAGTCGATTATGTAGAACGCACACAAAGTCAAGGCATACGGGAATATGGCCCGGACAAAGCTGTCGTAGCTGAATTTTTGCCCTGCGAAAAGCGCTATGGGCACAAGGAAATAAATGAATGTGGAATACGCCACCAAAGCACGCATCTGTATGCGCATCGATTCTTCACTTGTCAAAGCCAGGAAGGCCAAAAGCAGAAAATACATGCCCCATGCCGCTATGATAAGACGCAGGCGCTTGTCCTTGCGGAGGATGAGCATGAAGAATATGCCTAAAGCAAAAGCCAACCATCCGGTATGAATGAGTGTGATCTCGGGTGTTATCAGTGCGTAACCACCCAAAAACAGGGTGAGCTGAATCAGGAAATCGTAGCGGTTGTTGACGAAGCTGCGGGCCATGATGAAGATTATCGGCAGAAGTGCCGGATAGAATTTCAGGCCGAGCGCCGACATGGACAGCAGAAAGCCGACAGCCCACGGCCAACTGCCCGGCAGGGCAGTCAGCAATGTCTTTCGGCTTTCGTCGGCCCGGTCGTGGCCGGTGTGTGCTATGGCGGTTTCCGTCATACGTTACGGTGGCAAACTTTTATTTCTCGCCGTAGCCGTAGGTGCGGCGGGCGGGAGTTCCGTTCACGGCTATCGACAGTTTTTTCAGGCGGTGCTGCTCGCGGATTTCGTCGGCGATGTGCATGTCGGATAGCGAAGTATTGCCTACGCGGCACACGAATATGGCTGCGTCGGAAATGCGGTCGAGGGCGTAGGTGTCGCTTACGCGTCCTACGGGCGCGGAGTCGACGATGATGTAGTCGTAATCTTTCCGTAGTTCCGTGAACAGGTGGTCGATACGGTGCGATGTGAGCAGTTCGCCGGGGTTGGGCGGAACCGGTCCGGCCGCAATTACGTCAAGGCCGGGCATGTTGGGCTCGTGCACGATTATGTCGCTTACTTTCATGTCGGCGCTTGCCGCGAACTGAGTGAGGCCGAGGCGGGGGGATATGCCGAGGTATTCGGCAAGGCGCGGCTTACGGATGTCCATGCCCACGAGCAGCACGCGCTTGCCGAGCAGGGCGAGCGATGCGGCAAGGTTGATGGCTATGAAGCTCTTGCCGTCGCCGGGCGATGCAGAGGTGACGAGCACCACTTTTTCGTTGGGGGGGGTGAGCACGAACAGCAGGTTGCTGCGCATGAGGCGGAACAGCTCGGCTGTGCTGCTTGTCTCGGCTGAGTCCACTACGAGGTGCTTGCCGGAACGGGATGTGCTGATTTCGCCTATCACGGGCACGTCGGTGATGCGTTCCACTTCCTGGCGTGTCTCGATGCGGCTGCGCAGGATGCGGCGCAGATATAGGGCTACTGGAGGAGCGCAGAGCGACAGCAGAAGGCATATTGCGAGAATGCCTTTCTTGCCGAGGCCGAGAGGCTCGTTGAGAGTGTATGCTTCGTCTACTATGAGGCCTTTGGGGGTGGAGTTGGCGAGCATTATCGCGGTTTCTTCCTGACGCTGCAGCAGGAACAGGTATATTTCCTGTTTTATCTGGCGCTGGCGCTCTTTGTCGATGAATGCGCGTTCCTGGGCAGGCACTGTGCCGAGACGCCCCATGGTGCTGTTGAGTTTGGCGTGCATGTCGCGTGCGGCTCCGGTGGATGTCTCGTAGGCGCGCAGAACGGAGTTGTACACGTTGCCTCGCAAGGCGTCGATCTGGTCGGATAGCTGGCGGAGCGCGATGTTGCCGGGCTTGGCGTTGGCTGCAAGCTGCATGCGGCGCAGCACGAGTTCGTTGAAGCTATGTATGGAATTCTGCAGCCCTTCGTTTTTGATGGACGGAGCCGGGATGAGGTCGTAGGCGTTTTCGGGGTTTTTGATGAAGTCGGCGGTCATTTTAAGGACTTCGGCCTCTACTTCGGCCTCGATGAGCGCTTTTTCGAGCGTGGCTCGTTTCTCGGTCTGATATTTGGCTTCGACGTCGACGCCTATGATGCCCTGCTGCTGCTTGTATTCCTGGATGTCGCGCTCGGTGGAGTTGAGGTCCACGGCGAGCAGCTTCAGGCGGTCGTTAAGGAAGTCGCGCGTCTTTACGGCCTGAAGGTTTTTTTCTTCAATGCCGCGTGCGTTATACTGGCTCACGACCTCGTTGAGAATGTCCTCGCCGTTTCCGGGGTATGGCGTGTTTATGCCCATGCTTATGACGTTGGCGCGCTTGGACGCGATGCTCATGCCGATGTCTTTGGCCATGTCTTCGGCGGCCTTATGGTAGCCCATGAGCACGATGTTTGTCTTGACGTCTTCGTCGGCGGGATAGCTTTCGGTGGGGCGCACGGTGAAACTACCGTACGGCGTGTCGAACACGTGTGGCAGTTTTACTTCCTGCTTGTTTACTATTTTTTCATCGTCGGCGATGATTGTCACTTTGGCCTGACGCTTGCTGTCAGCTTTTATCTTGAATATCACCGATGTCGTGAGTGTGTCGAACATGGCGGCTGGCGCGTCGACCTCTACGGGATAGTCTTTGAATTCGTGCACCGTGTTGAGGAATCCTTTTCTCACATAGTGGCGACGGTTGAGGTCGAGTGCCTTTACGGCTTTGCGGTAGATGGAGTGTGACGAAAGCACGTAGAATTCGTCGTCGACCGAGCCTTTGGCTCCGAAAATGCTGCCGAGCATGCCCATGTCGCCTCCCATTGCGTTGAGCGGGTTGCTTTCTTCCTGGGCTATGAGGACATTGGCGCGTACGGCGTAGACAGGTTTTTTCACTTTGGCATACAATACGCCGACGCCCATGAAAAATATGAATGAAGCCAAAAACCACGGCCAGTGGCGCAGGTAGTCGTCGATGATGCTTTTTATGTCGATGAATTCTGATTTTTTCTTTGCCATGGCGTGCGTGTTATTTAATTACCAATGCGATGATGAGGGAGGCCAGGACTGAGGATGCGCTCACGATGGTGGAGATGACCGACAGTTTGAATGAGTTGTGCTGGTTGTATTTGGAGTTGGCCTGACGCACGGCGTTCGGCTCCACGTAGATGTAGTCGTTCTGTTGCAGATAGAAATAGGGCGAGGTGAGCAAGTCGGACGAGTTGAGGTTGAGCCTGTGGTATGCCCTTTGGCCGTTTTCTTCGCGCACGAGCAGGATGTTTGAGCGTTCGCCGTATTCGGTGAGGTCGCCGGCGTCGCCGAGGGCGTCGAGCACGCTGTATCGGCTGCGGTTGACACGTATTTTCTTGGGCTGGCGAACTTCTCCGCCCACCACTACTTCAAAGTTGGCTATGCGCACGTTGACGATGGGGTCTTCCACGGTGGCGCTTATTTTCTCCGTGAGCATTTTCTGCAGCTGCTCCACGGTCATGCCTGCCACATGTATGCTGCCGAGCACGGGATAGTTGATGTAGCCTTCGCTGTTGACGATGAATGTCTGGAGCTGCATGGATGTGGCCATGACAGTCAGTGGCGTGGCGTGGGCGCTTTGGGTGAGCACGTTCGTGTCGGAACCGGGGTTGAATGCGGGCAGGTTGAATGCGGCGGCCGCCGACGGGTCGAGGGCGTTGACTGTTATCAGCAGTTCGTCGTCGGGCTTTATGCGACTGAGGTAGTCGCCTGCCTCCATTGTGCCGTCAGCCACGGGAGGTATGTCGGCGAAATAGGGCAGTACTGTCTTCTGAGAGGAGCAAGAGGCCAGCGAAATCACGCAAAACAGCGCGAGAAGCAGATAGGGACGGTTCATTATATGTTGCATGCAAATTTAACAAATCACTCATTTAATAACGTGGCGAACCTTTAAATATTATGCAGGCTCTATTATTTGTAATTCTGGTGCAAAGGTAGGGCTTATTTTGTGATTTTTGCGTACTTTTGTGTCGTAAAAGAAAACCGGCATTATGTATTTCAGTTTTGATATTTCCCCGGCGGTTTCGGCTTTGCTCGTGTTAACGGCTGCTGCAGTGGCCGTTGCGGTGGTATATACGGCTGTGCAGAGCCGCAGGATTGCACGTGCCCGGCATTTTTGCGACATCGCGGAGTCGGACGACAGCGACATGGTTTATGAACCGGTCAGCGTCGTGGTGTATTCGCAGGATGAGGCGGAGGCGCTCGACAAGCTGCTGAGGGACATCCTGACACAGGATTATCCTGCCGATATGGAAGTGATAGTCGTGAACGAAGGGGAGAGTTCGGACGTGAGGGACGTGGTGGACATGCTCAAAAACGAGTATCCCGGTCTTTATCTCACTAATACGCCTGACGGCGCACGGAATCTCAGCCGTAAGAAACTTGCCCTTACCCTTGGGGTAAAGGCTGCGCGCCATTCAGTGGTGGTGCACACGGCTATCGGTGCAGAAATACTTTCGCCGCGCTGGCTTCGCGGAATGGCCCGGCATTTTTCCCAGGCTTCGCCCGTGGAGGTGGTCATAGGTTATGCTGCGCCATCGGCCGACTCGGATTTCGGACGCGGCGCTCGTTGCCGCGCCTTCGACGGCGCAGTGCGCGCCGCGAGATGGCTGGGGGCTGCTGTGGCAGGGCATCCTTTCAGGGCGACGGAACTGAATGTGGCATACCGTCGGGAGGCGTTTTTCCGCAACAAAGGATTCTCGCGTTCGCTGAATCTGCATTTCGGCGATGATGATATATTTATCAGTGAAATCGCCAATGGGGAGAACACGGCAGTGGAACTCGGCGGAGAAAGCATATTGGGAGTGCTTGCACATGACTATTCCGCAGAGATGCGCCGTACGGCCATGAGGCATATTTTTACAGAAGGCCATATACGCCGGCGTCCGCGCCTGTGGGCGTCGCTGTCGTCGGTGTGCGTGCCGCTTTCGCTATGTTCGGCCGTGGCAGCTGTAGTGTTGGAAAGCGGAAACTCGTTTGTGCTTTCCGCGTCGGCCGTCATGGAGGTGGTGCTTGCAGCTGGAATCACCTTGGGGTGGCGCCGTGTGCAGGAGGCTACCGGTGTACGCGTGCTGGGCGCGTCGGTGTTCCCGCTTGCGCTGGGTTATCCTTTCCGGCGCGCTCTGTTGAGTGTGCGTGCGCGCTATAGCAAGCAGAAGCGTTATACGTGGGATTAAGATGTTGTTTAATAATGCTTGTTAATGACAGGGGGTTGCCAATTCCATTGTTGACAACCTTAACAAAAATTTAAAATTAC